>NZ_JBKFEH010000023.1:0-80251 GCF_053572355.1 Duganella kummerowiae
CCATGTCGACCAACAACCTGGCCAACGGCCTGACCACGGACCAGATCGTGGCCATGAGCTCGGCCCAGTTCGGCGCCCTGAGCACCGCCCAGTTCGGCGCCCTGAGCACCAATGACATTGCCGCCATCGAGACCGCCGATATCGTCGGCCTCAAGACCAGCATCATCGCCTCGCTGAAGACGGCCCAGCTGGCGGCGCTGACCACGGACCAGCTGTCCAACCTGACCACGGCCCAGATCGGCGCCGTCACGAGCGCCAACATCGCCGCCCTGTCCACCGACCAGGTGGTGGCCCTGACCTCGACCCAGGCCGGCGTGCTGAGCTCGGCCCAGGTGGCGGCCCTGTCCACCGACGGCGTGGCGGCCCTGAACACGGAAGACGTGGCGGCCCTCAAGACTTCGGCCATTGCCGCCCTCAAGACCGGCCAGGTGCAGGCCCTGACCACCGACCAGGTGGTGGCCCTGTCCTCGGCCCAGGTGGCCGTGCTGGGCAGCGCCCAGGTGGCCGCCCTGTCCAGCGCCCAGGTGTCCGCCATCGAGACGGCCGACATCGTGGCGCTGAAGACGGCCGCCATTGCCGCCCTGTCCACCCTGCAGGTGTCGGTGCTGACCACCGACCAGGTGAGCGCCCTGGGCACGGCCCAGTTTGCCGCCATGTCGACCAACAACCTGGCCAACGGCCTGACCACGGACCAGATCGTGGCCATGAGCTCGGCCCAGTTCGGCGCCTTGGGCAGCGCCCAGTTCAACGCCCTGAGCACCAATGACATTGCCGCCATCGAGACCGCCGACATCGTCGGCCTCAAGACCAGCATCATCGCCTCGCTGAAGACGGCCCAGCTGGCCGCGCTGACCACCGACCAGCTGTCCAACCTGACCACGGCCCAGATTGCCGCCGTCACCACGGCCAATATCGCGGCCCTGACCACCGACCAGGTGGTGGCCCTGTCCTCGCTCCAGGCAGGCGCCCTGAGCTCGGCCCAGGTGGCGGCGCTGTCCACCAACGACGTGGCCGCCCTGCAGACGGAAGACCTGGCCGCCCTCAAGACCTCGGCCATCGCCGCCCTGAAAACCTCGCAGGTGCAGGCCCTGAGCACCGACCAGATCGTGGCCCTGTCGTCCGGCCAGGTGAATGTGCTGGGTAGCGCCCAGGTCGCGGCCCTGTCCAGCGCCCAGGTGTCCGCCATCGAGACCGCTGACATCGTCGCGCTCAAGACCGGCGCGATTGCCGCCCTGTCCACCCTGCAGGTGTCGGTGCTGACCACCGACCAGGTGAGCGTCCTGGGCACGGCCCAGGTGGCCGCCATGACCACCGCCAACCTGGCCAGCGGCCTGACCACGGACCAGATCGTGGCCATGTCGTCCAACCAGTTTGGCGCCCTCAGCACCGCCCAGTTCGGCGCCCTGAGCACCAACGATATCGCCGCCATTGAAACCGCCGACATCATCGGCCTGAAGACCAGCATCATCGCCTCGCTGAAAACGGCGCAGCTGGCGGCGCTGACCACCGACCAGCTGTCCAATTTGACCACGGCGCAGATCGCCGCCGTCACCACGGCCAATATCGCGGCCCTGACCACCGACCAGGTGGTGGCCCTGTCCTCGACCCAGGCTGGCGCCCTGGGCTCGGCGCAGGTGGCAGCCTTGTCCACCGACGACGTGGCCGCCCTGCAGACCGAGGACCTGGCCGCGCTGAAGACCTCGGCCGTCGCCGCGTTGCGCACTGCCCAGGTGCAGGCCTTGAGCACCGACCAGATCGTGGCCCTGTCGTCCGGCCAGGTGAATGTCCTTAACAGCGCCCAGGTCGCGGCCCTGTCCAGCGCCCAGGTGTCCGCCATCGAGACCGCCGATATCGGCGCCCTGAAGACGGCTGCCATTGCCGCCCTGTCCACCCTGCAGGTGTCGGTGCTGACCACCGACCAGGTCGGCGCCCTGGGCACCGCGCAAGTGGGCGCCCTGTCCACTAACAACCTGGCCAACGGCCTGACCACCGACCAGATCGTCGCCATGACCTCGGCCCAGTTCGGCGCCCTGGGCACGGCCCAGTTCAATGCGCTGTCGACCAACTCGATCGCCGCCATCGAGACGGCCGACATCGTGGGCCTGCGTACCAGCATCATTGCCTCGCTGAAGACGGCGCAACTGGCGGCGCTGACCACGGACCAGCTGTCCAACCTGACCACGGCCCAGATTGCCGCCGTCACCACGGCCAATATCGCGGCCCTGACCACCGACCAGGTGGTGGCCCTGTCCTCGACCCAGGCCGGCGCCCTCAGCTCGGCCCAGGTCGCGGCGCTGTCCACCAACGACGTGGCGGCCCTGCAGACGGAAGACCTGGCCGCCCTCAAGACCTCGGCCATCGCCGCGCTCAAGACCAGCCAGGTGCAGGCCCTGAGCACCGACCAGATCGTGGCCCTGTCGTCCGGCCAGGTGAATGTCCTTAACAGCGCCCAGATCGTGGCCCTGTCCAGCGCCCAGGTGTCCGCCATCGAGACCGCCGACATCGTCGCCCTGAAGACGGCCGCCATTGCCGCCCTGTCCACCCTGCAGCTGTCGGTGCTGACCACCGACCAGGTGGCCGCCCTGGGCACCGCCCAAGTGGGCGCGCTGTCGACCAACAACCTGGCCAACGGCCTGACCACCGACCAGATCGTGGCCATGTCGTCCAGCCAGTTCGGCGCCCTCAGCACGGCCCAGTTCAATGCGCTGAGCACCAACGACATCGCCGCCATTGAAACGGCGGACATCGTCGGCCTGCGCACCAGCATCATCGCTTCGCTGCGCAGCTCCCAGCTGGCCGCGCTGACCACCGACCAGCTGTCCAACCTGAGCACGGCGCAGGTGGTCGCCATCACCACGGCCAACATCGCTTCGCTGACCACCGACCAGGTGGTGGCCCTGTCCTCGACCCAGGCCGGCGCCCTGAGCTCGGCCCAGGTGGCGGCCCTGTCCACCAACGACGTGGCGGCGCTGCAGACGGAAGACCTGGCCGCCCTCAAGACCTCGGCCATTGCCGCGCTCAAGACCAGCCAGGTGCAGGCCCTGACCACCGACCAGATCGTGGCCCTGTCGTCCGGCCAGGTGAATGTCCTTAACAGCGCCCAGATCGTGGCCCTGTCCAGCGCCCAGGTGTCGGCCATCGAGACCGCCGACATCGGGGCCCTCAGGACCGGCGCCATCGCCGCCCTGTCCACCCTGCAGGTGTCGGTGCTGACCACCGACCAGATCGGCGTCATGGGCACCGCGCAAGTGGGCGCCCTGTCCACCAACAACCTGGCCAATGGCCTGACCACCGACCAGATCGTGGCCATGACCTCGGCCCAGTTCGGCGCCCTCAGCACCGCCCAGTTCAATGCGCTGTCGACCAACTCGATTGCCGCGATCGAAACGGCGGACATCGTCGGCCTCAAGACCAGCATCATCGCCTCGCTCAAGACGGCGCAGCTGGCGGCCCTGACCACGGACCAGCTGTCCAACCTGACCACGGCCCAGATCGCCGCCGTCACCACGGCCAATATCGCCGCGCTGACCAGCGACCAGGCCGTGGCCCTGTCCTCGACCCAGGCCGGTGCGCTGGGCTCGGCCCAGGTGGCGGCGCTGTCCACCGTCAACCTGGCGGCGCTCAACACGGAAGACGTGGCCGCGCTCAGGACCTCGGCCATTGCCGCCCTGAAGACCTCGCAAGTGCAGGCCCTCACCACCGACCAGATCGTGGCCCTGTCGACCGGCCAGGTGAACGTGCTGGGCAGCGCCCAGGTCCTGGCCTTGTCCAGCGCCCAGGTGTCCGCCATCGAGACCGCCGATATCGTCGCGCTCAGGACCGGCGCCATCGCCGCCCTGTCCACCCTGCAGGTGTCGGTGCTGACCACCGACCAGATCGGCGTCCTGGGCACCGCCCAGTTCGCCGCCCTGTCGACCAACAACCTGGCCAACGGCCTGACCACCGACCAGGTGGTGGCCCTGTCCTCCAGCCAGCTGAACGCCCTGAGCACGGCGCAGTTCGGTGTGCTGTCGACCAACTCGGTGGCCGCCATCGAGACCGCCGACATCGTGGGCTTGAAGACCAGCGCCATCGCTGCCCTGCGCACGGCGCAGGTGGCTGCCCTGACCACCGACCAGGTGGCCAACCTGACCACGGCCCAGATCGCCGCCCTGAGCACGGCCGGCCTGTCCAGCGGCCTGACCACCGACCAGGCGGTCGCGCTGGGCTCCAGCCAGGTGGCAGTGCTGAGCTCGTCGCAAGTGGCGGCCCTGTCCACCGGCGCCATCGCGGCCCTGAACACGGAAGACGTGGCCGCGCTGAAGACTTCGGCTGTGGCGGCCCTGAAGACGGCCCAGATCGCCGCGCTGACCACCGACCAGCTGGTCGGCCTGTCGACCGGCCAGGTAGCGGTGCTGGGCTCGGCCCAGATCCAGGCCCTGAGCACCGACCAGCTGCGCGCCATCGAGACTGCCGACCTGGTGGCCCTGAAGACCTCGGCCATTGCCGCGCTGTCCACGGCCCAGATCTCCTCGCTGACCACGGACCAGATCCACTCCATGACCAGCGCCCAGATCTGCGCCATCACCAGCGCCCAGGTGCCGGGCCTGACCACCGACCAGATCGCGGCCTTGCCGTCGCCGCTGGGTACGCCTATCGTGCTGGACCTGGACAACAACGGCATCAACACGCTGAACCTGGCGGCCGGGGTGCAGTTCGACCTGCTGGCCAACGGCAGCAAGTCCACCGTGGGCTGGGTGTCCGGCAACGATGGCTTGCTGGCCCTGGACCGCAACCATGACGGCTTGATCAACGACGGTAGCGAGCTGTTCGGTTCCGGCACCACCCTGGCCAACGGCCAGAAGGCCAGCACCGGCTACCAGGCCCTCGCCGAGCTGGACACCAACGGCAACGGCGTGATCGACGCCAAGGATAGCGCCTTCGGCGACCTGCGCGTGTGGGTGGATGGCAATGCGGACGGCGTCAGCCAGGCCGACGAGCTCAAGACCCTGGAGCAGCTGGGCATCACCAAGCTGAACCTGGACGCCAAGCAGGATGCCTCGCTGAACAACGGCAATATCGTCGGCATCACCTCGACCTACGAGACGGCGGACGGCAGCAGCCATACGGCGGCCGACGTCTGGTTCCAGATGAGTAGTGCAGCTTCCGGCAGCGCCACGCTGGGCAGTTCGGTGAGCAGCCTGAGCCAGGCGATCACCAGCTTCAGCGCCACTGATGCGGCCGATACCGTGGGCGCCAAGCTGGAGGCGCCAGCCGACAGCGGCGCCAGCTCGGTGAACGCCACGGTGGCGGCGCTGGCCAGCACGCTGAGCCAGTACGACAGCGCCACCAGGCTGGCGGCCGCGCAAACGGCGGCCACCGGCAGCGAGGAAGCGCTGCGGCTGAAGGCGCTGCAGAACGCCGGCAGCCACGGCATCCTGGCGGCGAAATAACAGGCAGGCGCCGCCCGCGCGGCGCCGTTTGGACAGAACGGCAAGACTGTTGTCTTGCCGTTTTTTTTCCGTCCGCCGGACTGCGTAAAGCCTGTAACAGCGGGGCAAACGCGGTGCTGTTCGAGTGCACACGGGCTCGATAATTAGCGCCGGAAAGCCAGAGGCTGAGTTAGAATCCGAAGCGTGTGCAGCAGTGCGCTGACGCAAGTTTTTTCACCATCCAGGCCAATGCACGATAAATATCCCCACACCGCCATACAGTGCCTGACTGCCATCGCGCAGCACCATGGACTGCAAATCAATCCTGAACGCCTGATTGACGACTATGCCCTGCGCGCCGAGGAACCGGGCGACGGGCTGCTGCTGCGCATCTGCGCCGATATCGGCATGAAAGCCAGGATCGCCCGGCTGGACTGGGCGCGCCTGCAGGCCCAGAACGGCGTGTTCCCCCTGATGGCGCGCCTGGTGGATGGCAACAGCGTGATCGTGGTCGGCATGCGCGAGGACCCCAGCGGCGGCGACGGCCAGGTGGCCATCCTCAACCCCACCCACGCCAACGCCAGCGTGGTGCTGGTGTCGCGCGCCGATTTCGAATCGCGCTGGCAGGGCGAGGTGGTGTTCGTCAAGCGCCAGCACAAGCTGAGCGACCCCAACCAGCCGTTCGGCCTGCGCTGGTTCATCCCAGAACTGCTCAAGCAAAAAGCCGCCTTCCGCGACATCTTCATTGCCGCCATCGCCATGCAGCTGCTGGCGCTGGCTTCGCCCATCTTCTTCCAGCTGGTGATCGACAAGGTGCTGACCCACCAGAGCATCACCACCCTGTGGGTGCTGGCGGTGGGCATCGTGCTGGCCCTGGCCTTCGACGCCATCTTCGGCTTCCTGCGCCAGACCCTGACCCTGGCGGCCAGCAACAAGGTCGACATGCGCCTGACCCGGCGCACCTTCGGCCACCTGCTCAGCCTGCCGATCGACTACTTCGAGACCACCACGGCCGGCGTCATCACGCGCCACATGCAGCAGCTGGAAAAGATACGCAACTTCCTCACCGGCCGCCTGTTCTTCACCGCGCTGGACCTGATTTCGCTGGTGGTCTTCATCCCCATCCTGTTTGCCTATTCCTTCAAGCTGGCCCTGATCGTGCTGGTGTTTGCCGCCCTGATCGGCGGCGTCGTGATGGCCATGGTGCCGACCTTCCAGCGCCGCCTGAACGCCCTGTACGCGGCCGAGGGCCAGCGCCAGGCCATGCTGGTCGAGACCATCCACGGCATGCGCACCGTGAAGGCGCTGGCGATCGAACCGAGCCAGCGCCGCATCTGGGACCAGCGCTCGGCCGAGGCCATCACCATGCACTTCCGGGTCGGCCAGATTTCCATTGCCGGCAATGCCGTCACCGACTTCCTGGGCAAGATGCTGCCCGTGACCCTGATCGTGGTGGGCGCGCAGGACGTGTTCGACCAGACCCTGTCGGTGGGCGCCCTGATCGCCTTCCAGATGCTGTCGGGGCGCGTCACCGGTCCCCTGATTTCCATTGTCGGCCTGGTCAACGAATACCAGGAAACCGCGCTGTCCGTGAAGATGCTGGGCGAGGTGATGAACCGGGCCCCCGAGGGCCGCGCCGGCGCCAACGGCCTGCGTCCCATCCTGCAGGGCGAGATCCGCTTCGACGACGTCACCTTCCGCTATCCGGGCGCCCAGGCCATGGCCCTGAACAAGGCCAGCTTCACTATCCAGCAGGGCACGGTGGTGGGCATCGTGGGCCGCAGCGGTTCCGGCAAGACCACCCTGACCAAGCTGATCCAGGGCCTCTATCCGGTGCAGGAGGGCATCGTCCGCTTCGACGGCATCGATGCGCGCGAGATCGAGCTGTCGCATCTGCGGCGCCAGATCGGCGTGGTGCTGCAGGAGAATTTCCTGTTCCGCGGCACCGTGCGCGAAAACCTGTCCGTCACCAAGCCGGACGCCACCTTCGAGGAACTGGTGGCGGCGGCCCAGGCCGCCGGCGCCGACGAATTCATCGAGCGCCTGCCGCAGGGCTACGACACGGTGCTGGAGGAAAACGCCTCCAACCTGTCCGGCGGCCAGAAGCAGCGCCTGTCCATTGCCCGCACCCTGGTGGCCAAGCCGCGCATCCTGATCCTGGACGAAGCGGCCAGCGCGCTGGACCCGGAAAGCGAGGCCATCTTCATCAACAACCTGTCGCGCATCGCGATCGGGCGCACCGTGGTGATGATCTCGCACCGCCTGTCCACCCTGGTCAACGCCGACACCATCCTCGTGATGCAGCAGGGCCGCCTGGTCGATGCCGGCCGCCATTCCGAACTGCTCACCCGTAGCGACACTTACCAGCATTTATGGAACCAGCAAACAAGCCACCTGTGAGTTCAGCCCTGAAGCCGCGCCGCAAGGACCAGACCGAGATCGACTTCCTGCCGGACGCCGACGCCATCGAACGCGGTCCGCTGCCGCGCTCGGTGCGCATCACCCTGCACGTGATGCTGGCCGCCTTTGTCACCTTCATCGTGTGGGCTTGCCTGTCGCCGGTGGAGAAGATCGTGGTGGCCCACGGCAAGCTGGTCAATCCGCTGCCCAACATCGTGGTGCAGCCGCTGGAGACCTCCATCATCCAGAGCATCGTGGTGCGGCCGGGCCAGATCGTGAAAAAAGGCCAGGTGCTGGCCACGCTGGACCCGACCTTCACCCAGGCCGATGAAGCCCAGCTGCGCACCCGCCTGCAAAGCCTGGACACCCAGGCCGCCGGCCTGCGCGCCGAGCTGTCCGGCCAGCGCACGCCCGGCACTACCTCCGGCAGCACGGCGCCCACGGGCGCCGGCGACGCCGCCCTGCAATCGCAGCTGTACAGCGAGCGCCAGGCCAACTACGAGGCGCAGAAGACCAAGATGGACCAGAACATCGCGCGCCTGAAAGCCAGCCTGGAAACCAATGCCCGCGACCAGGTGATACTGGCGCAGCGCGTGAAATCGCTGCGCGAAGTGGAAGCCATGCAGGAGCAGCTGATGGCCGAGCAGTTCGGCGCCAAGATGCATTTGCTGGAAGCGCGCGACCGCCGCCTGGAAGTCGAGCGCGACATGATCATGCAGAAGAACAAGGCCATCGAGATGCAGAGCGAGCTGGCCTCGGCCGAGGCCGAGCGCGCCGCCTTCACCAAGAGCTGGCGCCAGAAGGCCATGGAAGACTTGCTGGCCGCCACCCGCGACCGCGAAGGCATCGCCGAGCAGCTGACCAAGGCCGACAAGCGCCACCAGCTGGTGCAGCTGACCGCCCCGGCCGACGGCATCGTGCTGGAAGTGGCCAAGCTGTCGGTGGGCTCCATCGCACGCGAGGCGGAAGCCATGTTCACCCTGGTGCCGCTGGGCGCCGAGCTGGAGGCCGAGGTGCAGGTCGATTCGCTGGACATCGGGTTCATCAAGGTGGGCGACGTCGCGCACCTGAAGGTGGACGCCTTCCAGTTCCAGAAGCACGGCATGCTGGACGGGAAAATCCGCACCATCAGCTCGGACTCCTTCAAGCGCGAGAACAGCCAGCCGGGGCAGGGGACCGACGCCTACTTCCTGGCCCGGGTCTCGTTCACGGGGCAGAAGCTCAAGAACATGGACGGCCAGCAGCTCACGCCCGGCATGACGGTGGCGGCCGAGGTGGTGGTGGGGCACCGCACCGTGATGTCCTACCTGCTGTGGCCGCTGACCAAGGCCATGAACGAATCCATCCGCGAACCATGAGCCAGCAGGACGGGGACCGTTCGGCCATCCCGTATTACGCCGACAACGCCTTCAAGGAACACGGGCTGCCGGCCGTGGCGGCCGATCTCAAGGTGGCCTTCATCGGCAACAGCCTGACCTGGCACGAGCCGACCGCCAACATCGGCTGGCCGCACAGCCACGGCATGGCGGCCAGCGCCACCGGCCACGACTATGCGCACCGGCTGCTAGCGCAGCTGCGGCTGACGCCGCAGCAAGCCTATATCCGCAATTTCTACCCGTTTGAATCCGAGCTGGCGGTGGCCGACGGCCACCTGGCCTCGCTGGCCGAGGTCTGGGAGCGCAAGCCGCCGCTGGTGGTCATCCAGCTGGGCGACAACATCGGCAACCAGGAGCAGCTCAATGCCTTTGCCCAGAACCTGCAGCGCCTGGTGCATGCGGCGCGGCTGGCCAGCCCGCACGTGTTCTGCATCTCCACCTGGTGGCAGTCGCCGGCCAAGGATTACGTGATCGAGCGCGTGTGCCAGCTGTACGGCGCCGAGTACGTGTTCATCGGCGACCTGTTCACCCACCCTGCCAACACCGACCGCCTGCAGCCCACCTACGGGCACCAGGGCGTGGAAGCCCATCCCAAGGACTGGGGCATGGCGCAGATCGCGGAACGGCTGTATGGCGCCATCATCGCCCGCCTGCTGCGTTCTCCGGCCTAGCCAGGGTCTGGTACCAGGCTGCCATTGCATCGTCTTCCAGGGCATAGTCGCCCTGGACGGCTTTCCACACCAGGCCGGCTTTGCGCAGCGCCTCCAGCGCGGCTTGCGCATCATGCGGCTTCACGGTTTTGCCGGCCGCGGCCGAGTAAGCGGCCAGTGACTCCGCCGTGAATGGCTCGTATTTCTTGCCTTGCCTGATGAGGTGGACCAGCACTGCCTGCTGGGTCATCGTCAGGCTGTTGAACTGGCTTTCCATCTCTTGCCAGATTTCCTTGCGCAACAGTTCCGCCTCCGACTTGAGCGCCTCGGACAGCGCATTGGCGCTCCCCTCGAGCGCGACTTTTCCCACCAGGGTGCGCAGCTTTTCCGGACGCTGGCCGACCAGCTGAAATGCATCCCACATGGCGTCCGGGCTGAACTGGTTGTCCGGCGCGAGCCGGGCATTGGTGTACGTCGTATAAGCGTCGGAATACGCTTTGCCGAGCAGGGGAAATTTCGTGATGTCGCAACCGTAGAACGGTTCCGATTTTTTCTGCACCATACGGGCCAGCTTGTCCTGGTTGGATCCGGTAAAGACCAGGAACAGTTTTTGTGGCGCGGCGCCGCCCGGGTTGAGGTGATCGCGCGCTGCCTTGAGCGCGAACATGGCGTCCATGCCCTGCTGGGTGGAGAGTACGTCCTGGGCTTCGTCGATGACGATGGCAACCGGCATCCTGGTGGCGATATGCAGCGCTTCCAATGCATCGGCCAGTGTCACGGTGGCGGGCAGGTCAAGCGCGTTCACGTTGACGCTGAGCGCCCCGAACAGGTTCACTTTTTCCAGCCCGGACTTCTTCGCCAGCTTGGCGATGGCGCCTGCGTGTTGGGCCAGGACGCCCTTGATGGCAGCCGCGATGACACGGCCGGGATCGGCCGCACGGTCGGTCCACAAGTCCACATAGACGCTCACCCAATTTCTTCGGGCGAATGCGGGCAGCAAATCGGTGCGCAGGAAGGTACTCTTGCCGGTGCGCCTGGGAGCCGCCAGAAACAGGCCTGAACGCACGTCGATCAGACCTAGGCCCTGGAGGGCGTCGCAATACTGGTCCGCCAGCAAGGGACGGGCGAAGGTAAAAGGCACAGCGCTCATGGCCGCTCCTTTATAAGGAATTATATTCGGAATTATAATTTATAATTCTTAATATAATTGCACATAATCGGGCGCCGCCGCGCGCCCTTGCCCGGTTTACACCCAGCGTATCTGCACGTGGACGCCTGCCGTCTCCGGCAGCGGCGTGGTCACCATGAAGAATTGCGGGTTGCCGGTCGCGCTGTAGCCGGTGTCGGCAAACACGCTGCGCGACGGGGTGTTTTTTTCCGTGTGCAGCACCAGCCCGGACACGGCCGCTTCCGGCAAATCGGCCTGCAGGCGCTGGGTGACGGCGCGCAGCACGGCAATCTCGATTTCCATGCCCAGCACCCGGCAGCTCATCACATACTGCGTGATGCAGTTCGACAGCGAGAACAGTACCCCCACCAGCCCGTAGTCGCTGTACTTGTCCTTGACCGTGAAGGCGAACACGCGCCCGCCCTGGCTCCAGTGGTGGTGGTAGTCGTCCAGCGCCCGGCGTGCGCCGGTGGTGTTGAACTGGTTGGTCTTGTTGACCAGCTCGGATACGCGGTAGAACGAGGGATGGTCGGTGCTGCCGATCTCGGTCAGCTCGACCTCGGTGCCCAGGCTGGCCAGGAATTCGGCGCGCGGCATGGCGGCGCGCTGCTCATCGCGCTTGACCTTGTTCTGCAGCGAGGCTTCGCGCTGGGCCGATTCGGCGCTCAGGCGGGCGATCTGGGTTTCCGGCGCCCAGGTCAGCAGGCGCTTGATGGAATACGGATCATGGCCGATCACGCGGATGCCGGGCAGGGCCGCCGCCACCGAGTCGCGCTCGACCGGGTTGTCGTCCACGAACACGGTGGAGATGGCCGTCAGCGACAGCGCCTCCATGATCTGGGCAATGTTCTGCGCCTTGGGTTCCCAGTTGATCTTGGGGACCAGGAAGTCTTCATAGTTCACCATGCCCAGCGGCATGGCCCAGCGCCATTTCTGGATGACCGTGGCTTCGTCGTTCTTGGAGGCCAGCGAGCACACGATGCCGCGCCGGCGCAGCTGGTTGACGGCGTCCCACACCCCGGTGGGCCAGCCGTGCAGCTTGGGCCATTCCGAGCCGGGCTCGTAGTGCTCGCCGATCTGGCCGCGCCACAGGGTGTTGTCGAGGTCGAAGATGACCAGCTTGACCTGGTCGATCTGGCGCACCGTGCGGTAGATGGCGATCACCTGGCGGTACACCGCCTCGTAGTATTCGTCGGCGCGCGAATCGTAGCGCTGCACCAGGTGCATGGCGCCGTCCAGCCGGTTGGGCGCGGGCAGCGAGTGCTCACCCTCGGATACGAGGAAATCGTCCAGGCTGATCGCCACGTTGTGGGTGAAAAAGTAGACCGTGTCGTCCAGGAAGAACTTCTTGCCCATGGTGCTGGCTATCATGTTCACGTCCGCCAGATACACGTTCTGGTAGGGCTTGAGCGCGTCGGCCAGGTGGAAGTTCAGCTCGGCGATGACGCGGGTGTAGTCGATGCCGGAATCCTGGTCGTACAGACTGGGCCCCAGCTTGCCCTGCGGGACCACGAAGTTGGACACCACGGTCAGGATGCCGTGTCTGGTGTAGGCCAGGGCCTGGGCCAGCATGGCGTCGATATTGGCCTTGCCCACGGCCAGCCAGTCGATGGCGGCGCCGCCGTGGTGGCGGATGATGCCGTCCGACAGCACGCTGCGCAGCGGCAGCTGGATGTACTGCACGTCGAAGCTGGCGATGTCGTCGCGCGCCGGCAGCACATAGGCATTGTTGAACATCACATGCTCGACTTCCAGGCCGGGCTGCAGGCGCTGGAATTGCTGGGCATAGAATTCGGACAGGCAGGAGCCGATGAACAGCACTTTGCCCAGCTTGACGGGCGTGACCTCCAGGTCGCGCGGGAACAGGTAATCGGCGGTTCTCATGACGGTGTAATCGGGTTATGCCTCGCCGTGCAGGCGGGCGACGGCCACAGCGGCGGCCTCGGCGGTAAGCGGCTGGCTGAGCAGTTCGCGGTTGCGCAGGATGGCCTCGTCCGTGACGCGGCCGTAGTCCAGCCTGAGCAGCTCGGCGATGACGTCCGGCGCGAAGCGGTACTTGATCAGGCGCGCCGGGTTGCCGCCCACGATGGCGTAGGGCGGCACATCCTTGGTGACCAGGCTGCCGGCCGCCACCACGGCGCCCTGGCCGATGGTGACGCCGGACAGCACGGTGCAGTTGTAGCCTATCCAGACATCGTCGCCGATGATGATGGGGCCCTTGCTGCCGGCCTCGGCGGTACCGAAATACTTGGCCTGGAACGGGAAGGTGGACAGGGTATCGGTGCGGTGGTTGCCGCCCAACAGGAACTTGCAATCATCGGCAATGGAGACGAAGTGGCCGATGTGCAAGCCCTCGTCGCCGCTGCCGAACATCCACAGGGTCAGGCCGCCGTAGCTGCGGCGCCCGGCGCTCATTTTCTCGAAATCGATGCGGCCGTGGGCGGCCGTCAGGCTGATCTCGTTGTGGCCATTGCGCTCGCGCCAGGCCGCGGCCAGCTGCTGCTGGTATTCCGTGCGCGGGTCGGCCGCGGCCGGGAGCGGCCCCGGCGCGGTCACCGGCACCGTGGCGGCTTTCTGCAGTATCTTGTCGACAGCTTCGTAGAAGTAGTCGTCCTGGGCGTAATCCTTCAGGTAGGGGAAGAAGCCGGTCTTGTGGAAGCTGTTGCTGGTGTCGAAGTAGTAGGGAATGATGTGCGACATCAGCAGGAATTTTTTCTCGGCCTCGAAGGCCTCGTCGCTGATGCCGCCTTCCTTCCTGTACATCTTGAGCAGCTGCAGGTAGTTCTGGCCAAACACCTCGGCGATGTTGTAGCCGCCCTTGTTGCCCACGTCCAGCCCGGCGAAGTAAATGTCGTACAGGGCAATGCAGCGCTTGCCGGCCGACATCAGGCGCAGCAGCACGTCGGTCTGCACCAGGCGCAGCGGCGCCGCGCGCGAGAAGTCGGTGATGTAGGGCAGCTCGTCGCGCCACACGCCGAAGCCGCCTATCCAGGTGGCGAAATACGAGACGCGGCGCACGAACTGGTCGATATTGGCCAGCACCTCGATGGCGTCGTTGCGCCGCATATTGCCGTTGGTGAAGAACAGCACCGGCTTTTCCGCCTGGGTGGCGCGCACCACCTTGAGGATTTCCGTCAGCGAGCCATCGCGTATGGTCAGGTTATCGTTGTGCAGCTTGAGGAATTCGCCGCTGCCCAGGCGCAGAGCGAACTCGAAATTGAGCTCGGCCATGGCGGTGGGCTGTTCATGCCGGTGGTAGATGATACGCCCGGGCCAGGCGTCGGCGTAGGGCTGGGCCACCGACGCCGTGTGATCGGGCGAGCAATTGTCCGAGATCACGATTTCAATCTCGGTACTGTCGCGGAAAGCGGCCTGGGACGTGATGCTGGCCAGGGTTTGCTGCAGGAAGTCGGCCCGGTTATAGGTCGGGATGCAAATCGACAGCAGGGGGCGGGTGGTATCCATGGTAAGCCTAGTCAGGGGAGGCGCGCAGGCGCGCCAGGGTGGTCGCAACGGCATGCTCCAGATCGTAGCGCATGCGTACCCCGGCCAGCGCGCGTATCCGCGCCGTGGACGGGATGTAGCGATCGACCATGGGGTTGTCGATGGCCGGGACGGCGGCCTGCTGGCCGGCGGCGCGCGCCACCAGCTGCGCCAGCTCGCCCATCAGCACCGGCTGCTCCGAGCCGACATTGCAGACCGGGCAGGCCGGGCTGGCCTGGCTGGCCAGCGCCATCAGCCATTCGACCAGGTCGTCGGCATACAGGTAGCTGCGGTAGACGGCGTGCCGGGCCTGCACCGTGATCGGCCGGCCGGCCAGGGCGTCGCCGATGAAATTGCCGATGGCAAAATGCTGGTCGCGCGGCAGCCACGGTCCGACAAAGGCGAAACAGCGTGCGATGCTGACCTGCAGTCCGGCCGCGCCGAGCGCCACGATGGCGGCCTCGGCGTCGCGCTTGGCCAGCGCGTAATCGCGTTTGGACGGCGCGGCCGGTGCGCCCGGGTCGTCATCCTCGTCCAGCCGCTCCAGTTCCGGTGGCTGCTGGCCGTACACCGCGCCGGAGCTGGCGTACACGATGCGGCTGCCGCGGTGGTAGAGCGGCGCCAGCCGGCAGTAATTGAGGGTGCCGGCCTGGATGTTGCGTTTTTCCTGTTCCGGCTGTTGCTGGTAGTTGCGGGCGTCGGTCGAGGCGGCGGCGTGGATCACGTAGTCGGCGGCCGGCAGGCTGGTGGTGCTGGCAATGTCGTCGTCCAGCAGGGTCACCTGGCTGGACAGCAAGCCGGGGGCGCTCACGCGCAGTGCGCTGGCGCGGCGCGCCATCGCGATCACATGGGTGATGCCCCAGGGCGCCAGCCCGCCACGCTGGAACAGGTCGAGCACGGACTTGCCGAAAAAGCCGCTGCCGCCGATCACCAGCAGGGTTGCCATGCTCAGCGCGCCGCCAGCAGGGCCGGGAGCTGGGCGGCCTGGTCCAGCACGGCATGGCCGGCGTCCGCGCCGAACTGGCCATAGCCCCAGCGCACGCCGATGAATTCCAGGCCGTTGGCCTCGGCCGCCACGCGGTCCTCGTCGCGGTCGCCGACATAGGCGGTGACGGCGCCGGCGATGCCCTCGGCCGCCAGCTGGGCGGCCAGCATGGCGTCCTTGCCGGCGTGGGCCGGCTGCACCATGTCGAGCGCGTACACCGAGCGGAACAGCGGCAGCCAGCCCAGGTAATCGAGGATTTGGCGCGCCGCCAGGTGGCGCTTGTTGGTGGCCAGGTGCAGCGCCACGCCGTCGCCGTGCAGGCGCGCCAGCATCTCCGGCACGCCGGGATACACCGTGCTCAGGCGGTAGCCCTCGCTGTCGTAGTACTGCTTGAAGTGGCCGGCCAGGGCGGCCAGCAAGGCCGGGTCGCTGCTGCCGCTGAGCAGGGCCAGGGTGGCCGCCAGCGGCGGCCCGATCAGGGCCGGCGACAGCGGCTGCGCCGGCGCGATGCCCTCGCGGCGCAGGGCCTGTTCGAAGCCGGCCAGGATGCTGGGCGCGGAATCGATCAGGGTGCCGTCCAGGTCGAAGATCACCGTGCGGCCGGCCGGCCGGCTGTCAGCGTGCATCGGGAATGGCATACAGTACGCTGTCGAAGCTGTTGTAGTAATGCTGGCGCAGGTAGTAGCGGTAGCCGGGGCACATCTCGCGCAGCTGGGCCGGCAGCTCCCACGGGTCGCGCGGGAGGTGGTACAGCGACATGGCCAGCACCGGACGGCTGCGCTCGATCAGCTGGCGCGCGCCGCGCAGCGCGGCCGCTTCGGCGCCCTCCACGTCGAGCTTGAGGAAATCGATGCGCTGGCTGGGCAGCAGCTGGTCCAGGGCCAGGGTCACGATGCGCTGCGAACCGCCTTCGACGATGGTGGCGGCCTCGCCGCCCGGCTCGAAGCTGAGGATGCCGTACTGGTCGGACAGGGCGCACGGCAGGCAGATGGCCTCCTTGCCGCTGGCGCGCACCTTGTCCACCATGGTACGGTAGTTGTCGGCGTCCGGCTCGAACAGCCAGGCCTGGCCCAGCTCCAGGTGGGCGGCGGCCTCGATGAAGGTGTCGCCATTGTAGGCGCCGCCGTCGATGTAGGACACGGGCCGCCCGCGCAGGCCGGGCAGGGTGATATCGTTGTAGTACTGGAGGTCGTCGTGGCGGAAGCCGCCGTAGGCCAGGCGGTGGCCGAGCCGGAAGCTGAGCAGGTCCAGCAGGCACTGGCGGCTGGCGCTGTCGGCCAGGCTGCGCCAGGTGGCCTCGATCTGCGGCAGGGCGGCGGCGATGGCGTGCGGATTGCTGAGCCAATAGCGCCAGCCCAGCTGCTGCTCGAACTGGGCGTAGCTGTGCCACGGCATCAGCACCTCGGCAAAGCCGGCGCCGCGCGCCAGCGCCACCAGGCCGTCATACGGCATGCCGCGGTTGAAGATGCCCAGGGCCAGCTGGGCTTCGCGGTCCTGCGCGCTCAATTGCTGCCAGCTGCGCAGCGGCACGCCGTCCACGTTGTCGCGCGAGGGACTGGTCTCGACAAAGCCGGCCAGCTGGAAGCCCTGCTCGCGCAGCACGGCGCCGAGGGCGCGGCCGAAGCCGCCGGCGCCGAAGATCCATACCGGACGTTGCGGGTCCAGCCGCGGCAGCGCGCTGCCGGAAACCTGCGCGCACAGCTGTGCGAAGGCGTCCCAGGCGGCCAGGTCGGCGGGGGTGGCTGGGTTCATGGCTGCTCCTTGTGGTCCAGGTCCAGCGCCGACTGGCGCACCTGCTGCACGATCTGCGGGTCGAGGAAGGGGAACATGTCGTCCAGGGCCGGGGTCAGGAACTTGCCGTCCTGGTCGACCCGCGACTTGATGCGCGGCGTGAATTCCTGTTGCGGATCGACCCGGATATCGATCAGCTGCGGGCCGTCGGCGGCCAGCAGCGCGTCCAGTGCCGGCAGCTGGGCCTCGCTGTCGATGGTGGCGGCGGCAATGCCGTAGGCGCGCGCCACCGCCTCGAACGGCGGGAAGTCGACCCCGGATGCCGGATTGGCGCCGATCACCCTGCCGAAGAAGTTCTCGTGGGTCTGGCGGATCGACAGGTAGCCCTCGTTGTTGAGCACGATGATGACCAGGTTCAGGCCCAGCGTCTTAAGGCTTTGCAGTTCCTGGATGTTCATCTGCAGGCTGCCGTCGCCGGCAAAGCAGATCACGCGCCTGGACGGCGCGGCAATGGCGGCGCCCAGCGCGGCCGGCAGGTCGTAGCCCATCGAGGCCGAGCCGGAGTTGCTGAACAGGCGCTGGCCGGCCTGCAGGGCGCCGATCTGGAACGGCAGGATGCAGGCCGAGGCGTTGCCGCTGACGAAGATGTCGTCCGGCCGGGCCTGGGCGAAGATGCGTTCCACCACCAGGTAGGGATTGAGCGGCGCGCCGGGCAGCTGGCGGTGCTCGTCGGCCACCCGGTATCGGGCGCCGATGGCGCGGCACCATGCGGCCCAGGGGCGGTAGGAGGGCAGGGTGGCGCCCGCGTCCTGGCGGCTTTGCAGGGCCGCCACGAATTGCGCCACGTCGGCCGTGATGGCCAGGTCCGGCACCACCATGGGCTTGCGCAGCTCGAGCGGATCGATGTCCACCTGGGCCACGTAGGCGCCGTTGGCGAAGCTGTCCCAGTTGTAGCTGGTCTGGCGGATGTTCAGGCGCGAGCCCAGCACCAGCACGAAGTCGGCGTTCTGCAGGCAGAAATTGCCGGCGCGGGTGCCGATGGTGCCGGGACGGCCGGCAAACAGCGGATGGTCGGAGGCGATCAGGTCATGGGTCCAGGCGGTCGCCAGCGGGATGCCGTTGCGCTCGGCCCAGGCCAGCAGGGCCTCGACCGCGCCCGCCAGGCGCACCCCGGTGCCGCCCAGGATCAGCGGCCGCTGCGATTGCCGCAGGCGTTCCAGCACGGCGTCGGCGTCGGCCAGCAGGGCGGCCGCGGCGGCCGGGTCTTGCGCTGCGCTGCCGGCGTCGAACGGGGCCGGGATGTCCAGCAGTTCGGTGGACGATTGCACGTCCAGCGGGATGTCGAGCCAGACCGGACCGGGACGGCCGCTGACGGCCTGGCGGTAAGCCTCGGGCAGGGCCCATACCAGGTCGGCCGGCTCGCGTATCAGGCGGGTGTACTTGCAGATGTGCTGGGCCATGGCGATGGTCGGCCCTTCCTGGTCGCCCAGCTGGCGCAGGGCGCCCACCTCGCGGAAATCGCGGCAGGTTTCACGCTTGACCTGGCCCGACAGCACGATCATGGGCACCGAATCGGTGTAGGCGCCGAACACCCCGTTGAAGGCGTTGATGGCCCCCGGTCCGGTGGTCAGCATCACCACGGCCGGCTTGCCGGCCACGCGCGCATAGCCCTCGGCCGCCATGGCGCAGGCTTGCTCGTGGTGCAAGAAGCTGCAGCGCAGTTCCTCGTGGCCGCCGATGGCCTGGTTGAGGAACATGGCGCCGCCCCCGGTGACAGTGAAGGCTTGCTCGACGCCGTGGCGCGCCAGCCAATGGGCTACTTGCTCCGCGATGCGCATGGCTTACAGTCCGCGGTTGAGGATCAGTTCCTTCATGCCGGGGTTTTCGGCATAGGGACCGTCGATGTTGTCGATGCTGAGCGGCTGGTTGGCGGCCAGCGGGGTGGTCAGCTTCTCGCCGTTCATCACCTCGCGGCAGGACAGCTGGCCTTTCTGCAGCGGGATAGCCAGGTAGAAGTCCTTTTCCAGGCTGTCCTTGGTGAACACATAGCCGGGCTCCAGGTCGCGCTTGGCGTACACGCCGCGCACCAGGGCGTTCAGGTACTCGGTCTCTTTCTTGGAGATGGTACGCTTGGACAGGCTGCGGCCGCCGCACATTTCAGCGGCTTTCTTCAGGGCCTTGAACCAGGTGTCGCAGTTTTCCGGCAGCGAGCAGTAGGACGACACGGGCACGCCTTCGTAGTCGATGTCGATGTGGCGTTCCCAGGTGCGTACGCCCTTGGCGTAGGAAATCAGCATGGACGAGTGCCAGTCGTGGTACTCGTGGGTGGACAGGCCGATCACGTGGTTGGGGTAGCGTGCGCGCAGGTAGTCGATCTGGTCCAGTTCCAGTTCGCTGTCCTCGGACGGGTACAGCGACACGCAGTGGTTGATCGACAGCGGAATGTCGCGTTTCTCGTAGAAGCGCACCAGGTCGTCCAGGTCCTTCTCGGAAGCGCCGCCGGTGGACACGATGGTGGGGCGGCGGGTCGAGGCGATCTTCTCGATCAGCACCCAGTCGTTCATGTCCGAGCTGGCGATCTTGATGATGGGCATGTCGAATTCCACGCACAGGTCCACCGAGGCTTCGTCGAACGGGGTGGCCATGGGGATGCAGCCCAGGTGGCGGATTTCATCGACCATGCGGGTGAAGTCGGCCTTGCTGAGCTTGGTGTCCTGGGTCTTCTTGATGTAGCGGATCGAGGATTCGTTCTTGAATTCCGGATGGATGAATTCATCGACATCGCGGAATTGCAGCTTGATGGCCGCTTTCACGTTGTTGTAGCGCACCACGCGGGCGTGATCGTTGATGATCTTCAGGCCCCGCTCCAGCTTGCCCCAGTGATTGTTGGCCAGTTCCAGGACGAACAGGTTCTCGAACAGGTCACGATCGCGTTGCGAAATTGCACTCATGTTTATATCTCTCTCAGATTAAAGCGGCCAACGGCGCCTGGCCTGGCGGCGCTGGCGGCGTGGACAAGGACGCCAGCATAGCGGCGCGCGGGGTGCGCCGATCGGCTGAGCTGACAGGGGAAGGCCCTCTTGTTTGGGGTTTGTCAGCGGGGAATTCGTGAACGAGCATGTTTCTCCAGTTCAATACCCGATGTTACCACAAAGGATCATTCGGCCGCAGCAAAAACCCGTCCTGCCGCTGCTAGAAACCAACGCCGAAGAACTCTTCCAGCTTGGTGGCCGCATAGTCCAGCATCTCGCGCGTCAGGCCCGGGAACACGCCTATCCAGAAGGTGTCGTTCATGACGCGGTCGGTGTTGGTCAGCTCGCCGGAAACGCGGTAGTTGCGGCCCACCATGTAGGGCTGGCGCGTCAGGTTGCCGGCGAACAGCAACCGGGTGCCTATCTTGTGCTGGTCCAGGTAGGTCAGCAGGTCGACCCGGCTGGCGTTGGCTTCCGGTTTCAGGGTCAGCGGGAAGCCGAACCAGGACGGATCGGAATGCTCGGTGGCTTCCGGCAGTATCAGGAATTCGGCGCAGCTTTGCAGGCGCTCCTTGAGGTAGGCGAAGTTGTCCTTGCGGGCCTGGATGAAGCCGGGTGCGCGCTCGATCTGGGCGAGGCCGCAGGCCGCCTGCATGTCGGTGATCTTGAGGTTGTAGCCCAGGTGGCTGTAGGTGTACTTGTGGTCGTAGCCTTCCGGCAGCGTGCCCAGTTTCCAGCAGAAGCGCTTGCCGCAGGTGTTGTCCTTGCCGGGTGGGCAATAGCAGTCGCGGCCCCAGTCGCGGAACGATTCGGCGATCATCTTCAGTTCCGGGCTGTTGGTGAACACGGCGCCGCCTTCGCCCATGGTGATGTGGTGGGCCGGGTAGAAGGACATGGTGCCGATGTCGCCAAAGGTGCCCACCATCTTGCCGTGGTAGGTGGAGCCCAGCGCGTCGCAGCAATCCTCGATCAGCCACAGATTGTATTTCTTGCAGATGGCGGTGATCACGTCCAGGTTGTACGGGTTGCCCAGGGTGTGGGCCAGCATGATGGCCTTGGTCCTGGGCGAGATGGCCGCTTCCAGCTTGGTCACGTCGATGTTGTAGGTGCCCAGTTCCACGTCCACGAATACCGGCACGGCGCCGAATTGCAGGATGGGATTGACGGTGGTGGGGAAGCCGGCCGCCACGCCGATCACCTCGTCGCCGGGCTGGATGGCGCGCGGCCCCAGCTTGGGCGAGGTCAGGGTGTTGAAGGCCACCAGGTTGGCCGACGAGCCGCTATTGACGGTGATCAGGTGCTGCACGCCGATCAGCTTGGCCAGTTTGGCCTCGAACTGGTCGTTGAAACGGCCGGTGGTCAGCCAGGCGTCCAGCGAGGCATCCACCATCAGTTCCATTTCCGGCGCGCCCACCACCTTGCCGGCCGGCGGGATCACGGTCACGCCGGGTTCGAAGGGACGCGGCTGGCTGGCCAGCGCGCCATACTGGCCCACCAGCTTGATGATTTGCTCGCGGAGTTGTTCCTTGCTTTGTGCTTCACTCATGATTCCAGCCCTAAATGGTTGCAATACCGGTTGCAATACCGGTTGCAAGATCGGTTGCAGTTTCTTGATAGTTGTTGATTTGCGCCAGCGTCAGCGCGCGCATGTCGGCGCCGCGTGCGTGGGCCTGGTGCCAGGCCACGATGTGGTCCAGGGTCAGTCCCAGCGGCCAGCGCGGCTGCCAGCCCAGGCGCGCGCGCGCCTTGGAGCAGTCCAGCTTGAGATACGTCGCTTCGTGCGGTTGCGGTGCACCGTCCAGCTCCCATGAGGCGCCGGCGCCCCAGCTCTCGCACAAGCGGCTGATGATCCACTGCACCGGGCGGGCGTCGATGTCGTGCGGGCCGAAGTTGTAGCCCTCGGCAAAGGCGGCGCCATCCTTGTACAAGCGCTCGGCCAGGGTCAGGTAGCCGGACAGCGGTTCCAGCACGTGCTGCCAGGGCCGGATCGCGTGCGGACTGCGGATGCGCACCGGCTGGCCGGCCGCGATGGCGCGCATCATGTCCGGGATCAGCCGGTCCTCGGCCCAGTCGCCGCCGCCTATCACATTGCCGGCGCGCCCCGAGCCCAGCGCCACGCCATGCTGGTCATAGCGTTCCGGATTGAAATAGGAACTGCGGTAGGCCGAGGTGATGAGCTCGGCGCAGCCCTTGCTGTTGCTGTAAGGGTCGTAGCCGCCCATGGCTTCGTTTTCGCGGTAGCCCCAGGGCCATTCGCGGTTCTCATAGCATTTGTCGGAGGTGACGTTGACCACGGCCTTGATGCCCGGGGTGGAGCGCACCGCCTCGAACAGGTGCACCAGGCCCATCACGTTGGTGCTGTAGGTCTCGACCGGATGGGCGTAGGAATAGCGCACCAGGGCCTGGGCCGCCATATGGATGACGATCTCGGGCCTGGCCTGCTGCACCGCGCGCAGCAGGTCGGCGGCGTCGCGGATGTCGCCTTCGATATGGGTCATGCCGGCCGCCACGCCGGCCGTTTCGAACAGGCTGGGACGCGATGGCGGCGCCAGCGCGTAGCCGGTCACCTGCGCGCCCAGCTGCTGCAGCCACAGGCTCAGCCAGCTTCCCTTGAAACCGGTGTGACCGGTCAGAAATACCCGTTTGCCGCGCCAGAACTCCGGGCTCATGGCCACAGTTTCCACGGCGCCTTGCCGCTATTCCACAGGTCTTCCAGCAGGACACGGTCGCGCAAGGTGTCCATGGGCTGCCAGAAGCCACGGTGGTGGAAGGCTTGCATTTCGCCCTCGCGCGCCAGGCGTTCCATGGGTTCCTGTTCCCAGATGGTGCGGTCGCCTTCCAGGTAGTCGATCACCTTGGGCGACAGCACGAAGTAGCCGCCGTTGATCCAGGCGCCGTCGCCTTGCGGCTTTTCCTTGAAACTGGAGATGCGGGTGCCGTCGATGTCGATGGCGCCGAAGCGGCCGGGCGGCTGCACCGCCGTCATGGTGGCCAGCTTGCCATGCGCGCGGTGGAAGGCGATGCTGGCCGTGATGTCCACGTTGCCCAGGCCGTCGCCGTAGGTGAAGCAGAAGGCCTCGTCCTGTTCCACGTACTGGCGCACGCGCTTCAAGCGGCCGCCGGTCATGGTCTCGGCGCCGGTGTCGATCAGGGTCACCTTCCACGGTTCGGCGTAGCGCTGGTGCACTTCCATGGCGTTGTTGCGCATGTCGAAGGTGACGTCGGATGTGTGCAGGAAGTAGTTGGCAAAGAATTCCTTGATCACGTAGCCACGGTAGCCGCAGCAGATCACGAAGTCGTTGATGCCGTGCGTGGAATAGGTCTTGAGGATATGCCACAGGACCGGCTTGCCGCCGATTTCCACCATGGGTTTGGGCTTGACGGTGGTTTCCTCGCTGAGCCTGGTGCCCAGACCGCCTGCCAATATGACTGCCTTCATGCTATCCCCGTATCGTTTGTGCTTGTGTCCGGACGCTATTGTCGGTCACAGCAAAACTATTTTAAACGAAAAGCAGGGGCTGTTTGGGGCCTCAGCCAGCCGTATCGAGGATTTCTGATCAGAAAGTGTGCTGCAACGGCGGGCGTGCTTTGATGCGGCGGCTACGCTCAGGAGAGTAGCTGCTGGTAGCCCTGGCGTATGGCCAGATGGATGTCTTCCAGCCGTGGCGCGGCCCGGGACGCCAGTTCCGCGTGGCCGGCCGCCAGCAGGCCGGTGTAGGCCATCAGGCGCGCGGCCAGCACCTGGCGGTAGCGCGGCTCGTCGTCCTGGAAACAGGGGCCGCCGTGGGCGGCGTACAACAGCTGCAGGCTTTCCAGTCCGTGTTCCACCGGATCGGCCTGCCATGGCGCGGCGCCGGACGAGAGCGTGTCGTGCACATAGATGCAGTGGCGGTCCTCCAGGGCGGCCAGCAGCGTGGCCAGCAGCGGCAGGGCGCGGTAGCGCCGGCCCCGGTAGTGGCCGAAGCCGGGGCCGAGGGCGGCGCGCGGCAGCAGCACGGCGCCCGGCTGGCCCAAGGCGGCGGCGGCCGGGTGGCCGCCGGACAGCAGCAGCTCAGCCAGGGCATTCCCCGCGACCACGGTGTCGGCGCCGAACAGGGGTTGTGGCATGCCAGGCAGCGGGCGCCAGCTGGCCACCAGGCCGGCCGAGGGATGCTGGCGGACCAGTTCCAGCATGCGCTGCAGCTGTTGCGGCGCCGGTATTTCGCCCGGCGCGGCAATGGTGATGTACTGGCCCAGCGACAGGGCCAGGCAGTGGTCCAGGCTGTCCAGCATGCCAAGGCCGGCGGCGCGCACATAGCGCAGCCGCGCATGCCGCTCCAGGTAAGGCTGGGCGAGGTGCAGGCAGCCGTCCGGACTGGCGTCCAGCAGCACTACTTCGTAGCGCGCATAGCCCTGGGCCAGGGCGGCGCGCAGGGTGGCGTCCAGGCCGTCCGTATGCGTGGCCGGGACCAGGATGCTGGCCAGCGGCAGGCCGGCCGCGGCGGCTGGGCGGGCACCGGGCCGGTGGGCTTCCAGGCGGCCGCGCGCCACGCGCCGGTACAGCAGTTCCAGCTCGCGCACCAGCGCGGCCGCATCGAACAGGGCGCCGCTGCCGCGGCGCAGCTCCAGCTGCGCGCGCAGGGCCGCCAGTTCATCCGGCTGCTGCGCCAGCCGCACGGCGGCGTCCTCGTAGGCCTGGGCGTCGCCGGCCACCAGTTCCGGCAGCCCGGCCGCCTGCAGCAGGCTGGCGCTGGTGCGCGCAGCGAGGCTGGCGCCGGCGCGCGTCAGCAGCGGCAGTCCGGCCTCCAGCAGGCCGGCGGCATGCTCGCTGTTGGCCGGCCACGTGTCCAGGCAAAGGTCGGCGTTGCGGGCGCGCCCCAGCAGGCTGGCCGCAGCACCGGCTACCGTAGCGAAGTGCAGGCGCTCGGCTGCCACGCCATGGCGCAGCGCGGCCAGGCGCAGGTGGTCGCGCTGGGTTTCGCTGTCGGCCAGCAGCCACAGCACGCTGCCTGGCACGCGCAGCAGGATGCGCATCCACAGCGCGAACTGCGGCGCGCTGTAGGCCGTGCTGAAGGCGCAATAGACAAAGGCCGTTTGCGGCAGGCCGCAGCGGGTGCGGCTGGGCGGCGCCGGTACGCTGCGCTGGCGCAGCGGCTGGCGGCTGGAGCCGGACAGGTACAGCGGCTGCTCGGCGATGTGCGGCAGCAGTGGCGGCGGCAGCCAGTGCGGATCGGCGATCAGGTAGTCGGCCTGCGGCGTGCCGCCGCTGGCGGGCAGGCTGGGCCAGGAGATTTGCACCGGCGCCGGACGGTGGGCCAGGATGGCGCCGCGCGCGCCGGGCGCGGCGCCGTGCAGGTCGACCAGGATGTCGATCTCGTGCGAGCGGATGGCGCGCGCCGCCAGCAGGTCGCTCATGCCGGCCAGCGGCACGTGGCGTTCCAGGCCGCGCGCGCCGCGCAGCCCGTCCAGGCCCAGGCCCAGTCCGGGCGCGCCCGGCTCGCTCCAGCAGAAGGCATAGGCATCGGCCACCTTGCGGCTGTGCAGGCGCAGCAGCTCGGCGGCCTGGCGCGACATGTCGTGCGCGCCGCCGGCGCCGTACAGGTAGCCTATCCGCAGGCGGCGGTGCACATAGCCGTCCGCCGCCGCCATGGCCGGGATGCCGGCCGGCAGGTGGGCGCCGGGGCGCCGCGCGGCCGCCAGGTGCAGGGGCGGATCGTCGGCAAGCTGCAACAAGGTGTGGGGCGCCGCCAGCGCCAGCAGGGCGGCCTGGTCCAGTCCCGGCACGGCGCCGTGCTCCAGGACTGGCGCTGTGCCTGGATTCACGCCGGGCGGGGCCGTCCGATCCTGACCGGGCACGGCGCCTTGGTCCAAGCCTGGCATTGTGAGGTGGCCAGGGCCGTCCAGCACGGGCCAGGCGCACAGGCGCTGGCGCAGCGCGATCCAGGCGGCGGCCACCTCGGTCTGCTGCGGCGCCAGCTGCAGGCTGCGGGTATAGGCTTGCTCGGCCTCGGCGCCGTGCTGCTGGCTTTCGCACACGCGCGCCAGGTGGTTCAGCAGCTGTACCTGCAGCGGGTTGCTGTCGGCTTCTTTCGGGTCCAGGGTGGCCAGGTGGGCCAGGGCGGCGCGCCAGGTGGCCAGCGCGGCCTCGGGCTGGCGCCGGCGTTCCTGCAGCAGGCCCAGGCCCAGCATGGCCGGCAAAAAATTGGGATGGAGTTCCAGCGCGCGCCGGTAGCCCTGCTCGGCCTCGCGCTCGGCGCCGTTCTGCATCTGCAGCACGGCCATGTTGTACCAGGCCGCGTAGCGTAGCGGATGGTCGCTGCGTTCTATCCACAGGCGGTACAGGGCGATGGCCTGTTCCGCCTTGCCCTGCGCGCCCAGCAGGCCGGCGGTGCCCACCAGTTCCGTCACCGGCAGCACGCCCAGGCCTGCCTCGGCAAACGCCAGGGTCGCCGCCTCGGCCAGGTTGCCTGCCGCCAGTGCGGCATTGAGCTGCTGGGACATGGCGGCGGCGGCGTCAGGTTGCCGGAGCGGGATCTGCGCCGGGCGGCAAGTCCCAGCCCGCCGTGACCTCGGCCGGATAGCCGCGCCGGAAGTGGGTGGTCCAGGGATAGGCCGGGGCCCCCGTGCCGTCCTTGAGCTTGATCTTGCTGGCGTGGCACAGGAAGCGCGCCGGATTGCCGGCCACCACGGTGTCCGGCTCCACGTCGCGGTGCACCTTGCTGTGCGCCGCCACCAGCGAGCGCGTGCCCAGCTTCACGCCCGGCAGTATCACCGACATGGCGGCAACCGCCACGTAATCCTCGATCTCCACGCCGACCAGCAGGTTGCTGGGCGGGTGCGGGTCGTTGGTCAGCACCGTGTAGGGCAGCAGCCAGACGAAGTTGCCGACCTTGGCGGCCTTGCCGATGAAGACATTCGATTGGCAGCGCACGTAGTCGCCGATGCTGCAATCGCCCTGGATATCGTTCATGGTGCCGATCTGGAAAGCCACGCCGGCCGTGGTCTTTTCGCGCACCACCACGCGGTGGCCGGTGACCAGCCGCTCGCCGAAGGTCGATCCTTCGTAGAACACGGAATGGGAACGGATGCGCGAACCCGCGCCCAGCACCAGCGGGCGGCCCTCGGCCAGCGGGGTCGGATAGCCGATCTCGCAATAGCCGTCGATCACGCTGCCCGCGCCTATCTCCACGTTGTCGTGCACGATGGTGAACGGGCCTATGCTGACGTTCTCGCCCAGCCGCGCGCGCGGCGAGACGATGGCGCTGGGATGTATCATGGCCGCGCCCTCAAGCGGTGGCGAAGGCGCGCACGGCGGCCGCCACCTGCACCGCCTCTGCTTCCGTCAGGGTCGGGCCCATCGGCAGGCTCAGCACCTCGCGGTGGATGGCTTCGGCAATGGGGAAGTCGCCTTCCTGGTAGCCCATGTGGGCGTAGGCCGGCTGCAGATGCGGCGGCACCGGGTAGTGCACGATGGTGCCTATGCCCTGCGCCGCCAGCGCTTTGGCCAGTTCGTCGCGGCGCGCATGGCGCACCACGTACAAGTGCCACACCGGTTCGGCCCACGCCGGCACCACCGGCAGCACCAGGCCGGGAATGCCGGCCAGTTCGCGCTGGTAGACGGCGGCAATGGCGCGCCGGTGGACGTTGTCCGCATCCAAGGTCTTGAGCTTGACGCTCAGCAGGGCCGCCTGCAGCTCGTCCAGACGGGAGTTATACCCCTCCACCTCGTTGTAGTACTTCACCTTGGAGCCGTAGTTGCGGTAGGTGCGTATGGTCTCGGCCAGGGCCGCGTCGTTGGTGGTGACGGCGCCGCCGTCGCCCAGGGCGCCCAGGTTCTTGCCCGGGTAGAAGCTGAAGGCGGCGGCGTCGCCCAACTGGCCGGTCACGCCGCCATGGCAGCGCGCGCCGTGGGCCTGGGCCGCATCCTCGATCACCTTCAGGCCATGCTGGCGGGCCACCGCGTTGATGCCTTCCATGTCGGCCGGCTGGCCGTACAGGTGGACTGCGATGATGGCGCGCGTGCGCGGCGTGATGGCCGCCTCGATCAGCGCGGGATCAATGTTGTAGGTGGCTTCCACCGGCTCCACCGGCACCGGCGTGGCGCCGCAGTGGCTGACCGCCAGCCAGGTGGCGATGAAGGTGTTGGACGGTACGATGACTTCGTCGCCGGGGCCGATGCCATAGCCTTTCAGGGCCAGGAAGATGGCGTCCAGGCCGTTGGCCACGCCGATGCCGTGCGCGGCGCCGCTGTAGGCCGCGAAGCTGGCCTCGAAGGCGGCCGTCTCGCCGCCCAGGATGTACCAGCCCGAGTCCAGCACGCGCTGGAAGGCGGCCTGCAGCTCCTCGGCCTGGCGCAGGTTGACGGATTTCAGGTCGAGAAAGGGGATGCTCATGGTCTTACTTTCTATGCTGGGCGGCGGCGGCGACAAAGTCGTCGTAGTCGTGGTAGTAGTCCTTGGGGTCGTACAGGGTGGAGGCCAGCACCAGGCACACGGCGCCCGAGGAGAAATTTTCCACCTCGCGCCACATCATGCCCGGCACGTACAGGCCGTAGTAGGAACGGTTGAGCGACACCTTCTTGCGGTTCCTGCCGTCGTCGACAATGACGTCGAAGCTGCCGGACATGGCGATGAACAGCTGCTGCAGCTCGATGTGGCCGTGGCCGGCGCGCGAGGAGCCGCCCGGCACGTCGTACAGGTAGTAGACGCGCTTGATATCGAAGGGTACATGGATGCCGCCCTCGATCACGGACAGGTTGCCGCGCGGGTCGTGGTGCTTGGGCAGGTCGATCAGGCGGCAGTCTTCCAGGGTGGACATGGACACTCCTTACTGGGGCGGTAAAGCCGAGATATAGTCTATGTAACGCTGGCGCGATGGCGCCATCTGCTCGAACACCCCGCCCAGCCGGATGGTGACGGCTTCCACCTGGGGCGCCTGCTCCAGCAGCTCGGCGCGCGTGATCAGGCCGATTTCATGGGTCACCTTGAGCAGATCGATGTAGTCCGAGAAGCAGTTGCCGAAGTTGGGATTGGAATTGATGTTGGAGTTGGACTGCAGGCGCTGGTCGCGGCGGAAGTAGCTCAGTTCCTCGTCGATGTAGAAGGCATTGCCGTCCCCCACCAGGTTGCAATACGCGGCCACATCGGCCAGGCCCTTGGTGAAGTCGTGGCTGCCGATGCGGAACAGGTCCTTCCAGCCTATGTTCCACAGCTGCTCGCGGCGGAACATGATGGTGGTGAACTCACCCACGAAGTTGCGCATGCCCAGCGCCATCGAGCGGTGCATGTCGCGCCCCGGCATGCTGCCGCTGGCTTCGTAGGGGCGGCGGGTTTCGGTGCGCTCGTTGTCGGAATTGATCACCTGCGAGGCCGAGAACACCAGCTGCACCTTGGGGTCCATGTTCATCACGGCCACCATGCGCTCCACGCAGAAGGGGTGCAGGATGTCGTCGTCGAACAGCGGCTTGATCAGGTGGCCCTTGCCGGAATAGAAGGCCGACAGCACGTTGTCCTCGCGGATCACGCTGTTGCGCTGGTAGATCACGCCCGGATAGCGGGCGCAGATGTCGCGGATGTCATCGGTGGGGCAGTTGTCGCTGACCAGGATCTCGGTGTTCAGGTAGGTCTGGCCGATGGCCGACTTCAGGCACATCTCGAAGTGGCTGGCCTTGTACGAGGGGATGACGATGCTGACTTTGGGCAGGCTCATGCGGAACTCCAGGGTTAGCCGGCCACGGCGACGATCACGTACTGCAGCGGCAGCGCGTCCTCCACCGCCACGTCGGGGTCGATGCCGCTGGCCTGGGCCATCAGGCGCAGGGAGGGCAGGTATTTTTCACGCGCCGGTTCGTCCGGGATGCGGGCGCTGCCGCCGCTGATCTGGAAGCCGGCCTGGGTCAGCATTTCCAGCATGGCGCCACGGGTGTAGACCCGCACCTGGTCGCGTTCCAGCATGCCGGTGTAGCGCATGTCGCCCGCGTTCAGGCGCGCCTGCATGCTCCAGTGCTGGAAGTTCTTGATGGCCATGACGATGCGGCCGCCGCGCTTCATGTTGGCGCGCACGCGCGACAGCAGGGCCCACGGGTCGCGCACGTATTCCAGCACCTCGCCCATGATCCAGCAGTCGGCGCCGGCCACGTGCGACCAGAATTGCGGGCCGGCTTCCTCGATGTCGATGTCGAACACGAAGTCGCAGTGCGGCCGCGCCGCATGGGCCGGCGCCAGGTTGCGTTCCACCCCGGTGTAGTTGCAGATCGGGTTGCGCTGGCGGTAGGCCTTGGCGAAGGCGCCGTCGTGGCAGCCCAGCTCCACCAGCTTTTGCGCCTCCACCGGCACGAAGGCCAGCAAGTCCTGGTTGATCTGGATGGTGGCGGTGGGCAGGTCGTAGTGGTAGCCGCCGGTGCGTATCACCGTGCCCTGCCAGTCGTGCTTGATGTGGATGCGCTGCGGGTTCTTGCCGAAGTCGTTCTTGACCCAGTCGATATTGCCGATCAGGTCATGGGCGCCGGCGCGGTGGATGGCCAGCATGGTCTGCACCAGCGGGGCGCCGTGCTTGATTGGCAGCGGCCACTGGCGCACCACCTCGATATTGGTCAGCATGCAGGCCGGATGCAGGTAGCGCACCGGGCCGTCCTCGGGACGGTCGTAGCCCTGCTCGTTGACCAGCTGTATGCCGCCCACGCCGTACATGCCGGGCTTGAGGTGGGCCTGCATGGATTCGATGAAGCCGCCGTTGACGATTTCCACGTCGGAATCGAGGAACAGCACCTGGCCGGTCAGGCCCAGGTTGTTGATGGCCCAGGACAGGCCGGGGCCGTGGTGGATGTTGTAGCCGAAGGCGATGAATTCGACGTTGTCGTAACCCTCGGCGATGGCGCGTATCTTCTCCGACACGTCCGGGTTGGAACCGTCGATGATGTACACCCGGTTGCCGTAGAACTTGCGCAGGGTGGACAGCAGGGCCGCGATCAGGTCGGGCGCGTTGTAGGACACGGTGACGATGGGCACCTGGCCGGCCGGCTGCGGCTGGGCGTGGCGCACCAGCGGCGCCGGGGCCGGCGGCGCCAGGCGCGGCGCGGCCGGCTTGGCCACCTTCTGCAGCAGGGCTTCCAGGTTGCGTACGAAGCGCGGGCTGTCGAACAGGGCGCAGGTCATGCGGTTGTCCACCAGCTGGCGCTTCATGGCGGCGATGCGCGGGCGGTCGTTGGCCAGGGCCACGGCCTTTTCCTCGTAGTCGGCGAAGTTGAAGGTGACCAGTTCCGGCAGGTCCACCGCGCGCAGCAGGCTGCCTGCCATGCGCGCGGCGAAGGTGTGGCCGGCGCAGGTCAGGAGCGGCAGGCCGGCCCACAGGGCGTCGCTGGCGGTGGTGCCGGCGTTGAACGGATAGGTGTCCAGGAACAGGTCGGCCACCTGGTAGCGCGCCAGGTAGTCGGCCGGCGCGGCGCGGTTGGCGAAGATCAGGCGTTCGCGCGCCACACCGTGCTGCTCGGCGAAGTTCAGCAGGTTGGTGCGCACTTCCTCGTAGTCGGCCACCAGCCACAGTACGCTGCCGGGCACGCGCTGCAGGATGCGCATCCAGACCCCGAACACCTCGGGCGTGAACTTGAAGTTGTTGTTGAACGAGCAGAAGACAAAGGCATCTTCCGGCAGGCCCAGGCTGGCGCGCGTGGGCCGGGGGCCGATCTCGCGCTGGCGGTCGTTGATCTGGAAGGTGTCCGGCAGGTGCAGCGGCTTTTCGCTGAAGTGCGGCTCCATCTCCGGCGTGATCAGGAATTCGTCGGACAGCACGTAGTCGATGCCGGGCAGGCCGGTGCTGCCGGGGAAGCCCAGGTAGGTCAGCTGCACCGGCGCCGGGCGGTAGGCGATGATGTTGGGACGGGCGCCCAGGGTCAGGCCATGCAGGTCGATCAGGATGTCGATTTCATGGTCGCGGATGCAGCGCGCGGCCTGCTCGTCGCTCATGGCGTCGATGCGGATGTAGTGGTCCATGGCCTTGACCACGCGCGCGCGGATGGGCGAATTGTCCTCGCGGCTCCAGCTGAAGGCGTACACCTCGACCTTGCTGCGGTCGTGCAGCTCGTACAGCTCGGCGGTCAGGATGGACACCGCGTGCGAGCAGAAGTCGGACGACAGGTAGCCGATGCGCAGCCGCGTATGGCCGTAGCCCCAGGCCCCGGTCAGCGGCGCCACGGCGGCGTTGACCTTCTCGGCCACGAAGCGCTTGGCGGCAGCCAGCTGCTGGGCCGGATCGTCGGAGGCGCTCAGCATGGCCAGCGCCGAGGTGCCTTCCATCATGGTGGCTTGCGAGATGTGTTCCAGGCCGCTGTAGACCGGCCACTCGCACTGCTTCTGGCGCAGGTGCACCCAATGGGTCATGACGTTGGCCTGCTTGGGATCGACGCGCAGGCTGAGCGCCAGCATTTCCTCGGCTTCCGGGTAGCGCTTGCGGATTTCCAGCAACCGGCCCAGGTTGTTCAGGGTTTGCACGTACAGCGCCTGGTTGGTGCGCACGTCGGGCTGCACCGCCGGGGTCAGGATGGCGCGCCAGGTGTCCAGCGCCTCGTCCGGGCGGTTGGTGCGCTCCAGCAGGGTGCCCAGGTTGAGGCGGGCCTCGACAAAGCCGGGATTGAGGGCGATGGCCTTGCGGTAGGTCTGTTCGGCGCCGGCCTCGTCGCCCTGGTTGGACAGCAGCACGGCCAGGTTGAAGCAGGCCGCGTACACCAGCGGCGAGTTGGCGCCGTCTATCCAGGCCCGGTACAGGGCGATGGCGGCCGGATTCTGCCCGCTTTCCTGCAGTACCGCGGCGGCCCCGAACAGGTCGGTGATGGTGAGCTCGCCGCGTGCGGCCAGCGCCAGGATGTTGGTCAGTGCGGGGTTGTCGGATACGAACGGGACAGAGGCGTTTGCGGTCATGGCGTAGGTAGGTTGGTATCGGTCCTGCCCGTCGGCGGCCGGCGGAACGCTGAGTCCGACGAGGCAGGCCCTATCATACCCGCTATGCCCCTGGAGAGGGGAGACTTTTGGCTCTGGAGCAAGAGTGTGAAATCCGCTCTGCTCCAGAGCTGAAACGTCCAGCGCCGGGTGTCAGCGCTGCGGCACGGCGAACCAGGACGGCTGGGAGCCGCCCAGGCCGTGGCGCGCCTGTTCATCCAGGCTGGCCGACAGGCCTTGCAGGCCGCGCGCGCGCTGCTGCTCCAGGCCTTGCTTGAGCGCATCTGCCAACGCCTGGGCCGGGGCCGCCAGTCCGGGCCTCGCCTGGCCCGGCGCCGACTGTTGCGCGCTTGCCGCAGATGCGGTGGCCGGCAGCGTGGCGGACGGCGTGGCAGCCGCTGTCGTGGCCGTCTCCGCATAGCTGGCGATGGCCTGGCTCAGGGCGCTGACCTTGTTGGTCAGGAACCAGACGTCGGCGCTGGCGTGGGTGGCGCCGTCTGCCGTCTGGTAGCTGGAAGTCAGGCCGATGCGGTTGCTGTTTTGCAGCTCGGAAGCCTGCTGGGCCTGGGTGGCGATGGACGTGATGCCCAGCGAGGCCAGGGTATGGAGTTCATCGCCCTGGCTGACGCCGTCGCTGTTGCCATCCACCCACACCCGCAGCGCGCCATAGGCGGCGTCGGCGCTGGTGATGGCGCCGTCGCCATTGCTGTCCAGCTCGCGCAGGGCGGCGTAGCCGTCGGCTGCCTTGCTGCCATCGGCCAGGGTGGTGGCGCTGCCGAACAGCTCGGCGCCGCTGGTGATGGCGCCATCACCGTCGCGGTCCAGGGCCAGCAGGCCGTCGTGCGCATCGACCCAGCCGGTGTGGACCGCCTGGCCGTTGCCGTAGATATCGAACTGTACGCTGGCGGCAACGCTCAAGGTGCGCACGCCGTTGCCGTCCAGGTCCAGCACCAGCGGCGTCGCGTAGCGCGAGGAATTGGGGTCCAGCGCCATGGTCTGGTCGGTGCTCATGGCCGCCACCTGGGCATTGGTGAAGGCGCTGATCTGGGCCGTGCTCAGCATGGCCAGGTCGGCCGTTTCCAGGGCCTGGATCTGCGGCGTGGACAGGGCCGCGATGCCGGCCGTGGGCAGGGCCGGCATCTGGGCCGTGGTCAGGGCGGCGATCTGCTCGGCCGAGAAGCCTTGCAGCTGGCTGGCCTTGAGGCCGGCGATCTGGGCGCTGGACAGGGCCGCGATCTGGGTCGCCGACAGGTAGCCGATCTGGGTGGCGGAGAGCGCGCCCAGCTGGCTGGTGGACAGGGCCAGCAGCTGCGCCGTGGACAGGGCGCCCAGCTGGTCCACGCTGAGCACCGCCATCTGGGTGTTCTTCAGGGCCGCCACCTGGGTCACGCTCAAGGCCGAGGCCTGGGTCGCGGTCAGGGCGCCGATCTGGGTCGCGCTGAGGGCTTGCAGCTGGGTCGTGGTGATGGCCTGCAGCTGGCTGGTGGCCAGCGCGGCCACCTGGTCGACCGTGAAGGCGGTGATCTGGCTCAGCTTGATGGCGGCCACCTGGGCCGTGCTGAAGGCCTGCACCTGGCTGTTGGACAGGGTGGACAGCTGCAGGGTGTTCAGGTAGCCGACCTGGGCCGTGCGCAGGGCCGCCACCTGTTCCGTGCCCATGGCCGTTATCTGGTCCACGGTCAGGGCGCCAATCTGCAGGCTGCCCAATGCCTGCACCTGGGAGGTGTTGAGGCTGGCCAGCTGGCTGTTCAGCAGGCTCGCTATCTGCACCGCATTCAGGGCCGCGATGTCGCCGGTGGCAAACGCCGCCAGCTGGTCGTTGGACAGGGCCGTCAGCGCATCCACCGACAGTGCGGCGGTCTGGGCCGTGCTCAGGGTGGCCACCTGGTCGGTGGACAGCACGCTGATCTGGCCGGCGGCAATGGCCGCCACCTGTGCCGTGCGCAGGGCCTTGATCTGGCTGGTGGTGAGCGCCTGCATCTGGCCGGCGGTGAGGGCGGCCAGTGCGTCCGCGTTCAGGCCGTAGGCCACCTGGGCCGTGCTCAGGGCCGCGATGTGGGCCGTGTCCAGCGCCGCCACCTGGGCCGCCTGCAGCCCGTTGTAGAGCTGGCTGGTGCCCAGGGCGGCCAGCTGCGTGAGGGTGAGGGCGTTGAGCTGGCCGCTGCCCAGCGCCGCCAGCTGGTCGTTGGACAGACTGGCGACCTGGCGCGTGGCCAGGGCCGCCACGTGGGCCGTGTCCAGCGTCGCCAGCTGGGCCGCCTGCAGGCCGTTGACCAGCTGGGTGGTGCTCAGCGAAGCCAGCTGGGCCGTGGTCAGGCTGTTGAGCTGGTCACTGCCCAGGGCCGCCAGCTGGTCGTTGTTCAGGACGCCGAGCTGGCGCGTGCTCAGCACCGCCAGGTCTTCCGCTTCCACGGCGGCGATTTGCTCGGCCGACAGCGAGGCCAGCTGGCGCGTCGCCAGCGAGGCCACCTGGGCAGTGACCAGGCCGGCGATCTGCAGGGTATCCAGCGCGGCGATCTGGTCGGTGGACAGCGAGGACAGCTGGGCCGTCGCCAGGCTGGACAGCTGATCCGTGCCCAGCCCGGCCAGCTGGGCTGCGCCCAGGGCGGCCAGCTGCACGGTGCTGAGCGCGGCCAGATCCTCGGTTTGCATGGCGCCGGCCTGGGCGCTGGTCAGGGCGGCAACTTGCGCCGTCGCCAGCGCGCGCGCCTGGGCCGTGGTCAGCGCCACGATCTGGTCGGTACTCAGCAGGGCGAACTGGGCGCCGGTCAGGCCGCCCAGGGCCGCCGTCGCAATCGCGGCGAATTGTTCGGTGCTGAAGGCGGCCAGCTGGTCGCCGCTCAGCAGCGGCAACTGGCTGGCGCTCAGTTGCGCCACTTGCGCCAGCGACAGGGCCTGGATCTGGGTCGTGCTCAGGGCGGCCAGCATGGCGCCGCCCAGCCCGGCCAGCTGGGCGCTGGTGAGGGCGTTGAGCTGGTCGCTGGTCAGGGCCGCGTACTGGGCGGTGGACAAGGCCGCCAGCTGCTGGCTGCGCAGGACGGCGACGTCCTCGAGCTCGATGGCGGCCACCTGGGCCGTGCACAGGCTGGCGATTTGCGCCGTCGCCAGGCCCGCCACCTGGGCCGTGGTCAGGGCCACGATCTGGTCCGTGCCCAGCGCCGCGATCTGGCTGGAGTTCAGGGCGTTCAACTGCGCCGTCGTCAACGAGGCGGCCTGGTCCACGGTGAGCGCCGCCACCTGGGCGCTGGAGAGCCCCGCCAGCTGGGCCGTCTTCAGCAGCACCAGGTCCGCCGTTTCCAGCGCCTGCACCTGGTTGCTGCCGAGTGCGGCCAGCTGGCGCGAGGTGAGCGCCGCCACCTGCTGGGTGGCCAGGGCGGCTATCTGGGCCGTGCCCAAGTAGCCGATCTGGGCCGTGCCTATGGACGCCACCTGGGTGGCGCTCAGCGCGGCCAGGTCCTCCAGTTCCAGCGCCGCCAGCTGGGTGCTGGTCAGCAGCGCGATCTGGGCCGTGGCCAGCTGGCTGGCCTGGCGCGTGGTCAGCTGCGCGATTCGCCCGGTGGACAGGCTTTGCAGCTGGCTGCTGGTCAGGGCATTGAGCTGGGCCGCGCCCAGGGCCTGGAATTGGTCGCTGTCCAGCGCCGCCAGCTGGTCGCTGCCGAGGACGGCGATCTGGGCCGTCTTCAGGGCCGCCACATCGTCGGTGCCCAGCGCCTGCACTTGCTGGGTGCCCAGTGCGGCCACCTGGGCCGTGGTCAGCGCGGCGGTGACGGCGGCGCTCAGGGCGGCGATCTGGTCCGTGCCCAGCAGGGCGATCTGGGCGGTGGACAGCACCGCCACCTGGGTGGCTTTCAGGGCGGCGAAGTCTACCAGCTCCAGCACGGCGATCTGGTCACTGTTCAGGGTGGCGACGGCGTCGGTGCTCAGGGCACCGATCTGGCGCGTGGTCAGCGCCCGCAGCTGCTCGCTGTTGAGGCCGGCCACCTGTGCCGTGCCCAGGTTCGCGATCTGGGCCGTGGACAGGGCCTGGATCTGGTCGGTGGACAGGCGCGACAGGGCATCGCTGCCCAGCGCGGCCAGCTGGCTGACGCTGAGCACGGCGAAGTCGGCCGTCTCCAGCGCCGCCACCTGGTCGGAGCTCAAGGCGGCCAGGATGCGGGTGCCGAGCGCCGCCACCTGGGCCGTGGTCAGGGCCTGGATCTGGCCGGTGGACAGGGCGCCCACCTGGCTGCTGCCCAGGGCGTTGAGCTGGGCCGTTTTCAGCGCCGCGATCTCGCCGGCCACCAGGGCTCGCACCTGGGACGTGCCCAGGCTGGCCACCTGGGTGGTGGTGAGGCCCGCCACCTGGGCGCTGGCCAGGGCCGCGATGTGCTCGCTGTCCAGCGCACCGAGCTGGGCCGTCGCCAGCGAGGCCAGCTGGGCCGCCGTCAGGGCGCGCAGCTGGTCGGTGGACAGGGCGTTCAGCAGGCTGCCGTCCAGCACGTTGAGCTGGGCCGTTTTCAGGGCGGCCAGGTCGGCCGTCTCCAGGGCCTGGACCTGGGTGCTGGTCAGGGCCGCCAACTGGCTGGTCAGCAGGCTGGCGGTTTGCTGCGAAGTCAGGGCGGCGATGTGGGCGGCGTCCAGGCTGGCAAAGGCGGCCGTGCCCAGCGCGGCCAGCTGGACCGTGCGCAGGGCGGCGAAGTCCGCCGTCTCCAGGGCCGTCAGCTGCGTGCTGCCGAATCCGGCCAGCTGGGCCGTCGTCAGGCTGGCGGCCTGGGCGGTAGAGAGGGCCGCCAGCATGTCCGCGCTGAATCCGTTCAGCTGGGTGGTGGTGAGTGCCGCGATCTGGGCCGTGCGCAGCAGGGCCAGGGTGTCGGTGCCCAGGGCGGCCAGCTGGCCGGCGCTCAGCAGCGCGACCTGGGCCGTGGTCAGGCTGCTGGCCTGTTTGGTGCTCAGGGCCGCGACCTGGGCCGTGGCCAGGGCTTGCAGCTGGGCGCTGCCGATGGCTGCCAGCTGGGTGGTGCTGAGCGCCGCCAGCTGGTCATTGTCCAGGGCGTTGAGGGCGTCGGCGCCCAGCACGGCGATCTGGGCCGTGCGCAGGGCAGCCAGGTCAGCCGTCTGCAGGGCCCGCACCTGGGCAGTGGTCAGGGCCGCCAACTGGCTGGTCAGCAGGCTGGCGGTTTGCTGCAAGGTCAGGGCGGCGATGTGGGCGGCGTCCAGGCTGGCAAAGGCGGTGCTGCCCAGCGCGGCCAGCTGGGCCGTACGCAGGCTGGCGAAGTCCGCCGTCTCCAGGGCGGCCAACTGGGCGCTGCCGAAGGCGGCCAGCTGGGCCGTCGTCAGGCTGGCGGCCTGGGCGGTGGACAGGGCCGCCAGCATGTCCGCGCTGAATCCGTTCAGCTGGGTGGTGGTGAGTGCGGCGATCTGGGCCGTGCGCAGCAGGGCCAGGGTGTCGGCGCCCAGGGCGGCCAGCTGGCCGGCGCTCAGCAGCGCGACCTGGGCCGTGGTCAGGCTGCTGGCCTGTTTGGTGCTCAGGGCCGCGACCTGGGCCGTGGCCAGGGCTTGCAGCTGGGCGCTGCTCAGCGCCGCCAGCTGGGTGGTGCTGAGCGAGGCCAGCTGGTTGCTGCCGAGCGCGTTGAGGGCGTCGGCGCCCAGCGCGGCGATCTGCGCCGTCTTCAGCGCCGCCAAGTCGGCCGTTTCCAGCGCCTGGATTTGGGACGTGGTCAGCGCCGCCAGCAGCCTGGTGGCCAGGCTGGCGGCCTGGGTGGTGGTCAGGGCGGCGATCTGGTCCGCGCTCAGCAGCGCGGCCTGGGCCGTGGTCAGGGCGTTGACCTGGACCGTGCGCAAGGCCGCCAGGTCGGCGGTTTCCAGCGCGGCCAGCTGGGCCGTACCCAGGTTGGCGATCTGCGTGGTCGTGAGACCGGCGGCCTGCTGGGTGCTGAGGGCGGCGATGGCGGCCGTGCCCAGGGCCGCCAGCTGCGCCAGGCTGAGCGCGCTGGTTTGCTGCGTTTTCAGGGCCTGGATTTGTTCGGTGGACAGGGCGGCAATGGCGTTGGTACCCAGGTAGCCGATCTGGCTGGTCCGCAAGGCCGCCAGGTCGGCCGTCTGCAGCGCCGCCACCTGTAGCGTGGTCAGCGCGCCCAGGGCGGCGGCGCTCAGCGACGCAGCCTGGCTGCTGGTCAGGGCCGCGATCTGGTCGGTGGTGAGCGAGGCCAGTTGGCTGGCGTCCAGGGCGTTGAGCTGGCTGGATTTCAGGGCCGCGAAGCCGGCCGTGGTGATGGCCGCCAGCTGGCTGGTCAGCAGCCAGCTGAACTGGGCGCTGGTCAGCGAGGCGATCTGGCCGGTGCCCAGGGCTTGCAGCTGGGCCGTGCTGAAGGTCTGGATCTGGCCCGGCGTCATCTGCACCAGCTGCGCCGTTTTCAGGGCCGCCACCTGGTTGGTGGTCATGGCGGCAATGGCGCCGGTGCCGAGCGCGCCCAGCTGCGAGGTGCGCAGGGCGGCGAAGTCGGCCGTTTCCATGGCGGCCAGCTGGGCCGTGGTCAGGGCGCTGAGCTGGCCGACCGTCAGGGCGGCGGCCTGCTGGGTGGTCAGGGCCACGATCAGGCCGGTGTCCAGCGCGGCGATCTGGCGCGTCGTCAGGCTGGCCAGCTGGGCCGTCCTCAGGCTGGCGAAGTCCAGCGTTTCCAGGGCGTTGAGCTGGTCGGTGTCCAGGGCTTGCAGCTGGGCCGCGCTCAGGGACGCCACCTGGCGGGTGCCCAGGGCGGCAATCTGGCTGCTGTCCAGCGCGGCCACGCCGCGCGTGCCCAGCGCGACCAGCTGGGCCGTGGTGAGGGCGTTCAGTTGTTCGCTGCCCAGCACGGCAATGGCGGCCGTGGACAGGCCGCCCAGCTGGCTGGTGCGGATGGCGGCCAGGTCGGCGGTCTGCAGCGCGGCCACCTGGGCCGTGCCCAGCGAGGCCAGCTGGCCGGACGTCAGGGCGGCGGCCTGCTGGGTTTTCAGGGCGGCGACCTGGTCGCTGGACAAGGCCGCCACCTGGCTGCCGGTCAGGGCGGCGATCTGCTGCGTTTTCAGGTTGGCCAGGTCCACGGTTTCCAGCGCGGCGACCTGGGCGGTGGACAGCAGGGCGATATTGGCGGTGCTGATGGCGGCGGCCTGGGCCGTCGTCAGGGCGATGATCTGGGCGCTGTCCAGCGCCGCCAGCTGGCTGGCGCGCAGGGCGGCAATCTGGGCCGTCGCCAGGGCTTGCAGCTGGGCCGTGCCCAGGCCACCGAAGCTGTCGCTGGCCAGGGCGGCGACCTGGGCCGTTTTCAGGGCCGCCAGGTCACGCGTTTCCATGGCGGCCAGCTGGGCGCTGCCCAGCTGGGCCAAAGCGGCGGTCGACAGGGCTTGCAGCTGGGCCGTGGTCAGGGCCACGATCTGGTTGGTGTCCAGGGCGGCCAGCTGGTCGCCGCGCAGGGCGCCGGCCTGGGCCGCTTTCAGGGCCGCAATCCCGTCCGTGCCCAGGGCCGTCACCTGGTTTGAGCCTAGGGCGGCGATCTGGCGGGTGCTGAGCGAACTGGCCTGGGCGGTGGTCAGGGCGGCGATCTGCGCCGTGCCCAGCAGGGCCAGGCCGGCGCTGGCGATGGCGTTCAGCTGGGCCGTGCCCAGGGCGGCGAAGTCGGCTGTTTCGAAGGCGGCCAGCTGCTCGCTGTCCAGCGCGGCGACCTGGCGCGTCTGCAGGGCGGCGGCCTGCTGCGTGCCCAGGGCAACGATCTGGGCCGTGGTCAGGGCCGCGACCTGGCTGGTGCCCAGCGAACGGACCTGGTTGGTGGACAGGGCGGCGATGTCTTCCGTTCCCAATGCCGCCACCTTGGCGGTCCCCAGCGACACCAGCTGCGCCGTCGTCAGCGCGGCGAACTGGGCGGTGCCCAAGGCGGACAGCTGGTCGCTGGTGAGGCTGTTGAGCTGGGCCGTGGACAGGGCTTGCACCTGGGCGCTGCCCAAGCCGCCGGCCAACTGGCTGGTGGCCAGGGCTTGCACGTCCTGGGTGGACAGGGCGCGTACCTGCCTGCTGCTCAGCGCACCGAGCTGGGTCGACGACAGCACCGAGACCTGCAAGGTGGTCAGCAGGGCGATATCGGCGGTCGTGAACGCGGCGATCTGCACGGTCGACAGGTTCACAATCTGGGCGGTGGACAGGCTGGGTACGATGGAAGTCATGAAAAAAATCTCCTTGCGGAAATATATAGTACCGTCAAACCGGTCCAGATTGAGAATAAACGGGATAAAAGTGTGCCAATTCTTAATAAGGCGACATGGCGGTCGATTGCGCTAAGTAGTTGTGCGAAAAGGGCAAAAATGGCGAAAGATTCATGCCGGAATGAATATGCCGGAAACACGGTAAGATGATGTCTGCCCGCCATTGAGGGCCTTCCTACGGATATCACAAATATGTTACATACGCCCGCCGCATTCACTCCCTTGATTAATCCCGATAATGATGACGAAGCACTCAGCTTTATCGTCCACCGAGGGCAGTTGCTTTTGCGCAACGGCGATCTGGCGCTGGCCGGCGCCGCGCAGCTGGCGGCACTGGGCCTGGGACCGGAACGCCTCCATCCGCTGGGGCGGATGGACGGGCGTTATTACCAGGTGGCGTGGAGCGAGCAGGGGGAAGTGGACGGTTACGCCTGGCACGGGCTGCGTTCCCTGTTCGGCGCCCTGGACGACGGCTTCCTCGGCATTGCCAGCCGGGCCGTGCAGCTGGCCGAATGGGCGCGCACGCACCGCTACTGCGGCGTATGCGCCACGCCCATGGTGCACAAGGCGGGCGAGCGCTGCTACCAGTGCCCGGCCTGCGGCATGACGGCCTATCCGCGCATCTCGCCGGCCATGATGGTGCTGGTGCGCAAGGGCGACGCCGTGCTGCTGGCCCTGCACACCCAGTCGCCCTACAAGCGCTACACGGCGCTGGCCGGTTTCCTGGAGGCCGGCGAATCCATCGAGGAAGCGGTGCACCGCGAGGTATACGAGGAGGTCGGGCTGCGGGTGCACAACCTGCAGTACTTCGGCAGCCAGTCCTGGCCCTTCCCGCATTCGCTGATGATCGCCTTCACGGCCGACTACCTGGACGGCGAGATCCGCATCGACCACAACGAGATCGCCGAGGCGCGCTGGTTCGGTCCCGGCGACGCATGGCCGGAGCTGCCGGTGGGCGTCTCGATCGCGGCCCAACTGGTCAACGCCCACCGGCCCCGGTGAACACACAGTATTTTCAAACCGGGTGTCAGGTCTGCCATCAAACCGGGTGTCAGGTCTGCCATTGGTACATGAGCTCGCTTGCAAAGCGAGCTCATGTACCAATGGCAGACCTGACACCGCTGTAGACACCGCTGTATAGACACAGGTGTATACTGTCCGGCCACCCGTAATGATGGCTTACAACATGTCTCACGAAGAATTCACTGAAAACGACTGGCGCCGGCTGATCGCCAGCATAGGCGAGGACCCTGACCGTCCCGGCCTGCTGGAAACCCCGCACCGCGTGGCCAAGGCCTGGAAGCACTGGACTTCCGGCTACCAGCAGAACCCGGTCGAGCTGCTGAAAGCCTTCGAGGATGGCGCCGAGCAGTACAACGAATTCATCATCGTGCGCAACATCCCGGTCTACAGCCATTGCGAACACCACCTGGCGCCGTTCTTCGGCAAGGCCACCATCGGTTACATCCCGAACGGCAAGATCGTCGGCCTGTCCAAGCTGACCCGCCTGGTCGATTGCTTTGCCAAGCGCCTGCAGGTGCAGGAGCGCATGACCATGCAGATCGCCAATGCGCTGCTGGAAGTACTGGAACCCAAGGCCGTGGGCGTGATCGTCAAGTGCCGCCACCTGTGCATGGAGAGCCGCGGCATCCGCACCCCGGGCGAGGAAACCGTCACCTCGGCCATGCTGGGCGAGCTGCAGCCCAACCTGGCGATGCGCACCGAGTTCCTGTCGCTGGCGCGCGACTGAGCGGCATGGCGGCCATCGCATGGCTGGGCGGCAGCCTGGACGCCGCATACACGCAGGCGCGCTCGCTCGGGCGCCCGCTGTTCCTGTACTGGGGCGCGCTCTGGTGCCCGCCGTGCAACCGGCTCAAGGCCGAAATCTTCGCCAACAGCGAATTCGGCGCGCGCACGGCGCAGGTGCTGGCCTATCATCTCGATGGCGACGCCGCCGGGGCACAGGCCCTGGCCGCGCAATTGGGCTTGCGCAGCTATCCCACCCTGGTGCTGTTCACGCCGGACGGCGCCGAGATTACCCGCTTGCCCTGTGAGCTGGACGCCGAACAATTCACCGCCGCCTTCGATAACGCCCTGGCCGTGTGGCGCGCCGGCTCCGGCGCGGCCGCCGCGCTGCAAGCCGCCTTGTCCGGCAGCCGCGCCCTGGCCGCCGCCGAGTGGCAACTGTTGGCCTGGTATGCCTGGGATACCGACGAGCAGCGCCTGCTGGCCGGACGCGATCCCGCCGCCACCCTGCTGGCGCTGGCCGGCGCTGCGCCTGCCGGACTCGCCGCCCGCTACACGCTGCTGGCCCAGGTCCTGGCCGGCCGCAACACCGTCCCCGGCGTGGCCGACGCCCTGCTGGCCGTGTGCGCCGACCCCGCCACCGCGCGCGCCAACATGGACCTGCTGACCAACCACGGCGCCGCGCTGCTGCGCCATGCCGGCGAAGGCGTGACCCCAGCCGCCGTCGCCGTCGCGCAAGCGGCCCGGCCCTGGGTGGAGGATTTCTGGCTGGGCCCGGTCGATCGCCTGATGGCCCTGCGCCTGCAACTGCGCATGGCCCGCTACGGCGCACCGGCCGCTGACCTCGCCGCCCAGGTGCAGTCCGCCGTGCGGGAGATGCTGGCTGCCTGCACCGATCCGTACGAGCGCCATAGTCTGGTCAACACCGTGGTCAGCGCCCTGAACGACGCTGGCCTCGCCGCGCAGGCCGAACAAGTCCTCCTGGACGAGCTGCCGCGCTCGCACTCGCCCTATTACTTCATGCTGAGCCTGGCCTCCGCAGCCAAGCGCCGTGGCGACACCGCCGCCGTGCTGGACTGGTACCAGCGCGCCGCCGCAGCGGCGGTGGGCAGCGCCACCCGCCTGCAATGGGGCGCCACCTGGCTGGCCGCCGTGGCCGACTTGGCCCCGCACGACGAGGCCCGCCTGGCCCAAGCGGCCGAGGCCGTGCTGGCCGACATCCAGCGCACCCCGGACGCGCGCCAGCAACGCAACCTCACCCAGCTGCGCAAGCTTGCCGCCGCGCTTGAGGGCCGCACAGGTCCAGCGGCCGTAGCCCTGCGCGCCGCCATCGCCTGAGATGGTGCGCTGTCTTTCGACGGACGGCAATCCCGCTACACACGTAGTGTCCGATTAGATTGACAATCCAGGGTAATATGTCCAACATATCGGACATGAAAGCCAAAATCCCCCGTCCTTTTCCCTCTATTGACCGGCAGCTCAAAGCCTTGGGCCAGCGGCTGAGGGAAGCCCGTTTGCGTCGGGACATTTCAACGGTGCTGTTCTGCGAACGGATGAATGTATCCCGCGACACCTTGAACCGTATGGAAAAAGGGGATGCTTCCATTGCCATAGGCACCTACTTGCGAGCACTACGTATTCTTGGCATGGACAAGGATTTGGAGATGGTCGCCAGCAACGACGAGCTCGGCCGCAAGCTCCAGGATGCGAAGCTTCTGGTTCGAACTCCTCGCGGATGAGCGGTGTACCAATTGATGAAAAAGGCCAAAGCATTGCTGGACCGGGAAACCTATCTGGTCTACCTGGACGCGGCTGAGCTCGGTATTCAGGAACAGGTAGGCGTACTTCACCGCAATCTGCGCAAGGAAGACCTGCCGGCATCGTTCCAATACGTTCCAAGCTGGGAGCAGCATCCTGGCAGGTTCATGCTGGACCCGCGCCTGGACCTCCATTCCGGGGAGCAATACCCTGAGGCCGGAGCACCAGGCTTTGGCATTTTTCTCGATTCAGCACCGGACAGGTGGGGAAGGATGCTGATGGAGCGGCGTGAGGCCGCCGAAGCCGACCGTGAAGGCCGTTCAATAAGAATACTGCGCGAAGTGGATTTTCTGCTCGGGGTGCACGATATCACCCGCATGGGCGCACTGCGCTTTCGCAAAACAGACGGCGTCAACTTTCTCGACGACCGCGAAAAAGCGGCGCCGCCCGTCACCAGCCTGGGACAGCTTGCTGACATCAGCCGCAAGCTGGAGGAGCCGGGGGTCGAGAAACTGCCGGAATATGTGCGCTGGTTGTCCATGCTTATCGCGCCGGGTACATCCCTCGGTGGCGCGCGCCCCAAGGCCAACTTCACCGACCTGACGGGAAAGCTGTGGTTCGCGAAGTTTCCCTCGAAGGAAGACCGATATGACGTGGGCGGCTGGGAATTCATGGTGCACCAGATGGCGCGGGACGCAGGTATCTGGGTGCCTGATGCCCGGCTGGAGAAGTTCGGCGATGGGCACCGCACGTTCTGCGTGGAGCGCTTTGACCGCGTCCATGAGAGCCGCCGCATGTTTGTTTCGGCCATGACGCTGCTCGAACGCCAGGACGGGCAGGGCGGTGCAAGCTACATCGACCTGGTCGAACTCATCTCCGATCAGGGGAGCCGTAACCACATTAACAGCGACCTGGATCAACTCTACCGCAGGGTCGTGTTTAACGTCCTGGTAGGGAATCGGGATGACCATCTGCGTAACCACGGCTGCCTGCGGGACAAGACTGGCTGGCGCCTTGCCCCCGCGTTTGACATGAATCCCAATCCGTACAAGCAGGAGCACGCCTTAACCCTGGACGGCAATGTGGCCGTTCCCAGCCTGAAAGCCGTGCGCGACACTGCGCAAGACTTCTATCGTCTCACCCGCAAACAGGCCGATACGATCGAGAAACAAGTGGCGGACGTGGTCCGGGGATGGCAGGAACGGGCGGCGCAGCTGGGCATGCCCCGTTTTGAAGTACAGCAAATGGCCAAAGTCTTTCTTGCCGGGCTGTAGGCGCCGCGCGTCGCGCAACCGGTCCGCTGCAAAATGTGCACCTCATCCACAAATTCGCAGACAAGCTTGGTCATCATTTCCGGGTAATGGTAACGTTAACGAAAATGACGCTTCAGCTAACATCGTGCAACATATGTCTACGTGCTAAGAGAGCGGCAGACAAGGACTCCCATGAAAACCAAGCAGGTAACCCTGATCACCGTGGCCGAGAAGGCCGGCGTCTCCGTCATGACGGTGTCGCGCGCGCTGAACGGCGAGGTGGCCGTGGCCAAGAAAACCCGCGCCAAGGTCTTGGCCATCGCCGCCGAACTGGGCTACTCGCCCAATCTGTCGGCCAAGATGATGAAGGGCAGCCGCACCAACGTCATCGGCATCATGGTCAACGATTTGCAATCGTCGGTGATCAACGAGATCATCGGCGCCGCCAGCGAGGCGGTGCGCAAGCTGAACATGGACCTTATCATCTACAACTCCATCAGCGAACCGGAAAACGGCCAGCACAAGGGCCTCAACAATATGCTGCACGGCCTGTGCGACGGCCTGCTGCTGATACTGCCGCGCATCAGCGACAGCCACATCAAGCTGCTGGAGCAAAGCAAGCTGCCCGTGGTGCTGGTCAACTACTGCCGCGACAACACCAGCCTGCCCGTGGTCCGCGGCGGCAACGTGGACGGCGCCGCCGCCGCCACCCGCCACCTGCTGCAGCTGGGCCATACCCGCATCGCCTTCATTGCCGGCTCGCCCTACACGGGACAAAGCCGCGAGCGCCAGCAGGGCTACCAGGACGCCCTGCGCGCGGCCGGCATCGCGCCCGATCCGCAGCTGGTGGCGCAGGGCGATTTCGGCCGCAGCTCCGGCTACGAGGCGGCCCACGCCTTGCTGCTGCAGGCCGACGCTCCCACCGCCATCTTCGCCGCCAACGATGAAATGGCCATGGGCGCGATGGACGCCGTGCGCGCCCACAACCTGCGCATGCCGCAGGACGTGTCGGTGGTGGGCTTCGACGATATCGCTTCGGCGGCCCAGGTCAAGCCGGGCCTGACCACGGTGCGCCAGCCGCTGGGCGCCATCAGCGAGGCGGCCGTGCGCGAGCTGCTGATGCGCGTGTCCGGCACCGGCGGCTACCAGGACAAGATCGAATTCCCCAGCGAACTGGTGCTGCGCGAATCGACCGCCGCCGCACCAGCGCCGCGCCCAGCCGTGCGCAACGCGCGCAAGCGCACCGGAACGGCTATTGCTATTCGATGAACTACCTGAACAAGCGCGGTTGTAGCGTGAAGAGTTAACGAGTTCGACGCCGCGGCCGAGCACAACATCGGCCTGGCCGCGCATCCGGGGACGCGCTGAGTCAGCGCGGCTGCAAGGCGATCAGCGCCATGCCGGCCAGCGCCAGGGCGGCCCCGGCCGCATCCCAGCGCGTCAGCGCGACGCCGTCCACAAAACGCAGCCACAGCAAGGCGACCGCGATATACATGCCGCCATAGGCCGCATAGGTACGGCCGGCGGCGGCCGGATGCAGCGTGAGCAGCCAGGCAAACAGCGCCAGCGACAGGGCCGCCGGCGCCAGCAGCCACAGCGGCCTACCCTGTTTGATCACCAGCCATGGCAAATAGCAGCCCACGATTTCGGCAATTGCCGTGATGGCGAACAAGGCGGTGAGACGCAGGAGCTCCAAGGCTGTCCTCCTCAATCCAATGCCTTGGCAAGGCAGACCGAGACCGGGTTGCCGAGGTATTTGCCGTAGCCTTGCGTGACCTGGTAGCCGCGCTTGTGGTAGAAGGCGACGGCGGCGCTATTCACGCGGCGGGTCGAGAGCCAGACGGCGCGGTAGCCCAGGCGGCGCGCTTCCTGCTCCAGGAAGGCCAGCACCGCGCTGCCCACGCCGCGCGTGCCCGGGCGGGCGTACATGCGCTTGATCTCGGCCACCCCTGCCTGCAGGGGACGCAGCGCGCCGCAGCCCAGCGCCGCGCCCTCCGCATCGCGGGCGATGGCGAAGCAGGCGCCTGGGCCCGTCACATCCTGCGCATCGAAGGAGGACTGGCCGCTGTCGCCGGTAATGCGCGCCAGGGTGGCCGACAGTTCCTCCATCAGCAGCGCGGCGTCGGCCGACAGCGGCGATTCGGCACGCACGGCATGCTCTGCAAACTCGCCCGCCATCAGCGCGCGCCCTTGTATTCGCTGCCGGGCTTCCACGCCGGTCCGGCCTTGCCCTGGGCGATCTGGTAGCCGGCCTGGAACAGCAGCGCCGCATCCTCGGCCGCGCCGCGCAAGTCCCAATCGGGCTGCACGGTGTCGGCCACCGTGTGGTACTGCAGCCGGGTGTAGGCGCCCAGTGTGGCCCCGCCATAGCCGGCCGGCTTGCCGATGAAGTCCGCGCCGCTGCGCAGGTACAGGGCAGGCACGCCCACCTTGGCGAATTCCAGCTGGTCGCCGCGCTGGAAGCTGGTGAATTCGCCCGTGCCGTCCGCATGCACCACGCGGCGCTGCTGCCGGGCCGCCGCCGCCGCCACCTCGTCCACGCCGGACAAGCCCAGGCCCGACTGCGCCACGTCGCGCGTGCGGCCCCATACATTCATGCCGTCGATGTTGATGTCCACCAGCGTGCGCGCCAGCGGATACAGGGGATGGCGCGTGTAGTACTGCGCGCCCAGCTGGCCGCGCTCCTGCGCCGTGGTCAGCAGGAACACGATGCTGCGCCTGGGCGGCGCCGGCAGGGCCTTGTAGGCGCGCGCGATCTCCAGCAGCGCCGCCACGCCCGAGGCGTTGTCGCGCGCGCCGTGGAAGATCTGCTGGCTGCGCGGGCCGGGCAGGCTGTCGTCCACGCCGAAGTGGTCCCAGTGCGCGCTGTAGATCACATATTCGTCCTTGAGCTGCGGATCGGCGCCGGTGATCTTCGCCACCACATTGTGCGAAGGCTGGTCGCGCCAGGCGTTGAGCATCTGCACGTCCAGCTGGGCGCCCAGCGCCACCGGCTTGAAGTCGCGCGATTGCGCGGCCTTCTTCAGCATCTCCAGGTCCTGGCCGGCGGCCTTGAACAGCTGCTGCGCGCTGTCCTGGCGCAGCCAGCCCGCCACCCTGGGATAGGACGGGTTGGAACCCTGGTCGCGCAGGGTGAAATTCTCGCGGCTCCAGGTGCCGCGCACCACGTCCCAGGGATAGCCGGCCGGCTTGGTGTCGTGGATGATCAGCGCGCCGGCCGCGCCCAGTTTGGCGGCGATCTCGAACTTGTAGCTCCAGCGCCCGTAATAGCTCATGGCCTTGCCGCCGAAGACGGCCGGGTGCAGTTGGCCGCGCTTTTTCGGGTCCGGCACCGGCGGATCGTTGACCAGCATGACCAGGGTCTTGCCGCGCAGGTCCACGCCCTTGAAATCGTCCCACTGGAATTCCGGTGCGCGCACGCCGTAGCCGACGAACACCAGCTCCGACTTTTTCAGCTCGATCTGTTTTTCCGGCTGCCCGGTCCAGGCCACGTAGTCGTCGCCATAGCGCAGCGTCGTGCTGGCGCCGCCCGCGTGCCAGGCCAGGGTCGGATGGCTGGAGATGCCCAGCAGCGGCACCGCCTGCACATAGCTGCCGTCCGGATTGCCCGGCTCCAGGCCGAGCTGGCGCAGCTGGGTGGTCAGGTACTCGACCGTCATGCTCTCGCCCTTGGTGGCCGGGGCCCGGCCCTCGTACTCGTCTGACGCCAATACCTTGATGTGGTCGAGCAGGCGCGCAGGCGAGATGTTCTCGGCGCCATGGGCGGCCGCGCATGCCAGGAGGGCGGGTAACAGCAGAGATTTCATCGGGGAGCGGGGTTGCGCAAAGACATTATTCTGACACAGTTGCCGTCCACCATGACTCATCCGAAAATCAGATCATTTTGTCCGGAATATTGCGCTTTTTTATCGGTATTGTTGATATTAAGATGGACTCATCCAATTAGCCATCAGGAGTTCATCATGAAAACCATCCAGACCCTCATCGCCTCCGCCGCCATGCTGCTGGCCGCTGGCGCCGCGTTGGCCGAACCCGTCAAAACCCGCGCCGAGGTGCAGGCCGAAGTGCAGCAGGCGCGCGCCGCCGGCGCCCTGGACCAGACCGAAGCCACCCTCAATCCGCCCGTGGTCCAAACTGCCGGCCTGACCCGCGCGCAAGTGCGCGCCGAAGTGGTGGCTGCCCGCGCCGCCGGCACCCTGGACACCAGCGAGGCCGACTACGTGACCGGCTGGAACCGCGCCAAGGCCGCCAAGGTGGACGCCCAACTGGCCGCCAAATCCGGCGCCGCCCAGCAGCACTGATTACCGGCGGGACCCTGCCCGCCCACCGCCACATCACACGGACGCCAGCGATGCAGATCGCCGCGTCCGTTTCTTTTGTTGGCATGACTATAAATGTTGTTTTTTGTGCACATCAAGCCCGGTTGGACGCCGGCACCGACGGTAATCTCGCTTGCATGACTATAGGGAGCTCTCCGTGAACAAACTGTCTTTTCAGCAGAAGCTGTGGGTACCTCTGATCTGCAGCCTGTTGTGCATCACCGCGATTGTCATCCTTGACGCCTTCGAGACGCGCGCCATCCGCATCGAGGAGCGCAGCACGGACCTGCGCCATATCGATGACGCTGGCCTCAGCATCGTCCAGCAGTACGGCGAGCGCGCCGCCGCCGGCCTGCTGGGCCGGGATGAGGCCCAGCGCCAGGCGCTGGCCATGATACGCAATCTGCGCTACGGCAAGGATGGCTACATCACCGTCACGGCCGGAACGGTGTCGCTGATGAACCCGTTCAAGCCGGAAAACGATGGCAAGGACATGGCTGATGTCCAGGATGCGAAAGGACGCTATCTGTACCGGGACATTTATGCCGCCAGCCGCACGCCGGAAGGAGCAGGCTATGTGCGCTACTGGTGGACGCGGCCCGGCGGCAGCGAACCGGTGCCCAAGCTGAGCCGGGTCGTAGCCTATGCGCCCTGGGGCTGGGCCCTGACCACCGGGGTGTACCTGGACGACATCGAGGCCGATTTCCACGCCACGCTGTACCAGTCGCTGGCGGTGCTGGCGCTGCTGTGCGCCGGGCTGTGGGTGGTGGTGGGCGCCGTCAACCGCAGCGTGCGCGCTTCGATAGGCGGCGATCCCGTCTACGTGGGACAGGTGGCGGAACGTATTGCCGGGGGGGAGCTGGATGGGGCGATCCTGCTGCGCGAGAGCGACAAGGACAGCATCCTGCACGGCATGCGCGCCATGCAGGAGCAGCTGGCCCGGACCATAGGCCAGATCCGCGCCAGCGCCGAGACCATCGCCAGCGCTTCGAGCCAGATCGCCAGCGGCAACCTGGATCTGTCGGCGCGCACCGAGTCCCAGGCCAGCGCCCTGCAGCAGACGGCGGCCGCGATGGAGCAGCTGACCACCACGGTGCAGCAGAACGCCGGTAATGCCAGCCAGGCCAACCGCCTGGTGCAGGAGGCGGCGGCCGTGGCGCGCGACGGCGGCTTGGCGGTGACGCAGCTGGTGCGCACCATGGATGGCATCCAGGATGCGTCCAGGCGCATCGTGGAGATTATTACCGTGATCGACGGCATCGCTTTCCAGACCAATATCCTGGCGCTGAACGCGGCGGTGGAAGCGGCGCGGGCGGGAGAACAGGGGCGCGGCTTCGCGGTGGTGGCGTCCGAAGTGAGGGCGCTGGCGCAGCGCTCGGCGGCGGCCGCGCACGAGATCAAGGGTTTGATCGGCAGCTCGGTGCAGACCATAGAACAGGGCAGCGGGCTGGCCGCCACGGCCGGCGCGACCATGGAGCAGGTGGTGGCCAGCGTGGAGCGGGTGACGCGGCTGATGGCGGCGATCGCGGCCGCGTCGGGCGAGCAGAGCACGGGCATAGGCCACGTCAACCAGGCCATCAGCGAGATGGACGCGGCCACCCAGCAAAACGCCGCGCTGGTGGAGCAGGCAGCGGCAGCGGCCGCCAGCTTGCAGGAACAGGCGGCGGCGCTGGCGCGGCTGGTCGCCCGCTTCAAACTGCGGGGTCAGGTCTCGTTCAGACATGAGCTGGCCTGATCATGAGCTAGCCTGAAGGCAGACTCATGTACTAATGTCAGATCTGACCCCGGGGTTACCGGGGTTACCGGGGTTACTGCGGCAGCGGTTTGCCGTCCGGTCCCACGGCCACGGCCGCTTCGAAGATCAGCTGGTCGCCGTCCACGTGGTACATGCCGACCAGTTCGCCCGGGTCGGTCTTGATGTCGGTGTACAGCACACAGGTCTGGGTGTCGGCCGCCCACGCTTCCTGGCCGGAGCGCAGCACCCACATGTTGTCGCCCTTGGCGTACAGCTCGATTTCGACCTCGTCCGCGCCGGACAGCTGCAGGTCCACCCGACGCTGGCATTCCGGCTGGCGCGCCATGGTCAGCTGCACTTCCACTTCATCCTTCCAGAAATACGGCTGCACGCGCCGCACCGTCAGGCTGTGCTGGCCGCCCTTGCCGTCCGCGTAATAGCTGGCGGAATCGTCCACGCAGGCGGTCAGCAGCAGGGGCAGCAGGAGTATCAGGGACTTGCGCATGAGGCATCCATCGGTGGCCGGTATGCCCGCATTATAGCGGCAGGCGGGAATCGTGAAATAATGGCGGCGGGAGGATGACATGCCACGCGATAGCTCGGAAAGCAGGCGGGAATGGCTGCTGCGCCGCCAGTGCGCGCTGACGCCGCGCCAGTTCGTGGCCGCCTACGGCGTGCTGTGCCTGGCCTCGTTCGGCGTGGCCACCGGTTTCATCGTGGCCGGGGTGTGGCAGATCCTGTTCTTTACGGCGCTGGAGATGGCGGCGGTGGCGGCGGCCTTCGTGTATCACGCGCGCCACGCCACCGACCATGAGCGCATCGAGCTGGCCGGCGGCCGTTTGCTGGTGGAGCGCTGCTCGGCCGAGCGGGTCACCCGCATCGAGCTCGATGCACGCCGCACCCGCGTCACGCCGCCGCGCCGCCAGCGCGACCTGATCGCGCTGGAAGCCGGCGGCCGCCGGTTGGCGCTGGGACGGCTGGCGCCGCCCGCGCGCCGGCGCCAGGTCGCGCTGGAACTGCAGCGCGACCTGCGCCTCCATTAGAACCCGTTCCAAAAATGAGCAGGGCTAGGCGCGGCTACGAAGACAGTGCGCCAGCACGGCGAGGAGCCGTAACGACGCCATGGTCATTTTTAAACGGGTTCTTAGAAGCGGTAGCCGACGCCCACGCCCACCAGCAGCGGATCCACCTTGACCGCGCTGGCCTTGGCGCCGCTGATATACACGTCGCTGCGGATCTGCACTTTCTTCACGTCGAAGTTGAGCGACCAGTGCTCGTCGATCTTGTAGTCGACGCCGGCCTGCACGGCCAGGCCCCAGCTCTTGTGTTCCAGTCCGCCCTTACCGCCCAGCAGGTTCACATCGGAGATGTTGGTGTAGTTCACACCGGCGCCCAGGTAGGGCGTGAGCGGCGAGTTCGACACGAAATGGTACTGGGCCAGCAGCGTGGGCGGCAGGTGCTTGAAGGTGCCGATCTTGGCGCCGTCCAGGCTCACGTCGTGCTTCTGCGGATAGGTCAGGATCAGCTCGGCCGCGAAGTTCGGGGTGAAGAAATACGAGATGTCGACTTCGGGGATGGTCTTGCTGCTCACGCCGATGCGGTCGGAGGCGCCGGCGCCGCCCACGGGATCAGACTTGTCGGCCGGATCCAGATGCACAGCGCGCGCACGCACCAGCCACGGCGATTCCTCGGCGGCCGCGTGGCCCGCGATCAAACCCAGGGAGGCAAACAGGATGGCTGCAACAGGCTTCTTCATTTTCACTTCCTTCTCTTTCGTCTAAGTAACGGAAAGAAGTGTATTGATGCTGCTCAGCAAAAACTTTGATGCACATCAAAAGCTCACCGATACGCCGTGCCCTCGTAGTTTTACGGTACCGTCACGGCGCCGCTGCATTGCCAGCTCATGGGCTGAGGGTGAACATGTACTTGAACGGCACCGCCATGGCGCAGGGCTGGCCGGCGCAGCGGCCCGGCGTATACTTGACCAGCAACAGCACCCTGGCCACCATGTCGCCGAACTCCTTGTCGGGCGCTTCCAGGATGGCGGTGCGCTGCGGCGCGCCGTTTTCGTCGACCCAGACCTGGGCCTGCAGCATGCCGCGTCCGCGCATCTGGCCGCCCAGGCGCGACAGCGCGCGCGACAGCTCCACCATGCCGCCCACCGGATAGGGCGGCGCGTCGCCGGCCTGCAGGATGGCGTAGGGCTGCCTGACCAGCTGCTGCTGTTCAGGCGTCAGGTCGGCATAGGATTTATCGGGCGGCACCTGGTAGCCCCGGGCGGCGTCGCTGCGCAGGTTGCTGCCGGTGCGGGGGCTGTCTTCCTTGATGTCGTAGTTGCCCGGCTGCGGCTTGCCCTCCAGCGCCGGCCCGCCCAGCTGGAAGCTGCCGGCGAACTGGCCCTTGAGCACCTGGCCATTGGAATAGGTGATGGCGCCTTCGCCCCACGGCTTGCCGTTGCGCCAGTGGCCGCTGTAGCTGCCGCCCAGGGCATAGCGTATCGTGCCGACGCCATCCGGACCGGCGTTCCAGCCGCCTTCGTAGACGTCGCCATTGTGGCTGTAGAACTTGACCTGGCCCGTGACCCGGCCCTGCTGGAAGCTGCCCACCAGCTTGTCGCCATTGGGCCGCACGATGATGCCCTTGCCATCCAGCTGCCCATCCTTGTAGTCGCCCTGGGCCAGGCTGCCGTCGGCGCGCTGGTAGACCCCGTCGCCATTCGGCAGGCCGCGCTGCAGCGGGCCTTCGTAGCGTTCCGTGTCCTTGCCGTTCAGCGTCCATTGCAGCGCGCCGGGGCCGTCCGCATAGCCATCCTTGCAGGCGCCGTTCCAGCTGGCGCTACGCCCGGCGGCCGGACGCGGATCGGCAATGCGGCAGTCGGCCGGACCGGTGTAGGCGGGTTCCGCGGCCACGGCGTGGGCGGCAAGGGCAAGCAGCAGCAGGGGAAGCGGGCGCATAAGGTCTCTCGTGATTGTAAAGAAAATAATGTTATCACTTGGTGATATCCTTGGGACATGAAAAATTACTTAAGACTGCTGGCGGCCTTGTGGCCGCTGGGCGCCTTGGCCGCGCCGGACCAGGCCGGGGTGGACGTGCAACTGACGCTGGCAGGACCCGATGCGCTGGAAGTGTCCTACCGCCTGCCCCCACAGTGTGCGCAAGTGGATTTCCTCAAGAATGGCAGGGATGGCCGCGAGACCCGCGCCGGCTGGCAGGCGCTGGACCCCGGCTGCGGCAGCGCCGGCGCCGACCGCCTGGAGCGCGGCCCGGCCCAGTGCCCCGCGCTGCGCTTCCGGGTGCCGGCGCAGGTGCGCCAGCCCGGTTACCCGGCCGCCTTCCCGCTCGGGCAGGGCTTGTACGCCCACCTGTCCAACTACGCGCTGGCGGACAGCTGCGGCCCCGCCACCTACCGCTTTGCGGCGCCCGGTGTGGTGGCCGACGGCGCCGCCGTGCGCGGTCACGCCACGGCCGCCAGCGCGGACAGCGCGGCCCTGCTGCTGCAGGCGCCGCTGGCGTGGCAGCCGGGCCAGCCGCTGGCCTGGTTCGATCCGCGCCTGCCGTCCGCCGCCGTCGCACAGATCAGGGAAGTGGCGGCCGGCACCGTGGACTACCTGCGACTGGCCATGCCGGACGCCGTCTACAAGGCGCCGGCGGTGGCCGCCGTGTGGGCCGAGGCGCCCGGCGGCCCCACCATAGGCGGCGACGCCAGCGACGTCCTGCGCCTGTCGCTGTACAACTGGCCGGCCGCGCCGGGACCGGCCGAACGGCGCGAACTGGCGCTGCTGGTCTCGCATGAATACAGCCACCGCTTCCAGCTGCGCGACGCCGCCGATGCCTATCCGGACGCGCGCCTGATCCACGAGGGCGGCGGCGAATTCCTGCGCTGGATGGCGTCCCTGCACAATGGCTGGCTGACGCCGGCCCAGGCGGCCGAGGACCTGGACCGCGCTCTCACCGATTGCGTGCTGTACGCCGACGGACAAAGCTGGCGCGCGCTGTCGCCCAGGGTTATCGCCGGCAACCGGCTGGAATACCGCTGCGGGCTGGCTGTCTACGCCTACGCGCTGGCGGCGCGCCAGGGCCGGACCCAGGATGGTGCGGTGGCGCGCCTGAACGCCTTCTACCGCGACCTGCGCGGCGGCGCCAAACCGGACTTCGCCCAGGCCATGGAATGCGGCCCCGCCACGGACTGCCATCCACGCTGGATCCCGGCCCTGCTGGGCAATGAAGGTCCCATGGAGCGACAGTGGGAAGCCCTGTTTGCCGCCACCGGCCTGGCCACGCCGCAGCCGCCTACCCAGGCCCAGCGCGACGCCATGGTGCTGCGCGCCCTGGTCCAGCTGATGAAGGATGACTGCGGCGGCCGCAGCGGCACCACGCCCATGGCGGACGGCGTGCTGCTGGACGGGATGAAGGCCTGCAAGACCTTCGTGCGCGACATCGACGTGCGCAGCATCGAGGGCTTGCCGGTGTTTGGCCACGCCGCCACCGGCCAGGCCATGGCGGCGGCCTGCACGGCGCGCCACGAAGTGCTTCTGGGGTTGAAGGATGGCGCCACCCTGGCCGTCCCCTGCGCCCGGCCCTACCAGCCGCGCACGGCGTTCTACCGGGCCGATATCGCCCGCGTGCTGGCGGCGCTGCAGGGCCGCTGAATACCAGGTGCAAAGTCCCGGTGGCGGGTGTAGTATCACCTGCGGTCGATAACCTGGGGAGGCGGCATGGCCAAGTTGAACGTCAACGGCGTGGTGCGGGAATTCGAGGCGGAGGACGACACGCCACTGCTGTGGGTGCTGCGCGAGCAGCTGGGACTGACGGGCACCAAGTACGGCTGCGGCGTGGCGCAGTGCGGCGCCTGCACCGTGCATATCGACGGCGAAGCCACGCGCAGCTGCGTGCGGCCGCTGTCCACCGTGACGGCGCAGCAGAAGATCACCACCATCGAGGGCCTGTCCAGGGATGGTTCCCATCCGCTGCAGAAGGCCTGGGTGGCGCTGGACGTGCCGCAGTGCGGCTTCTGCCAGTCCGGCATGATCATGGCCGCCGCCGCCCTGCTCAAGGAAAAGCCGAAAGCCAGCGACGCCGACATCGACACGGCCATGACCAATATCTGCCGCTGCGGCACCTATAACCGGGTGCGCGCCGCCATCAAGGTGGTGGCGCGCGGGGCCGATCCCAAGTCGGCCGGGCTGGATATCGAGCACCTGCCGGGGAGCCAGGCATGAGCGCCGGCCTGCCGCTGTCGCGGCGCGCTTTCCTCAAGGGTTCGGCCGCCGCCATGGGCGGCCTGGTGGTGGCCTTCCATATTCCGTTCGAGGCCCAGGCGCAGGAGGGCGGCGCCGCGCCCGAGGTCAATGCCTGGGTGGTGGTCAGGCCGGACGACAGCATCGTGATCCGCATCGCCCGTTCCGAAATGGGCCAGGGCACGCTGACCGGGCTGGCGCAGCTGGTGGCCGAAGAGCTGGACGCCGACTGGTCCAGGGTCAGCACCGAATATCCGACGCCGGGGCAGAACTTGGCGCGCAAGCGCGTGTGGGGCAGCTTCTCGACCGGCGGCAGCCGTGGCGTACGCGAGTCGCACGACTATGTGCGCAAGGGCGGGGCGGCGGCGCGCATGATGCTGGTGCAGGCGGCGGCCGAGGCCTGGCAAGTGCCGGCCGCCGAGTGCAGGGCGGCGTCCAGCATCATCACCCACCTGCCCAGCGGGCGCACGGTCAGCTACGGCAAGGTGGCGGCGGCGGCCGGCAAGTTGGCGCCGCCCGCCGACGTGGCGCTCAAGGATCCCCGCGACTGGAAGCTGGCTGGCAAGCGGCTGGCGCGCCTGGACACGGTGGACAAGACCACCGGCGCCCAGGTGTACGGCATGGACCTCAAGCTGCCCGGCATGCTGAACGCCGCCATCAAGGATTGCCCCGTGTTCGGCGGCAAGGTGAAAAGCTTCGATGCGGCCGCCATCGAAAAACGTCCCGGCGTGAAGAAGGTGCTGCAGGTGGGCGACAGCGCCGTGGCCGTGGTGGCCGACACCTGGTGGCGCGCCAAGTCGGCCCTGGACGCCCTGCCCATCGTATGGGACAAGGGCCCCAACGCCCAGCTGTCCAGCAAGGATGTCGCCGCCATGCTGAAACAGGGCCTGGATGCGCCGGACGCCGTGGTGGGCAACGCCAACGGCGACGCCAGGGCGGCCCTGGCCAGGGCCGTGCGCAAGGTGGAGGCGGTGTATTCCTATCCCTGGCTGAACCACGCCACCATGGAAGTGATGAACGCCACCGCGCGCTGGACGCCAGAGCGCTGCGAGGTCTGGACCCCGACCCAGAACGGCGAAGGCGCCTTTGCCGCCGCCACCGAGGCGGCCGGGCTGCCGGCCGCGCAGTGCGAGGTCTACAAGATCCACCTGGGCGGCGGCTTTGGCCGGCGCGGCGCGGTACACGACTGGGTGCGCCAGGTGGTGCTGATCGCCAAGGCCATGCCGGGCACGCCGGTCAAGCTGATCTGGACCCGCGAGGAGGACATGCTGCATGGCCGCTACCATCCCATCACCCAGTGCAAGCTGACGGCCGGGCTGGACGCCAAGGGCAATGTGACGGCGCTGCACATGCGCATCTCGGGCCAGTCCATCCTGGCCTCGCTGGGGCAGACGCTCAAGGACGGCAAGGACCCGGTCACCTTCCAGGGCCTGAACGCGCCGGGGCCGGAGGCGTCCATCGGCTACAGCTTCCCCAACCTGCTGGTCGACCATGCGATGCGCAATCCGCCGGTGCCGTCCGGCTTCTGGCGCGGGGTCAACCTGAACCAGAACACCATTTACCTGGAATGCTTCATGGACGAGCTGGCGCACGCCACCAGGCAGGACCCGCTGGCCTTCCGCCGCAAGCTGATGGCGGACCATCCCAGGCACCTGGCGGTCCTGAACGCGGTGGCCGAGAAAGTGGGCTGGGGCAAGCCCGCGCCCAAGGGCGTGTACCGGGGACTGGCGCAGACCATGGGCTTCGGCAGCTATGTGGCGGCCTGCGCCGAGGTCTCGGTGGGCAAGGACGGCAAGGTCAAGGTGCACCGCATCGTGGCCGCCACCGACCCCGGGCACGCCGTCAATCCGCAGCAGATCGAGGCCCAGATCGAGGGCTCCTTCGTGTACGGGCTGTCGGCCGCCTTCTATGGCGAATGCACGCTCAAGGATGGCCAGATGGAGCAGCAGAACTTCGACACCTACCCGGTGCTGAAGATGGACGAGATGCCCAAGGTGGAGTCCATCATCATGCCGTCCGGCGGCTTCTGGGGCGGGGTGGGCGAACCCACCATCGCGGTGGCTGCGCCGGCGGTGCTCAACGCCATCTTCGCCGCCACCGGCAAGCGGGTGCGCAACCTGCCGCTCAAGCACACCAGGTTGTCCCGGACCTGAGCGGGGTACGGCGATGCGGCGCTTTGCCATGCTGCTGGCCGCCGTGCTGGCGCCCGCGTGGGCGGCGGCGCAGGATGGCATGGAGGCGCCGCTGGCCGCCACCCCGGGCGACGCCGCGCGCGGCCGCGCCATCGTGGCCGACCGCCAGCTGGGCCTGTGCCTGCTGTGCCACGCGGCGCCCATACCCGAGCAGCCCTTCCAGGGCAGCCTGGGGCCGGACCTGCGCGGCGCCGGCGCGCGCTGGACGGTGGCCCAGCTGCGCTTGCGCGTGGTGGACGCGCGCCGCACCAACCCGGACAGCATCATGCCGCCGTATTTCAGCACCACGGGCCTGAACCGGGTGGCAAACGCCTACCAGGGCCGCACCATCCTGGACGCCCGGCAGGTCGAGGACGTGGTGGCTTACCTGGCCACGCTCAAGGAGGGGCCGCCATGACGGTCCGCCATACGCCATGGCGCTCGCCGGCGCCTGCGCGCCGGGGCGCGGCGTCCGTCCCCATGAAGCGTCCCGACCCGGTGCGGCGCAAGGTGGCGGCCGGCGGCGCGCTGGCGCTGCTGCTGCCCGGCGCCGCCCTGGCCACCCGCGCCGAGATGGCGGCCGCGGTGGCGGCCTTCACCGGCGGCGTGGCGCCGCAGGCGGGCCGGGTGCGCATCGAGATCGCCCAGCTGATCGACAACGGCAACGCGGTGCCAGTGACGGTGGCGGTCGACAGTCCGATGACGGCGGCCGACCATGTGAGCGCCATCGCCATCTTCAACGAACGCAATCCGCACACCGAGGTGGCCGTGTTCACGCTGACGCCGCGCTGCGGCAGGGCGCAGGTCTCGACCCGCATCCGGCTGGCGGCCTCGCAGCAGCTGGTCGCGGTGGCGCGCATGAACGATGGCCGCTGCTGGCAGCAGACGGCCGACGTGATCGTCACGCTGGCGGCCTGCATCGAAGGGGAGGGGCCCTGATGGCGCGCGCCCTGGTGACCATGCCGGCCACGGCCCGGCGCGGGGAGGTGATCGAGATCCGCGCCCTGGTCGGGCATGCCATGGAGACCGGCTACCGCCCCGGCCCGGACGGCAGGCTGGTGCCGCGCGATATCATCCGGCGCTTCGTGTGCCGCTACAACGGCGAGCAGGTGTTCGCGGCCGAGCTGCACCAGGCGGTATCGGCCAATCCCTACATCGCCTTCTTCACCACGGCGGTGGACAGCGGCACGCTGGAATTCCACTGGGAGGGCGACAACGGCTACTCCGCCACGGAAACCGTGGCCCTGGCGGTGGAGGCCCCATGAGCCGCCGCTGGCCTATGCCGGGCAGGGGCGCCACCGCCAGAGCAGCCAATGCGGCCGCCACCGCCACTGCAGCCACTGCGGCCATCCCCGCCACGGCCACTTCGGCCATCGTGGCCATTGCCGCCATCGCCAGCATTGCCGGCTGCACTGCCCCAGCCGAGGATACCCGCCGCTCCGGCTACGACGACATGAGCCCCGCGACCCAGGCCATGCAGCGCGACGACAGCCAGAACCCGGCCATGCTGTGGGTCGCCAATGGCGCCGCCCTGTGGCGGGCCCCGGCTGGCCGCAGCGGCCAGTCCTGCGCGGCCTGCCATGGCGAGGCGCAGGCCGCCATGCGCGGCGTGGCGGCCCGCTATCCCGCCTTCGATACGGCCAGCAAGCGCGTGCTCAACCTGGGCCAGCGCATCAACCAGTGCCGTGAACGCCACCAGCTGGCCGCGCCGCTGCGGCCGGAAAGCGAGGACCTGCTGGCGCTGGAAAGCTACCTCGCCCTGCAGTCGCGCGGCCTGCCGGTGGCGCCGCCGCAGGACAGCGCGACCCGCGCCGCCGCCGCGCGCGGCAGCCAGCTGTACTTCCAGCGCATCGGCCAGCTCAACCTGTCCTGCGCGCAGTGCCACGACCAGCGCGCCGGCGGCAAGCTGGGCGCCAGCACCATCCCCCAGGCCCACGCGGCGGCCTATCCCATCTACCGCCTGGAGTGGCAGGCCATGGGCTCGCTGCAGCGGCGCCTGCGCAACTGCATGAGCGGCGTGCGCGCCGCACTGCCGCCCTATGGCGCGCCGGAACTGGTGGAACTGGAAGCCTACCTGGCCCGGCGCGACCAGGGCATGCGCATCGAATCCCCCGGCGTCCGTCCATGACATCAAGGAGCACAGCATGAGCATAGGCATACCGTCCCTGCGCGCCCTGGTGGCGGCGCTGCTGTTGTCGCTGTCCGCATCGGCTGCGCCGGCCGCCGGCGGGGCCGATGGCGCCGGCCCCATGGCGCGCCTGGCCGCACCGCCGGTGCCGCCTGGCGCGCGCCTGGCCGCCACCTGCGCGGCCTGCCATGGCACGGCCGGCGCCACCGTGGGCGGCGTCCTGCCGCCGCTGGCCGGACAGGCGCAGGACGCGCTGCTGGCCAGCCTGCGCGCCTACCAGGACGGCAGCCGCGGCGGCACCATCATGCCGCAGATCGCCAGGGGCTACAGCGACGAGCAGCTGCGGCTGCTGGCCGCCTACTTCGCCGCCCAGCCCAGGGAGGCGGCGCGATGAAACGGCGCGCCTTTATCCAGGCCGGCGGCGCGGCCGCGGCGCTGGCCGCCACCGGCTGCGCCAGCATCGCGCGCGGCGCCCAGCCGCAAGTGGTGGTGGTGGGCGGCGGCTATGGCGGCGCCACCGCCGCCCGCTACCTGCGGCTGTGGAGCGGGGGCGCCATCGGCGTCACCCTGGTCGAACCCGAAGCGGCGTTCATCTCCTGCCCGCTGTCCAACCTGGTGCTGGGCGGCTCGCGCAGCCTGGCCTCGCTCACCCTGGACCGCGCAGGACTGGAACGCCGGCACGGGGTGCGCATCGTGCGCGACAGCGTGGCGTCCATCGACGCCGGGCGGCGCACGCTGGCGCTGGCCGGCGGCGCCACCCTGCGCTACGACCGCCTGATCGTGTCGCCAGGCATAGACTTCATGTGGGAGCAGCTGCCCGCCATGCAGCGCCCCGGCGCGCAGGAGCGCATCCTGCACGCCTGGAAGGCCGGCCCGCAAACCACGGCCCTGCGCGCCCAGCTGGAAGCCATGCCGGACGGCGGGGTGTACGCCATCAGCATCCCGCCCGCGCCCTACCGCTGCCCGCCCGGCCCCTACGAGCGCGCCTGCCAGGTGGCCAGCTACTTCAGCCGCGCCAAGCCCAGGTCCAGGGTGCTGATACTGGACGCCAATGACGACGTGGTGTCCAAGGGCGCGCTGTTCAAGCGTGTCTGGCAGGAGCGCTATCCCGGCATGATCGATTACCGGCCCGCGTTCAGGACCGCCGATGTCGACGTGGCCGGGTGCGCCGCCATCTCCGAACTGGGCGAGCGGGTGGCGGCTGACGTGCTGAACCTGATACCGCCGCAGCGCGCCGGCCGCATCGCCGTGCAAAGCGGCCTGGCCAACGCCGGCGGCCGCTGGTGCGCGGTGGACTTCCTCAGCTTCGAGTCGCTCCAGGCGCCCGGCATCCACGTGCTGGGCGACGCCATCCAGGTGGCGCCGCTGATGCCCAAGTCGGCCCACATGGCCAACCAGCACGCCAAGGTCTGCGCCGCCGCCGTGATCGAGCTGCTGGCCGGGCGCGCGCCCGATGCCCATTCCATGCTGACCAATACCTGCTACAGCTACGTGTCCGAGCGCGAGGTGATCCACGTGGCCTCGGTGCACGCCTACGACGCTGACAGGAAAACCCTGCTGGCGGCGCCCGGCTCGGGCGGCGTGTCGTCCGCCGCCAGTGTGCTGGAGGGGCAGTATGCCGACAACTGGGCACACAACATCTGGGCCGACAGCCTGGGTCTCTAGCGGTAGCGCGCCAGGATCTGATCCACGCTGCCATCCCTGGCCATGGCCTCGATGGCGCGCGCGGCGTCCGCGAACGGCACCCGCGCGCGGCGCGAGAAGGCGCACTGGGTCTTGAAGGCGGCGAACACCAGGTCCGGCCGCAGCTTGAGCGAGGGCTCGGCGCGCAGGCGGTAGGCCAGGGTGTTCTCGCCGACGATGGCGTAATCGACCTTGCCCTCGGCGATCTGCCGCAGGTTCTGCTCCATGGTGCCGCTGTCGGCGCGCAGCAGGTGCGCACCCAGCACGCGCTCGATGCGCGGGTAGCGGTAGCCGGCCACCGTGCCCACCTGGCGGCCGCGCAAGTCCTTCAATGAACGCAGGCGCGGCGCGGCGGCGCTGGCGACGATCAGTTCGGCGTCCGGGATCAGGGGCGCGCTCCACTGGTAGTCGCCGTCTATCCAGCCCGGCATGACATAGCACATGGCGTCGGCCTTGCCGCTGGCCAGGGTGGCCGTGACGCCGTCTGGCGCCGCGTTCACGTACACGGCGCGCCGGCCCAGGCGCTGCGCCAGCAAATCGCCCACGTCCTTGATGATGCCGCCGGCCAGCACGCCGTCCTGGAAGCGCACCACAGGCATGGCCTGGTCGGTGGGCGCCACCATCACCAGTTCGGGCTGGGCGGCCAGTGCGGCGCAGGAGAACAGCAGCAGCAGTGCAGGAAGCGGACGCATGGCGCTCGTGGTGGGGAAAGACCCTGCCATTCTATCGCGCCGCTGCGCCGCCGGACAAATTCACGACCTGCTGCAACAATTGGTGAGCATGTCTGCGTGGAAATATTGTTATTATTGGCTGCACGCTGGCATCCGGCGAACACCTACGCTGAAGGTCGGCAGCGGCTCCAGCGACATCTATCACTTTTGAGCGCAATCCCATGGCAGACGACTACAGCAGCGACATCCACACCACCGGCAGCCTGGCCATCGGCGGCGCCGCAACCGGCACGCTGGAGGCCATCGGCGACGTCGACTGGTTCAAGCTGCACCTGGAGGCGGGGCAGGAATATGTGCTGTCCCTGGAACCCACCCAGAATTTCCAGTACTTCCTGGGCAGCATGCTAGCGCTGGTGGGCGCCGACGGCCAGTCGCTGGCCTGGGCCGGGGTGGTGTCCGATACCGACCGCGTGCTGCTGCTGCACTACACTCCGGAGCTGACAGGGGACTACTGCCTGGCAACCTCCCAACAGTTCGGCAACGGCGGGTTCGCCTACGCCGTCAAAGCCATGACCACCCAGCCCGACGCCGTGCCGGCCGATGCCACCACCACGGCGCAGGTGACGGTGGGCGGCAATTATTCCGGGCAGTTCGAATTTACCGGCGACCGTGACTGGATCAAATTCCACGCCGAGGCGGGGCAGCACTACAGCTTCACCATTCCCAGCGTCGAGGGCAATGTCGACATCTACGACTTCAACCTGCTGGACGCGGCAGGCCATCGCATCGAGACCATCTACCCGTTCGAGCCGTTGGCCGCCGGCGACTACTACATCGAGGTGGAAGGCGCCGAGGCCGGCGCCTACACGGTCGGCCTGCGCACCGTGGCGGACGACTATGCGCGCAACACCAGCACCACTGGCGTGCTGGCCGTAGGCGCACAGGCCAGCGGCGCGCTGCAGTACCGTGGCGACGTCGATGCCTTCCGCATGCACCTGGACACCGGCCGTATCTACAGCTACACGCTGAGCGGCGACGCGCGCGACATGCCCTACCTGACCCTGCAGGTGGTGGATGCAAATGGCAAGACCCTGAACGTGAGCGGCGAGCGTATCGACGCCACCACCACCAAGTTCACGCTGGCGCAGCCGCCCGGCGCGGGCGACTACTATGTGCAGGTGTATAGCACGTCCAGCCTGGTCACGCGCTCGCCCTACGCCGTGCAGGCCACCGGCGCCGAGCCGGACGACCACGGCGACACGGCCGCCAGCGCCACCGGGGCTGCCGTCGGCGCCACGGTGGCCGGCGCCATCCAGGGCCGCGCCGACGTCGACATGATCAAGTTCAGCCTGCAGGCCGGCGTGACCTACAGCCTGGGCCTGGTGGCGGCGAACGGCACGGCCTCCCAGCTGAGCGCCAAGCTGGCCGACGCCGCCGGCCATGACATCGCCACCGGCTACAGCGGCCAGCCCTACGGCACCTTCACGGCGTCCACCACGGGCGATTACTACCTGGCCGTTTCGTCCGGCGCCAGCACGCCGCAGACCTACACGGTGCAGCTGACCCAACCCGCCGACGACTACAGCGCCAACGCCGCCACCACCGGCGCGCTGGCGCTGGGCGCCAAACAGTCCGGCGTGCTGGAAAAGGGCGGCGGCGACATCGACTGGTTCAGCGTCGACCTGCAAGCGGGCCAGACCTACTGGTTCAGCGCCCTGCTGCACAACGACCAGGCGGGCCTGAGCGACAGTTCGCCCAACCTGCGCCTGCTGGACAGCCAGGGCAAGCAGGTGGCGCAGCTGGACTTGTCGACCAGCTGGTCCGAGCCGGTGCTGTCCTATGTGGCGGCGGCCTCCGGCAAATACTACCTGGAGCTGTCCTCGGCCTACCACTACAGCGGCAGCTACCAGGTGCTGGCGCGGCCGGGCGAGGCGGACGACTATGGCGCCGACCCCACCCTGGCCGGCGGCATGGTGAACGGCGTGGCCGTCGCCGGCCGTATCGAAATCCAGAACGACAAGGACATGTTCAAGCTGACCGTCGAGGCCGGGCACGACTATGCGCTGGAACTGGTGACCGCCGATGCCGGCGGCGCCGGCAAGGCGCGCCTGGGCGTACTGGATGCCCAGGGCCAGGGCGTGGCCCTGGCCTCGCTGCAGGATGGACCGTCCACGCTGCGGCAACTGTTCCACGCCGCCACCAGCGGCGACTACTACATCACGGTGGCGGGCAACAACAGCAGCCTGGGCGGCAAGGTGGGCAGCTACACCGTCAAGGCCACCGCCTACGCGCTGGACGACTACGGCAATACCGCCGCCAGCGCTGGCCAGCTGGCCATCGGCGGCCAGGTGCGCGGCGCCATCGAGTCGCCCACCGACGTGGACTGGGTCAAGGTGCACCTGGAGGCAGGCCACAGCTACGTGTTCGACATGCTGGGCGCAGCCGGTGGCGGCGGCACCCTGGCCACCACCGTGGGCCGGGCCGCCGGGCTCGATCTGTACAGCCAGTACGGCGTCGCGCTGGCCTCCGTGAGCAGCGGCGCCACGGCCGAACCGCGCCTGGCCTACACCGCCACCAGCAGCGGCGACTACTACCTGGGCGCCCACGGCAACGGCCAGAACATGGGCAGCTACACGCTGGCCGCCACCGACACCAGCACCGACACCACGGCCCCCACGGTCATCGGCGTGACGCCGGCGCCAGGCGCGGGCGGCGCCAGCTTGTACGGCAATATCGTGGTCGAATTCAGCGAGATCGTGAAGCTGGGCGCCGGCGCCGGCATCACGCTCAAGGACGCGGCCGGCAACGCCGTCTACCTCACCAGCGGCAGCACCGGGCTGCCGGCCTCCGTGTACGGCCATACCCTGACCATCGATCCGCGCGTATTCCTCAAGCCGGGCGCCACCTACACCCTCACGCTGCCGTCGGACAGCGTGCTGGACCTGGCCGGCAACAAGTACCAGGGCGCCACCAGCTACAGCTTCAGCACCGTGCCGGCCGCGGTCGTGGGCACGGCCGGCGACGACTACCTGATCGGCAGCGCCAAGGGCCTGACGCTCGATGGCGGCGCCGGCCTCGATACGGTGTACTACGGCGACGTGAGCAGCAGCCTGGTGGTGACGCGCGAGGGAGACCACGTCAAGGTCGCCACCGCCTCGGGGACGGCGGACACCCTGTTCAATGTCGAGCGCCTGGCGTTTTCCACTACCGTGCGGGCGCTGGACATCGATGGCCACGGCGGCCAGGCCTACCGCCTGTACCAGGCCGCCTTCGACCGCGCGCCGGACCAGGCCGGAGTGGGCTACTGGATCGCCCAGCTGGACCACGGCACCAGCCTGCACGACGTGGCCGACACCTTCGTGCGCAGCGCGGAATTCATCACCAAGTACGGCGCGGACACCAGCAACGCCGCCTTTGTCGACCTGCTGTACCACAACGTGCTGCACCGCGACGCCGATGCCGGCGGCGCCGCCTTCTGGCTCCAGGTGCTGCAGGATGGCGCCAGCCGCGCCGACGTCCTCTCCAGCTTCAGCGAAAGCCCGGAAAACCAGGCCGCCCTGGTCGGCGTGATCGGTAATGGCTTCAGCTACATCCCTTACGTGTAGCTGACACGGCGGGCCGCTAGAGCCAAGGCTCTAAACGCGGCGGCCCGCCCTTACACTTTTCGCACCGTGTGCCAGAATGAGATGCACGCACTCATACAAGAGCAAGCACAACAGCATCGTGTCACCTGCCACCTTCCGCCAGCAGCACCCTTCCCCGATTCCCGCCGTGACGGCCGCGCCGTTGCCGCCGCGACGCTGACGCCGCCCGCGCACTGCCGCGCGCGCCGTCAGGCCGCATTCCGGTTTTTCAGCTTCTGATTCAGCTTCCCATTCAGCTTTTTCCACAACCGAAAGGTTTGTATGTTTACTCTGTTCAGCAGTGAGCTTGTCGTCTTTCTCGTGATCGCCGCCGTATTGTTACTTTTGTTGGCCGTCTCCGGCATCGTGAAGTACATCCCCAACGACCGCATCGCCGTGGTCGAAAAACTGTGGAGCTCCAGCGGCTCCGTCGAAAGCGGGCTGCTGGCCCTGAATGGCGAGGCCGGCCTGCAGCCCGAACTGCGGCGCGGCGGCTTCCACTTCTTCGCCCCGTTCCAGTACCGGGTGCACATCCACCCCATGGTATCGGTCACCCAGGGCACCATTGCCTATGTGTTCGCGCGCGACGGCGTCGATCTGCCGGCCGGCCAGACCCTGGCCGACAACGCCCGCATTGCCGACTTTCGCGACGTGCGCGCCTTCCTCGCCAATGGCGGCCAGAAAGGCCCGCAGCGCATGATACTGCGCGAGGGCACCCACATCATCAACCCGGCCCTGTTCGTGGTGATGACGGAGGAAGCCACTTATTCGATGTCGCTGGACGCCCAGGAAAAGGCCTACTACCAGCAGATGCGCGGCCTGCTCGACGACCGTGGCGGCTTCCGCCCGGTGGTGATCAAGGAAGCCAACGGCGGCCACGATTCCGACCAACTGGCCGTGGTGACGGTGCAGGACGGCCCCGGCCTGCTGCGCGACGAGCTGCTGGCGCCGGACGTGGGCGACAGCCACAACGCCTTCCAGGAGCCGGAAAAATTCCTCGCCGCCGGCGGCCGCCGCGGACGCCAGGAGCGCGTGCTGGTGGAGGGCACCTACTTCATCAACCGCCTGTTCGCGACGGTGGAATTCATCCGCAAGACCATCATCCCGGTTGGCTACGTGGGCGTGGTGGTGTCCTACACCGGCCGCAAGGGCGATGACGTGTCCGGCCAGGAGTACAGCCACGGCGAACTGGTGGAAAACGGCTGCCGTGGCGTGTGGCGCGATCCGCTCATGCCCGGCAAGTACGCCTTCAACACCTACGCCGGCAAGATAGAACTGGTGCCGACCACGAACTTCGTGCTGATGTGGAAGTCCGGCGAAAGCGGCTCCAGCTTCGACCAGAACCTGCGCGAGATCACCCTGATCACCAAGGACGCCTTCGAGCCGCAGTTGCCGCTGTCGGTGGTGGTGCACATCGATTACCGCAAGGCGCCCATGGTGGTGCAGCGCTTCGGCAACGTGGGCCAGCTGGTGGAGCAGACCCTGGACCCCATGGTGTCGTCCTACTTCAAGAACGTCTCGCAGACCAAGACCTTCATCGAGCTGATACAGTCGCGCAGCGAGCTGCAGGCCAACGCCACCAGCGACATGCGCCAGCGCTTCCAGGCCTATTCGCTGGAGTTCCAGGAAGTGCTGATCGGCACCCCCAAGCCGCAGGCGGGCGACAACAAGATCGAGGACATCATGGCCCAGCTGCGCGACCGCCAGATCGCCCGCGAACAGGTCGAAACCTTCGCCCAGAAGCAGATCGCGGCTGACAAGCAGCGCGAACTGAACGAGGCCGAGCAGCGTGCCGCCAAGCAGAAGGAGCTGACCGGATCGCTGGTCGATATCTCGATCAAGGAGAACCAGGGCGCGGCGGCCGTGAAGGCGGCCGAGAAGCGCCGCCAGGAGATCGAAGCGCTGGCCCAGGCCGAGCGCTTCAAGCAGGAAGTGGAGGGCGCCGGCCGCGCCTCGGCGATCCGCTCGGTGGGCGAGGCCGAAGCGGCGGCCATTCACGCCAAGTCGGAAGCCATGCAGGGCGAGGGCGCCGACAAGCAGCTGATGCAGACCGTGATGCTGCGCCTGGCCGAAGCCTTCGAGGCGGCCAAGGTGCCGCTGGTGCCCCAGGTGCAGCTGGGCGGTGGCGACGGCAACGCCTTCGGCACCCTGCTCGGGCTGATGAGCGCCATCAAGGCCGGCGAGCTGGCGCGCGAAGCGCAGCAGTGACCGCCTCAGTGACCGCCTCAGTGGCCGCCTCAGTGACGGCCTCAGTGACGGCCACCGCCAGCAGCGGCCAGGCGTAATCCCAGGCAATGCGCTCCTGCTCCAGGCGCAGCGACTGGCCGTGCAGGTTGTGCTTGAGGGCGCGGTGCAGCGCGCCCTCGGCTTCGGTCAGCAGCGGCAGCTCGGCCGCGCCGTGCACCGTCTTCTCGGTGGCGCACAGGTGCCGGAAGCGCAGCAGCGTGGCCTCATCCATCAGCACCGAGGCGATATGCGGGAAGCAGGCGCGCGCCGCGTTCAGGATGGCGTAGCCGTGGGTGTCGATGTCGCCCCAGTACAGGCAGGCCGCGCGCCGCATCCAGTCCAGCGGCGCCAGCGCGTCCACGCCATAGCCCAGCCCCATGAAGGCCACCGTGCCGGGCAGGTCGCCCAGCGCCAGGCCGGTCTGCAGGTTTTCCACCACCAGCACCGCCGACGGCTGCCAGCCGAGTTGCGCCAGCTGCGCCGCCGGGGCGCTGATCTCGCCCAGGCCTCCTACCTTGGCCCGCAGCGCCGCATCCAGCACGCGCATGCGCACCATGGCCGGCGGGCGCGCCAGCCCGCACACGGTGTGGAAGTCGGCGCCCGGGCTGGCGTCACCTCGCAGCGCCGCCACCAGCTCCGCCAGCACCGCCTTGCGCGGCTCCAGCCATTTGCTGTCCAGCCCCGCCACCGGGAGCTGGCGCGGATACAGTCCCGATGCCGGATGCGCCTGCAGCCAGGCCAGCAAGTCCAGCAGGCGCTGGAAGTCCGCCTCATCATAATCGGCCAGCACATCGAACAGGCGCGCCAGGCGCTGGCCCAGCGCCGGCCAGCGCGCACGCAGGGCGTGCTGGCGTTCCAGCGCCCGGCGCCAGCGGTCCTGCTGGCCCAGCCAGGCAGCCGCTTCGCCGGCGTTCGCCAGCACCAGCGCCTGCGGCAGCAGCTGCCTGCCCAGCATCTTCCAGTGGCGCTCCGTCCATATCACCTGGCCGGCGCCGCGCCAATCGCGCCAGGACGCGGCCCAGGCCCGCACCGCGTCCGGCTGGCGCAGCGCGTCGGCCTCGGTGGGCAATCCCAGCGCGATGGACAAGGGCCAGTCCGGGCCCGCGCCGCCGGCCGCCAGCCAGTCGCGGTGGCGGCGTTCGTAGCGGCGCGCCAGCCACTCGCGCACCCCGGACGGCAGCTTCACGCGGCCGCCTCCTGGCGCGCCTGCTCGGGCAGGCGCAGGCGCTGCTGCTGTTCGTCATACTCGATCATCAGCACGCCGGACACCTTGCGGTCGCGGATATCGACGAAACAGGCGCCGCCAATGAAGGGTTCCAGCGTCATCACCGACTTGAGCGGGGTGGCGACGATCATCTGGAAGCCGAAGTTGGCGAAGATGTTCATGGCCAGCGCGGTGAATTCGTTGTCGGCCTTGTCGAAGGCTTCGTCCAGCACCACCGGGGCGTACACCGGCAGGCCATGGTCGCTGCCGCCCAGCTGGTAGCGCAGCGCGGCCGCCAGGCAGGTGGTGGCCAGCTTCTGGCGCTGGCCGCCGGACTTGCCGGCCCCGCTCTGGTAGACCTCGACCTCGTTGTCATCCTGGTCCAGTTCGCGGCCGACGAATTCGACGTGCTGGCGCACGTCCAGCACCGCCTCGCGCCAGCGGCGCTGGTCGCTGTCCTGGCTGGCCAGGCGCTCGACCAGGCGGCGCAGCGCCAGGAAGCGCTCCTCGGCCAGCACCCGGTCCTCGCTCCAGGCATTGCTCAGCACCGCCTGGATGTCCTGCTTGAAGTCGCGCACCTCCGGCAGCTGGCGGTCGCTGGTGGCGATGTGCAGATAGGTGCTGCCGCCGTCCGTGCGGTTGAACGGCACCTGGCGCAGGCTGGCGTTGACCAGGTCCATGCGTTCCAGGATGGCCTTGCGGCCGTCGCTCAGGTAGGTGCTCAGGGCTGCCAGGTTCTGGTTGCTCTGGTTCTGCAGCAGCTCGAAGAAGCGCTGTTCGTGGGCCGGCAGGCCGTCCGTCTCCAGCCGCGCCAGCTTGGAGAAGAAGTCCGCGCCGGCCGCCAGGGAGGCGTCCAGGCCGTCGGAGTCGGCTTTCCACTCGCGGATGAAATGGGCGAAGCGCGACTCGATGAATTTTTCGCACAGGACGATGTCGTGCTGCAGCCTGGCCGCATCGGCCTCCAGCTCGCGGGCGACGGCGCGGTCAATGTTATCCAGGTTGCGCAGGGTGATCTTGTCGGACTGCGCGGCGTAGCGCTGGTCCAGGCCCTGCTGCTGGTGCGGCGTGGGCGTGACGATGGACACGTCTTCCTGCAACTGCTCCAGGTGCAGGCGCTGCTCGGCCATCTTCTGCTGGCAGGCCCGCAGCGCGACCTGGATCTCGGTCAGGGCGTCGCGCGCCTGCTGCACCAGTTCCTGCTGCTGGCGCACCAGGCTGTCGATGCGCGCCAGCGCCTCGTTGCCCTCCTGCAGGGCGCGCAGCTGGCGTTCGATGGCGGCGATGCGCGCCACCAGCGGTTCGGCGTCGATCTCCTGCCACTGCAGGTTGACCAGGGCGGCGCAGTGCACCACGCGCTCGGCGGCGCGCTGGCGCTGGGCGCGCAGGCTGCCCAGCTCCTGGTCGATGCCGGCCAGACGGGCCGCCAGTTCGCGCTGGCGCTCCTCGTACAGCGCCAGCTTGTCGCGGTTGTCGAAGCCCAGCACCCAGTTGGCGCGCGCGTCGACGTTGCTGCGGTCATCCTTTTCATGGCGGGTGCGGCTGTGCTTGACCTGGCCCTCGCGCGTCAGGGCGCGTTCGCTGGCGGCGCGGAAGGTCCGCAGGCTGTCGACACACTCGTAATCGAAGCGCGTGCGCAGCTCGGCCTTGAGCCAGGCGCCGTGGGCGCTGCCTTCCTTGACGTTGAGCTTGAGCGCCAGCGAGTCCGGATGCTGCACCCTGGCGGCGCCGGAGTCGCGCGCGCCGGTGCGGAAGTAGACCAGGCGCTGGCCCAGGTGGGTGTCGTTGATGTGGCGCGACAGGGCGTTGTAATTGCCCTCGTCGACCAGGATGGACAGGGCGAAGCCGCGCAGCACCCGCTCGGCCGCGCCCTGCCATTGCGCCTCCTCCGGCTTGACCTGCAGCAGCTCGCCGGCGAAGGGCAGGGCCGCCTCGGCCAGCCCTAGCGCGTGGGCGATGGCGCGCCGCAGTTCCAGCATGGGGGCGGGAATATTCGAGGGCTGGCGCCGCAGCGAGGCCACCTCGCGCGTCACCGTCTCCAGCTCGGCGGCGGCTTCGGTGCGGGCCCGGTCCAGGCGCAGCAGCGGCTCGTCGCTCTGGCCGGCGGCGCTCCATGCTTCCATCTCCTGGCGCGCCATGCCCAGTATCTCGGCAAAGCCCTGCGGCGTGGGCTGCAGGGTCCAGCCCAGCGCGGTGCAAGCCTTCACTGCCATGCCGCGGCGGTGCATGCGGTCGGCGCGCTGCTGTATCAGCATCTGCTTTTCGTTTTCCCAGTGCGCGATCTGGTCGCCGCCGGCCGCGCCGCGCTGGCCCTCCAGGTCGCGCAGGGCCGCCGTGCGGTGGTCCAGCACGCCCTGCTGGCGCTGCTGCTGGCCGGCGTGGCCTTCGGCCTCGGTGGCCAGCGCCGCCAGCTGTTCCGCCAGCAGGGCGATGCGGCGCCGCTCGCGGTAGCTGTTCTGGCCCGCGCGGATTTCTTCCAGCGCGTTGCGCTGGCGCTGCAGGCCGCCCATCTCCTCATGCCTGGCGCGCGCAGGGGCCAGGGTATCGACCTGCTGGCGCGCCGTCACCACCGCCTGGTGCGCCGCGTGCAGCTCGCCGAATTCGTTGACCAGGCGGTCGGCCACGGCGAAGGTTTCCGGCTTGTCCAGCATGAAGTCGCGCAGGAAGGCGTTCAGGTCGCCCAGGTTCTTGGCCGACTGGGTCTTGTGCAGCAGGCGCAGCGCCATGTCGCTGTCGATGCCCAGCAGGCGGCAGAAGCGTTCGCAATAGGGGCGGAATTCGTCGCGCGCATAGGCTTCCGGGAAGGTTTGCTTGAGCTTGCGCACGTCGAAGTTGCTGGCGCCGAAGTCGCGCAGTTCGCGCAGGTCGAAGGGACGCTCGAAGATGAGGTAGTAGCGCTTGACGTCGGTGTTGCCGTTGGCGTTACCGCGCAGCCAGAGCAGCTGGACCAGCACCACATCCTGGCCCAGGCCATTCCGGTAGTGCAGCGCCAGGGCCGACCAGGTGGTGCCCTCGCGCAGGTAGCGGGTGGTGTATTCGCCCGAGCTGCTGTCGCTCTGGGCGGCCCAGGCGCCGCGGATGTAGCTGACCAGGTTGCGGTCGCGGCCAGCGCGGTCGGCCTCGCGGGCGGCGGCGTTGAAGTCTATCCAGCGCGGCGGCACCAGCAGCGCGGAGAAGGCGTCCAGCAGGGTGGATTTGCCGGCCCCCGAGCGGCCCACGATCAGGAAGCCGCGCCCGCTGATCGGCACCTCGTGCAGCTCGGTGAAGGTGCCCCAGTTGTAGACCTGCAGCCGCGTCATGCGGAACTGGTGCGCGGCGCCCGCATCGATGTGGTGTGGATCGAGCTTCATTCCTCGTCCTCGTCGGCAGGCGGCTGCAGGCCCGGCGCCAGGCTCTCGCCGGCCGCCATGCGCCGGTACAGCGCGGTCAGGGCCTGGATTTCCTCGGCCGCGAACAGCAGCTTGAGGGTGGGCGAGATCTCGTAGCGGTCGTCGCTGGCGCGTATTTTCTGCAGGATGTTGTGCTTCTTGACCTTTTCCACCGAGGCCAGCACGCGCTTGGCGAAGCCGGCGCGGTCGGTGCTGACGGCGCGCTCGTACAGGGCCAGGTTGTCCAGCATTTCCTCATGCGAGACCACGGCCCGTTCGCCGTGGGCGTCGGCCTGGGTCAGGCGCTGGCGCAGGTACAGCACCAGCACCGAGTCGATGAAGGTGAGCTGGGCGCGGCGCAGCAGCAGCGGCACGTCCAGTTCGCCGGCGTCGGCCTGGCGCGTGAACGCCACCTGCGTGTCGCGGTCGATCACCAGCTCCAGGAACAGTTCGGACAGGCGGCGCCGCACGGTGGCCTCGTCGCGCAGCAGCACCGGCCATAGCTTGGCGTGGCGGCGTCCCTCCAGCGCGGGACCGGACAGCAGCTGCACCAGCACGCGCCGGGTGTCCAGCGGCAGTTCGCCGCTGTCGCCGGAAAACAGCACGGTGGCGGGCTGGGCGCCCTCGGCATCGGCCGCCGCGGGCGGCGCCGCGTCCTCAGGCCAGTTCATCGATACGCTCCTTGACGAAATAAATGGTGGGGATGCGGGCGCTGCGTAACTGTTCGTCGGCGCCGGTCCAGCTGACGGTTTCGCTGCCGCCCGTGACCAGGCCATGGCGGCTGCCCAGGGCCAGCAGGCCGACCACGCTGCCCAGGCCCTGGCCGGCGGGATAGATGCGCAGGATGTCGGCCACCGACGCCTGCGACTGCCGCTCCAGCAGCGCGCGCACCTGCAGCCTGAGGCTGCGGAAGTCGATTTCGGACTGCGCCACCAGCTCGCTGACGGCCTCCAGGCCGATGGGCGCGGCGTCGCCGTCGCGCATGCCGGAGGGCAGGGCCTGCAGCGCCGGATCGTGCAGCGCCCATTGCGACAGCGAGGACAGCTTGCTGCTGGTCAGTTCCAGCGTGTACTGCAGGGTGTCGGTGGCCTTGACCTCATCCTTGAGCGCCAGCGCCGCCAGCTGCGCCTGGCGCAGCAGCTGGTTGAGGCGGCGCTGCTCCAGGAATTCGCGGCTCTGCACGAAGTTCTTCAGGCTGCGGGCGAACGATTGCAGCACGTCGTGCACCATCCCACCCTGTTCCAGCAGGGTGCGCGTCAGGCGCAGCAGGAAACGGCGCTCACGCAGTTCCAGGCGCTGCACGAAGTCGCGCTGCATCAGCTGGTCCAGCGCCTGTTCCAGCGTGGCCGACTGCACTGGGTCGGTCAGCAGGCGCCAGAAGGCGGTGAAGGTGCGGCCGGCGTCGCTGTCCGAGATCAGGTCGATGCCGTCGAACAGGGCCTCCAGCACCTCGCCGCGATTGCCCTCGTTTTCCATGATGCGCTCGCGCAGTTCGCGGTTGAGCTGTTCGAAGCGGTCGCGCACGCGGCGGAAGTCGCCGGCCAGGCCGTCGGCCAGTGTGATGACCTCGCGCGTGCGTTCCAGCGCCGCCGCCTCCGGCAGCAGGTGCAGCACGCCCTGTTCGATGGCGGCGATCTCGCGCTCGATGCTGGCCTGCTGCTCGCGCAGGCGGGCGATGCGGCGGGTCTTGTCGGCGTCGGTATCCTCGGACAGGCGCGCCAGGGCGTCGATCACCAGGCCCAAACGGCTTTCCGTGGCGGCCGAATGCGGCTGCACCAGGCCGGCCACGAAGCGTATCGCCTCCACAGCCGAGGTGGACAGCTCGTATTCCTCCTCCGAGGCGCCGCTGGGAAAGCGGCGCTCCAGGTAGCCGTCCGCCAGCCAGCCGGCCACGTAGGCCTGGGCCGTCTGCGGCCACGCCTCGCCCTGGTTGCGCAGGCGCTCCAGTTCGCGCGCTATGCGTTCGTGGAAGATGGAGGCGGGCAGGTTGCGTTCGCTGTCGTACAGGTGGGTCTGCAGCAGCGCCAGCGTGGTCGGGCCGTTGGCGGACGCCAGCAAACGCCACAGCGGCTGCTGGCGCATGCGGCGGTAGGTGGCGAGCGCTTTATCGGCTTTCATGCCGCCATTTTCGCATACCGCCGCGCGCACAAGGGCGCTGCCGTCTATTGCTCGATATCAAATATTGCGATTGGAACACATGGCATCATCGGCAGCCTGTCTATCAAGGATGGGCGCCGCCATGGAAAAGCTGCTGCCGTACTTCGAACGGGAACTGGGCCTGCTGCGGCGCGCCGGCAGTGCCTTCGCGCAGCGCTATCCGCGCCTGGCGGGCCGGCTGCAGATCAATGGCGACAGCTGCGCCGATCCCCACGTTGAACGGCTGATACAGTCGGCCGCCTTCCTCAATGCGCGCACCGCGCGCCTGCTGGACGACGGTCATGCGCTGTTCACCGAGGCACTGCTGTCGGTGCTGTATCCGCACCTGATACGGCCGCTGCCATCGTGCTCGGTGGCGCGGGTGGTGGACGGCAAGGCGGCGCCCGGCCAAGCCAACTTGCTGGCGCGCGGCAGCGAGCTGGCCTCGGCCGGCAAGACAGCCAGCGCATGCCGCTTCCGCACCGCGTATGACGTGCCGGCCGCCATGCCGGCGTTGACGGCGCTGCGCTTCGAGCCGTATCTGCAGCCGCCGCCCTCGGTGCGGCTGCCGGTGCAGGCAGCGTGCGGCATCAGCATGGCCGTGGAAGGCGGCGGCGATGCGCCGCTGCGCCTGTTCATCGATGGCGAAGCCTCGCTGTGCGCCACCCTGCGCGACACCCTGTTCATGCGCGTGGCCGCCGCCTACGTGGAGGCGGACGGAGGCTGGCAGCCGCTGGAGCGCAATCCCATCACCCCGGCCGGCTGGCAGGCGGACGACGCCCTGCTGCCGGCCCGCGCCTCCGAGCAGGCCGCCTACCGTCTGCTGAGCGAATACTTCGCCTTCCCGGAAAAATTCAACTTCGTGGACCTGGATATGGCCGCGCTGCGGCACGCCGCCCCGGACGGTGGCAGGCTGACCGTGCACCTGGTCCTGGCCGACCTCCGGCCGGACAGCGCAGCCGCCCGCATCCTGCGCGCCCTGGGGCCGGACAACCTGCTGGCCGGCTGCACCCCGGTGATCAACCTGTTCCGCCACCATGCCACGCCGCTGCGGCTGCCCTACACCGGCAGCAGCCATGCGCTGATGCCCGACCAGCTGCCGGCCGCCGGCTGCGACATCTACAGCGTGGACAGCGTGCAGCTGCAGTACAAGGACGGCGAGGCCGTGCGCCTGCTCGACTTCCACCCGCTGCACGGAATGCGCCACGGCGGGGATGGCAACTCGCAGGGTAGTTCGCAGGGTAACTACTATGTTCTGCGCCGCGACGCCGAACTGGCCGGCGTGGACGGCGCGCATGAATACACGATGGCGCTGGCCGGGCCCGAGTTCTCGCCGCTGCGGCTCAGGGATGGCAGCGTGTCGGTCGGCCTGACCTGCACCAACCGCGACCTGCCGCAATCACTGCCGCACGGACAGCCCGGCGGCGACCTGGGCACGGTGGGCGGCAGCGCCTCGGTCAAGGCGCGGCTGCTGCGCCGTCCGACCGCCATGAGCCCGCGTCCGGAGCCGGGCGACGCGCACTGGGCCCTGGTGGCCCAGCTGGCCCTCAACCACCGCAACCTGACCCAGGAAGGCTTACCCGCGTTGCTCGCCATGCTGCGGCTGTACGCCGATCCGGACAACGAGGTGGCGCAGCGCCAGATAGGCGGCATTGCCGCGCTGTCGCACCGCCCGGCCGCCTCCTGGCTGCAGCTGGACGGCGGCCGCGCCTATGTGCGCGGCGTCGCCATCGACGTCACCCTGGATGAGCAAGCCTACGCCGGCACCGGCCTGCACGTGTTCGCCCAGTTGCTGGACCACTACTTCGGCCTGCACGTCCACCTCAACAGCTACACCCAGCTGACCATCCGGTCGCTGCAAACGTCCAAGGAGCTGCTGCGATGCCCGCCACGCAATGGAAGCCTGACCCTGGCCTGACCGACCGGCTGGCCCACCATCCCGGCTACGCCGACCTGTTCCAGGCCCTGCGCCTGCTGGAACAGGCCTTGGACGACAGCGGCCGCCCGGGCCGCATCCATTTCCACAACCGCCTGTCGCCCGCCTTCCCGCCCGGGCCCATAGCTGCCCTGTCCGTGCAGCAGGGCGAGGATGGCTGCGACATTCACATCACGCCTGCCGCCATCGGCCTGCTGGGACAGGGCAGCACGCTGCCGCAGCACTACACGGAGCGCCTGGCCGCCTACGAGCGCGACACCGGCGACGGCGGCCCCAGCGCCTTCCTCGACCTGCTCAGTGACCGCGCCCTGCGGCTGCTGTACCAGGCCTGGTCGCGCCAGCGCCCCGAATGCCAGGACGGCTTCATGCCGCTGTTCCTGTCCATTTGCGGCGCGGGCGGCAATCCGGACGTGACCGGCCGCCACGCGCTGGCCTGGTACGCGGCCCAGATCCGCAGCCGTACGGCGCCGGCCGACTTGATGGAAGGCGTACTGGCCGATTACTTCGGCGTGCCCTTCAAGATCGAAGCGCTCAAGGGCCAGTGGCGCACCGTGCCGCCGGAGGACCGCGCCCAGCTTGGGGTATCTGGCGTGCAGCTGGGCCAGGGCGTGCTGCTGGGCGAGCGCATCTTCGAGTGCGGCAGCGTGTGCGGCTTGCGCATCGGCCCGCTGACGGCGGCGCAGCGCGACCAGTTCCTGCGCGGGACGCCCACCTGCCAGGCGCTGGCCGCGCTGCTGTCCCAATTCGCGGGCGCCCCGCGCACCTTCGACGTGCGGCTGGTGCTGCGCGCCGCCGATGTGAAGGGCATACGGTTGGACGGCGGCAGCCGCCTCGGCATCGACACCGCCCTGCGGCACGGCCGCGCCGCCAGCGACCGCGACGACCACCACTACCTGCTGGAGGTATGAGCCATGGAACACGATATCGACCTGGTCGACATCCTGCGCATCCCGCGCGAACTGATCACCAGCCACCGGCCCTTGCGGCTGCTGCTGGACATCAGCGGAGGCCCGCGCGACGACATCCTGCTGCCGCAGCACATGGTGGGCGAAGAAAGCCTCTGCGGCGGCTTCGAATACCGCGTGCTGTGCGTCTCGACCAGCGCCTGTTTGCCGCTCAAGCGCCTGATCGGCCTGCCCGTCACGCTGGAAATCGTCACCGACCGGCGGGAGCTGCGGCTGGTGTGCGGCATCGTCACCGAGGCCAGCGCGGGCGACAGCGACGGCGGCCTGGCCGGTTACCAGATCGTCATGCGCGACATGCTGGCCATCCTGGAGCGGCGCGTCAATACGCGGGTGTTCCGCTGCATGAACGAAATCGAGATCGTGCTGCAGATCCTGAACGAATGGCGGATGTCCAACCCGCTGCTGGGGACCGGCTTCCACTGCGATGTGGACGCCATCATCACGGACCGGGATTACCCCAAGCGCGAATTCACCATGCAGCACAACGAGTCCGACGCCGCCTTCATCCGGCGCCTGCTGGCGCGGCGCGGCGTCGCCTGGTTCTTCCGACCGCAGCCGCGTGACGAATTTCCCTACCACGTGATGGTGCTGGTGGGCGGCCCGGAGAGCCTGGATGAAAACGCGGCCGGCACCATCCGCTACCACCGCGACGACGCCACCGAGCAGCGCGACACCATCACCTCCTGGAGCGCGGTACGCGTGCTGCGCCCGGGCCGCGTCGGCCGCCACAGCTGGGACTACCGCATGCCGCTGTCGCCGGACTTCATGTGTTCCGAGGCCCGCACCAGCGCCAGGCAGGG
>NZ_JBKFEH010000024.1:0-192850 GCF_053572355.1 Duganella kummerowiae
CACCAGATCAAGCTGCGCGGCATGCGCATCGAGGCCGGCGAGGTGGAGGCGCAGCTGCGCCGGCTGCCCGGCGTGAAGGAGGCGCTGGTGGCCGCCTTCGCACTGGAGGGCGAGCAGCAGCCCGGCCGGCTGGTGGCCTATATCGTGGCGGAGGGCGCGCCGCCCTCCGCCGCCGCCTGCCGCCAGTCGCTAAAAATGGCGCTGCCGGACTACATGGTGCCCGAAGTGTACCTGTTCCTGGATGCGTTGCCGCTGACCCGCACTGGCAAGACCGACCGCGCCGCGCTGCCAGCGCCCAGCGGCGCCGACCTCGAGAACGCCCGCTACGTGGCGCCGCGCGACGCCACGGAGGAGGCGCTGTGCCGGCTGTGGCAACAGCTGCTGCGGCGCGAGCGGGTCGGCATCGAGGACAATTTCTTTGAATCGGGCGGCCATTCTCTGCTGGCCACCCGCCTCTTGAGCCAGATCCGCCAGCAGCTGCAGGTCGAGCTGCCGCTGCGCGCCTTGTTCGAGCACCCCACCATTGCCGCCCTGAGCGCCGCGCTGTCCGGTCATGGGCGCGGCGCCGCGGCGCCCATACCGCGCGCCACGCGCGCCGGCCCGCTGCCACTGTCCTTCGCCCAGCAGCGCCTGTGGTTCATCGACCAGCTGGAGGGCGGCAGCGCAGAGTACAACCTGCCGATGCAGTTCGAGGTGCGCGGCGCGCTGGACGTGGCCGCCCTGCGGTGCGCGCTGCAGGCCCTGGTCGAGCGCCACGAAGCCCTGCGTACCTCGATTGCGATGGATGGAGGCCAGGCCGTGCAGCTGATCCAGCAGGACGCCGAACTGGCGCTGCAGGTACACGACCTGGAGCAGCTGGACCAGACGGCGCAGCCGCAGGCCCTGGCGCGCATCACTGCCGCCGACGCGGCGGCGCCGTTTGACCTGACCCGCGACGTGCTGCTGCGCGCCCATTTGTTCCACCTGGGCGGGGCGCGCCACCGTGTGTTCCTCAACCTGCCCCACATCGCGGCCGACGGCTGGTCGCTGGGCATCCTGTTCCGCGAGCTCAACGCCTTGTACAACGCCTACGCACAGGGCCAGCCTTCACCGCTGGCGCCGCTGGCGGTGCAGTACGCCGACTATGCCCAGTGGCAGCGCGACCAGCTGCGCGGCGACGCCCTGGAGCGGCACCTGGGATATTGGCGCGAACAGCTGGATGGCCTGCCGGCCATGCACAGCCTGCCGCTGGACAAGCCACGTCCGGCGCGCCAGCGCTTCAAGGGTAAATGCCACGCGCAGACCCTGGACGGCTCGCTGCTGGCGGCGGTCCAGACCCTGTGCCAGCGCCAGCAGGTCACCCTGTTCATGTTCCTGCAGACCGCCTTCGCCACGCTGCTGCAGCGCTACAGCGGCGAGGACGACATCGTGATCGGCGCGCCCATCGCCGGCCGCCTGCACCGCGACGCCGAGCCGCTGGTGGGCCTGTTCGTCAACAGCCTGGTGCTGCGCAGCGACCTGTCCGGCAACCCGGGCTTCAGCACCCAACTGGCGCGCAACAAGCAGATGATACTGGGCGCCTACGAGCACCAGGCGGTCCCGTTCGAGATGCTGGTCGAGCAACTGCAGCCGGAGCGCAGCATGAGCCACAGCCCGCTGTTCCAGGTCACGCTGACCTTGCAGAACAACGAGGCCCAGCCGCTGGCGTTCCATGGCCTGGAGCTGGAGCGCAATGTAACCAGCCATAACGGCATCAAGTGTGACCTGGAGCTGACCGTCACCGAGGCCGACGGACGGCTGTACCTGGACTGGGACTACAACGTGGACCTGTACGCGCGCGCCAGCGTCGAACGCATGGCCGCCAACTTCGAGGTGCTGGTGCGCGGCATCGTGGCCCAGCCGGACGCCGCACTGGCCGACCTCCCGCTGCTCGGGGCGGCCGAGCGCAGGCGCCTGCTGGATGCCTGGAACGACAGCGCCGCCGAGTGGCCGCGGGCCGCTACCGTGCATGGCCTGGTCCAGGACCAGGCCGCAGCCACGCCGTACGCGCACGCCCTGCTGGATGGCGCGCTGGCGGTGCCTTATGGCGAACTGGAGGCGCGCGCCAACCGCCTGGCCCGCTGGCTGCGCGGTCACGGCGCCGGACCGGGCGCGGTGGTGGGCCTGTGCATGGAGCGTTCGGCCGCCATGGTGGCCGCCATGCTCGCCATCATGAAGAGCGGCGCCGCCTACTTGCCGCTCGATCCGGCCCATCCGCCGGCGCGCCTGGCTTTCCTGGCCGCCGACGCCAGCGCGGTGCTGGTGCTGGGCGAGTCGGCACACGCCGGCGCGCTGCCGCCGGGCCGCGCGCCACTGGTATGCCTGGACGACATGGCGGTGGCCGCGCAGCTGGCAGCCTTCAGCGATGCCGCGCCGCTGGCGCAGGCCGGGCCGGACGACCCGGCCTGCGTGATCTACACTTCGGGCTCGACCGGAGAGCCCAAGGGAGTGCTGGTGCCGCACCGCGCCATCGTCAACCGGCTGGCCTGGATGCGGCGCGTATTCCCGCCTGCCGCCGGCGAGGTATACAGCCAGAAGACCTCGCTCAACTTCGTCGACCACGTGGCCGAGGTGTTCCAGCCCCTGATACAGGGCAGCCCGCTGGTGCTGGTCCGCGACCATGAGGTGCGCGACCTCGACCTGCTGCTCGGCAACCTGCGCGCCCACGGCGTCACCCGCCTGACCGCCGTGCCCTCGCTGCTGGCGCTGCTGGCCGATCATCCCGACCTGGAGCAGCTTGACAGCCTGCGCTACCTGGCCAGCAGCGGCGAACCCCTGGGCGGCGCGCTGGCGGCGCGGCTGCGGGCGCGCCTGCCGCGCGCCACCCTGGTCAACCTGTACGGCTCGACCGAAACCGGGGCCGACGCCACCTTCCAGGTCGTCCATGACGGACTGCCGGCCGAGGTGATGCGCTACTTCCCGCGCGAGGTCGAGCTGTCCTGCGGCCTGGACGGCGCCGCCACGCCGCTGGCCCTGGGCGGCGCCGTGGTCGCGCCCGGCGTCACCCTGGGCAGCCTGGTGGCCGGGTTCAGCGACACCGCCACGCCGGAGTCCAGCCAGCCGTTCGAGCGCTACCTGGACTACCTGAACCGGCAGGTGATGCCGCACGTGGTCAACGTGGCCTCGCCGCGCTTCATCGGCCACATGACCTCGCAGCTGCCGAACTTCATGGCCGAATTCGCGCGCGTGCTCACCATCCTGAACCAGAACATGGTGAAGATCGAGACTTCCAAGAGCCTGTCGCTGGCCGAGCGCCAGGCGGTGGCCATGGTGCACCGCCAGTTCTTCGACCTCCCGGAGCAGGCCTACGCCGACCATGCCCAGGACCCGCACAGCAATTTCGGGTTGGTCACCAGCGGAGGGACGACCTCCAACATCACCGCCATGCTGTGCGCCCGCAACCGCGGCCTGCGCGCACTGGGCCACAGCCCGGCCGAGATCGCGGCCCAGGGCGCCACCGCGCTGCTGCACCAGGCCGGCCTGGGCCCGGGCGTGATCATCGGTTCGCGCCTGGCGCATTACTCGATCCGCAAGGCCGCCAACCTGCTGGGCGTGGGGGAGCGCAACATCCTGCTGATCGACCAGGACGACGAGCAGCGCCTGTCCATGGAGCACCTGGTGCAGACCATAGAGCGCTGCCGCGCCGAGGGACGCTTCATCATCGCCCTGATCGGCATTGCCGGCGCCACCGAGACCGGCACCATAGACCCGCTGCCTGAGATGGCGGCCATTGCCCGCCGCTACCGGCTGCACTTCCACGTCGATGCGGCCTGGGGCGGCGCGATCCGCTTTTCGTCCCGCTTCCGCGGCAAGCTCAAAGGCATAGAGCAGGCCGACACGGTGACCTTCTGCGGCCACAAGCAGATGTACCTGCCGCAGGGCATCAGCCTGGTGCTGTTCCGCGAGCCGCAGGACACCGGCATCCTGCCCATGCACACCGCCTACCAGGCCCAGCGCGGCACCTTCGACATGGGCCAGCACACGCTGGAAGGTTCGCGCCCGGCCAATGCCCTGCTGCTGCACGCCGCCCTGCATCTGCTGGGGCGCCAGGGCTACGGCTGGCTGGTGGACCAGAGCATGGCGCAGGCGGCGCACTTCGCCGCCCTGGTCGAGGCCTCGGACGCGTTCGAGCTGGTGGGCCGTCCGGAGATCAACATCGTCAACTACCGCTATATCCCGGCCGCACTGCGCGGCAAGAAGTACGGCCGCTACGACGAGGCCGAGAACGCCGCCATCAGCGCCGCGGTGGAGTCCATCCAGCAGGAGCAGTTCCTGCGCGCGCGCAGCTTCGTGTCCAAGACCCGGGTCCTGCACCGGCCCACCGGCGACAGCCCGGTGACGGTGTTCAGGGTGGTGTTCTCCAATCCGCTGGTCGGTTTCGGCGACCTGCGCGAAGTCCTGTGCGACCAGCTGGAGATCGCCGCCGGACTGGTGGAGCAGGGCGTGGCGGCGGCCGGCACCGCCGAGGCGCTGCGGGCCGTGCGCAGCCACGCGGCCACCAGCGAGGCGGCACTGGTGCCGGCTGGCGCGCCGCTGCAGAACATGCGGGTGCGCCTGCTGGATCGCCACCTGGGCCTGGCGCCCCAGGGCGCCGTGGGCGAGATCTGCATCGGCGGCCCGGGCCTGGCGCTGGGCTACCTGAACCGTCCCGAGCTCAACGCCGTGCGCTTCATCGACGACCCGTTCCTGCCCGGCGAACGGCTGTTCCGCACCGGCGATTACGCGCGCTGGCTGCCGGACGGGACCCTGCAGTACTGCGGCCGCCAGGACGCCCAGTGCAAGGTGCGTGGCGCCCGCGTCGAACTGGGCGAGATCGAGGCCGCGCTGCTGCGGGTCGACGGCGTGCGGCAGGCAGTGGTGGCGCCGGCCGGGGACGGGCGGCTGGCGGCCTACGTGGCGCTGGAGGAGGGGGCGGAAGCGCATGGAGGAGACGCCCTGCGCGGCCTGGCCCTGCGCGGCGAATTGCGCCGCACCCTGCCGGACTACATGGTGCCGGAGCTGTACGTGTTCGTGGACGGCTTCCTTACCACGGCTACCGGCAAGATCGACCGCGCCCGCCTACCGGTCGCCGGCGAGGCGCAGCCGGCCGCAGTGGTGGCGCCGCGCGACGCCGTCGAATGCGAGCTGTGCGCCATCTGGAGCGAGGTGCTCAAGCGCGGCCAGGTCGGGGTCAAATGCAATTTCTTCGAGCTGGGCGGCCACTCGCTGCTGGCCATGACCGCGGTCAACCATATCCGCAAGCGGCTCGGGGTGCGCCTGCCGCTGGTCACCCTGTTCGAATATCCCGACATCGAGGGCGTCGCGAATGTGATCCGCGCCCTGCCGGAACAGGGAGCGGCGCGCATCGACGGCGGCGCCGAAGAGGAGCAGGTCGACCTGCTGCTGTGAGGCGCGGCCGCCGCTACCCCAACCCAACCATCAAAGAGGACTATCATGTCGGATTGGTTCATCAAGCTGCAGCACACCCGGCAGGCCAGGCTGCGGCTGTTCTTCTTCCATTATGCGGGCGGCGGGGCTTCCATCTTCCGCGGCTGGGAAAAGCACTTCCCGCGCGAGATCGACGTGTTCGCGGTGCAGTCGCCGGGACGCGAGAACCGCTACTCGGCCGCGCCCATCGCCTGCCTGGAAACCAAGGTGGCGGCGCTGCGCCAGGAGATCGCGCCCTACCTGGACCTGCCGGCCATCTTCGTCGGCCACAGCATGGGCGCCATGCTGGCCTTCGAGCTGGCGCGCGCGCTGCAGGCGCAGGGCCAGGGCCGGTTGGCGCACGTGGTGCTGTCGGCAGCGCGCGCCATGCACCTGCCGCGCGTCAAGCCGTTGATGGCAGGGCTGTCGCACGAGGACTTCATCCGGGAGATCAAGATGTATTCGCGCACCCCGCACGAGATCCTGGACAACCGCGACATCATGGAAGTGTTCATGCCCATGCTGCGCGCCGACTTCACCCTGAGCGAGTCGCGCGTGTTCGATCCCGAGCCGCGCCTGGCGGCGCCGGTCACCATCTTCAGCGGCCGGGAAGACGACGCGGTGCCTTTCGCCGATGCCCGGGCCTGGAACCGCTTGGTCACGCCGGCCCCGGCCTATGTGGACTTCGATGGCGGCCACTTCTTCATCCACGGCGACAGCGCCCGTTTCATCGGCGAGGTGCAAGCCGTCGCCCGCCGCGTGCTGGAGCAGGCGCATGGCGCCGAACCGGCCCCGCTGGCCGCCTGACCGCCATCACCTACCAGGAGCATTTCATGTTCGACAGCACCGTTTATACCGTATCGCACGACACCGGCAGCAGCGCCTACCAGGACATGCTGGCGCGCATAGAGCGCCAATTCGGCTACCTGCGCGCCGAGGGCCGGCGCGACATCACCGGCCAGCAGGACTTCATCGGCCTGCATGAGCTCACACGCGGCTTCTACGCGCACGCCTTTGCCGCGGTCTACCGCGACTACGTACCGCTTTACCATTCGATATGGAAGCTGCGCCTGCGGGACGTACGCCGCATCGACAATATCCACCAGGACGGCGGCGTGCACTATTTCTCGCGCAATGGCTACCAGTCGCGCATGCTGACCATCTGGACCAATGTATACCGCGACGCCATCCCTGGCCTGGACGGCTCGGACATGGGCATCTTCGTGGTCGACAACAAGGACCCGGCGCACGCCGACATCTACCAGCGCATGGAACGCGAGAACACCCATTTCATCAGCAAGAAGAAGGGCGAACTGTCCGACTGCATGTACCTGGCCGGTCCGGTGCTGCGCTGCGATACGGACCGCCTCAAGCGCAGCTTCCTGGACTACCGCGAGGGAATGTCCATCGTCTTCAACAGCCATCTGCTGCACGGTTCCAAGAGCTGCGACAAGGACCTGGGCGCGCTGCCGCCGGCCGACCTGGACAAGTTCCGGGTCTCGCTGACCAGTGTCTGGATCCACAAGGACGACCTCGACCTGGAGGTCATGGACACCCCCGAGGCCGAGCATGAGCGCATCTATCTGTCGCGCCTGGAGCCGGAGGTGTGGCCGGACGTGAAGTCCTATTTCGCCGATGCCTGCGCCCTCGAGCACGAGCGCCTGGTGCAGACCAAGCGCCTGATCCGCCACCACCTTTCCTGCGCCGCGCAGGAAAGCGCCACGCAGGCTGGCTGCCGCTTCGTCCTTGCAGCCTGAAGGGAGCCCGCCATGTCCGCACTTGCATTGAGCGCGTTTTGCCAGGACCAGGAGCAGGCGTACCAGCAGGAACAGCTGCCTCCCCGGTGGCTGCGCCAGCTCGAGGCGTGGAACGAGACCGCCGCGGATTTTCCGCGACAGCGCTGCGTCCACGAGCTGGTGGAAGACCAGGCCGCGCGCGTACCCTGGCGCACCGCAGTGCGCTGCGCCGAAGGCAGCCTGACCTACGCCGAGCTGAACGCGCGGGCAAACCGGGTGGCGCACCACCTGCGCAGCCTGGGCGTGCGGGCCGACAGCCGCGTCGGGCTGTGCGCGGAGCGCTCGCTGGCCATGGTGGTGGGCCTGCTCGCCATCCTCAAGGCCGGCGGCGCCTACGTGCCGCTGGACGCCAACTATCCGGCCCAGCGCCTGCGCTACATGATCGAGGACGGCGGCCTGGCGCTGCTGTTGACGCACCACGCGGTGGCGCGGCAGGCGGCCGCGCTGGCGCACGGAGACCCGGCGCCGCGCTTGCTGATGCTGGACGCGCCGGACACGCTGGCCCTGCTGGACGCTTACCCGGACGGCAACCCGGCGCGGCTGCCCGGCCAGTCGGCCTCCAGCCTGGCTTATGTGATCTACACCTCCGGCTCGACCGGGCAGCCCAAGGGCGTGATGATAGAGCACCGCGCGCTGGTCAACCGCATGGACGGCATCCAGAAGATGTTCGGCACCGGCGAAAGCGACGTATTTCTGCACAAGACCCCGTTCAGCTTCGACGTCGCCGTGTCCGAGCTGGTGTGGCCGCTCACCATCGGCGCCTGCATCGCGATGGCGCGCCCCGACGGCCACCGCGATGTGGCGCATCTTACCAGCCTGATTCAGGAAGCGGGGGTCACCTTCGTGCACTTCGTGCCGTCCATGCTGACCATGATGGTACGCGAGGGCGATTGGGCGGCCTGCACCTCGGTGCGGCTCGTGACCTGCGGCGGCGAGGCGCTCAGTCCCGAGATCATCCGCCAGCACTATGCCCTGCACGGCGCGCCGCTGTACAACATGTACGGGCCCACCGAGACCACCATCGAGGCCACTGGCTGGCTGTGTCCGCGCGATCCGGGCCTGGCGCGGGTGGCGATAGGCAAGCCGACCCAGAACGCGCGCCTGTACATCCTCGACCGGCACGGCGCACGGCTGCCGCAGGGCGCGGCCGGCGAGCTGTATATCGGCGGCGCTGGCGTGGCGCGCGGCTACCTGAACCGGCCCGACCTCACCGCCGAGCGCTTCTTGGCCGATCCGTTCTGCGGCGAGCCGGGCGCACGCATGTACCGCAGCGGCGACCTGGCGCGCTTCGGCCCGGACGGCAACGTGGAATTCCTGGGCCGGGCCGACAGCCAGGTCAAGCTGAACGGGCTGCGCGTGGAACTGGGCGAGATCGAGAGCCGGCTGCTGGGCCACCCGGCGGTGGCGGCCGCCAGCGTGCTGGCGCGCGAGGACATTCCCGGCGAGCAGCAGCTGGTGGCCTACGTGGCGCTCACGCGGGCGGCGGCCTCGCATGACGCGCTGCCGCCCACCGCCGCGCTGCGCCGCCACCTGCAGCAGTTCCTGCCGCCCTACATGGTGCCGGTACTGTTCGTCGCGCTCAAGTCGCTGCCGCTGGGCCCCAGCGGCAAGGTCGACACCCGCGCGCTGCCGGTGCCTCAGCCTACCCTGCGGCGGCTGGCCTCCATGCGGCGGCCGGCCTTTGACATGAACCGGGAGCAGATACCATGATGGCCTTATCCGACATTCCTGCGCCGACGGTGGACTGGCTGCCCCAGCTGGCAGCCTGGAACGCCACGGGCACAGATTATCCGCACCAGCGCTGCATCCATGAGCTGATCGAGGACCAGGTCGCGCGCACCCCGCAGCGCGTGGCACTGCGCTTCGAGGACCAGAGCCTGACCTACGCGGAACTGAACGCGCGCGCCAACCGGGTGGCGCACTACCTGCGCGCGCAGGGCGTGCGCCCGGACACCTGCGTGGGCCTGTGCGCGGAACGCTCGCCGGCGCTGGTGATCGGCCTGCTGGGCATCCTCAAGGCAGGCGCCGCCTATGTCCCGCTCGACGTCGGCTACCCGGAGCAGCGCCTGCTGTACATGATAGAGAATGGCGGCTTCGGCCTCCTGCTGACCCATGTATCGGTCCTGGAGCGCGCCGCGGCGCTGGGCCGGGCCAGCCCCGCGCTGCGGCTGCTGGCGCTGGATGCGCCGGATACCCTGGCCCTGCTGGATGGCTACCCGGACAGCGATCCGGCGCGCCAGCCGGGCCAGTCGCCGGATAACCTGGCCTATGTGATCTACACCTCGGGCTCGACCGGGCTGCCCAAGGGCGTAATGATAGAGCACCGCTCGCTGGTCAACCGCATCGACTGGATACAGAAGCAGTATCCCCTGGACGGCGCCGACGTGTTCCTTCAAAAGACCCCGTTCAGCTTCGACGTCTCGGTGTCGGAGCTGGTGTGGCCGTTCACGGCGGGCGCTTGCCTGGTGCTGGCACGCCCGGACGGCCACCGCGACGTCGGCTACCTGGCGGCGGTGATACGGCGCGAGGGTGTGACCGCGCTGCATTTCGTGCCATCCATGCTGGCCCTGATGCTGGGCGAGGGCGAATGGAGCGCCTGCAGCTCGGTGCGGCAAGTGTTCTGCAGCGGCGAGGCGCTCAGCGCCGACCTGGTGCGGCGCCACCAAGCGCTGCACGCTGCGCCGATCTGCAACCTGTACGGGCCGACCGAGGCCGCCATCGAGGTCAGCCACTGGGCCTGTCCGCCGAGTCCGGCGCGGGTCGCCATCGGCACGCCCATCCAGAACGTGCAGTTGCACATCCTGGATCCCGAGGGGCGGCAACTGCCGCCGGGCGAGGCCGGCGAGCTGCATATCGGCGGAGTGTGCGTGGCGCGCGGCTACCTGAACCGGCCCGATCTGACGGCCGAGCGCTTCATTCCCGATCCTTATTCGGAGCGGCCCGGCGCCCGCCTGTACCGCACCGGGGACCTGGCCTGCCGCCGGGCCGACGGCGTGATCGACTACCTGGGGCGCATCGATGGCCAGGTCAAGCTGAACGGCCTGCGTATCGAACTGGGCGAGATCGAGAGCCTGCTGCGCCAGCACCCGGCCGTGACCGACGCGGCAGCCGCCGTGCGCGAGGATGTCCCGGGCCAGCCACGCCTGGTGGCCTACGTGGTGCTGGCGCGCGAGGCCGCCAGGCGCGCGGCGCTGCCGCCGCTGGCCGAACTGCGCCGCCACCTGCAGGACTTCCTGCCAGCCTACATGATGCCGGCCCAGTTCGCCCTGCTGGATAGCTTGCCGCTCAGCCCGGCCGGCAAGGTGGACCGCAAGGCGCTGCCGGCGCCGCCGCGCCCGAGGCGCGCGCGCTAGACGGGCCGGTGCCGATTCCGTATGATCTGGTGGCCGGCGGCGTGCCGGCGCATCCGTGAGGTCCGTCCATGCTGAAGCCATCCCTTGCCGCCGTGCTGCTGTCCATCGTGTTGCCATGCGTCGCCGCGCCGGCCCGGCACGCGCCGCCGGGAGCCGCCCTGGCGCCGGCCTGCGCGGCCGGGCAGGGCAGGCTCGATGAAAAGGGCTACGTGGCCATAGGCGGCATCGAACAGTGGGTCACCATCAAGGGCGAGAGCTGCGCCAATCCGGTGATCCTGGTGGTGCATGGCGGCCCCGGCAATCCGCTCAGCCTGTATTCGGACCGCATGTACGGGCCGTGGACCAGGGACTTCACCGTGGTGCAGTGGGACCAGCGCGGCTCCGGCATGACCTATGGCCGCAGCAGACCGGCGCCGGATGCGCCGCTGACGCTGGAGCAGCTCACGCGCGACGGCGTCGAGCTGGCTGGCTACCTGGCGCGCCGTCTCGGCAAGCGCCAGGTGATCCTGTTCGGCAGCTCCTGGGGTTCCATCCTGTCGGTCTACATGCTCAAGGCCGATCCCGGTCTGTTCGCCGCCTACCTGGGCGCCTCCCAGGTGGTGGGCTACCGCCAGAACCAGCCGGTCGGGTATGCCAGGCTGCTCGAGCGCGCGCGCGGCGCGGGCGACGCCGCCTCGCTGCAGGTGCTGGAGGCGGTGGGCCCGCCGCCCTGGACCGATCCGCGCAGCTTCGGCAAAGTGCGGCGCGTGATCCGCAAATACGAGGAGGCCGTCACCACGCCGTCACCGGAGGACTGGTGGCAGGCTGCGCCCGAATACGCGACGCCCCAGGCCAAGGCCGACTACGACGCGGGCGAGGACTATTCCTTCCTTTACTTCGTGGGACGCCACGGCGACGGCATGTTCTCGCAGGTGGACCTGCCGGCGATGGGCGTGGGCTTCCCCATGCCCGTATTCCTGGTGCAGGGTGAGGAGGACTTGCTTACCACGCCGGAGGTCACGCGCCGTTATTACGACAGCTTGCGGGCGCCTTTCAAGGCGCTGGTGATGGTGCCGGGCGCCGGCCACGACCCCAATCAGGCCATGGTCGACGCCCAGTACCGCGTACTCAAGGAGCGCATCCTGCCGCTGCTGCGTTGAGTTCAATCGTACGCGGGTATTCTCATAAGCTCACTTAGAATTTATCCAGGTACTGGCCGATACAACATCTACGAGGATGCGGACGACATGGATCATCTCAGCGATATCAGAATCACCCGGCGCGAGCTGCTGATCGCGGGCGCGCTGTCGGTGTCGGCGGCGGCGGTGCCGCCGGTGGCCATGGCGGCCGAACAGGGCGGGCAGGGCGGCGGCGCGGCGCCGGACCCCGGGCCGCCGCCATCGACCGGCAAGGTCACGCTGCACATCAACGGCCAGCCGCACACGCTGGAACTGGACACCCGCACCACCTTGCTGGACGCGCTGCGCGAGCATGTGCGCCTGACCGGCACCAAGAAGGGCTGCGACCATGGCCAGTGCGGCGCCTGCACCGTGATCGTGGACGGGCGCCGCATCAATTCCTGCCTGACCCTGGCCATCATGCACGAAGGCAGCAAGGTGACCACCATCGAAGGCCTGGGCACGCCGGCCAAGCTGCATCCCATGCAGGCCGCCTTCGTCAAGCACGACGGTTACCAGTGCGGCTACTGTACCCCGGGGCAGATCTGTTCCGCGGTCTCGGTGCTGGACGAGATCCGCCAGGGCAAGCCCAGCCACGTGACCGCCGACCTGGTGGCCGGACCCAGGCTGAGCGCCGAGGAAATCCGCGAACGCATGAGCGGCAATATCTGCCGCTGTGGCGCCTATTCCAACATCGTGGACGCCATCACCGAGGTGGCGGGAGGCGCGGCATGAGGGCCTTCACCTACCAGCGCGCGGCCACGCCGGCCGAGGCGGCGGCCGCCGCGCGCACCCCGGGCGCCAAGTTCATCGCCGGCGGCACCAATTTGCTGGACTTGATGAAGCTGGAGATCGAGACGCCGGTGCACCTGGTCGACGTCAACGGCCTGGCGCTGGACAAGATCGAGGCAACGCCGGATGGCGGCCTGCGCATCGGCGCCCTGGTGCGCAACACCGACCTGGCGTCGGACGAACGGGTGCGGCGCGACTATGGCGTGCTGGCGCGCGCGCTGCTGGCCGGCGCTTCCATGCAGCTGCGTAACCGCGCCACCACGGCCGGCAACCTGCTGCAGCGCACCCGATGCGCCTACTTCTACGACACCAACCAGGCCTGCAACAAGCGCGCGCCGGGCAGCGGCTGTGCAGCCATTGGCGGCTACACGCGCCAGCACGCCGTGATCGGCGCCAGCGAGGCCTGCATCGCCACCCACCCCAGCGACATGGCGGTGGCCATGCGCCTGCTGGACGCGCAGGTGGAAACCGTGGCTGCCGATGGCGCCACGCGCGTCATCCCCATCGCCGATTTCCACCGCCTGCCGGGCAATACGCCGCACATCGAAACGGCGCTGCAGCCGGGCGAGCTGATTACCGGCGTGACCCTGCCCAAGCCGCTGGGCGGCGCCCACATCTACCGCAAGGTGCGCGACCGCTCCTCGTACGCGTTCGCGCTGATTTCGGTGGCGGCCGTGGTGCAGCGCGACGGCACCGGCCGGGTTGCGCTGGGCGGCGTGGCGCACAAGCCGTGGCGGGTGGAGGCGGCCGACAACCACCTGCGCCATGGCGCCAAAGCGGTGGCCGAGCAGCTGCTGGCCGGCGCCAGGCCGACCCCGGAAAACGAGTTCAAGCTTCCGCTGGCACAGCGGACCATCGCCGCCGCGCTGGCGGAAGCGCAGAAAGGCTGAGCCATGAAATTCGACACTCCCGCCACCAACAATCCCATCGACCAGCTCAAGGTGGTCGGCAAGCCGGTCGACCGCATCGACGGTCCGTACAAGACCACCGGCACCGCGCCCTACGCCTACGAGCAGCACGCCGCCGCGCCCAACGCCGCCTATGGCTACGTGGTGGGGGCCGCCATCGCCAAGGGCCGCATCGACTCCATAGACACCAGCGCCGCCAAACGGGCGCCGGGCGTGCTGGCCGTGGTCACGGCCGGGAATGCGGGCAAGCTGGGCAAGGGCAGGATGAACACCGCCAGGCTGCTGGCCGGCCCCGAGGTGCAGCACTACCATCAGGCCGTGGCCGTGGTGGTGGCCGAGACCTTCGAGCAGGCGCGCGCCGCCGCCGCCCTGGTGCGCGTCAAGTACAGCAAGGAGCAGGGCGCCTACGACTTGGCCAGGGCCAAGGACAGCGCCACCGTGCCCAAGGGCGGCGATGACAAGCCCGAGACCAAAGTGGGCGATTTCTCCAAGGCCTACACGGCGGCGCCGGTCAAGCTGGACGCCAGCTACACCACGCCCGACCAGTCGCACGCCATGATGGAGCCGCACGCCTCCATCGCGGCCTGGGACGGCGGCAAGCTGACCCTGTGGACCTCCAACCAGATGATCGCCTGGGGCCAGGGCGACGTCGCCAAGACCCTGGGCCTGGCCAAGGACCAGGTGCGGCTGGTGTCGCCCTATATCGGCGGCGGCTTTGGCGGCAAGCTGTTCGTGCGCTCGGAAGCGCTGATGGCGGCGCTGGGCGCGCGCGCCGCCGGCCGTCCGGTCAAGGTGGCGCTGCAGCGTCCCCTCATGATGAACAACACCACCCACCGTCCGGCCACCATACAGCGCATCCGCATTGGCGCCACCCGCGACGGCAAGATCACGGCCATCGCCCATGAAAGCTGGTCCGGCGACCTGCCCGACGGGAAGCCGGAAACGGCCGTGATGCAAACCCGCTTGCTGTACGCGGGCGCGCACCGCATGACATCCATGAAGCTGGCCGTGCTGGACCTGCCGGAGGGGAACGCCATGCGCGCCCCGGGCGAGGCGCCCGGACTGATGGCGCTGGAAATCGCCATCGATGAAATGGCCGAAAAGCTCAAGATGGATCCGGTCACCTTCCGCATCCTGAACGACACCAAGGTCGATCCCGAAAAGCCCTCGCGCCCGTTCTCGCAGCGGCGCCTGATCGACTGCCTGCGCGGCGGCGCCGAGCGCTTCGGCTGGAACCAGCGCAGCGCCAAACCGGGCCAGCTGCGTGACGGCCGCTGGCTGGTCGGCTACGGCGTGGCGGCCGCCTTCCGCAACAACCTGGTGATGAAGTCCGCCGCGCGGGTGCGCCTGGACGGCAAGGGCAAGGTCATCGTGGAAACCGACATGACCGACATCGGCACCGGCAGCTACACCATCATTGCCCAGACCGCGGCCGAGATGATGGGCGTGGCGCTGGACCAGGTGGTGGTGCGGCTGGGCGACTCCGATTATCCGGTGTCGGCCGGCTCGGGCGGGCAGTGGGGCGGCAACAGCTCCACTGCCGGCGTGTACGCGGCCTGCGTCAAGCTGCGCGAGGCGGTGGCGGCCAAGCTGGGGCTGGACCCGGCCGGCGCGCAGTTCGCCGGCGGCGCGGTCAGCGCGAACGGCAGGAGCGTGCCGCTGGCGCAGGCCGGCGAACTGTCGGCCGAGGATACGATGGAATACGGGAAGCTGGACAAGACCTACCAGGAATCCACCTTCGGCGCCCACTTCGTCGAAGTGGGCGTGGACATTGCCACCGGCGAAACCCGGGTGCGGCGCATGCTGGCCGTGTGCGCGGCCGGCCGCATCCTCAATCCCAAGTCGGCGCGCAGCCAGGTGATAGGCGCCATGACCATGGGCGTGGGCGCGGCCCTGATGGAAGACCTGGTGGTGGACAAGCGCCTCGGCTACTTCGTCAACCACGACCTGGCCGGCTACGAAGTGCCGGTGCATGCCGACATCCCGCACCAGGAAGTGGTGTTCCTGGACGAGACCGACCCCATATCCTCGCCCATGAAAGCCAAGGGCGTGGGAGAGCTGGGCATTTGCGGCGTGGCGGCGGCCGTGGCCAACGCCATCTACAACGCCACCGGGGTGCGGGTGCGCGACTATCCCATCACGCTGGACAAGCTGCTGGCCAAGATGCCGGCCTATGCGTAACGTGCGTTTGGCGCTACCATTAAGCTTTCTGCAACTAAAGGAATTCCATGAAGTGGACTAGCTTGATGGCCGCCGGCGCCGTGTTCGTCTCGACCCTGGCGCAGGCGGCGCCGCCCGCCGATCCCAAGGCCACGCACGACCTGCTGGCCGCCATGCAGATCGAGAAAATGCTGCGCTACAAGGCCGGCTCCAGCCGCTACGCCACGCCGCAGCAGCGCCAGGCCGTGATGGACAAGGTGCTGGCCCTGCCGGCCGAGCAGGTCTACACGCGATTGACGCCGGCCGTCTCCAAGCTGGTCGACACCGAGACCGCCACCGAGATCACGCGCTACTACCAGTCCAGCTACGGCCAGAAAGTGCTCAAGCAAACCTACAACAGCGGCCCGGCCCTGTACGAGACCGCGCCCAAGCCGACCGCCGCCGAAGCGGCCGAACTGCGCCGTCCCGCCTACGTGAAAGCCGACAAGGCCTTCAAGGCCGTGGAGCCGGCCATCGAGCATGAAGTCTTCGTCCTGCTGACCACGCTGAACAAATAAGCGGCCATGCACATCGCCATCCTGACCCTGGAAGGATTCAACGAGCTCGATTCCTTCATTGCCCTGGGCTTGCTGAACCGGGTCAAGAAGCCCGGCTGGCGCGTGACCATCGCCTGCCCCAGCGCCTCGGTGACGTCGATGAACGGCGTGTCCGTGCACGCCCAGTCCACCATGGCCGAGGCTTGCGCGGCGGATGCGGTGATCATCGGCAGTGGGATCAAGACCCGCGATTACGTCAATGACGCCGGTTTCATGGCCTCGCTCCAGCTGGACCCGGCGCGCCAGCTGATAGGCGCGCAGTGCTCGGGCGCGCTGGTGCTGGCCAGGCTGGGCATCCTGCAAGGCCTGCCGGTCTGCACCGACCTCACCACCAGGCCATGGGTGCTGGAGACCGGCGCCACGGTGCTGGACCAGCCTTTCCATGCGCGCGATAACCTGGCCACGGCGGGCGGCTGCCTCGCTTCCGCCTACCTGGCTGGCTGGATGATCGCCAGGCTGGAGGGGGAACAGGCGGCGCGCGACGCCATGCACTACATTGCCCCGGTCGGCGAAAAGGAAGCGTACGTGGACCGCATGATGGCGGCCATAGGCGCTTATCTTTAAGCAGCGCAAACCGCGCTACAGCGCGCCGCCGGCCCTCATTTCGGCTTGTCGGCCTTGCCCGGCTTGCGCTCCACGATCAGCACATGCTTGTTCACGGCGCCGGATTGCTCCTGCTTGACCACCTGCACGGCGACCGGTTTGTTGTTGACGACGGAGCGGGGCGGCTTGGGGGCGAGCATGGCGGGATATCCTGGCTAAGTGTTGATCTATATGGTGATTGGAAGTGCAAATGGGGCAATTTGTTCAGTTTGCAAGTTGCTAAATAATAAAATCTCCTGAATACTGCGCTTTCCTCAAAACAACAGGAGACACGCGATGTTGAAGCAGCTTGCCGTGGCCGCCGTCCTGCCAGTTTCGGACTGAGCTCGCGCGCCCAGCTCGAACGCGAACTGGCCATCCAGGCACTGCGCGACGCGCAAGCCAAGGCAGAAAACCTGGCGGCCGGCTTCGGCAAGAAGCTGGGGCCGGTCAACGCGGTCTCTACCGGCCAGCTGCGCAATATCAGCCGTGCGGTAGGCCTGGCGCCGGCCGAGAATGCGGCGGGCAGCCGGACCGCGCCCCAGGCCAAGGATTTCTACGGCGTCGAATCGCTGCGCTATACCCAAAGCGTGGACGTGATTTATCGCATCGGCAAGTGAGCCATTGCACGCAAGCGCGCATACCGTGCGCTCGATTGCGCGCGCTTGCCCTTAATCTGCCTCCTGCAAGGGTTACATCTCACTCATACAGGAGGCCAGCATGACCAACAAGCACCACGCCCCGCTGAGGGCCCATACCACTCCCGATCCCGAGGCGCCGCCGCCCCAGCCGGAAAAGGACCCGCCACACGAACCACCGCCGGACGAGCTGCCGCCGCCCGATCAGGCGCCCATCGAGGAGCCCACTCCGCCCAAGCCGCCCATCAGGATGTAGCTGGCGGGGAGGCTGGCGGCGTATCGTGCGGCAACGGCGGTATGCTTTTGATATCCTCCTCCGTGTCCAACTGGGCCGGTGTTTTTTCGCCGCTGCCGATGTCCGTCTCTTCGTACAGGTTATCGCCTGCGCGAGGCGGCGGACGCTTGCGTGGTGACCGGTCGTGCTCCGTTTTCTGCTGCAACTCCTGATCCATGGTGTGCTCCCGTAGTGATGAAATCCGCTGCCCCCATGCTAGCAGCTAGCGCCATGCTGCGTCGTACAAGGGCGCCCGGAGTGAGGTTTCAGCAACGTTGCGTACAGCGCCACAGAGTGTTGCTTAGTGGATACATATTTTCATATTTGTGCTGTATGTCACATAGGCGTCACGCAAGAATTCCTATAATTTGTTCATGTCATTGATTAATTAAACCGGAGGCCATCATGGGCAATTCCCTGCACAACAAGATCTATCTCGGCCGCCGCGGCCGCGCCGCCATGCTGGCCGACAAGCGTGTGCAAGCCCTGATTTGCGCGGCGGCCTTCGCCACCATCGGCGCCATCTGGCTGCTGATACGCGCATTCTGAAGCGTCTCCGGGACCGCGCGGGCGGTCCCTGCCTTGCCCTGGCTGTGCCGGGCGCGTACCATGAGGGCTTAGCAGTCTTTCATGGAATGTATGGCAATGAAAAATGAGAAGTTAACGCAGGACGAATATGACGCGGTGGCTGAAGTGGCGCGTGGCATCAAGGGCAAGCCCAGCGCCTGCGTAGGCCGCAACACCAAGCGGCTGGCCGGTTTAAAACTGTTTTCCGTGGCCAAGAATGGCCAGGTCACCCTGACCCCTGCAGGCCAGCAAACCCTGCTGCTGCGCCGTTGCATCCTGGGCATGCGCGCCCTGGCGGCCGATCCGGCCACCGTGCTCGATGCCGACGTCGCCCTGTTCCTGGGCAAAAAATCCCACATCCAGCCGCGCGCCGATGGCGCCGGACATGAGTTCACCGAGAAGGGCCGCGCCTCGCTGGCCGATATCGACCAGCTGGGTTTCTGAGCCATTGCCCGGTTCCGCAGCGCCACCATGAGATTCCGTACCCTGCACAAACTGGAAAAGCTGTTTGGCGTGCTGGTGGCCGCCGTGGCGGCAGGGGTAGTGCTGCTGGGATTGTTCGCGGTGCATGTGCTGTATAAGAGCCAGCAGCGCTACTATGCGGCGGCCGAGGAAACCTCGCGCAACCTCGCCATCACGCTGCAGTATTACTTCCACGCCCATTTCCAGGAAACCGACCTGGCCTTGCGGCGCGGCGCGCAGGAATACACGGCCCTGCATCAACAGGGCCGCTACGACGAGGCGCGCTACCGCGACTACGTGGCGGCGCTGCGCGAGCGCTTGCCGCAGGCGCGCGCCGTGCGCGGCGCCGACGCGCGGGGCAGGGTGGTGTACGGCGAGGAGATCGATCCTGCCCACCCGCAGGACCTGGGCATCCGCGAATTCTTCCAGCGCGCCCGCAGTGAGCGCGGCCTGATTTTCGGCGCGCCGCTGCTGTCGCGCATCAATAACGAACTGGTGCTGCCGCTGGCCTATGCGCTCACGCTGCCGGACGGCGGTTTCGGCGGCGCGCTGTACGCCAACCTGGACATCCGGCGCATCGACCAGCTGTTCGCATCGCTGGCGACCGGACCGCACGGCAGCATCGTGCTGCTGGACGATAAAAAGCGCGTGCTGCACCGCTACCCGGCGGCGCCGGACCAGCCCCCCGGCACGCCGATACGGGTCTCGGCCGCCACCGAATCGGTGCTGGCCAGCGGCGCGCAGCGCGCCACTTACCGGGCCGTCAGCGCGCGTGACGGCCGCGAGCGGGTGCTGAGCCTGGAGAAGGTCGGCAGCTACCCGGTGTATGTGGTAGTGGGCCTGGCCAGCGAGGATTTCCTGGCGCCCTGGCAGAAGGAGGCGCGCAACGCCTCCATCTTTGTCAGCCTGGAGGTGATGCTGGCGGCCGCGCTGCTGCTGGGCGTGCGCTACGCCTTGCGGCGCCAGTACGATGCGGTGCGCAGGCTGATCGAGGCCGACGGCGCCCTGCAAGGCTCGCTGGCGCGCCTGACCGTGTCCGAATCGCGCTGGCGCTCGCTGACCGAGGGCTTGCCGCAAATGGTGTGGACCGCCGGCGCCGACCGCCGCATCGACTTCATGAGCCACCACTGGGAACAGTACAGCGGGATCCCGGCCAGCCAGCTGCTGGCCAGCGGCGACTGGCGCAGCGTGATCCATCCGGACGACCTGGAGGCCGTGCGCGGCGCCTGGGACCTGGCCCCGGCCACAGGCGTGTTCCGCGCCGACGCCCGCCTGCGCCGGCGCGACGGCGTATGGCGCATGTTCGACCACCACGCGCTGCCGCAGCGCGGCGCGGACGGCGCCATCACAGGCTGGGTTGGCAGCAGCACCGACATCACCGAGGTGCGCCAGGCGCACGACGAGCTGCTGCGCGCCAAGGAGGCGGCCGACAAGGCCGGCCGCGCCAAGTCCGAATTCGTGGCCAACATGAGCCACGAGATCCGCTCGCCCATGAACGCGGTGCTGGGCATGCTGCAGCTGCTGCAGCAGACCGCGCTGAACGAACGCCAGCGCGACTACACGGTCAAGGCCCACGCGGCCGCCAGCGCCTTGCTGGGCCTGCTGAACGATATCCTGGATTTTTCCAAGGTGGAGGCCGGCAAGCTGAGCCTGGACCCGCACCGCTTCTGCCTGGACAAGCTGTGGCGCGACCTGGCCGTGATCCTGTCGGCCAACGTGGGCGACAAGCAGGTCGAGGTGCTGTTCCGCATCGATCCGGCGCTGCCGTCCTGGATCGTGGCCGATGCGCTGCGCCTGCAGCAGGTGCTGCTCAACCTGGCCGGCAACGCCATCAAGTTCACCGAGCGCGGCGAGGTGGTGCTGTCGGCGCGGCCTGTGGCCCGGCCCGATGGCCGCATGGCGATCGCCTTTGCCATCAGCGACAGCGGCATAGGCATTTCGGAGGAGCAGTGCCGCCGCATTTTCGACGGCTTCGCCCAGGCCGAGGCCTCCACCGCGCGCCGCTACGGCGGCACCGGGCTGGGGCTGGCCATCAGCGCGCGCCTGGTGCGGCTGATGGGCGGCAGGCTGCAGGTGCGCAGCGTGCTGGGCCAGGGCAGTACCTTTGAATTCGAGATGGATTGCGAACCGGCCGAGGCTCCGCCCGCAGCCCAGTCCATGCCGGCATCGGCCGCAACAGGCTCCGCGTTGCAGGCGCTGCAGGACCTGCGCTGCCTGGTGGTGGACGACAATCCGACCGCGCGCACCGTGCTGGCCGAGATGGCGGCCTCCTTCGGCTGGCGCGCGGACGCGGTGGAAAGCGGCGAACAGGCCCTGGCCGCCGTGTCCGCACCTTCGCCGGGGCAGGGCTACGACGTGGTGTTCATCGACTGGCGCATGCCGGGCCTGGATGGCTGGGAAACCAGCCTGCGCCTGCGCGCGCTGGCGCCGTCCGGCCGCCTGCCGCTGGTGGTGATGGTGACCGCGCACGACCGTGAACTGCTGGCGCAGCGCCAGGCCGGGATGGGGCCGGTGCTGGACGGGGTGGTGGTCAAGCCGGTCACCGCCTCCATGCTGTTCGACGCCGTGGCCGACGCCCGCCTGGGCCGCGCTCCGGCCGCGCAGGCGCCGCCGCCCGCGACCCGGCGGCTGGCCGGCCTGCGCCTGCTGCTGGTGGAGGACAACCTGACCAACCAGCAGGTGGCCAGCGAACTGCTGGCCAACGAGGGCGCTGCGGTCGATATCGCCGGCAGCGGCCGGGCCGCGCTGCAGGCGCTAGCTGCGCTGGACGGGCTGGAAGTGCTGGAAGGGCCAGGCCCGGGCGCGCCGCCCGACCTGGTCCTGATGGACATCCAGATGCCGGACATGGACGGCTACGCCACCACGGCGGCGCTGCGCTCCCGCCTGGCCGGGCGCTGCCCGCCCATCGTCGCCATGACCGCCAACGCCATGCCGTCCGACCGCACCGCCGCTCTGGCGGCAGGCATGGTCGACCATATCGGCAAGCCCTTCGACCTGGACCAGTTGGTCGAGGTCATCCTGCGCCATGCGCGGCGGCCGGCGGCGCCGGACCCGGCCCCTGAACCGGCCCCGGACCCGGCGTCCGCCGCCCGCTCCACAACGCCCGCCGCGCAGGTTCCGCCCGCCACGTTCGCCATGCCCGCCATGGCCGCTACGCCCTCCACGCCTGCTACCCCGCCCGTGCCGTCCCCGGCGCCCGAGGTGACGGGGCTGGACAGCGCCGCCGCGCTCAAGCGCATGGGCGGCCTGCAGCAAGTCTACCTGCTGGCCCTGCGCAGCTTTGCCGCCGAGGCGGGCAAGCTGGCGGCCAGGATGGAAGGCGCGCGCGCGGCCCATGACCGCGGCGCCGCGCTGGGCGCGCTGCACACCCTCAAGGGCCTGGCCGGAACCATAGGCGCCAGCCAGCTGGCCACCCTGTGTGCCCAGGCCGAGTGGATGCTCAAGGACCTGGCCGAGGCCGGCGTGGTGTGGCAACCGCTGGAAGCCGTGCTGGCCGCGTTGCCCGCTGTGCTGGATGCCTGCGAGCTGATGGAGCGGCGCCTGGCGGCGTAAAATATTCTCTTTTCAGCAACGGTGCTAATCAAAATGATTGCGCTATTCATTTTGATCTGAGAAAGTACGTTTTTACCATTTTGCTCGCAATGCATACATGATGAAATCCTTGGCCACACTGCTGTGCGCACTCAGCCTTTCTTTATCCGCTGCGGCGGACCCTTCGGCCAGCGCCCGCTTCGAGCGCTACAGCTACACGGGACACAGCCAGGAACAGGTCCGCCCCGGCCCGGGCGAATTCCTCAATCCCGTGCTGTCCGGCTACTTCCCCGATCCCTCGCTGACCCGGGTGGGCGAGGACTACTACCTGGTCAATTCCTCGTTCACCAACTTCCCCGGCCTGCCCATCATGCACAGCCGCGACCTGGTGACCTGGACCCAGGTCGGCAATGCCCTGGACCGTCCGGACCAGGTCGACTTCAGCGGCGTGCGCGGCTCGCAGGGCATCTACGCGCCGGACATCTCCTACCACGATGGCCGCTACTACATCGTCACCACCTGCTCCAGCTGCCCCGGCGGCATTGGCAATTTCGTCATCACGGCGACCAATCCGGCCGGGCCGTGGTCCAAGCCGGTCACCATCCAGGGCTTGAACGGCATCGACCCCTCGCTGTTCTGGGATGGCGGCAGGCTGTATGTGGTCCACAACGATGCGCCCGAGGGCAAGCCGCGCTACGACGGCCACCGCGCCATCTGGATCGTGGAGCTGGATCCGGCCACGCTGCAGCGCATCGGCCAGCGCAAGGTGCTGGTCGATGGCGGCACCTTCCCGGACCAGAAGCCGATCTGGATCGAAGGCCCGCACCTGTTCAAGAAGGATGGCTATTACTACCTGATCTGCGCCGAGGGCGGCACTGGCGACAACCACTCGGAAGTGGTGTTCCGCTCGCGCGAGGTGATGGGACCCTACGTGCCGGGACCCGTGCATCCCATCCTGACCCAGCGCGACCTGGATCCCAGGCGGCCGCACCCGGTCACCACGGCCGGCCACGCCAAGTTCGTGCAGACCCAGAACGGCGACTGGTGGGCCGTGTTCCTGGCCACCCGGCCTTACCCTGGTAATTTCTATAACATAGGCCGCGAAACTTTTTTGCTGCCGGTGAGCTGGAAGGATGGCTGGCCGCTGATCCTGGAGCAGGGCCGCGTGCTGCCCTACAGCCTGCCCAAGCCCGCGCTGCCCGCGCAGGCGCCGGCCGCGCCACCCATGAATGGCGATTTCAGCTACGTGGATGAATTCGACCGGCCTTTGTCGCCGGCCTGGATAGGCCTGCGCGTGCCGCGCGCTCCTTTATATCGGCTGGAGCAGGGCGCGCTGGTGCTCAACTCCGGCCAGCGCCTGGGCGAGCTGTCCGGCGTCCCCGGTTTCATCGGGCGGCGCCAGCAGCACCACGAGGCCACTGTGGCCACCACGGTGGAGTACGCGCCGCAGCGCGACGGCGACCGCGCCGGCCTGCTGGCGCTGCAGAACGACGACGCCCATTTGTTCCTGGGCCTGGCGCAGCTGGAAGGGCGGCGCGTGGTGGCCCTGCTCAAGACCGAGAACGGCCAGGAAACCCTGCTGGCCAGCGCACCCTACGACGGCAGCCGCGCCGAACTGGTGCTGGACATGCATGGCGGCCGCGCCCGCGCCTCCTACCGCTCCGGCGGGCAGGCGGTGCTGCTGAAGGACGACGTGGATGTGACCTTCCTGTCCACCCAAAAGGCCAAGGGCTTCGTCGGCGTGGTGATCGGCCCCTACGTGCAGGCGGCGCTGGCCACGCAGACGTGGATGGCGGACAACGGCAACGGCACATACACCAATCCGATTTTCCATGACGAGTTTTCCGACCCCGACATCATCCGCGTCGGCGACTGGTTCTACCTGACCGGCACCACCATGCATGCCATGCCGGGCCTGCCGGTGCTGCGCTCGCGCGACCTGGTCAACTGGGAATTCCTGGCCTACGCCGAGCCCAGGCTGGACTACGGTCCGCAATACCGGCTCGAGCAGGGCAAGTCCATCCACGGCCAGGGCATCTGGGCTCCCAGCCTGCGCTACCGCGACGGCGTGTTCTACATCTTCAGCAACGTGAACGGCCGCGCCACCCAGGTCTACAGCGCCACCGATCCACGCGGACCGTGGACCCGGCGCGAGATGAAGCGCGGCCTGCACGATTTATCGGTGCTGTTCGAGGATGACGGCAAGGCCTATGTGGTGTGGGGCCACCAGGACCTGCAGCTGGCCCGCCTCAATGATGACCTGACCGACATCGTGCCTGGCACCGAGCGCACCCTGTTTTCCAAGACCGCCGGCATGGGCGAGGGCGCCCACTTCTACAAGATCAACGGCAAATACTACATCCTCAGCGCCAATTACGCGGGTGGCTTCCGCATGCCGGCGGCGCGCGCCGACAGCCTGTATGGCCCCTACGAGGTCAACCTCGCCATCAGCAAGGACGAGTCCTTCGGCCTGCGCCAGGGCTACAGCCTGAGGGACAAGAAAGCGCCGGCCTCGATCCAGCCGCCCGATCCGGCCCGCGCGGCGGCGCCGCTGCACCAGGGCGGCATCGTGCTGACCCCGGCCGGCGAGTGGTGGGGCTTTTCCATGAGCGACAATAACTCGGTGGGCCGGCTGCTGAATTTGTCGCCGGTCACCTGGCAGGATGGCTGGCCGTATTTCGGCTTGCCCGGCAACCTCACGCGCACGCCGCGCACCTGGGTCAAGCCCGCCACGGCCACGCCCCAGGCCCCACAGGCGCCATTCGAGCGCAGCGACGATTTCGCCTCGGCGACGCTCAAGCCCATCTGGCAGTGGAACCATGCGCCCGTCGACGGACAGTGGTCGTTGACGCAGCGGCCCGGCTACCTGCGCCTGCATGCGCTGCCGGCCACCTCATTCTGGGATGCGCGCAATACCCTGACCCAGCGCGCCATCGGCCCGCTGTCCACGCCTACCGTGCTGCTGGACACGGCCGGCATGCGGCCCGGCGACGTGGCCGGTCTGGGCCTGCTGAACACGCCCTACGGCACCCTGGCCGTGGAAAAAAGCGCGGACGGGCTGGCGCTGGTGGCCTACGACCAGGCCAGCGGCGCCAGCGCGCGCGCCAGCGTGGCGGCCGCGCGGCTCTGGCTGCGCGCCGATTGTAACTTCCTCACCGAGAAGGCGCGCTTCAGCTATTCCGTCAACGGCAAGGACTTCGTGCGCATCGGCGAGGAATTCACCATGGTGTTCCAGCTGAACACCTTCCAGGGCGTGCGCTACGCCTTGTTCAACTATCACCAGGGAGCAGGGCAGGGCGGCTATGCCGATATCGACAGCGTGGAGATACGCCAGCCCTATCCGCGCGGCCTGATGCGGCCCATTCCCTACGGCCAGGCCATCCGCCTGCGCGGCGCCGGCCAGCTGGCCGCTCTCACCGTGCGCGACCTGGGACTGGGCCGGGTCGCGCTGCAGGGAGCCGCCGGCTACCTGAGCGTGGCGCCGGATGGGGCCGTGGCCCTGGCCGCCGGCCAGCCCGGCGTGGCGCAAAGCTTCCAGTGGATGGAGACCCCCAGCGGTGAATTGCTGCTGATGTCCCTGGCCACCAACCGCTACCTGCGCGTCCACCCGGACAGTGGCAAGCTGACGGCGGACAGTCCCGGTCCGGTGGGAGGCAGCGGCGACGGCGTGCGGCTGCAGTGGTATGGCAGCTAAGCCCATCCCTCACCGTTGCTGGCGGCGCGCCAATCCGGTGCCGCCAGAAGCGCGACTGCAAGCAGCCTGGTGGATGGAAGGCCAGGTGCGCAAGAACCCGCTCTCGACGCGCGTGCCGGCGTCGGCCGCCGTGACCCAGCCCTGAGCGTGGTGGCGTAGCGGGCGCGCGGTTAGGGCGCCGCGACCGTATAATCGGCTCACCATCTTCCCCTGTGAGCCCCATGTCCAAGGACGACGACTACAACGGCGCGGAGGCCGGCGACGGCGATTTCTCCGACATGCTGAGCGAGATGCGCATCCTGCTGCCCGGCGCGCAGATGCTGTCCGCCTTCCTCATCATCCTGCCTTTCAATGCCGGCTTCTCCAAGATCGTGCATGCGGAGAAGCTGATGTTCCTGGCCACCTTCTTCCTGTCCCTCACCAGCCTGGTGCTGCTGGCGGCGCCCGCAGTCCAGCATCGCATGCTGCGTCCGCTGAAGGACCGCGAGCGCTTCAAGCGCATCGCCTCGCGCCAGATCCTGGCCGGCGCCATCGCGCTGGCCATCGCCCTGGTGCTGGGCACCGACCTGGTGCTGTCGGAAGTGTTCGGCGCCACGGTGGGCTTTATCGCGGCGGCCATCATGGCGGTGCTGGTCAGCGTGGCGTGGTGGCTGATGCCGCTGTATCTCAAGCACAAGGGCGGGGTCTAGCCGCCTTCCTGGCTGCTCTCCCGTGAGCCGACCGGATGGACGGTCCGCCACCGCCATCACGGGGCGGCCATGCTGGCGCCTTCGTTGGGCGCCCAGGCTATGGGGAGCTGGCGCCGATGCCCCGACTTGGGCGGGAGCGCACGTAGTGACTGGGCGCCAGCCCCACATATCTGCTGAAGGCGACGCTGAAAGCGCTGCTTGATCCGTATCCTACACGCTCCGCGATGGCGGACACGGTGAGCTCGCCAGCGGTGAGCAGTTCCTTCGCGATCTCCATGCGCCAGGCCAACAGGTAGTCCATGGGCGTCGCGCCCACCGTGCGCGCGAAACGCTCGAAGAACGCGGTGCGGGACAGGGCCGCGATACTGGCGAGTTGATCGATGGTCCAGGCATGGTGAACTTGCCCATGCATGGCCTGCAAGGCGGGCGCCAGGCGGGCGTCTGCCAGTCCGCGCAGCAGGCCTGGCGGCGCATTGCCCGCCGCGCTGCAACGCATGGCTTCCACCAGCAGCATTTCCGCCAGGCGCGACAGCAGGTACCCGGCGCCAGGCTGCAGCCCGGCCGATTCCTCGCGCACCAGCCGCACCAGCAGCGACAGGCGGGCCGAGTCGCGTACATGCACGACGGCGGGTAACAAGGACAGCAGCAGGCCCGCATTGCTGGAATTGAGCAGGAAGGCGCCGCCCAGTGAGCGCATGTCCGGTTCGCCCGCCTGGTCTCCGTAGCGCAGTTCCGCCCGGTCTTGCGCCACTTGATGCGGGTCCAGGCAGACCGCCGGCGCGGGTGCAAAGCTCGACAAGGTGAACGCCGGCGTGGCAGGCAACAGTATGAAGTCTCCTGCGCCGATGGCTATCGGCTCGTGCCCATCCACCGCCAGCAGGCAGCTCCCTTCCAGCATGATGCAGAAGCTGGGCAAGCCATATTCGGCATATCTGACGGCCCAGTTTCCTTTGCCGCTGATCACGTTGGCAAACGCCGCATGGGGACGCAACAGTCTCACCACCTCGGAGAGGGGGTCCTCCACTTTTGGACTTTGGCTAAACATAAATGCACTTTCCATCATCGATCATTCGGGAATATTCCTTTATTGTTCACTCCACGTCAACTCAACACTTGGAGCCCAACATGAAAACCGTACTGATCACTGGCTGTTCTTCCGGCTATGGCCGCGAAACCGCTGCCTATTTCCTGGAACAAGGCTGGAATGTCATCGCCACCATGCGTACGCCGCGCCCCGACGTACTGCCGCAGTCGAGCAGGCTGCGCCTGCTCCAGCTGGACGTGACGCGGCCCGACAGCATCGCCCAGGCGCTGGACGCGGCCGGGCCGCTGGACGTGCTCGTGAACAATGCAGGCCTGGGCTTGTTCGGGGCTTTCGAGGCTACCCCCATGTCCACCGTACGCGATATCTTCGAGACCAACACCTTCGGCACCATGGCCATGTGCCAGGCGGTCATACCGCAATTCCGGCAACGCGGGGCGGGCTGCATCGTGAATGTCACCTCAAGCGCGGTGCTGGCGCCGTTTCCGCTGGTCGCAGCCTACACGGCCAGCAAGACGGCGATCGAAGGATTTACAGCGTCGCTGGAGTGGGAACTCAAGGAGTTCGGGGTGCGTGTGAAATTGGTGCAGCCTGGCTATGGGCCGTCGACCAGCTTCACCGCCAATGGCCAGCAGCGCATGCAGGGCCTGATACCGCCGGCCTATGAATCATTCGCCCACAGCGTGTTTGCCGGCTTCGCCCAGATCGCCGCGGTCACCACCGGGCGCGATGTCGCGCAAGTCGTGTGGGAAGCGGTCAATGATGGCAGTGACCGCCTCAGGTTTGCGGCCGGCGCGGATGCGCTGGCGCTGGCCGGACGTGGGACGCCGGCGACGACCCCAGCCTAGCCCCCGGGAGCCTGCGCGAACTACTAGCCGGCGGCGGGGCGGCTTTCCAGCCCGGCGATATCCTTCATCAGCGCCACCAGGCGCTGGGCGCCCAGGCCCACCGGGCGGTCGTTCAGCCACACCACGTCCACCCACAGGCGCAGCTGGTTGCTCATGTGCTCGAAAGCGATGGCTGCCAGCTCGCCCGATTCCAGCAGCGGCGCCGCCAGCCGGCGCGGCAAATAGGCCCAACCGAGGCCGGCGCGCACCAGTCCCAGCGCGGCCAGGTGGCTGTCGGTGCGCCACACCTTGCGCGAAATGAGCACGCGCAAATCGCCGTCCTGGGCGTCGCGGCTGGCGATCACGATCTGGCGCAGGTCCACCAGTTCCTCCAGCCGGAACAAGCCATTGCACTGACGCGCCTGAGGATGCGCGGGCGAGATCACCGCCTGCAGCACTTCGCTGCCCAGTTCCTGGAAACTCTCGTGTTCGTCCACCTGTGGGCGTTCGTACATGAGGGCCAACTGCGCGGTCCCGGCACGCAGCATGCGCAGCGCGTCGGCCTGGGGCGCGGACAGCACTTCCACTTCCAGCGCCGGGAATTCCTCGGCCAGGCGCGCCAGCGGTTCGTTCCAGGGCGCCGACAGCAGTTCGGGCGCGACCGCCAATGTCAGGCGCCGCTCCAGGCCCTGGTGCAGCGACAGGGCGTGGGCCTGCAGGCGGCGCAGCTGGCCGGCCAGCTGGCGCGCTTCCGGTTCCAGCGCGCGCGCCGCCTCGGTGGGGCGCACCTCGCGCGGGCTGCGCTCGAACAGCGGCAGGTCCAGCTCCGCCTCCAGCTGGGCAATTGCCATGCTGACGGCGGACGGCACCCGTCCCAGCGCCCGCGCGGCGGCTGAAAAGGAGCCGTGGTCGAGCACGGCGAGGAACAGGGTCACGTTATCGCTTGAGAAAGCCATGGGGCAATGCTGTCAGAAAAACTGATGGCTGTCGACTTTTTCATTCAGTTTTCCCACGGTATGATGCGCCCATATCGAGGAGAAGCACATGCAAGGCCTGAAGCGCAAGATCGTCCATAGCACCTTGTTCGAGGTGATCGCCGTGCTCTGCACCAGCGCCGGGCTGGCCCTGCTGGGCCATGACCTGGGCCATGCGGGCGTGGCTGCCGTGGTGTCCTCGGCCCTCGCCATGGTGTGGAACATGGCCTACAACAGCCTGTTCGAAATGTGGGAGGCGCGCCAGGCCACCCGGGGCCGCAGCGCCCTGCGGCGCGTGGTGCACGCGCTGGGTTTCGAGGGCGGATTGGTCGTGGTGCTGGCGCCCTTCTTCGCCTGGTGGCTGGGCGTGACCTTGCTGGAGGCGCTGGTGGTCAACCTGGGGCTGGTGGCCTTTTTCGTGGTCTACGGTTTGGTGTTCAATATCGCCTTCGACCGCATTTTCGGCCTGCCCAGGTCGGCGCAACCAGCATGAGTGCGCGCCGTCGCTGCCGCGAGGGAGGCAGCCCATGCAGAGCAGGCGCCGCCGGGGGATGCACGCTCGGCATAGGCTGCCGCGTGCGCGGCAGCGACGTTCCGAGGCTAGGGACTGAGTTTGGCGCTGAGGTCGGCTGTTTGCATGAACACCTCCCTTGGCCGCTGTTCCAGCAGGGCGTCCAGGTGATTGAAACCCCACGCCACGGCGCCGAAATCCAGGCCCGCTTCGGCGGCGGCCCTGGCGTCGCGGATTTCATCGCCGACCAGGATGGCGTCGGCCGGCGCGATGCCGGTGCGGGCCAGCACCTTGCGTATCTTGGGCACCTTGCCGAACAGCGAGGCGCCGCATTCCATCTGTCCGAACAGGGCGGCGCAGTCCCGTCCCAGCACGCGCGCCACGTTGGCCCTGGAATTGGAGGTCACGATGGCCAGCGTCACGCCGCGCCGCGACAGTTCGCTCAGCGCTTCGGGCACGCCCGGGAACAAGGCGATGCCGCCGGCATGGTCCTCCATGCGCTTGCGCATGAAGCTGGCGATGGCCGGCACGCGCCAGAATGGAATGCGGTGATGCGACATGATCTGGTGCGCGTCGAAGCCGCGCAGCTCGGCCTGCCGGGCCCGGTCCAGGCGCGCAAAGCCGTACTTGGCTGCGGCCTCGTCAAAGGCGGACAGGAAGAACGGCAGCGTGTCGGCCAGGGTGCCGTCGAAGTCGAAGATGACCAGCTTGCGCGCCATGCGCGGCCTTACTGGGTAACAGGCGTCGCGCTTGGCTTGAAGCCGTCGCCGGCGATCTCCAGCTCGGTCACCTCGCCATAACTGGCGGCCACCTTGCGGATATCGGCCGCCTTCCCGATCAGCACCGTCTGCAGGTTGGCGCGCGGGAAGTGCTTGTCCACCAGCTGTCTGGCGCGCTGTGGCGTCAGGCTGTCCACGTCGCGCATGAAGTTGTCGATCTGGTCGCGGCTGACCTGGGACACGTACATATCGCCCAGCAGGCCGGCCAGCTGCTCGCTGGTTTCGAAGCGCGGCGGGAACTGGCCCTTGACGTAGGCCTTGGCCGATTCCAGCGTGGCCTGGTCTATGCCCTTGGTCCACAGGCGCTCATAGGTCTTGTGGGCCAGGGCCAGCGCCGCTTCGGTCTTGGCGGTGGCGGTGAAGCTGGAGATGGCAAAGGTGCCGCTTTGCGATAGCGTGGCGAACTCGCTGCGGGCGCCGTAGGTGAGGCCGGAATTGACGCGCAGCTCATCGTTCAGCCAGGAGGTGAAGCGGCCGCCCACGATGGTGTTGAGCACCTGCAGCGGCACGTAGTCCGGGTCGTTGCGGGCGATGCCGGCGCCGCCGATCAGGAAGGTGGTCTCGATGGCGTCCGGCTTGTTGACCAGCCAGACGCGCGCCTTGCCGGCCTGCACCTGGCCGTAATCCTGGCGCGGCAGGGCCGGGCCATTGGCCTTCCAGGCGCCGAACAGGGATTCGATCTGCCTGCGCATCTCGCCGGCCTGGAAGTCGCCCACCACGATGATGGCGGCGTTGTCCGGACGGTAGTAGCGCTGGTGGAAGCTGCGCACGTCGGCCTGCCCGAGCGCGGCCACGCTGGCGGCCGTGCCGCCCGCCGGGTTGGCGTAGGGGGCGTCGCCGTACAGCATGCTGCGGTAGTAGTTGGCCACCACGTTGCGCGGCGATTCCTTGGCTTGCTTCAGGCCATTGACCTTGCGCGCGCGCAGCTTGGCCAGCTCGGCCTCGTCGAAGGAGGGCTGCTGGACGATTTCGGCAAACAGCGGCAGCAGCGCCGGCGCATCGCCGCTGGCGAAGTTGGCTTGCACCGAGCTTTGCTCGGCGCCGGCGCCGCCGGCCAGGCGCGCGCCACGGAAGTCGAAGGCCTGGTCGATGGCTTTCTTGTCGTGCCTGGTGCTGCCCAGCAGCAGGGCGTCGCCGGTCAGGTTGGACACGCCCGGCTGCGCCGCATCGTTCACGGCGCCGGCCTTGACCACGGCGCGCACCGAGATCAGCGGCACCTCGTGGCGCTCCATCAGGTACACGGTCAGGCCATTGGGCAGGGTGGCGGTGTCGTAGACCGGCAGGCGGAACTCGGCGCAGTGGGCGGCGGTGGCCAGCGCGGCCAGGGCTGCCGCGGCGAGGGTGTTCAAATGCTTCATGCGTTCAGTCCTCCTTCGCGGCCAGCACGCCGACGGTGCGCTGCGACTTCTTCAGGTATTTGGCGGCCACGGCCTGGATGTCGGCCGTGCTGAGTTTCTGGTAGGCGGCCGGGGCGTCGAACAGCTTCTTGTAGTCGCCGAAGAACACCTCGTAATTGCCCAGCAGCTGGGCCTTGCCGTTGATGGTTTCCTGGGTGCGGTACAGGTTGAGCAGCTTCTGGTTGCGCACCTTCTGCAGTTCCTCGTCGGTCACGCCATCCTTGATCAATTTGTCGACTTCGGCCAGCAGCGCCTGCTCCAGTTTGCCCGGTTCCACCTTGGCGGCGGCCACGGCGCTCAGGTACAGCAGGCCGGGGTCGAAGCCGTCCAGGCTGGACGCGTTGACCTGGGTGGCCAGCTGCTGCTCGACCAGGGCGCGGTACAGGCGCGAGGTGCGGCCGTCGGCCAGCACGCTTTGCAGCACGTCCAGCGCGTAGTAATCGGGATCGCTGATGGACGGGATCTTGTAGGCGATGGTGAGATTGGGCGCGGTGGCCGATTCCTTCTGCACGAAGACGCGGCGTTCGCCCTTCTGCGGCGGCTCCACGGTGCGTACGGCGGGCGGCGCCGGGCGCTTGGGGATGGCGCCGAAGTACTTGCTGGCCAGCTTCTTGACCTCGTCGGCCTTGACGTCGCCGACGATCACCGACACGGCGTTGTTGGGCGCGTAGTAGGTCTGGAAGTAGCGCACCAGGTCCTCTTGGGTCCAGGCCTTGATGTCGGACTCATGGCCGATCACGGACCAGGAATACGGGTGGGCCGAGAAGGCCACGCTGTTGACCGCCTCGTGCAGCATGCGCGCGTTGGAGTTTTCCAGCCCGGTGCTGCGCTCGGACAGTACCACGCCGCGCTCGCTGGCCACCATCTTCGGATCGATGCTGAGGTGGGCGATGCGGTCGCTCTCCAGCGTGAAGATGGTTTCCAGCGAGGTGGCCGGGAACCAGTCCTGGTACACGGTCAGGTCGGTGCTGGTGTAGGCGTTGTTGGAGCCGCCCTTGGCTTCCATGGTGCGGTCGAACATCTTGGGGCCGAAGTTCTTCGAGCCGTTGAACATCATGTGTTCGAAGAAGTGCGACAAGCCGGTGATGCCGGGCGCCTCGTTGCGCGAGCCGACCTTCCAGAACGTGTACATATTGGCGTTCGGGATGGCGTGGCTTTCCAGCACGATGAACTTCATGCCGTTGGCCAGGGTGAAGGTCTGCACCTGGTCCGGCGCCAGGGCGGCCTGGGCGGCTGCGGACAAGCCCAGCAGCACGCTGGCGGCCAGCAATTTCCACTTCATGGTGATCCTTTCTGTGGCGGGGGGGAAGGCTGCATCATAAGTGAATGCCGGATATTTCTGCTAACTATTTGCCGGATGGCAGCTGAGCGGATAGCATGGAGGAAACGCCACCTACAGGAAGCCCACATGGAAAAACCGATGACCTGGTCCGCGCACGAGCTGACCATGACTGTTCTGATGACCCCCGACATGGCCAATTTCTCCGGCAACGTGCACGGCGGGACCATCCTGAAATTCCTCGACAGCGTGGCCTATGCCTGCGCCAGCCGCTATTCCGGCAGCTATGTGGTGACCCTGTCGGTGGACCAGGTGATGTTCCTGCAGCCCATCCACGTGGGCGAGCTGGTGACCTTCCTGGCCTCGATCAATTACACCGGCCGCACCTCGATGGAGGTGGGCATCCGCGTGGTGACGGAAAACATCCAGCAGCGCCTGGTCCGCCACGCCAACAGCTGCTACTTCACCATGGTGGCGGTGGACGAGAACCGCAAGCCGGTGCCGGTGCCGGAACTGGTGCCGGAAACCGAGGAACAGAAACAGCGCCATGCCCAGGCGGTGCTGCGCAAGCAGGCGCGGCAGATGGTGCATGGGGCCAAAAAGAACTGACAGTCCCCAATCCCTTTTATCCGCCGAAGCCGCCGTCAGCCACGCGGCGCAGGAACTTGATGCGCTCGGCCAGTTCGCGCGCCGCGCATTGGTTGGCGAACTCGCTGACCGCCAGGTTGCTGCCGCCTTCCAGGCCACCCTCCAGGGCGCAGTTCTCATCCTTGAACTTGAGCCAGGCGCGCTGCGATTTGCGCAGCTGTTCCTTGCCTTTGCGGATGTCCCACTGGTCCTGGTCGGGCAGCTTGGCCAGCGCCGCCTGGTAGGCCGCGTTCAGTTCCGCGTCCAGCCGCTTGTTCTGTTCAGCCCCGCATTGGACTTGCGAGAGATGGTCCTGGCCGCATGGCTGGTCGGCGTAAGTGTTGAAAGCGCACAGGCTGGCGGCCAGCACGATGAGGCGCGCCATCTTCATGCCGGAGTCTCCGCGTTGTGGCGGCGCCGCCATTCTTCGGCCACGTCGCCCATGGTTTTTGGGGCGCCGCTGCGTATCCAGGCCATCAGTTCGCGGTCGAACTTGAAGCCGGCGCCGCATTGCAGGAGCAGGAAGCGGCGCACGTTTTGCGTGTTGCGGTAGTTGGCGTCGATCAGGGTGGCGGAATCGATTTTTCCGCCGTGCCAGTCAAAGACAGTCATCGGGTGGCCTCCAGGGCTGGTTTCATGGATAGGGCTATGGTGGCGATCTACGGCTTGGACTTCTGCGTCGTGGCGATGCGCACCAGGTCGCCGTTGGCCAGGCCGTCCGGCGGGCTGTCGATCACGCGGTCCGAGGCGGAGACTCCGCCGCCCAGCGCGATGACGTTGCCGTAGTCGCGCGCCACCTGCACCGGCTTGATCTGGACCCGGTTGTCGGCGCCCACGGTGGCCACCCGGGTCCCATTCTTGCCCAGCATCAGGGCGCCCGGCGGGACCGCCAGCAGGCCGGCCTGTCCTTTTGTGTCGAAGCTGGCCGTGGCGAAGCCGCCCGGCAGCAGTTCGCCGCTGGCATTGTCGGCCACCAGCTGCACCAGCATGGCGCCGGTGCCGGCTGAAATGGCTTGCGAGGTCGATTGCACCGTGGCCGTGTACGATTTTCCGGGACGCTCCGGCACCGTGATGCGCGCCGTGCTGCCGGCCTTGACCAGCCCCACCTGGCTTTGCGGCACGCTGACGTAGATGCGCAGTTTCTTCACGTCCGACACCACGAACAATTCCGTCCCGGCGGCACCGCCCACGCTGATCAGGGCGCCGACATCGGTGTTACGCGCCGTGACCACGCCGTCGAAAGGCGCGGTCAGCCTGGCGTAGCGCTGCACCGCCTGCAGGCGCTCGACATTGGCCTGCAGGCCGTTGACGACCGACTGCTTGGCCGCCAGGTCGCCGGCCTTCTCGTCGGCTTCCTGTTTGGAGACGGCGTTGGACGCCAGCAGCGCTTCCCAGCGTTTGGCGGTGCTGGCCGACAGCGCCAGGTTGCTGCGCGCCGTGACCAGGTCGGCGCGGGCCTGGGCCAGCTGCTGGTCCTGGTCCGGCGTTTCGATCTCGGCCAGCACCTGGCCGGCCTTCACGGCGCCGCCTATGTCCACGTTCCAGCGTTTCAGATAGCCGCTGACGCGGGCGTAGATGGGCGCGCGCGACCACGGTTCGATGCGGGCCGGCAGTTCCAGCGCGGCGCCATCGACGGGCGAGGCGCTCACCACGTTCACGGTCGGCACGGCGTGCTCGCTGGCGCCTTGCTGCAGCTGTTCGGCCTGCAGGTGACGGGTGCTCAAGCCGGTCACCACCACGGCCGCCGCGATGGCGATCGCGGTCAGTCCCAGCAGTGTTTGCGGCGAGCGGAAAACGGTTTTTTGCATGATGAAGACTCCGGAACTGTTATGGTTGCACCGTGGCGTGGCGGCGCGCCTTGCGGCCATGCGCCAGGCTGAACACCACGGGAACGAAAATCAGGGTGGCGATGGTGGCGAACACCAGGCCGCCGATCACGGCGCGGCCCAGCGGGGCGTTCTGCTCGCCGCCTTCGCCCAGGCCCAGGGCCATGGGCAGCATGCCGATCACCATGGCCAGCGCCGTCATCAGCACCGGGCGGAAGCGCACGAAGCCCGCTTCCAGCGCGGCGGCGGTGGCGTCGCCCAGTTCCTCCAGGCGCTCGCGGGCGAAGCTGACCACCAGCACGCTGTTGGCGGTCGCCACGCCCATGCACATGATGGCGCCGGTCAGGGCCGGCACCGATAGCGTGGTCTGGGTGGCGAACAGCATCCACACGATGCCGGCCAGCGCGGCCGGCAGGGCCGACACGATCACGGCCGGATCGGTCCAGCTCTGGAAATTCACCACGATGAGCAGGTAGATCAGCACCACCGCGCCCAGCAGGCCAAACAGCAGGCCCTTGAAGGCGCTGTCCATGGTGCGGGCCTGGCCCAGCAGCTGCACGGTCGAGCCCTTGGGCGCCTCGGCCCGGGTGTCCTCGATCACGCGGCGGATCTCGGCCGCCACCGCGCCCAGGTCGCGGTCCTGGGTGGTGGCCAGGATCTGCACCATGGCTTGCACGTCATACTGGCTGACCAGGGCGCTGCCGTTGGCGCGCTCGAAGGTGGCCACGCCGCCCAGCGTCGTGGTGCCGCTGCTGCTGCCGTTGCCCACCGGGAGGTTGCGCAGCGCCGCCAGCGAGTCCATCTGGTATTGCGGGGTCTGCATCACGATGGGGTAGCTGACCCCGTTCTGCGGATTGAGCCAGTAAGTGGGCGAGACCTGGCTGCTGCCGGCCAGGTTGACCACCACGCTGTTGGTGACGTCGCGCGTGGTCAGGCCCAGGAGCTGGGCCTGGGTGCGGTCCAGGTTCACATTGAACACCGGGGCCTTGTTCGATTGCTGGATGCGGGCGTCGGCCACGCCGGGGATGGCGCGCACGCGCTTGAGCAGCTTCTGCGCATAGGCGTAGTTTTCTTCCACCTTGCTGCCGCGGATTTGCAGGTCGATGGGCGCCGGTGCGCCGAAGTTCAGGATCTGGCTGACGATGTCGGCCGGCGGGAAGGAGAAGGTGGTGTCGGGGAACTCGCGCGGCAGCACTTCGCGCAGCTTGCGCACGTAGTCGGCGGTGGGGCGGTGGCCTTCGTGCAGGGCGATCTGGAAGTCGCCGTCCTGCGAACCGATGGTGCCGGTGCTGTTGTAGGTCAGGTTGATGCTGGACGAGGGCAGGCCGATGTTGTCCACCATGGTGACGATTTCCCCGCTGGGAATCACGCGCCGGATGGCTTTCTCGATGGCGGCAAAGCGCACCGCCGTTTCCTCGACCCGGGTGCCGATCGGCACGCGCACGTGCATCAGCACCTGGCCCGAATCGACGGCCGGGAAGAAGTTGGAGCCGATGAAGGGCAGCAGGCCGAAGGACAGCGCCACCACCGCCAGGAAGCCGGCCAGGAAGGACTTGCGGTGCCGCACCGCGCCTTCCAGCACGCCCCGGTAGCCGACCCGCAGGCGTTCGAAGCGGGCCTCGAAGCCGCGCTGGAAGCGCACCAGCGGATTGCGCGAGGGCGCCGCGCCATGGTTGTGGCCTTCGCCGTCATGGTGCGGCAGCAGCAGGTAGTTGGCCATGGTCGGCACCAGGGTGCGCGACAGGATGAAGGAGCACACCATGGCGAAGATCACCGCCTCGGCCATGGGTACGAACAGGAAGCGCGACACGCCTTCCAGGAAGAACATGGGGATGAACACGATGCAGATGCACAGCAGCGAGACGAAGGCCGGGGTCACGATCTGGGCCGCGCCGTCCATGATGGCGGTTTCCACGTCCTTGCCGTGCTCCAGGTGCCAGTTGATGTTCTCGATGGTCACGGTGGCATCGTCCACCAGGATGCCGACCGCCAGCGCCAGCCCGCCCAGGGTCATCAGGTTGAGCGTCTCGCCGATGGCCGCCAGGGCCAGGATGGAGCCCAGGATGGACAGCGGAATGGACACCGCGATGATGACGGTGGAGCGCCAGCTGCCCAGGAACAGCAATATCATGACCGAAGTCAGGGCCGCCGCGATGGCGCCCTCGGTGGCCACCCCTTTCACGGCGGCGCGCACGAACACCGACTGGTCGTTGATGGGGGTGACGTTGAGCGCCTCCGGCCAGCCGGGCTTGAGCGCCTTGAGCTTGTCGCGCACGCCGTCCACGATGGCCAGTGTGGAGGTGGCGCCGTTCTTCAGCACCGACATCAGCACCGAGCGGCCGCCGTCCACGTGCACCACATTGGTCTGCGGCGCGTTGCCGTCGTGGACGTCGGCCACGTCGCGCAGGTAGATCACATTGCCGTTGACGGCCTTGACCGGCAGCAGGCCCAGGTCGGCAATGGCGGAGGGAGCGCTGTTGAGCTGTATGGTGTATTCCAGGCTGTCGATTTTCTGGTTGCCGACTGGCACCAGGATGTTTTGCGCGGCCAGCGCGGCCGACACATCCTGGGCCGACAGGCCGCGCGCCTGCAGCGCTTCCGGGCGGATGTCGATCTGCACCTGGCGCTGCTTGCCGCCGTAGGGCAGGGGGATGGCGGCGCCGGGCACCGTCACCAGCGGGGTGCGCACCGTGTTCATGCCGAGGTCGAACAGGCTTTGTTCGGTGAGTCCTTTGCCGGACAGGGCCAGCTGCAGGATGGGCACGGTGGCGGCGTTGTAGTTGAGGATCAGCGGCGGGGTGGCGCCGGCCGGCATCTGGCGCAGGGTGGACTGCGAGATGGCCGTCACCTGGGCGTTGGCCACCGCCACATTGACGCCGGGCTGGAAGAAGATCTTCACGATGCTCACGCCCGGGTAGGTGTTGGCCTCGATATGCTCGATATCGTTGACGGTGGTAGTCAGGCTGCGCTGGAACAGGGTGGAGATGCGGCCTGCCATCTGGTCCGGCGGCAGGCCGGTGTACTGCCAGGCCACGGCAATGACGGGGATGCGGATCTCGGGGAAGATATCGGTGGGGGTACGCAGGGCAGCCAGCGGGCCGGCTATCAACAGGAGTAACGCCATCACGACAAACGTATATGGGCGTCGCAGGGCGACGCGGACGGCACCAATCAGCACTAAAAACTCCGGTGGGTGAGGCGTTGTTTGGGCCTCGTTTCGGGGAAAACAGCTACATTGCGGGCCGGATGACGGCCTGGCCCAGCAATATAGTAATGAAAGCAAGCTTGCCTGATAAGTGGGACAGCACGCTAGCTCTCATGAAAAATTCATGAATGAATTATTTTACCGTGGATTCCGGCAGGCTGTAGCGGAAGGTGTAGCTGTGCTGGCCGTTGGCGATGTCTATGCTCATGTCGCCCTTGATGCCGGCCAGTGCGCCGGTGCCGGAGTCCGGCACCACGGTCACGGACAAGTGCGGCTGGCCGCGGTCCATCTGTCCGGAATGCTGCAGGAAGAAGGAGCCGCTGCGGCCTTCCAGCGTGGCGCTGACCTGCTCCAGGGCCACATAGCCGGCCGAGCCCTTGGTGGCGGTGAGCACCGCCACCATCTCGCCCACGCTGCTGCCGTCCAGCGGGCCGTGGAAAGTCTTGGCGATGCGCTGCCGTCCCCAGGGAATGCCTTCCTCGGCCGGCTGCGGCGTCAGCTTGACTTCGAAGGTGCCGCTGATTTGCTTCATGGCTTCTCCTGCGTGGGCCGCGCAGGCGGCAGACAGTATCATGATGGTTATCGCGTATTTCATCCGTCCATTATGAAGCGTTTGCTGTTTATCTGCACCCAGAATCGCCTGCGCAGCCCGACCGCCGAGCATGTTGCAGCCTGAACTCGCCAGCCTGCTGCAGTCCAAGGTTGTCCGCCTGCTGCCCAGGCAACGCAGGGCTTGAGCTGGCTCAATCTCCACGGATAGCGATTCCTTAAAGTTTGCATGACGTGCGCCCTGCGCGCACGTGCTAATCTAAGGAGCTGATGTGATAGTTTCAGGGCGGGAGTTGCTCAACCAATTTTGCCAGCAGCATGCCGATTGCCGCTCCTGGATAGAGAGGTGGCTTGCCGACGTGACGGCTAGCCAGTGGCGCAGCAGCCATGACATCAAACTTCGTTACCGGTCTGCGAGTTTTTTGCCCGGCAATGTGGTTATATTTAATGTGCGCGGAAATGCGTACCACCTGGAGACCCAGGTTGCCTATCGCGTGGGCGCGGTCGCCGTAACGTGGATAGGCTCGCACGTTCAGTACATGAGGAGGCATCATCATGGCAGCTAATATCGTGGCGACAGAGGCCGAGTACAGGGCGGCATTGGCCGAGTTGGGCGAGCTGATCGTTTGCGATCCCGCCCCGGGTAGCGCCGAGGGACAGCGGTTGCTGGCCCTGGCCCGGCTGGTGGAAGAGTACGAAGTGCGCGTCTACCCTTTTGCTGCCCCGACGGCCGAGGAACTGGCCGAGTTCCTCGAACACGAACGCCACGCCTGACTCAGTTGCACTTGCCGCGCAGGTAGGCGATGGGGATGAAGGGCAGGGCGTAGATGCCCCAGACGCCGATGGGGCCTATGTTGGTGGGCTGGAACTTCAGGCCGTCCGCATGCAGGCAGCTGGGGATCTTGGCGCTGGCGAACTGCCGGGTGAACCTGTCGTTGGTGGTGAGCCGGTAGGTGTCGATCTCGTGGCGGCGCGTGTATTCCTTGCTTTCCTCGCTGCGCACTTCCTCGCGGGCAGCGCGGCGCTCGCCTTCTGCTCGCGCATTCAGGTCCAGCTTGCCATCCTTGTCTGCCCAGTTTGCCGGGATGGCTTCCCTGCTCTCCAGCGGCTCCGGCTGCGCCAGCTGCTCCACCTGCCGGGCCGAGGACGCGCCGGTCCACATCATCAGGGGCGGCAATATGGCGATCAGTTTTTTCATCACGGCTCTCGCAGCGTACAGAGCGTACAGCATAGCAGTTTCGTTTGCGCAAAATTGCGCACTTTGTAACTATCTGCTACCACGTTCAAACATGGCGGCGCAATCCTCCGGCGGCAGCGCTGGACTCAGGTAATAGCCCTGGTATTCGTCGCAGCCGTGGCCGCGGAGGTAATCGAGTTGGGCTGCCGTCTCCACTCCTTCCGCTATCACCTTCAACGCCAGGTTGTGCGCCAGGGCGATGATGGAGTCCACGATGGCGGCCTCGTCGCCGGCGATATCGGACACGAAGGAGCGGTCTATCTTGAGCACGTCGATGGGGAAGCGGCGCAGGTAGGACAGGCTCGAATAGCCGGTGCCGAAGTCGTCGATGGAAATCGCCACCCCCAGCGCCTTGAGGCGCTGCAGCTGCTCCACCGCCTGTCCGACATCGTTCATGAACAGCCCCTCGGTCAGCTCCAGGTCCAGGCAGGCTGGCGCCAGCCCGGTCTCGGCCAGCACGGCCGCCACCTGGTCCGCCAGCCCCGCTTCGGCGAACTGGCGCGGCGACAGGTTGACCGCCACCCGCAGCGGCCCGTGGCCCGCCTCCTGCCAGGCGCGCGCCTGCAGGCAGGCGGTGCGCAGCACCCAGGCGCCGATCGGCACGATCAGCCCGGTTTCCTCGGCCAGGCCGATGAAGCGGTCCGGGGCCACCATGCCCAGCTCCGGATGGCGCCAGCGCAGCAGCGCTTCCACCCCGACCACGGCGCCGCTGCGCACGTCGGCCTGCGGCTGGTAGTGCAGCACCAGCTCGTCGCGCTCTAGCGCATTGCGCAGCGCACTGACGATGCGCACCCGCTCCAGCGCTTCCTCGTTCATGGCCGGCTCGTAGAACTGGGTGTTGTTGCGCCCCAGCTTCTTGGCGCGGTACATGGCGATGTCGGCATGCTCGATCAGGTGCTGGGCCGGGCTGCCGTCACCGGCGTACACCGCCACGCCTATGCTGCAGGTGACGAAGAATTCCTTACCCTCCAACATGACTGGCTGGGCCACGGCATGCATCACGCGCTGCGTGACCTCGGGCGACAGCTGCTCGTCCGGATACTCGGTCAGCAGGGCCACGAATTCATCGCCGGACAGGCGCGCCACGGTGTCGCTGTCGCGCACGCTCTCGCGCAGTCGGCGCGCCACGGTTTGCAGCAGCAGGTCGCCGGCCTTGTGCCCCAGGCTGTCGTTGACGAACTTGAAGCGGTCCAGGTCGATCAGCATCACCCACAGCGGACGCCCGCTGCGGTTGGCGTGGGCGGCGGCCTGGTTCAGGCGGTCCTGCAGCAGTGCGCGGTTGGGCAAGCCGGTCAGCACGTCGTGGTGGGCGATGTGTTCGATGCGCTGCTCGGCCAGCTTGCGCTCGGTGATCTCGGCCCCGGTGCCGCGGTAGCCGGCGAACACGCCATGGCGGTCGTACACCGGTTCGCCGCTGATGCGGAACCAGTGCAGCTGGCCGTCGGCGCCGGTCAGCGCATATTCAAAATTGGAGAATGGCTGGCGCGCCTCCAGCACCGCCATGTGGTCGCGGCCCCAGTGCGTATCGGCCATGCCGCCGTTATCCCAGCGGCGGCGGCCGATGAAGTCGGCCGGCGACAAACGGCTCTTCTGGTAGAAACCATCGGTGATGTGAGTGAAGCGTAATTGCGCATCCTGTTCCCAGTACCAGTCGGACGACAGCGCCAGCAGGCGGCGGAAGCGGTGCTCGCTTTCCTGCAGCGCTACTTCGGCGCGGATGCGGGCCGCCACGTCGCGCTCCAGCGCCGCGTTGGCCTCGCGCAGGTCGGCGGTGCGCGCGTCCACCAGGCGCTGCACGCGCTGCGAGCGCTGCGCCAGGGTGTGCACCAGGGCCGTGGTCAGCAGGGTGAACAGCAGGCCGCCCAGCAGGGCCGACACCGACCCCAGGTGCTGCGCCAGGTAGGAGCCGGGTAGCGGCGTGGCCAGTACCTGCCAGGCCTTGCCGGCGGCCTGGAAGCTGGCGTGGTAGGGCTCCGTGTCGGGACCGCCCATCCAGCGCGGCAGCGGGGCCTCTGGCGGGGTGCTGTCGGCGCCGTACACCAGGTTGGCGGGTGACAGCTGGATGCCGGTGTAGACCTGCAGCCGCAGCCCCTCCTCGTCGTGCAGGCCGGCGCCGCGCAGGATGCGCTGCACCAGGTCGGTGGAGCGTATCACGGCGGCCACGTTGCCTACCCAGGCGGCGCGCCGGGCCTCGGCATCGCGCGGCGCCGGGCCCGAGCGGTACAGGGGCACCAGCAGCAGGAAGCTGGTCTGCCGCTGGCGGTCCTGCGCCAGTTGCAGCAGCGGGGTGGCAGTGGGCTGGCCGCTGGCCACGGCCTGCTCCACGGTGGCGCGCAACAGGGGATTGGGCGCGATGTCCAGCCCCAGCGCCGGCTCGTTGCCGGCCAGCGGCTCCAGGTAGTCGACGATGATGTGGGGCGTGCGCGGCTGCAGCGGCGCCGCCTCGCCGCCGAACTGCTCGTGCAGCGTGTATTGCGGCAGCTCGCGCCGTGCCGCCGCCTGGTGGGCCTCGGCCTGCTCATGGTCCAGCACGCGGTGGCGGCTGAAGGCCTGGATGAAGGGATAGCGCGCCAGCAGCGGCGCCGTGAAGTCGCGGAACTGCTGGCGGCTGACCGTATCCATGCTGCCGAACAGGCCGCCGACCACGGTGGCCACCTCCACCGTGTCGTCCAGTCCGCGACGAATGGCCGCCACGCGCTGCTCGGCGCGCTGGCGGAAGGTGAGTTCCAGGGTGCCGCGCTCCAGCGAGCACACCGCCGAGTAGAGCAGTCCCGTCAGCGCCAGTCCGCTGAGCAGGGTCAGGATGGCGGCCAGCGGCATGGATGGCAAGGGACGGGACGTGGGCATGGCTCACTCTGCGCGCCGGCAATGGCCGGCTTTGCTGCTAGTGTGTCACAAAAATTTCCTAACCGACAGTTTAGCAAGGCCGGCTGCGGTCAAATTGCGACATGCTAGCGCCGGCCGCGCTGCAGCTTGAACACCACCCAGCGCGCCAGCAGGCGGTTGAGCGGTCCCAGGCCCCAGCCGCCGCCGCGCCGGACTTGCTCGAGCATGCGCAGGGCGGGCGAGGGGGCACCGCCGGCCACGGCAAACAGGATGCGGTTGTTGCCGGCGATGCCGGGGAACTGGCACACGCGCTGCTCGAACACCAGTCGCAGGCGGCGCAGCATGGCGGCATAGTGCGGGTCGTAGCTGAAGATATTGGCCGCCATCACGCCGCCCGGGCGCAGGGCGCGGCGGCAGTCGGCGTAAAAGGCGGCGCTGCCCAGGGCCGGCGGCAGGCCGTCCTGGTCGAAGCCGTCCACCAGCAGCACGTCGGCGCTGCCGGCCAGCCGGGGCAGGTAGGCGGCGGCGTCGGCTTCGATCACGCGCAGGCGCGGGCCATCCGGCGGGATGGCGAACTGTTCGCGCAGGGCGATCACGTCGGCGCGCAGTTCCAGCACCGTGATGCGGCTGTGCGGCAGGTAGCGGTGGCAGAACTTGACCAGCGAGCCGCCGCCCAGGCCCACCATGACGATGTGTTTCGGCTGCGGCTGGAACAGGGTGAAGCACATCATGGCGCGCACGTAGGCCAGCAGGATATCGTCCGGGCGCGACAGCCGCATCTCGCTTTGCACCATGCCGGGCCGGAATTCCAGGGTGCGGCGGTCGCCCCGCGTATGCACGCGCGGCGCGGGGCCGTGGTCGTCGGCGGGCGAATGTGGACTGGAGGCGGGCGGCATGGCGGCATTTATAGTAGCATGCCGCCTTCGACGGTTTCGACAGTTGCCGTCATTTACAGACGGAAAAATTATAGGTACATTGGCGTTAGCACGGGCCGCCTACGGCCCCCTTGGAGAGAGAACGATGTTTTTAGACCACCCGACCATTACCGCCACCAACAGCTTCACCGAGCCGGACCGCCTGGAACGGCTGACGCGCGTCTACGGCTATGCGGTGGCCTTGTCCGAGGCCGACGGCAATAACCAGTTCATCGAGAAATTCAGCCAGATCCACGACCATAAAGGCACCCTGATCGTGTTCTGGCACGACAGCCCGACCGAGGAAGAGAAGGAATACTTCGCCAAGGCCTGGTCCAGCAGGATGGGCGACGGCACCCGCAACGTCGAGCACGAGGTTTAAGGGCGGCGCTGCGCCGCCGGCCGCCGCATGGATATCAAGACGCTGCTCCTGGCGCTGGCGCTGGCCAACCTGAGCCTGTGCGCGGCCCTGTTTTTCTCCGGACATGAAGGCCGGCCGCCGCGCCGCCCGTCCACCTTCGCCAGCGCACGCCTGTGCCAGGCCGTGGCCTGGCTGCTGCTTGCCCTGCGCGACATCGCCCCTGATCTGCTGACCATAGGCCTGGCCAACGCCCTGCTGTTCACCGGCTTCGCGCTGGACGCGGGCGCCCTGTGGGAGCAGGCCGGCAGGCGCGGCTGGCGCCGCGTCCTGCTGCCGGCGCTGGGCGGCGCCATCGCCGTGTTCGCCGCCTGCTATGTGATGGACCTGCCGCCCGGCCAGCGGGTGGCGGCCGCCTCCCTGATACTGTCCGGTTTCGCCTGCGCCGGCGTGGCCGCCCTGGCGCAGGGCTGGGCCACGGCCGGCGCGCTGCGGCGCTACCTGGTGCTGTCCACCGGCGTGCTGGCCCTGGCCCTGGCCGCGCGCGGGATGCTGGGCGCCATCCGTCCCGAGGGCTGGGGCTGGCTGACGCCGGCCGTGCTGCAATGGCTGGGCGTGGCGCTGCTCTACCTGCTGACCCTGGGCAGCGCCTACGGCTACCTGCTGCTGTCCGGCGACCGCCTGCGCGGCGAGCTGGCGCGCCTGGAAGTGGTGGATGGCCTGACCGGGGTACCCAACCGGCGCGGCTTCTACCAGGCGCTGGGACCGTGGCTGGCGCTGGCGCGCCGTCCCGGACAGGCGACAGCCCTGCTGGTGCTCAACCTCGACCATTTCAAGCGCGTCAATGACGGCTATGGCCATCCGGTGGGCGACCTGGTGCTGAAAACCATGGTGGAGATCTGCCAACGCCAGCTGCGCGACAGCGACCTGATGGGCCGCCTGGGCGGCGCCGAATTCGCCATCCTGCTGCCGCGCACCTCGGCCGGGGACGCGCTGCTGGTGGCCGAGCGCATCCGCGGCGCGGTGGCCGCCACCCCGGTCAAGGCCGAGCGCGCCCTGATCAACATGACGGCCAGCCTGGGCGTGACCACCATCCGCGCAGACGATACCCCGGTGCTGCTGTTCCAGCGCGCCGACGACGCCCTGCGCCAGGCCAAGCAGGATGGCCGCAACCGTGTGGCCCAGGCCGGCAGCGCCAGTCCGCTGGAAGCCTGACATGGTAGACAGCATGTCATGAGGCCGTCATAATCGGCCTTTAGTGTTACGGATTAAACCATGTAAACCGTTTATTCCGTATTGTCAGATACCGTGCCTGAAAGCCTAGAAATGTACGCAGCAGTCGACTTGGGTTCCAACAGCTTCCGCCTCCACATCGGACAATACGAGGATGGCGAGATCCGCGTATTGAAAAGCATGCGCGAACCGATACGCCTGGCCGCCGGCCTGGACGCCGCCGGCAACCTCACCGAGGCGGCCATGCAGTCCGCCCTCAACTGCCTGCGCAACTTCCGCGAAGCGCTGGCCGCCTACGACCTGGAGGCGGTGCGCGTGGTGGCCACTTCCGCCATGCGGGTGGCGCGCAACTCCGCCGTGTTCCTGCCGCTGGCCGAGGAGGCCATGGGCCATCCCATCGAAATCATTTCGGGCGAGGAGGAGGGCCGGCTGATCTACATGGGCGTGGCCTGCTCGCTGGCCCAGCCGGTCGAGCGGCGCCTGGTGATCGACATCGGCGGCGGTTCCACCGAGCTGATTTTGGGGCGCGGTCCGGAAATCGAGCGGGTCGAGTCGTTCAGCGTCGGCACCGTCAAGCAAAGCCTGTCCTTCTTCGTCGGCGGCCGCATCGACGCGCCTTCGTTCGAAGCCGCCATCCTGTCGGCGCGCAGCCATTTCGAGGATGCGGCGGCGGCCTATCTGCCACAGCACTGGAAGCGCTGCTATGGCTCCTCCGGCACCGCGCGCACCATCGGCGAGATTATCGTCAAGAACAACCTGGGGCGCGACATCAACGCCGGCAGCCTCGATGCGCTGAAAAAACGCTTCATCGAATTCGGCCAGGTCAGCCGCATCGACATTCCGGGCCTGCGCCCGGACCGCGCCTCCACCATCATTGGCGGCCTGGCCATCCTGATCGGCCTGGTGCACGAACTGGGCATCCCCCAGGTGCAGCCTATCGAGGCCGGACTGCGCATGGGCGTGATGTGGGACTTGTACCTGCGCTCCACCAAGCGTGACCGCCGCGAACAGTCGGTGCGCGGCTTCCTGCAGAAATTCCACGTCGACGAGCAGCGCGCCAACCGGGTGGCGGACGACGCCCTGGCCCTGTACGCGCAGATGAAGCCCGCCACGGATGTTTATAGCCGCCCGCTGTACTGGAGCGCGCTGCTGCACGAGGTGGGACTGGTGGTGTCGCAGACCGGCTACCACAAGCACGCCGCCTACATGGTGGAAAACGCCGACCTGCCGGGCTTCACCACCCGCGAGCAGCGCACCATGGGGCGCCTGATCCTGGCCCAGAAGGGCAACCTGCGCAAGATCGGCGAGGCGCTGGGGGAGCCGGATTTCTGCAAGGCCGTGGTGGCGCTGCGCCTGGCCATCCTGTTCATGCACTCGCGCATAGAGGTGGACAGCCGCACGATACGGCTGCGCCTGAAGAACCGCATCGAGCTGGAGATCAAGCGCGATTGCATCGGCGGCCACCCGACCGTGGCCTACTGGCTGGAAAAGGAGCAGGAATTCTGGGATGAGGTGGGGGTCGATTTCACCCTGCGCGCGCAGGGGTGAACTTGTTTTGTGCAAGCAAAAACTCCGTAAATGGTATATATTGTTTATATGAATGAACAACATGGAGTGGACATGAGCAAGATCAGCACCGAAAACCCCGTCAACGACAAGGCCGCGGCGCTGCCGGAAGCTGCACCGTCCGAGGCCAAGCCGGTCGCCAAGGCTGCGGCCAGGCCGGCCGCCGACAAAGCCGTCGCCGCCAAACCTGCGGCAAAACCGGCAGCGGCAAAGGCTGGCGCGGCTAAGCCGGCCGCCGCCAAGGCCACCACGGAAAAAACCGCTGCCGCCAAGCCTGCCGCCGCCAAGGCTGGTGCGGAAAAATCGGCTGCCCCCAAGCCGGCTGCCGAAAAACCTGCCACCGCCAAGGCTGCGGCCGTAGCCAAGGCCCCGGTTGCCGACAAGGCCAAGCCAGCCAAGCCGGCCGCCGCCAAGCCGGCCGCGAAAGCCGCCCCGGTCAAACCCGCTGCCAAGACCGCCGCCAAGCCCGCAGCCGCCAAGTCCGCCGCCAAGCCGGAAGCCAAGGCAGCACGCAAGGCCGCTCCTGGCAAGGCCGAGGAAAAACCGCGCAAGGACAAGCTGGTGCGCGACAGCTTCACCATGCCGGAAACCGAGTACGCGGTGCTGGGCCAGGTGAAAAAAGCCTGCCTGAAGGCCGGTTTCGAGGTCAAGAAAAGCGAACTGCTGCGCATCGGCGTGGCGCTGATTGCCAAGCTGGACGCCGCCGGCGTGAAAAAAGTCCTGGCCAGCCTGCCGCAGCTGAAAACCGGCCGTCCCAAAAAGGATTGAGGAAAAACAACACTGCCCTGATGTAACCAAAATGACATGTCCATGTCATTTTCCTGAAGTATTACGTCGTTACGCTTGCTTTCGTTCTCCAACAGAAAGGATGAAAGCATGCAACAATCGATCATACAAGCAGACGTCAGGGCATCCGCCGGCAAGCTGGTATTGAGCATGGCCAGCACCCCGGAGGAACTGCGCGAAGTACAGCGGCTGCGCTACAAGGTCTTCATCGAGACCCTGGGCCTGACCTCGCTGATGCGCGCCGACGGCCTGGACAGCGACGAATTCGACGAGCATTGCGATCACCTGATCGTGCGCGATACCGACAGCCTGGAAGTGGTGGGCACCTACCGCCTGCTGAGCCCCTCGCGCGCCCGCAAGCTGGGCCGCCTGTACTCGGAGAACGAATTCGACCTGAACCGCCTGAACAATGTGCGCGGCCGCATGGTGGAGGCCGGCCGCGCCTGCATCCATCCCGACTACCGTGGCGGCAGCGTCATCATGCTGCTGTGGTCCGGCCTGGCCGACTACATGCGCCGGGAGCGTTCCGAATTCCTGATCGGTTGCGCCAGCATCAGCCTGGCCGATGGCGGCCACAACGCCGTCGCCGTCTACAACCAGCTAAAAAACAGTTTTCTGGCCCCGGCCGAGTACCGCGTCACCCCGCACCTGCCATTCCCCTTCGCCAAGCTGGAGCCGGCGCAGCGCGCCCAGGTGCCTGCCCTGCTGAAAGGCTATATGCGCTCGGGCGCCTGGATTTGCGGCGAGCCGGCCTGGGATCCCGACTTCGAAAGCGCCGACCTGTTCCTGCTGCTGCCGCTGTCCAACCTGGACGCGCGCTACGCGCGCCACTACGGCGTGGCTGGAGAAGCGGTAGCCGCCTGATGCCCGGCCGCGCCCCGTGTAATAATGCGCTTTTGCGCTGAACACGGGAGCGGCAATGGACAGGGACGACGATACGCCAGCGGAACGCGACGGCTGGCGCGAGCAGGCGGTGCTGCGCCATCGCGGCGGCGTGCCGGCGGTGGCGGCCGGCACCGACCGGGTGGCCGAGGAAATGCCGGTGGCGCTGGTATTCAACGGCATCTCGCACGCCGTCATGATGGTCACGCCGCGCGACCTGGAGGCGTTCGCGCTGGGTTTCGCGCTGACCGAGGGCCTGATCGCCGAGCGTTCCGATTTGTACGAATCGGAAGTCCACGCGCATGAGCGCAGCTATGAAGTGGAACTGCGCATCGCCACCGGCTCCTTCATGGGATTGAAGCAGAAGCGCCGCTCGCTGGCGGGGCGCAGCGGCTGCGGGGTGTGCGGCATCGAAAGCCTGGAACTGCTGGACCTGCAGCCTGAGCCCATAGCGCATCCCGGCGACGGTCCGCTGTTCGATTCCGCCGCCATCGTGCCGGCCGTGGCGCGCGCCGCCCGCGAACTGGGCGCCCACCAGGAACTGATGCGCATGACGGGCGGCGTGCATGCCGCCGCCTGGTGCAGGCCGGACGGCGCCATCGTCCGCGTGTGCGAGGACGTGGGCCGCCACAATGCGCTGGACAAGCTGATCGGCTACCTGGCGCTGGAGGGCGCCGATTTGCAGCGCGGCTTCGTGTTCATGTCCAGCCGCGCCAGCTACGAGCTGGTGCGCAAGGCGGCGCGGATGAACATCCCCATGCTGGCCACCATCTCCGCCCCCAGCTCGCTGGCGATCGACATCGCCCGCCAGGCCGGCCTGAAACTGGTGAGTTTCTGCCGCCAGGACGGCTGCGTGGAATACGTCTGGTAAGAGTTATTCGAGCACGCCCAAGCCGTGCTTGGCAATGATGTGCAGCAGCCGCTGGGCGAGTGGATTGGGCGAGTTCGCTGAGGACTCCCACCTTTTTACGGTGGATGTCGAGGTGCCCAGATAGCTGGCAAACACGTCCTGGCTTACATTCAGCTCCTGGCGCAGGCGGCGGATATCGGCCGCAGTGATCTCCTGCCGGGCCAAGCAGGCGGCGTCGTAGCCGCGCATGGCCTCCCGGTCCAATGCCCCGGCCGCCTGCAAGCCGGATGCGGCGCTGTGCACGGCCTCGAAAGCGCCCGGGCGATATTTCAGCTGAGCCTTACTCATGGCAGATCTCCGTCAAATCCTTGTTTGCAATTGCTTGTTCAAGCGAATCTTCGGACATTCGCTCATAGTCGGCGGCAAGCCGGCGAAATATCTCCAACTCGTCGCGCTGTATATTTTCCCTGTCCTGCTTCTGAAATAGATAGACGAGTATCCAATTCCGTCGCCCCTTGGCCAGAACGATGGCGCGGTCGCGATTCTGATTGAGGCGCTTTTTCCACACTCCACCGCCGAGATCGTCTGCCTTGCCCTTCCTGATGTGCTCGATGGCAGCGCAAAGTTCGTGGTCGGCAATGCCTCGCTTGATGGCCGCTTTTGTGAACCAGCGTGTCTTGAATACTCGTGCCTTCGGTTCTTGCTTCACTATAGCACCCTGGCAGGCCAAAGCGGGATTTCACCTTAGGCTGACTGGAATCCCGAGATGTTGACGCTGCGCATAGGCTGGGCGAAAAAGCGGGCTGGCGTGATACCATCGCGTGCGATAAAAACACGAGAAATAATTATCGGATGAAGTCGTTCTTCCGCATGTACAAGTGCTGTGTGAGGGCTATACTGGCGGTGCCGGCAGCAATTGCAGTGCTGGCGCAGAATACCGTGGCAGCGGCTGACGACCACCCGGTCGTCTTGATCTCGCTGGACGGTTTCCGCGCCGATTACCTGGGGCGCGGCGCCAGTCCCCACCTGGAGCGGCTGGCGGCGCGCGGCGTGCGGGCCCAGGCCATGCGCCCGTCCTACCCGTCGCTTACCTTCCCCAACCATTACACCCTGGTCACCGGCCTGCGCCCCGACCACAGCGGCATGGTGGACAACACCATGGAGGATGCGGCGCGCCCCGGACAGAAGTTCGACATGCATCAGCGTGAGCAGGTGCTGGACCCGTTCTGGTGGGACCAGGCGGAACCGGCCTGGGTCACGGCCGAGAAGCAGGGTATGCGCACCGCCATCCTGTTCTGGCCCGGCGCCGAGACGCCCATCCACGGCGTGCTGCCCACCTACCGCATGCGCTTCGACGACGACATCCCCGCCGATCGCCGCGCCGACATCCTGCTTGGCTGGCTGGATCTGGCCGGAGAACAGCGCCCCGGCATGCTGGCCCTGTACCTGAGCGATGTCGACCACGCCGGCCACGACCACGGCCCGGACAGCAGGGAAGTGCTGGCCGCCGTGGCGCGGGTGGACGCCGCCGTGGGCCGCTTGCAGGACGGCCTGCGCGCACGCGGCATCGACGCCAACCTGGTGATCGTGTCCGACCACGGCATGTCGGCCAACGACCCGGCGCGCACCATAGACCTGAACCGCGTCGCCCCGGCCGGCGGCTACCGCCTGCTCACGCGCGGGCCCTCTGCCGGCATCATCCCGCAACCGGGACGGGAGGTCGCCGTGGCAGCCGCCCTGCTGCGCCCGCACCCGCACATGCAATGCTGGCGCAAGCAGGACATCCCCGCGCGCCTGCATTACGGCAGCCATGCGCGCGTGCCGTCCTTGTACTGCCTGGCCGAACCGGGCTGGAACATCCGCGCCGGCGACCAGAGCGACAAGCGGCTCAAGGCCGGCAGCCACGGCTACGACAATGGCGCGCCCGCCATGCAGGCGCTGTTCGTGGCGGCCGGGCCGGCGTTCCGCCAGGGCGTACTGCTGCCGGCCTTCGACAACGTCGATGTCTACCCGCTGCTGATGCGCCTGGCCGGCTTGCCGGCCCGTCCGTCGGACGGCTCGCCGGACACGCTGCAGCAGGCGCTGGCGCGCTGACGGAACCGGGGCAGGGCGGCGCGATCCAAGCATTATCGCCACCCGCCAGGAGCAGGCCATGCCGCGCACCATGCTGGGCCATAACCAGCTGACCCCCGAGATCCTGCTCGACAGCATCTACAACAACGCCACCGAATTCGCGGTCTTCACCATGGACACGGAGGGCCTGGTGACCAGCTGGAATATCGGCGCCGAGCTGATATTCGGCTGCCGCGCCGACGACATGCGCGGCCGCCCCACCGACATGCTGTTCACGCCGGAAGACATCGCCCGCGGCGAGCCGCGCCGCGAAATGGCGCAGGCCGCCGCCACCGGCCGCGCCGCCGACTACCGCTGGCACCTGCGGCGCGACGGCACGCGCTTCTGGGCCGACGGCGTGCTCTCGCCGGTCTATGCGGGCGGGCCGCAGCCTGCCGGCTACCTGAAAATCCTGCGCGACATCACCCAGCGCAAACAGGACGAGGATGAAATCCGCCGCCTGGCCACCAGCGATCCCCTGACCGGCCTGGCCAACCGGGCCGCCTTCGACATGCAGAGCGGCGAACTGGCCGCGCTGTCGCAGCGCAGCGGGCGCTTCCTGCTGTTGCTGCTGATCGACCTGGACCAGTTCAAGGCCGTCAACGATGCGCTCGGCCACCAGGCTGGCGACGAGCTGCTGCGCCAGGCCGCCGCCCGCATCCGCCAGGTCAGCCGCGGCAGTGACTTCATCGCCCGCCTGGACGGCGACGAGTTCGCGTTGATGCAGCTGGACGCGCCCTCGGCCATGGCGGGCGGCGCGCTGGCCGACAAGCTGCTGGCCGCACTGGCGCAGCCCTTCCTGCTCGATGGGCGCGAGGCCGGCATCAGCGCCAGCATCGGCATCGCCATCTGCCCGCTTGATGCGGCCGAGGCCGGCGCGCTGCTGCGCAAGGCGGACCTGGCGCTGTACCAGGCCAAGGATGGCGGGCGCAACCGCTTCCAATACTACACGGATGAACTGGACCAGGCGGCGCACCGCAAGAGCGCCGATGTGAGCGAGCTGCGGCGCCTGGTGGCGCAGCGCCGCTGCCGGCTGGCCTACCAGCCCATCGTGGACGCGGGCGGCAGCCATACCCGCGCCGTGGAGGCCCTGCTGCGCGTGGCGCCGGACTCGGTGCTGGCCCAGTATCCTGTCGATTACGTGGTGTCCCTGGCCCAGGAATACGGCCTGCTGTGGGAGATTTCGCACTGGTGCCTGCCCCTGGCCATGGCGCAGCTGCGGCGCTGGCACGACGGCGGACGCCCCGACCTGCGCCTGTGCCTGAACGTCTGCGCGCGCGAACTGATGGATAGCCGCTACCTGGCGGAGCTGGACAGCGCGCTGCAGGCCTCAGGGCTGCCGGCGGCGGCGCTGGAAATCGAACTCACCGAGCGCGACGTGATCGAACTGGAAAGCCACGGCAGCCAGGTGCTGTACTGGCTGCGCGAACGCGGCTGCGGCCTGGTGCTGGACGATTTCGGCACCGGCTATTCCTCGCTCAGCTACTTGCGCCGCCTGCCGGTCAGCGGCATCAAGCTGGACAAGAGCTTCCTGATGGACGTGCCGGGCGAGGCGGACGCCAACGCCGTGGCCGGCAGCGTGATCGCGCTGGCGCGCCAGCTGCGGCTGCAGGTGGTGGCCGAGGGCGTGGAGCGGTGCGAGCAGGCCGCCTTCCTGGCGGCCCAGGGCTGCACCCTGTTCCAGGGCCATTTGTATGCGCCGGCCCTGGAACCCGTCGAGCTGGAGGCCTGGCTGCGGCGCGAGGCCGCTACACCAGGCCCAGGTCCTTGCCCTTGACCCCGAAGATGTGCTCGACCTGGCCCGCGTTCAGGCCGTACATGCGTGCGAACAGGCCGCCGAACAGGGCGCGGTATTCGTTCAGCACCGGATAGTCGCGGTTCTGGAACAGGGTCGTTTGCACCAGCTGCTGCTGCTCGCCGCGCACCTTGCCGCCCTGGACTGATCCGCCCAGCACCCAGTACACCGAGCCGTGGCCGTGGTCGGTGCCGCGGTTGCCGTTTTCGCGGAAGGTGCGGCCGAATTCGCTCAGCACCACCACCACCGTGTTGTTCCACTCCGGTCCCATTTCCTGGGCAAAGCCGGCCAGGCCGCGTCCCAGCTCGTCCAGCCGGCCGGCCAGGTAGCCGCTGCCGTTGCCCTGGCCGACGTGGGTGTCCCAGCCGCCCACGTCGACGAAGCCGATGTTGTACTTGTCGCGCATCAGGCGCGCGATGCGGCGTGCCTCCAGCTCGAAGCCCTTGGCCGTGATGGCGTTGCGGTTGGCGGCCGCCATCTCGCCTATCATCTGCTTCATCACGTCCTCGCGCACGGCAAAGCCTTCCTCCACCTGTTTTTCCAGGCGGGTGCCCTGGTACATGGCGGCGATCAGCTTGCTCTGGCGCGGGTCCAGCGCCGCCTTGCTGACATTTCGCAGCGCCATGTTGGGCACTTGCGCGCCGCCCTGCATCACCAGCGGCAGCTGGTCGGTGAAGGAAATGGTGCTGGCCCGGTCCGCATTCAGGGTAGTGGCCAGCCGGTTCAGGAAGCCGGAGCGGTAGTCGCGGCTGCGGTCCAGCGGCTGGCCCAGTTCGATGCTGTCCTGGGTCTCGAAGTGGCTGCGCGACAGGTCTTCGGTGCCGGCAAAGGGCACGAAGGCGGCCTGGCCGGCCTGGAACAGCGGATAGACCGAGTCGCGCAGGGCCGGGTGCAGGCCCCAGTCGGCGTCGATGGGCAGGGCCGTGTTCGGCTCCGCTCCCGGTTTCGGGATGGCGATGTTGGGCCGCACCTGGTAGTAGAAATCGCTGGAGATGGGCACCAGCAGGCTGGCGGCGTCGTAGCCGCCGCGCATGAAGACCACCAGCAGCCGGGGATTGCCGGCCGGTGCGGCCCACAGATTGCCGCCCAGGGCGGCCAGCGGCAGGGCCGCCATGGACTGGAGCAGGGTACGGCGTTTCATGATGGCGTCTCCTTGGCGGTGCATTAGCGGTGCATCAGTTCGGGCGAGGACAGCAGGAAGGCGTTCCATTCCTGCGGCGAATTGGCCTGGGCCAGCGCCTCGCGCGTGCGCGGTCCCAGCCTGCTCTCCAGGCTCTGGTAGTACAGGGCGTTGGCCAGCTGCGGGAAGGCCGGCTGTTCGACCGGTTGCGGGCCGTCGGTCTTGAACAGGCCGGCGTTGCCGGAGCCGATGGCCTTGGCAATCTCGAAGCGGGTGCTGAGCTGCCCCGAGCTGGCCCAGCCCGACTCGGTCAGCGGATAGCCGTCCGGGGTGGCGCGCCCGTACAGGGGCTCGCCCATGCGCTGCAGCCATTGCATCATGGGGCCGGCGTTGAGGATGGCCTTGTCGTCATAGGCCAGGCGCACGGCCGACACCACGTAATGGGCCGGGTCCTTGAACTTGCGGCCCAGCGACTGCGCGAATTCGGGGCTGGCGATCATGGCCTGCATCACGCTGGCGATGTCGCCGTCTGAAGATGTGAACGCGCCCGCCATGCGCTCGACCAGGGCCGGCGGCGGGTCGTCGGACACGAAGTACAGCGCCAGCTTGCGGCTGATGAAGCGCGCCGTGGCCGGGTTGCGGCTCAGGCGGTCCAGCGCTTCCTCCACTTCCGCCAGGCCTCGGCCCTTGATAGTCTGGCCCAGGAACACCTTGTCCTTGTAGTCGTGGCGGTTGGGATTGAACTCGAACAGGCCGCGGCGCACATACTGGTCGGCCAGCTCCTTCTTCACATTCGGCTTGGCCCCTCCCAGGTTGATGCCGACCCCGGTCAGGATGCGCGCCAGTTCCTGCACGTCGCGCTGGCTGTAGCCGCCATCCACGCCCAGGGTGTGCAGCTCCATCAGCTCGCGCGCGTAGTTCTCGTTGATGCGGTTGGCGGCGTTCTGCTCGTTGTCCAGGTACCGTATCATGGCCGGGTGGTACAGGGTGGCGCCCAGCAGGTCGCGGAAACGGCCCAGCGCATGGGCGCGCACGGTCTGCTCGTAGTCGCCCACCAGGCCCCGGATATTGCTCTTGTCCTTGCTGACCGTGAAGTGGTTCATCCAGAACCAGGTCATCTGCTCCTGCAACTGGTTGGGCGAGTACACGGCGCGCAGCAGCGAGCGGCTGGCGGCTTCCTTGGCCAGCCGGTTCAGTTCCTGCTGGTAGGCCTGCTGCGCGGCCTTGCGCTGCTCGTCGGTGGGCGCGGTCTTGTCGGCTTCCTTGCGCCGTTGTTCCAGGTCTTCCACCAGCTGGTCCAGGGGACGCTGGGAGATGGTCATGGCGTCGATCTGGCTTTGCACGGCGGGCGGCAGCACGGCTGGCGCGGGCCGCAGCTGGCGCTCCAGCCAGGCCTGGTAGCCCTGCTGCTGGGCCTGTTGCCAGGTGCTGTAGTTGACGCCCCAGGTGAGGCGGTTCAGGGCCGGCGCCAGCTCGGCCGGCGGCACGGTCTGCGCGGTCCGGGGGGCGGTCCCGGCGCAGCCGGCCAGCAGCGCGGCGGCGCAGGCGGCCATCCAGCGGCGGCCGGATATCATCGGTGCATGCATGGCTACACACGTTTCGGTGGTGGAGGTGCGGCTCAGTATAGGCCGAAGCGGCGCACTGTGCCGTATGAGTTTGTATCGGATGTAACAGCACGTTAAGTTGTTGTAGATCAACATCAAGCAGTGGCCGCTGCGTATGCTTTTTCTTTCCTTTCCTCAATCAATTGGAGTCGACATGAAAGAAATGGCTTTGATACTGCAAGGCGGCGGCGCGCTGGGCGCGTTCGAATATGGCGCTGTGACGCGCCTGGTGGAACTGGGCTGGACCCCGCGCGCCGTGACCGGCGTGTCGATAGGCGCCATCAACGCCGCCGCCGTGGCCGGGGCGCGCGGCGGCGACATCGTCGCCAGCCTGGACGCGCTATGGGGCGCCATCACGATGCCGTACGCGCCGCTGCTGCCGCCCAGCAAGCAAGGCTTCCTGTCCGCGTTTGGCAATCCAAATTTCTATCATCCGCGCCATGACTACCTGAACCTGCCCAAGTGGACCAGCCTGTACGACACCAGTCCCATGCTGGACACCCTGGGCCGCCTGTGCGACTTCGGGCAGATCAACGACGCCGCCCATATGCGCCTGGGCGTCACCGCCACCGACCTGCACACCGGCGCCCTGGCCACATTTTCCAACCACGCACCGGAACGCGAGCACCGGCTGCAGCCGCAGCGCCTGACGCCGTCCCACATCATGGCCAGCGGCAGCCTGCCGCCCGGCTTTGCCGGCACCGAAATCGAGGGCCGCCAGTACTGGGACGGCGGCTTGTTCAGCAACACGCCCATCGACGCCCTGATCGACCTGCTGCTTCCGGATGAAATCGGCAGCCTGCCCATTTTCACGCTGGACCTGTTCCCCAGCGCCGGACTGCCGGCGCCGGACAACCTGATGGACGTGCAATCACGCGCCACCATGCTGCAGTACCAGAACCGCTTCTGGGCCCAGTATGGCGCCCATGGCGATATCGCCGCCTTCGCCGCCACCCTGGACGCGCTGGAGGAGGAACTGCCGCCCGGCAGCCCGGTGCGCCAGCGGCCCGACTACCAGTGGCTGCTGCGCCGCCGCGCGCTGCGCAACCTGCAGGTGGTGCAGGCGCCCGAGCCGGTGATCACCGGCGCCTCGGACTTTTCGGCCTACGGCATCGCCCAGGCGCGCCAGTCCGGGCGCGACGCCATCGACCGCCATTTCGCGGCCCAGGCGGCGCAGCCCGCACCAGCGGCCAAGCGCCTGCGCAGCGCAGCCTGAGCGTTGAAAAGGTTGTAAAAATGGGTGGCTGAAAAGGCAAGTGGAGCGCCTCGAGTGCGCATTGGTGCTGGGCGTTCCGTTGCCGCGCTATACGGTCGAGGGGCTGGCGCAAGCCATGGAATGGATAGCCGAAGGCAAATCGCGCAACTGGAAATACGAGAAATGAGGGGGAGATAAAAACGGTCAGCGGGGCTTGGGCTGATCGTGAAAGCTGTTGCTGTTGCTTGCGGATCGACCGATCACAGGCAAAGCGTTGAAGGGCGCCGGTTACCGCATGCCGGCGCCTGGCATGGCACAGTCGCTTAGTGCATCGATGCGGTGGACAGGTCTTTCAGTTCCTTGATCGGGATCTCCGATTTTTCATGCATGCGCAGCAGGATGGTGGCTCCCACTGCCAGCTTGCGGTGGCGGATCTTGCTGATAATGGGGGGCTGCACTTCCAGCACCCGGCACAATTCCGCGTCGTTCTTCAAGTTCATTTTCTCGATCAAGGTGTCAAGCAGCTTGTTGGGCACGAAACTGGAAGGTTCCAGTGCGCGCGCCCGGTTCATGGCCTCGATCAATTCCAGCTTTTTTTGCCTGACGCTCATTCTCTCCTCCTTTGCGGTATATGTCGTCGAAAAAAGCTCTCCCAGCTGGTTAGTTACACATTCATCGGCACACATTCTTGGTGAATGTGGTGCGCGACTCAACATTCTTAGTAACCAAGCAAGTTGATCTCAATAATACTACTAGAAGAAAAAAGAGGGCGCGTTTAACAAAAAAATTACTTTGTTCTTTGCTCAAACGGGTTGACTTATAGTGATTTCTGCAACCCGGATTTGGTCAATTGTAGGATTTTGTCTGTCACGGCCGCCGCCGCCTGGGAGTGCGTGACCATGATGGCGCAGGCGCCGGTACGCTTCAGTTCGCGATGTAACATTTGCATGATATTCAAGGCGGTTTCGGGATCCAGGTTGCCGGTGGGTTCATCGGCCAGGACCAGGGCCGGCTGGTGCACCAGGGCGCGCGCGATGGCCACGCGCTGCAGTTCGCCGCCGGACAGCTGGTGCGGGAAGTCGGCCTCGCGCCCGGCCAAGCCGACCGCGGCCAGCATCTCGGCGGCGCGCTGCTGCGGGCGGCCGTTGAGCAGCAGCGGCAGCGCCACGTTCTGCAGCAGGGTGAGGTGCGGCAGCACGTGGAAGGCCTGGAAGATGAAACCCATGCGTTCGCGCCGCAGCCGGGTGGCGGCCGCATCATCCAGGGCCGCCATGGCGACGCCGTCGATGACGATGGGCGTGGCGCCGGGGGCGGCATCCGGCGTATCCAGGCCGGCGATCAAATTCAGCAGGGTGGACTTGCCGACCCCGGAGTCGCCCATGATGGCAGTGAATTCGCCGGCCTGGAAGGTCCAGGACAAATTGGCCAGCACGGTACGGCCTGCGTAGGATTTGGAGAGCTGGCGCAGTTCTAGCATCGTTGTGTTCTAGTGTTTGGAGGGTGTTTCAAAAGGAGCAGGGCTAGGCGCAACGACGAAGACAGTGCGCCTGCACGGCGAGGAGTTGCAACGACGCTATGCTCATTTTGAAATGCCCTCTTAACGGGTAAGGAGCCGGCGCAGCCAGAAACTCGCCGCATCCACCAGGCCCACCAGCAGCAGCATGGCGAGGATGACGGTGGCGGCCGGCTGCATCTGGAACAGCGACAGGTGGTATTTCAGCATCTGCCCCAGGCCTCCGGCGCCGACCACGCCGAGGATGGCGGCGGCACGGATATTGTTCTCCCAGCGGTACAGTGTGTAGGACAAAACCTGGGGCAGTATCTGGGGCAGGGTAGCATAAAAGAAGGCGGAAATGGCTGTGGCGCCGTTGATACGCAGGCTGCGTTCCGGCAGCGGCGCGGCGTTTTCCAGGGCGTCGGCAAATAGGCGGCCGAGCACCCCGGCAGTGTGGGCGGCCAGCGCCAGGGTGCCGCCGAAGGGACCGAGCCCGGCCGCGATCAGCATGATGGAAGCCCACACCAGTTCCGGTATCGAGCGCAGCACGTTCAGGACCAGGCGCAGCGGCCCGCGCAAGGGGCGGCCCAGGCGGCCCGACGCCGGCAGCGCCAGCACCAGCCCGGCCAGCACGGCCAGCAGGGTGCCGAGGGCGGACATGGACAAGGTCTCCAGCGTGGCCCAGCCCACCTTGGCGAGGAAGGGCGCCGACAGCGTGGGCGGCGCGAAGCCGCCCAGCAGTTCCAGCGTGCTGGTGACGGCTTCCACGGTGAAGAATTCGGCCCATTTCAGGGGCAGGGTCCAGAAGCTGGCGGCCACCAGCAGCAGCACGGCGGCCAGCAGCAGGCGCACGGTCCAGTCGCGCGGCGGCGGGGGCGGCAGGGTGGATTTCGTGGTGATGGTCATCCGAGACGCTTCCTCAGGATTTTGGAAACCAGGTCGGCCAGCGCCACCAGCAGCACGAACACCAGCAGCATGGACGCCACCTCGCCGCCGGCCAGCATCTTCATCGATTCATCCATGCGCTGCCCCAGGCCGCCGGCGCCGACAAAGCCCATCACCACCGAGCCGCGTATCGCGCATTCCCAGCGGTAGATGGTGTAGGACACCAGTTCCGACGCCGCTTCCGGCAGCCCGCCGTACAGCAGGGCCGGCAGGCGCCCGGCGCCGTTGCGCAGCAGGGTGTCGCTGGCGTGGGCGTCGGACGATTCCAGGATTTCCGCATACACCTTGCCCAGCATGCCGCAGTAGGTCAGCGCAATGGCCAGCACGCCGGCGGTGGGGCCGAAGCCGATGATGCGCACGAAGATCAGGGCCCACACCAGTTCCGGCACGCTGCGCAGCAGCACCAGCAGCCAGCGCACCGCATGGCGCGGCAGCGCGGCGGCGGGGCGCATGCGGCCGGAAGCGAGGCGCGAGATGGACAGGCGCTCGGTGATCAGCAGCGTGGCCGGCACCGCGCCCAGCAGGGCCAGCGCCAGGCCGGCGGTGGCGATGGCCACGGTTTGCCAGGTCTGCTGCGCCAGCATGGCCAGGAATTCGGCGTCGTGCGCGGGCTGGAGGAAATCGGCCAGGAAGCGTCCGGTGGCGGACAGGCTTTGCCAGTCCAGCAGAATCCACGGCTTGAATTCGCTCAGCACCAGCGTGGGCCACAGCAGCAGCAGTGCCACGGCTGCCATGGCCACGCGGCCGCGCCAGGCGGGATCGGGATGGCCGGCCCCGTATGCGATGGTGGAGGTGCTCACAGGCAGGCGCCGACGTCGAGGTTGGGAATGTGCGCGCGATCTTGCGTGTGCTCCTGCGCGTGTTCCTGCATCGCCGGCTGCGGCGAAGCGGCGCCGGCGCCCTGGTACAGCGTGGCGATCAGCTCCGGCGTGACCTGGGCGCGCGGCAGGTCGAAGGCGATGCGGCCGCCCTTGAGCGCGACGATGCGCGGGAAGTGCGCCAGCGCCAGCTCCACCTGGTGCAGGCTGCACACCAGGGTGGCGTTGCGGGCCGCGGCTTCCTGGCGCAGGGTGGCCAGGGTCAGTTCCGACAGGGCTGGATCGAGCGCCGACAGCGGCTCGTCCACCAGCATGGTTTCAGCCTGCGACAGCAGCAGGCGCGCCAGGCCGCAGCGCTGGCGTTCGCCGCCGGACAGGCGGTCCACGCGCGCATACAGCTTGTCGCCCAGGTTGAAGCGCGACAGGGCGTCAAACGCCGCCTGCGGATCGGCCGGTTTCAGCAGCGAGGCAAAGGCGCGCCAGAAGCCCCATTGCGGCAGGCGCGCGGCCAGCACGGCCGTCACCACGCGCTGGCGCGGCGGCAGCGGCGGCGATTGCGGCGCCAGGAACAGGCGTGCGCGCAGGCGGTGCCGCTCGCTCTCGGCCAGGTCCCAGGGATCGAGGCCGAACGCCTGGAAAGCGCCGCTGTGCGGACGCTGGGCCAGCGCCAGGGTGGACAGCAGCGTGGTCTTGCCGGCCCCGGAAGGGCCGATCAGGGCGATCTGTTCGCCCGGCTGGACCAGCAGGTCGAGCTGCTCCAGCGCGGGCGCCGAGGCGGCGCCACCGGCCGCGTGGCGCACCGTCAGGTTGTGCAAGTGGTAGGACGGCGAGCTGCCGGTGGTGCGGACTGCGGACATCGGAACTTACTTCAGCAGGCCGGCGTTCTTGGCGGCTGCCTCGATAGCGGTGTAGTTCTCGGGCTTGGTGGGGATGAATTTGGAGGCGCGCTGCAGGTCCATGATCGCCTTGTCCTCAGGCTTCTTGGGATCCAGGGCCAGGAAGGCGTCGGTCAGCTTTTTCTTCAACTCGGGATTGATGTCGCTGCGCACGGTCCAGTTGTAATCGTAGTAGGGCGGGGTGGTGTAGAACACGCGCACCACGTTGGGATCGACCTTTTTCTCGGCCACCAGCTTTTCCCACACCGAGATGTTCAGGGCGCCCGCGTCCACCTTGCCGCCGGCCACGGCGGCCACGGTGGCGTCATGCGCGCCGGAGAAGGCGATGCGTTTCAGGTCGGTGTCCGGATTGATTTTCGCGGCCAGCAGGAAGGAGCGCGGCATCAGGTGGCCGGAGGTGGATGACTCGGAACCGAAGCTCAGGGTGCGGCCCTTCAAGTCTTCCAGCTTGTGGATGTCCTTGTTGGTGGTGATGAACACGGAGCGGAATTTTTCGTCCTCGGCGCGCTGCACCAGCGGCGTCACTGTGCCCTTGCTGCGTTCCTTGGCCTGCACGAAGGTGAAGCCGCCGAACCAGACCATGTCGACCTTGCGCGTGATCAGGCCTTCGACAGAGGCGGCATAGTCGGTCACCGGCGTAAACTCCACCTTCATGCCTATCTTCTTCTCCAGGTATTCGCCCAGCGGCTTGAACTTGCGCTGCAGTTCGGTCGGGGCCTCGTCGGGGATGGCGGTCACGCGGAACACGCCGGACGACGATTGGGCCTGGCTGTGCGCGGCGGCCAGCATCAGGGCGGCGCCGCAGCCCGCCGTTACCAGTTTGCGCAGGAAGGAGATAGTCATGAGGGTGTAATCCTTATTCTTGGTTTGGAATTGTGAATCTTGAACGCAGCACCAGTTTTCCGTGGGCGCACGGTTAGCTGGCGCACCTCTGTGAAAACGGATATTCAGCTATGATAACAAAATTGGCATCCACAGCAGGGCGGCCGCGGCCGTTCTTGCCGTCAGCGCAATTGCCGCCATTACTACCTATACAGGGGACTTTATGCAGATGACCAGCTCCGTGGCGACTCGTGCCGTTTCGCCAGCCGCACATGGCCAGCCCTCGCGCACGACCTTGCCACCGGAGCCGCGCGCGGCCCATGGTAGCGCCGCCGTCATTGCCGAAATCAGCGCCGGCCTGCTGGCGCCCTCGGCCCATACCTCGCCCAAGTATTTGTACGACAGCCTGGGCTCGAAACTGTTCGAAGCCATTTGCGAACTGCCCGAGTATTATCCCACACGCACTGAAGCCGGTATTTTCAGGCGCAACGGCGCCGACATGGTGCGCGAAATCGGCGCCGGCAGCGCGCTGATCGACCTGGGCGCGGGCAATTGCGCCAAGGCCGCCAGCCTGTTCCCGCTGCTCCGACCCGCGCAATATGTGCCGGTCGATATCTCGCGCGATTTCCTCACCGACGCCGTGGAGCGCCTGCAGCAGCGCTTCCCTGACATCGAGATGACGGCGCTGGGCCTGGATTTTTCCAACGGCTTCGAATTGCCGGACAGTGTGCGCGGCAAGCGCCGCCTGTTCTTCTACCCCGGTTCATCGATCGGCAATTTCGCCCCCCGGGACGCGATCGCCTTCCTGGGCGGCCTGCGCGCCAACGCGGGCGAGGGCGGCGGCCTGCTGATCGGCGTGGACCTGATCAAGGACAGCGAGGTACTGGATGCGGCCTACGACGACGCCATCGGCGTGACGGCCGCCTTCAACCTGAATTTGCTGCGCCACCTGAACCACCTGGCCGGCGCGGACTTCGAGGTGCGCCAGTGGAAGCACCACGCGTATTTCAACGAGGTGGAAAGCCGTATCGAGATGCACCTGGAAGCGCGCGAGGCGCTGACGGTGCGCTGGGTGGGCGGCGAACGCCGTTTTGCGCGCGGCGAACGTATCCACACCGAGGACAGCTACAAGTACACCCGCTCGTCGTTCCTTGGCCTGCTGGAGCGCGGCGGCTTTGCCGCCAACAAGGTGTGGACCGATCCGCAGGGCTGGTTTGCCGTCATCCACGCCCACGCCATGCAGGACTGAACACCATGGACATGCATCCCCTGGGCGGCCTGGCGCCGCTGTACCAGACCGTGCGCCGCCGTTCGCTGGCGCTGGCCGAACCCCTGAGCGACGAGGATTGCTGCGCGCAGTCCATGCCGGACGCCAGCCCGATCAAGTGGCATTTGGCGCACACCACGTGGTTCTTCGAGACCTTCATCCTGGAGCGCATGGAGCCGGATTTCCGGCCCTTCCATCCGGCTTTCCGGGTGCTGTTCAATTCCTATTACAACGGCATAGGCGAGAAGCATCCGCGCCCCAAGCGCGGCCTGCTGACGCGGCCCTCGCTGGCCGAAGTGAAGGCCTACCGCGCCGATGTCGACGCCCGCATCGCCCGCCTGCTGGCGCACGGGCCGGACGCCGGACTGCATACCTTGGTCACCCTGGGCCTGCAGCACGAGCAGCAGCACCAGGAGTTGATGCTGACCGACGTCAAGCACCTGCTGGCGCAAAGCGAGCTGCTGCCGGCCTACCTGGATACACCGCTGCCCCGCGCCGCCGCCGCGCCGGCGCTGGAATGGCTGCCGTTCGAGGGCGGCCTGGTGGACATCGGCTACGGCGGCAAGGGCTTCTGCTTCGATAACGAGCAGCCGCGCCACCGCCAGTACGTGGCGCCGTTCGAGCTGGCCTCGCGCCTGGTGACCAATGGCGAATACCTGGAATTCATCGAGGCCGGCGGCTATACCAACGCCGACCTGTGGCTGGCCGAGGGCTGGGACTGGATACGCACGCAAGCCCTGCAGGCGCCCATCTACTGGCTGCGGGGCGCGGACGGCGCCTGGAGCGAATTCACGCTGCACGGCGCCGGGCCACTGGACGCGAACCGGCCCGTCACCCATATTTCCCTGTTCGAGGCGGCCGCCTATGCGCAATGGCGCGGCGCGCGCCTGCCGACCGAGGCGGAATGGGAAGTGGCCGGGCAAACGCTGGATTCCGGCCTGCCGTGCGAGGTGGGCGGACTGCATCCGGCCGGGGCCAGTGGAGAAGGCTTGCGCCAGCTGTTCGGCCAGTGCTGGCAGTGGACCAGCAGCAGCTACGCGCCGTATCCCGGTTTCCAGGCCGCCGCCGGCGCCCTGGGCGAGTACAACGGCAAGTTCATGGTCAACCAGTACGTGCTGCGCGGCTCATCCTGCGCCACCCCGGCCGGGCATGCGCGCGCCACTTACCGCAATTTCTTCCCGGCCTCGGCGCGCTGGCAGTTCACCGGCATCCGGCTGGCGCGCCAGGCCGCCCACAGCTGAGGGCAGACCAGGGCCAGCGCCGCCAGCAGCACGCACAGCCAGCCCAGCACGTTGCCGTAGCGGGTGTACACGGTGTCCACCTGGGGCGGCACCGTCACGCGCGCCAGCAGCGCGCTGCCCGGCATGAAGGCGCTGTCCCGGCGCGCCAGCACCCGGCCGTAGGGATCGGTCACGGCCAGCTCGCCCTCGCGCGCGTTGCGCACCACGGTATAGCCGTTTTCCACGCCGCGCAGCAGGGTGATGGCGGTGGCCAGCCTGCCGTCGATGCCGAAGTCCCAGGCCGGCACCAGCATGGCCTCGGCGCCGCGCTGGCCGTAGTCGCGGCCCAGGGTGGCGAAGTGCATGTCCTTGCAGATGGCGAGGCCGTGGCTGATGCCGCCCATGGTGTGCTGGGCGTAGCCGGAGCCGGGCAGGAAGTTGTGCCCCGAGTCGCGCTCGGGCGGCGCCAGGAAATGCTTCTGGTAGTCGGCCGCGATGCCGCCCTGCGGCGACAGCAGCCAGGCCAGGTTCAGGCGCGTGGCGCCATCCTCGGTGCCCACGCCCATGGCGATCCACACATGCAGGCGCGCCGCCACCGATTCGAAGTGGCGCCGCGCTTCCACGGCTTTTTGCGGCGTCATCAGGGCGATTTTCTCGGGCAGCAGGATGACTTGCGCCCCCTGCGCCGCCAGCTGTTCGATGTGGCGTTCATACTGCTGCCAGATGGGCGCCGTGTAGGCCGGGGTGGCGCGCATGCCGATCGGGTCGTCGATGGCGGCCAGGCCGTACACGATGGTGTGGCCGTCGGTGGGGGCTTTCAGGCGCTGCACGCCATAGCCCAGGGTGGCCATTACGACCAACAGCGCCAGCATGCGCGCGGCCCAGCTGTGCGGGATGGCCCCGCCTGCGCCGCCGCGCGGGCTGAAGGCGATCCCGAACGCCATGGACGAGGCGAACAGCGACATGGCGAATATCAGTCCCGCCGTGCCGGCCAGGGCGCCCAGCTGCAGCACCGGCAGGAAGCCGGCCTGCGTGTAACCCAGGCCGCCCCAGTTGCCGTCCGGGAGCAGGGCCGCCAGCAGGGTGTCGATGGCGGTCCACAGCACCGGGTAGGCGAACACGGTCCACCAGGCCTGGTGGCGCAGCACGAAGCGCCGCGTTTGCATCACCACCACCAGCCACAGCGCGGCCTGGCCCAGCATGGCCAGCACGGCGTAGTGGACCGGCATCACGACCAGGAAGTAGGGCAGGTTGGCGCTGGCGCCGACCAGGGCCGCCAGCAGCGTGGTGCGGCGCGCCTGCACGGTGCTGGAGCGCAGCGCCAGGGCCAGTAGCGGAACCGGGGCCAGCCAGGCCATCCACCAGACGGGATCGAGTCCCACCACGAAACGCAGCGCGATGCCGATGGCAAGCGCCGCCGCCAGACGCCGGTTGCGCGTCAGCCAGGGCAGGGGATGGTGGTGATTTGACATGCCACGATTGTAAGTCCAATCGCGGCTGGCGGGAGAAAAAGCTGTGGCGTGGCGCCAGCCGCCGCACCGCACGTGGCGCTACGGCGGCAATCGCCGCTGGCCGGGCGGCTGGCCAGGATGCAGGCCAGGCTGCTCACCAGGCGGCTGAACAGCTTACCGGCCAGGGTTCTCGCCAAGTTGCCGGCCAGGTTGCGGGGCAAGCGGCTGGCCAGGCCGCTGCGCAGCTTGCCGGCCTGGCTGCGGATCAGGCGGCGGTGGCGGCCTGCTGCTGGGCGCCCGCAGCTTCCTTGGCCTTGAGCTGGCGGTTCACGGCGCTCAGCACGGCCTTGAAGGAGGCGGTCACGATGTTGCTGTCGATGGCGGCGCCAAACAGTGTGGGGCCGTTGTCCAGGCGCAGTTCCACGTAGCAGGCGGCCTTGGCGTTGGCGCCGGAGCCGATCGAATGCTCGTGGTAGTCCATCAGGCGCACGTCCAGGCCGAGCGCGTTGACGAAGGCGTCGATCGGGCCGTTGCCGCCGCCCTGCAGGGCCAGCGGGGCGCCGCGGTGATTCAGGGTGACGTCGATCTGCACGGTTTCGTCGGCGCTGGTGTCCTCGGTCAGCTTGTGCGCGCTGTAGGCGTAGGGCACGGTTTGCTCGAAGTATTCGCGGCTGAAGATGCGGTGTATGCCCTCGGCGTTGATTTCCAGGCCGGTGGCGTCGGTCTCGGCCTGCACCGCGCGGCTGAATTCGATCTGCAGGCGGCGCGGCAGCACCAGGCCGTATTCCTGTTCCAGCAGGTAGGACATGCCGCCCTTGCCGGACTGGCTGTTCACGCGGATCACGGCGTCGTAGCTGCGGCCCAGGTCCTGCGGGTCGATCGGCAGGTAGGGGATTTCCCAGATCGCGTTCGGCTGCTGCTGGGCGAAGCCCTTCTTGATCGCATCCTGGTGCGAGCCGGAGAAGGCCGTGAACACCAGGTCGCCCACGTAGGGGTGGCGCGGGTGCACCGGCAACTGGTTGCATTCCTCGACCACCTTGCGCACTTCATCGATGTCGGAGAAGTCCAGGCCCGGGTGCACGCCCTGGGTGTACAGGTTGAGCGCCAGGGTTACCAGGTCGACGTTGCCGGTGCGTTCGCCGTTGCCGAACAGGCAGCCCTCGACGCGGTCGGCGCCGGCCATCACGGCCAGTTCGGCCGAGGCCACGGCGGTGCCGCGGTCATTGTGCGGGTGCACGCTGATGATCAGCGAATCGCGGCGTGACAGCTTGCGCGACATCCATTCGATCTGGTCGGCGTACACATTGGGGGTGCTGCACTCCACGGTGGAGGGCAGGTTGATGATCATTTTCTTCTGCGGGGTCGGTTCCCAGATGGCGATCACGGCGTCGCAGATATGCTTGGAGAAGTCCAGTTCCGTGGTGGAGAAGGACTCGGGGGTGTATTCGAAATGCCAGTCGGTTTCCGGGTGCTGTTTGGTCAGCTCTTTCACCAGCCGGGTGCCGGTGGTGGCGATGTTGGTGATTTCCTCGCGCGACATGCCGAACACCACCTTGCGGAACACCGGGGCCACCGAGTTGTACAGGTGGACGATGGCGCGCTTGGCGCCGGCCACCGAAGCCACGGTGCGGCGTATCAGTTCATCGCGGGACTGGGTCAGCACGATGATGGTCACGTCGTCCGGAATGCGGCCCTCGTCCACCAGCTTGCGCACGAAGTCGAAGTCGGTCTGCGAGGCCGAGGGGAAGCCCACTTCGATTTCCTTCAGGCCGATCTTGACCAGCAGGTCGAAGAAGCGCAGTTTCTTTTCCACGCTCATGGGCTCGATCAGGGCCTGGTTACCGTCGCGCAGGTCGGTGCTCATCCAGATAGGCGGCTTGGTGATGATGTTGTTCGGCCATTGGCGGTCGGACAACTGGACGGCGGGGAAGGCGCGGTACTTGGTGGAAGGGTTCTGCAGCATCATGGGGTACTCCTGGGTCGATTCAAAATAGGGGCGCGGCGGTGGCGCGTACGATGTGGCTACAGGCTGCCGGGCGGCCACGGGACACTAGGCCAGGCAACCGATCGGTAGTTGTAGCAGCAGGGTGCGCATGGTGCGCGGCGTGGCACGGATAAGCGTGGACATCGTTGCAAACTTTCCTGATTTTGAAGACTCGCCGGGCTTGTGGCCGGGCAGGGGGTACAGCTGGAGCGCGGATCAGGCGCGTGCTAGGGGACGCGCTGCTAGCGATAGGGCGCCGGCAGACGGTAGCAGGAAAGTGGATAGGTGCAGATGCGAGATCATAGTCCATGAAATGTAAGAGATGGCGGTGCCGGGTGTCAAGCTAATCTTTGCTTTCATGCATAATATCGGCCGGATCGCAACGCACACCATGGAATACTTAGACATGCAGAAACTACTCGCGGAATTGCGCAGGTTATACATGACCGACGTCCCCGCGGCCGGCACGCGCGTGCTGCGCCTGGCCTTTCGCCGTCGTAGCGAGGCGGAGGAAGGGGCGCACTGGGAGCAGCTGTGCGAGGTGGCCAACGCCTTGCAGCATGAACTGGGCTGGCCCGCGCCGGCGGTCAGCATCGACGGCGCCAGCAGCTATGGGCTGTGGCTGTCGCTGGCCGAGCCGCTGGCGGCGCCGCAGGCGGACGAGCTGGCGCGCCTGCTGCGCCAGTGCTATGGCGTGGATGTGGACATGCCCGCGGCGGACCAGCTGCCGCCGCGCCTGCATCCATCCACCGGCCTGTGGGCGGCGTTTATCCACCCCGGCATGGGTGCATCGTTTGCCGATGTGGCCGGACTGGACATGGAACCGCCTGAGGCAGGCCAGTTGGGATTCCTTGAAGGCCTGGACAGCATCACGGCGGCGCAGTTAGCGCAAGCCTTGAATCAGCTGCGTCCCCAGGCCGCCGCGCCGGCGCCGCTCGCGGCCGTTGCGGCCGTGGCGCCGGACGGCTTGCTGCTCAAGGACGCCACGCTGGAAGACATCATCCGCCACCTGCATTCCAGGAACATCGAACCCACCTTCCGCCACCTGCTGCCGAAATGAAAAAACAGTGTCCACACCCCCGGTGTCAGATCTGCCATTGGTACATGGGCCTGCCTGCGGAAGGCGGACTCATGTACCAATGGCAGATCTGACACCCGGGGGGACACCCGGGGGTGGACACCCAGGGGGGGCACCCACGGGTAGACACCGGTGGAGATACCGGAGGGCTCAGGGGGTGACGTCGATGCCGGGTGTGCCTGGTTCGAGGTGGCCGATCACGGCGGCGGCCTCGAAGCCTTCGCGCCTGAACAGGGCCAGCACGTCTTCCACGCTGGCGGCGTCGCAGGAGACCAGCAGGCCGCCCGAGGTTTGCGGGTCGGTCAGCAGGGCGTGCTGCGCCGCGCTGATCTCCGGAGCGAGCGTGACGTCCTTGCCGTAGGCCTCCCAGTTGCGGCCGGAAGCGCCGGTGAAAAAGCCGTCGCGCGCCAGCTGCTCCACGCCCGGCAGCAGCGGGATGCGCGACATCTCCAGCCGCGCCCGCAGCCCGGAACCGCGCGCGATTTCCAGCAAATGGCCCAGCAGCCCGAAACCGGTGACGTCGGTCAGCGCATGCACGCCCGCCAGCTGCGACAAGCCCTGTCCCGGCTTGTTCAGCTTGGTGGTGCTGGCCACCATGGCGGCGTAGCCGTCCGCGTCCAGCTGGCCTTTTTTCAATGCCGCCGACAGTACGCCCACGCCCAGCGGCTTGCCCAGCACCAACACGTCGCCGGCCCGGGCGTCGGCGTTGCGCTTGACCTTGGACGGATGGATCAGCCCCATCACCACCAGGCCATAAATGGGTTCCACGGAATCGATGGTGTGGCCGCCCGCAATCGGTATCCCGGCTTCGGCGCAGATCGATTCCCCGCCCTTGATGATCTGGCCTATGGTGTCGATCGGCAGCTTGTTGATCGGCATGCCGACCAGGGCCAGCGCCATGATGGGCGTGCCGCCCATGGCGTACACGTCGGAGATGGCGTTGGTGGCGGCAATGCGGCCGAAGTCGTAGGGGTCGTCCACGATGGGCATGAAGAAGTCCGTGGTGGCGATCAGGGCTTGCTCGTCATTGAGCTGGTACACGGCCGCATCGTCCGAGGTTTCGATCCCGACCAGCAGTTCCCTGGGCACCGGGAAGCCGCTGGAGCTTTTCAATATCTCCGACAGCACGCCGGGCGCGATCTTGCAGCCGCAGCCGCCGCCGTGGGAAAAAGAGGTCAGTTTGATCGGTCCACTACTCATGTTCGGTATCCTCGGAAGAAAAGCTACAATGGGCCATGCATGATCCTCATTCCACCCATCAGGCGTCGTTCCGGACCGCAGGGCCGCGGCAGCTGGCACAGGCGCTGCGGCATGCGCGAGATTATACGCTGGCCCTGCTGGACTGTTTTGCCGCCGCCGGCCTGGACGCCCCGCGCGGCTTGACGCGCCTGCCGCACTATGATCCGCCGCTGTGGGAGCTGGGCCGGGTGGCCTGGTTCGCCGAGTGGTTCATCCTGCGCCAGGCCGCGTCCAGCCATCCTGCCGACGCCGACGGCCACTCGCTGCTGGCCAAGGGCGACGACTGGTTCGACGCCAACACCGTGCCGCATCGCAGCCGCTGGAACCTGGACCTGCCTACGCCCGGCGCCCTGCGCACCTATGCCGGCGAGGTGCTGGACCGGGTGCTGGACCGCCTGGCGCGCGAGGCGGACAGCGATGACGCCCTGTATCCCTACCGGCTGGCGCTGGCGCATGAGGACATGCGCGGCGAGGCGCTGCTGTGCATCCTGCAGGAGCTGGGCCTGGAAGCGCCGGTGCGCAGCGGCGAGGCGGAGCTGGCGCTGGCGGCGCCTGGCGATGTCGCCTTCCCCGGCGGCGCCGTGCAGCTGGGCGGCGCGGGCCCCGGCTTCAGTTTCGACAACGAGCGTCCGGCGCACACTGTCCGCGTCGCGCCATTTGCCATCGCCACGGCCCTGGTCAGCAACGAGCAGTATGCCGATTTCGTCGCCGATGGCGGCTACCAGCAGCGCCGCTGGTGGAGCCAGGCCGGGGCCAGCTGGCTGATGACCCAGGAGCGCTCGGCGCCGCGCTACTGGCAGCGCGAGGGCGGCCAGTGGCGCACCTTGCGCTTCGGCCGCCCGCATACCCTGGCCGGCTCCGCCCCGGTGCGCCATATCAGCCTGTACGAGGCCCAGGCTTATTGCATGTGGGCCAACCGCCGCCTGCCCACCGAGGCCGAGTGGGAATACGCGGCCCGTTCCGGCCACGCCGCCTGGCGCTGGGGCGCATTGTGGGAATGGACTTCGTCGCCATTCGAGCCTTATCCGGGCTTCGCGCCGGACCGCTGGCGCGAATATTCGGTGCCGCACTTCGGCAGCCACCAGGTGCTGCGTGGCGCGTCCTGGGCCACGCCGGCCCGCTTGCGGGACGCTGCCATGCGCCGTTTCCTGGTCCCGGAACGCGACGATATCTATGCAGGTTTCCGCACCTGCGCCTGGCCGGGCTGAGTAGCGCTGGCGCATGGCGTTCTGCTATGCTCGGAGGGTCATCCACACTCACTGAAGGCGCATCTCCATGAAATTGAAGTCTCTTGTAACGGCCATTTCCTTCCTGTGCGCCGCCAGCGCGGCGCTGGCGGCGGAGCAGGTGGTCGCCATCCGCGCCGGCAAACTGGTGGACGTGGCCGGCGCCGCCGTGCTGAACGACCAGACCATCGTCATCCGCGGCGAGCGTATCGTCTCGGTCGGCCCCAGCGCCCAGGCCGTGGTCCCGGCCGGTGCGCAGCTGATCGACCTGTCCGGCGCCACCGTGCTGCCCGGCCTGATCGACATGCACACCCACCTGACCGGCGACGCCGCCATCCACGGCTACAACGGCCTGGGCGTCTCCGACACCCGCGCCGCCCTGTACGGCGTGCGCGCCGCGCGCCTGACGCTGGAGGCGGGCTTCACCACGGTGCGCAACGTGGGCGCCAGCGGCTTCGGCGACGTGGCCCTGCGCGACGCCATCAACGACGGCGACTTCCCCGGCCCGCGCATGCGCACCGCCGGCTACGCCATCGGCATCAAGGGCGGCCACTGCGACGAGAACCTGCTGCCGCCGGAAATGAACGTCACCGGTCGCGGCGTGGCCGACGGCCCGTGGGAAGCGCGCGCCAAGGTACGCGAGATGGCCAAGTACGGCGCCGACGTGATCAAGGTGTGCGCCTCGGGCGGCGTCATGTCCAAGGGCGACGAGCCGGGCGCGCAGCAGTACACGCTGGAGGAGATGCAGGCCCTGGTCGGCGAGGCCCACAAGCTGGGACGCAAGGTGGCGGCCCACGCGCACGGCGCCAGCGCCATCCGCGACGCCATCCTGGCCGGTGTGGACTCGGTGGAACACGCCAGCCTGATCGACGACGAGGGCATCAAGCTGGCGCGCGAGAAGGGCACCTACCTGGTGATGGACATCTATAACGATGACTACATCCTGCAGGAAGGCATCAAGGCCGGCATGCTGCAGGAAACCATAGACAAGGAAAAGGTGATCGGCCAGCTGCAGCGCGATAACTTCCGCAAGGCCTACAAGGGCGGCGTGAAAATGGCCTTCGGCACCGATTCCGGCGTCTATCCGCACGGCGACAATGCGCGCCAGTTCGCCTACATGGTCAAGTACGGCATGACGCCCATGCAGGCCATCCAGGCCGCCACCGTCAACGCCGCCGACCTGCTGGGCTGGAAGGATAAAGTGGGCTCCATTGCGGCCGGCAAGTTCGCCGACATCATCGCGGTGCAGGGCGACCCTCTGGCCGACGTCAGCGAATTGACCAGGGTGAGTTTCGTCATGAAAGGCGGCACGGTGATACGCCGTTGAAGGGCCTTAGAACCCGTTTCAAAATGAGCAGGGCTAGGCACGGCGACGAAGACAGTGCGCCTGCACGGCTAGGAGCCGTAACGACGCCATGGTCATTTTGAAACGGGTTCTTAGGGCGGCGCTATCGGCCCGATAGTGATATTTGGTGAGAATCTCGCAGATTTAAATTGCCTTGCTGAAATAAGTCATGGATAATTCCTCACATCGAAAGCAGGTAAAGAAATCGCCGCCTCAATCCCCCGCCGGCCGCCCCGCGCATCACTTTCCCGATCAGCCCGCTTAACCTGCCGGCTCATTGCCTCCCGCTTTCCTCTCCCATTAACAGTTGTACGCGATGCTCGCCGCAGGCGCCGCATGGCGCCCCATAGTTAGGAAAATCATGGATTGGTTCAGGAAATTAAAGGTGGGCACCCAGTTGTCCCTCAGTTTTGGCGCGCTGGTGCTGCTCATGCTGGTCGTGGCCAGCTTTGCGGTGGGCCGCATGTCGTCGATTGCAGACACTTTCAAGGCGCAGGACAAGCTGGTCGACACCAAGCTGGCGCCGCTGTACGTGGCGCGGGAGGCGCTGGACCAGACCGGTCTGGCCGCGCGCAATGCCTATATCTTCAGCGATGCCGCCGATGCGCGCCGCGAACTGGCCATCCTCGATGAACAAAAAGGCATCTATCTGGCGGCGCTGGAAAAAATGACGCCTGATTTTGGCAATGACCCGGCCTTTGCCAAGGTGCGTGCCGGCCTGCTGGAGATGGCCGAGGCGCTCAAGCGCCCGCGCCAGCTGCGCGAGTCCGGCCAGATGGAGGCCTTCGGCCATTTCCTCGTCAATGAGTGCAGCCCGCTGCGGCGCCGCATCGTTGCCGACATCGGCGGCATGGTGGCGCATTTGCAGAAGGAGTCGGACCAGGCCAGCGCGCTGGCCGACGCCAACGCCGAGAGCGCCCAGCGCTGGATCGTGGCCCTGGCTGGCATCACGCTGCTGGCCTGCCTGCTGATCGCCACGCTGTTTACCCGCATGCTGCTGCGCCAGCTGGGCGGCGAACCGGCCTACGCGGCCGACATCGCCGGCCGCATCGCCCAGGGCGATCTGGCGGTCGAGGTGCAGCTCAAGGACAACGACCAGGGCAGCCTGCTGCAGGCAATCAAGACCATGCGCGACAACCTGGCCCGTATCGTCGGCCAGGTGCGCCAGGGCACGGACTCCATGGCGTCGGCCTCCGCCGAGATCGCCGGCGGCAACCAGGAACTGTCGGACCGCACCGAGCACCAGGGGCAGGCGCTGTCGCGCGTGGCGGCCGCCATGGAAGAGCTGACCTCCGCGGTGCGCCAGAACACCGGCAATGCACAGCAGGCCAACGGCCTGGCGCAGACGGCGTCCCAGGTGTCGGAACAGGGCGGCCGCGTGATGGCTCAGGTGACCGAAACCATGGACTCGATCAATGCCTCCTCGAAGAAAATCACCGACATTATTTCCGTCATCGACGGGATCGCCTTCCAGACCAATATCCTGGCCCTGAACGCGGCCGTGGAGGCGGCGCGGGCCGGCGAGCAGGGACGCGGCTTCGCCGTGGTCGCTTCCGAGGTCCGCACCCTGGCGCAGCGGTCGGCCACGGCCGCCAAGGAAATCAAGTTGCTGATCGACGATTCGGTACGCCAGGTCGGCACCGGCGCCGAGCTGGTGGCGCAGGCCGGGACCACCATGCATGCCGTGGTGGACAGCGTCAAGCGCGTCACCGGCATCATGGGGGAGATCAGCTCGGCCAGCGTCGAGCAGACCCGGGGTATCGAGGACGTCAACGGTGCGCTGGTGGAAATGGACAGCATGACCCAGCAGAACACGGCGCTGGTGGAACAGGCCACGGCCGCTGCGCAGGAATTGCAGGACCAGGCCGCCGGCCTGGCCGGACTGGTGGGCGTGTTCAAGCTGGATGCCTCCGGGCCGGCCCGCGCCGCACCGCGCGGGCAGCTGCGGCTGGGCGCCAACGGCTAGCCAAGGATGGCGGCCGCGCCCGCAAGGGGAGTCGGCAAGAGTAGTGCGCAGGAGTAGTCCGGAGGGGGAGTCTGCTACGGCGCCCGTGGTGCGGCGCTGACTATCGGCAGCCTGGCGCTTGCCGCGCGGCCCAGGCATGGGTAGCATGGCAGGCTACTTTCCTGGAGCCGCCGCATATGGATAACACACGCACCACCCCGCGCTGGGGCATGGCACTGGACCTGGAGCGCTGCATAGGCTGCCACGCCTGTTCCGTAGCCTGCAAGGTCGAAAACTCGGTCTCGCTGGGCCATTTCCGTACCAAGGTCTATTACTACGACTACCCTGCGCTCAATCCGTACAACCACAAGCCGACCACGCGGCGCGCCTTCCTGCCCGCCCTGTGTATGCAGTGCGCGGACGCGCCCTGCCTGGAGGCCTGTCCCAATGACGCCATCGAACGCGGCCCCGATGGCGTGCTGCGCATCCTGGAATCCGAATGCGACCGTAGCAGGGATTGCATCAAGGCCTGTCCCTATGGCGCCATTCATATCGATCCGGTGGCGCAAATCGCCGACAAGTGCGATTTCTGCAGCCACCGGCTGGACGCCGGCATGGAGCCGGCCTGCGTGGAAGCCTGTCCCGGCGGCGTGTTCGCCTTCGGCGACCTGAACGTCCCGGATAGCCCGGTCAGCACCTTCCTGGCGCGCAGCCGCGGCCAGCTGTCGGTGCTCAAGCCGGAGGAAAAGACCCTGCCGCAGGTGCAGTACCGCGGCCTGGGCGGCGTGGTCCCGCGCGAGATGGAACGCAAGCTCCCCAAGGGCCGCAACCACGAGCCGGAATCCTACGAGGCCGATACCTGGACGCGGCTGCCCGCAGGGAAGGGGCGCTGACATGGACCGCAGGACTTTTTTCAGGAGCGGCATGGCCGCCATGGCCGGCCTGGGGCTGGGGGAGCTGATCTCGCTGGCGCCGGCCGCCGCCATGAACTACCGCGCGCTGCCGGACGGCGTCCGGCGCAAGGTGCGCAATGACTACCGCAAGGCGCGCCGGGTCGCCACCGTGTGCCTGAACTGCTCCACCGTGTGCGGCATCGAGGCCTTCGTCGACAATGGCAAGGTGATCAAGATACGCGGCAATCCGCTCGACCCCAACATGGGCAGCCACATGACCTGCGCCAAGGGCCAGTCGGCGCCCACCATCAACGATTATCCGGAGCGGCTGCTGTATCCGCTCAAGCGGGCCGGGGCGCGTGGCCAGGGCCTGTGGAAGCGCATCAGCTGGGACGAGGCCTATGATGACATCGCGGCCCGCATCCGCGCCTGCGTGGAGGCCGGGCACCCGGAGTGGGTGGCGCTGCACCAGGGCCGTTCGCGCATCGACGCCGAGATCAACCGCTTCCTGTCCGCCATCGGGTCGCCGGTGCAGCTGAACCACCGGGCGCTGTGCTCGTCCAACAAGCGCGCCGCCAACTACGTGTCGCTGGGCGACACCGACTGGGAATCCATCGACGCCGAGCGCTGCCGCTACTTCCTCAACTTCGGCTCCAATTTCTACGAGGCCCACCAGGGCGGCCTGCACCTGGCCAGCCGCGTGGTCAAGGCGCGCTTCGACCATGGCGCCAAGCTGGTCACCTTCGACGTGCGCCTGTCCAACACGGCCGGCCGCAGCGACGAATGGCACCAGCCCTTCCCCGGCACGGAGGGCGCGCTGGCGCTGGCCATGGCGCATGTGATCGTGCGCGAGAACCAGGTGGACCGCGAATTCATCGAGCGCTACGTGCAGCCGGGGCTGGACACCATACGCGCCTGGCTGAAGGACTATACGCCAGCCTGGGCGGCCGGCCTGTCGGGCATCGCCGCCGCCGACATCGAGCGGCTGGCGCTGGAGTTCGCCGCGCGCCGCCCTGCGGTGGCCGCCTTCAGCAACCGTGGCACGGGCGCCCACTACAACGGCTTCAACGCCGAACGCGCGGTGGTGATGCTCAACGCGCTGGTGGGATCGGTGGGGCGTCCGGGCGGCTATTGCTACGGCCTGGACGAGAAGCTGTCGGCCGAGCGCTATCCGCTGCCGCAGCCGGCGCCGCCGGCGCCCAAGGTGCGCACCGACCTGGAAGACCCGCCGGAATGGCCGCTGGCCAACCGCTGGCAGAAGATGAAGGTGGGGCAGGTGGTGTACGATTACCTGCGCCAGGGGCGCGCCAGGCTGGAGGTCTACCTCAGCTACACGCTGGCTTCGCCCATGACCTGGCCGGAAGGGCGCTCCACCACGGTGGAGGTGCTCAAGGACGAGAAGCTGATCCCCTTCCACGCCTGCTCGGACATCATTTATTCGGAAACCGCGCACTACGCCGACCTGATATTGCCGGACGCCGCCTTCCTGGAGCGCTGGGGCATGGACATCCGCAACAACCTGGAACTGCAGCACTACGTCACGCTGCGCCAGCCGGTGGTGGCGCCGCCGGGCGAGGCGGTCAGCTTCGCCGACAGCCTGTTCGAGATCGGCCGCCGCCTGGGGCCGGACCAGGCCAGGTATTTCCAGTTCGGCAGCCACCAGGACTTCGTGCGCACCCAGTGTTCCAGGCTGCCCACCAGCGGTCCCGATGGCAGGCAGTTCAAGGATGGCTTCGAGTACATGAAGCACTACGGGGTGCACGTGGACCGCTCCGCGCCCAAGGCCTTCGAGGTGTTTGCCAGGCCGCTGCCGGCCCGGGCGCTGGAGGGCGCGCGCACCGACGCCGCCAGCGGCGTGATCTACCGCGCCAACGACAAGGGCAAGGAAGTGGCCATCGGCCTGATGGCTGGCGGGACGGCGGTGCGCGGCTTCGCCACGCCCTCGCGCCGCTTCGAAATCCTGGCGCCCGAGGTCAGCGCTGTGGCGCGCAAGCTGTCCATCGAGGATGACGGCATGCCCTCCTACCAGGCCATCCCGTCGCACCGCGACCTGCCTGACGACCGCTACATCCTGACGTCGTTCAAATGGAATGTGCATACGCAGGGCCGCACGGCGTCGCAGAAGTACCTGGCCGAGATCGTGCATGACAACCCGATGTGGATCAACAGCGCCACCGCCCGCAAGCTGCGCCTGAACAATGGCGACTGGGTGGAAGTGACGACCTACCGGCCGCGCTCCGGCGCCGGCGCCGGCCAGCAGGCCTACCGGGGCAGCGGGGAGGCGATCGGATCGGCGCGCCTGCGCGTGCTGGTCACCGACGGCATTCATCCACGCGTGCTGGCGGTGTCCAATTCGCTGGGCTGGATCAGCGGCGGGCGCTCGGCCGAGGGCCGCGCCGGCCGGCGCGCCGAGGCGGCGGCGCACGGCCTGTCCCCCTCGGCCGCGCAGGCCTACGGCGGCGAGCAGCCGGACGACGACCTGAACGCGGGAGTCTGGTGGGACCGCGCCCGGGGCGGACGCGGTAATGGCTACAACATCAACGCCATCCTGCCGATCAACCCGCAGCCGCTGGTGGGCATGCAGGCCTGGTACGACACCGTGTGCTCGCTGCGCAAGGTGTCCGGTCCGGCCTGAGTGGCCGGGAACGCTGGATCAGAGCAGCGATTCGGCGCGCTCTGCCAGGTCGGCCGCGTATTCGGCCTCCACCAGCTCGCGCCGCGCCACCCCGCTGCGCCAGGCGGCGGTGGCGATCTTGGGCGTGACGCCGCCCAGCAGGCGCGGGTCTAGCAGGCCGGGCACGATGTAGTCCTTGCCGAAGCGGGCGTCGCTGCGCGCCATGTCGGCCAGCGCCACCACGCAGGCGCGCTTCATTTCCTGGTTGATGGCGCGGGCGCCGCTGTCGAGCGCGGCGCGGAACAGGTAGGGGAAGCACAGCGCGTTGTTGATCTGGTTCGGGTAGTCGGAACGGCCGGTGGCGATGATGGCGTCCGGCGCTACTTCGCGCACCAGTTCCGGGCGCAGCTCCGGTTCCGGATTGGCCAGGGTGAACACGATGGGCTGAGGCTTCATTTTCTGCACGTCGGCCTGCGACAGCACGCCGGGGCCGGACACGCCCAGGAACACGTCGGCGCCTTCCATCACCTGGGACAGGGTGGTGGCCTCGGTGTCCTGCGCCCATGCGGCTTTTTCGCCGTCCAGCTGGCGCGCGCGGGTCAGCACGCCACGGCTGTCGCAGACGTAGATATTGTCGCGGCGCGCGCCCAGGTCCAGCATCAGTTCCAGGCAGGCGATGGCGGCGGCGCCGGCGCCCGAGCACACGATTTTCACGGTGGAGATATCGCGCCCGCTCATCTCGACCGCGTTCAGCAGGCCGGCGCCGACCACGATGGCGGTGCCGTGCTGGTCGTCATGGAACACCGGGATGGCCAGGCGTTCGCGCAGCTTGCGTTCGATGTAGAAGCACTCGGGCGCCTTGATGTCTTCCAGGTTGATGCCGCCGAAGGTAGGGTGCAGCGAGGCGATGATGTCGACCAGCTTGTCCGGATCGCTCTCGTCGATCTCGATGTCGAAGGCGTCGATGCCGGCGAACTTCTTGAACAGGACTACCTTGCCTTCCATGACGGGCTTGCCGGCCAGGGCGCCGATATTGCCCAGTCCCAGCACCGCGCTGCCGTTGGTGATCACACCCACCAGGTTGCCCTTGGCAGTGTAGTCGTAGGCGCGCGCGGGTTCGCGGTTGATCTCCACGCAGGGCGCGGCCACGCCGGGCGAATAGGCCAGCGCCAGGTCGTCCTGGGTGGCGACCGACTTGGTCACTTCGATGGCGATCTTGCCCGGTGCGCCGGCGCGGTGATAGGCCAGTGCTTTTTGTTCGATGCTGCTCATTGATGGTCCTCGCTGTTCTTTTTGGTAGCTGCTGATACGACAACGCCCGCCCCGGCAGCGGCCGGGGCGAGCGCTGAAAACAACACATTGTAAGATACTTTAAGCCGCTGGTTGAAAATCGTGGCCGGGCGCAGGCCGGGGCGCCGAAGAGGTTGCGCCCGCAAGGCGAAGCGCTGCTACGGCGCCACGGTCACCGGGCAAGGGCCGCTTAGGGGTAGAGGCCGCGGACTTCGCGCGCCTGCAACACGCGCGTGCAAGCGAGGATGAAGGTGGCGGTGCGCAGCGTGACCTTCTTGTCCTGCGCCACGTCCCACACCGCGTTGAAGGCGTCCTGCATGATGCGGGTCAGGCGGGCGTTGATTTCGTCCTCGCTCCAGAAGAAGCTGGAGAAGTCCTGCACCCACTCGAAATAGCTGACCGTCACGCCGCCGGCGTTGGCCAGCACGTCGGGCACGATCAGCACGTCCTTGTCGGTCAGGATGTCGTCCGCCTGCGGCGTGGTCGGGCCGTTGGCGCCTTCCAGGATGATCCTGGTGCGGATGCGCGGCGCGTTGGCGGCCGTGATCTGCTGTTCCAGCGCGGCCGGAATCAGGATGTCCGATTCCACGTCCCAGAAGGCGTCGCGGCCCAGGAAGGCTTCGGCGCCGGCAAAGCCGGTCACGCTGCCGCACTCGGCCACGTGCCGGTGCAGGCGGGCGATGTCCAGGCCGCCCTGGTGCACCACGGTGCCGGTGTGGTCCTGCACCGCGATCACCTTGGCGCCGGCCTCGGCGAACATGGTGGCGGCCACGCCGCCCACGTTGCCGAAGCCTTGCACGCAAACACGCGCACCCTGGATCGCCACGCCGCGCTTGGCGGCGGCTTCGCGACCCACCACGAACACCCCGCGGCCGGTGGCTTCGCGCCGGCCCAGCGAGCCGCCCAGCGAGATCGGCTTGCCGGTCACCACCCCGGTCGACAGGTTACCTTCTATCATGGCGTAGGAATCCATCATCCAGGCCATCACCTGCTCGTTGGTATTCACGTCCGGCGCCGGGATGTCCTTGTTGGGGCCGATGATCAGGCTGATCTCGCTGGTGTAGCGGCGGGTCAAACGCTGCAGTTCGCCGCGCGACAGGGTCTTGGGATCGACCCGGATGCCGCCCTTGGCGCCGCCGTAGGGCACGTTCACGGCCGCGTTCTTGACCGTCATCCAGGCCGACAGCGCCATCACTTCGGACAGGGTCACGTCCTGGTGGAAGCGCACGCCGCCCTTGCCCGGGCCGCGCGACATGTTGTGCTGCACGCGGTAGCCCTCGTAGTGGGCGATGCTGCCGTCGTCGCGCTCGATCGGCACGTCCACGGTCAGGATGCGCTTGGGCCGCTTCAGGGTTTCGACCCAGCGCGACAGGGCGCCCAGGTGCGGCGTGACGCGGTCGATTTGCTGCAGGTAGACGCCCCATGGGCCGAGATCGTCGGCGTTGAGGTAGGAAGGCAGTGCGTGTTGGGTGGTCATGCTATGGCTCCTTGGATACGTGGACCCGCGCGGCTCGTGGCCGCGCCGTGGTGAGCCGAATCATAGGCCGGGAGCCATTTTCACCGCCAATGCTGTGTGCGCATCCAACTATGCATTTCCTGCATAGTTTGTCTTCGAGCTAAGAAACTTCCACAACTGGTCGACGATGGGCTTGGCGCGGCGCTGTTCGCTGGCGCGCTCGCGGTAGAGCCGGATTTCCATCTCGATTTCGCAGCCCGGGGTGCGCTCGTCGGCGCGCGCCAGCTGTTTCGCCTTCAGCTCGCGCAGCACCGCCGATTCGGGCAGGAAGGCGATGCCGTGGCCCTCCAGCGCCATCATCTTCAAGCCTTCGGCCATGTCGGTTTCGTACAGCGGCTCCAGGTGCAGCTGGGTCTTGGTGTCGGCCAGGATCAGGTCCACCATGCGGCCCAGGTAGGCGCTGTGGGTGTACGAGAGGAAGGGCAGCGGGGCGCGTTTGGTGCCGGGCAGCGTATATTCCGGCACGCGGTTGCGGCCGCAGCGGGCGTAGGCGCGCAGCGATTCATGGCCCAGCACCAGCATGTCGTAGCGGCCCGGATCGAGCTGCACCGGCTGGCGTGGATGGTGGTAGCACAGCACCAGGTCGCAACCGCCATCGACCAGCTGCATGACGGCGTCGTGCACGTTGAGCGCCATCAGGCGGCAGCTGATGGGGGCGAAGTCGCGTTCCAGCGCGGTCAGCCATTTCGGCACGAAGGTCAGCGACAGCGTGTGCGGCACGGCGATGTCGATGCTGGTCTGGGCCGCCGCGCGCTTGTTGCGCAGCATGTCGCGCGCGCCGTTGATCTGGGCCAGCATTTCCAGCGCCTGCTCGTAGAACACCACCCCGGCCGGGGTCAGCTTGGTGGGATAGGAGGTGCGGTCCACCAGGTCGGTGCCCAGCCAGCTCTCCAGCGACTGGATGCGGCGCGAGAAGGCTGGCTGGGTCACGTGGCGCAGCGCCGCCGAGCGGCTGAAGTTGTTGGTCTCGGCCAGCGAGATGAAGTCTTCCAGCCATTTGGTTTCCATGCGCGCCTCCTTATTGCGCCTGGCCCGCGCGGATGGCGCGCATGGGCGTGAACAGATAGGCCGACAGCGACAGCAGCACCAGGATCACGCCGCCGCCGGCAAACAGCTGCTCCAGCGATACACGGGTCAGCACCCAGCCGGCCAGCGCGGACGACAACGGCGCCATGCCCATGAAGATGAACATGAAGATGCTCATGGCGCGGCCCATCATGTGGGGCGGCACGCGCTGCTGCAGCCAGGTGAACACGGCCACCTGCACGAAGCCGGTCAGCAGGCCCAGCGCCAGCAGCAGCGCCATGCCCTGCCAGGCCGCATGGATGGCGCCCAGCGGCATCACCAGGAGGCCGGCCACGGCGTCCACCGCCAGTATCATGGTGCCGAAGCCCAGGGCGCGCTGCAGTCCCGCCCCCTGCGACGCCAGCGCCATGCCCAGCAGGGTGCCGGCGCCGTGCGCGCCCATCAGCATGCCCAGCGCCGAGGCCCCGCCCAAGCGCTCGCTGGCCAGGATGGGCAGGGCCACCTGCATGGCGCCGCCGATGAACAGCGTGACCGTGCCCCAGTAGATGAAGCACAGGCGCATGGCGGCATCGTCCCACACCATGCGCAGCCCGGCGCCCACCGAGCGCAGCACGGAGGGCGTATCCTGCGGTTTCGCGGCCAGTTCGGGCACCGTCACCTTGGACAGGGTCCAGGCCGAGACCACGAAGCTCAGGCAGTCCAGGGCAAAAGCCCAGGCCAGGCCGCGCAGGTCGCCACCGGTGCCAGCGCCTGCGCCGCTGCCGTCGCCGGCGACGGCCAGCAGGGCGGCCGCCAGCAGCGGACCGGCCAGCATGGTCAACTGGCGCATGCCCATCAGCATGCCGTTGGCGGCCTGCAGGTTCGCCGGCGCCACGGCGCGCGGCAGGATGGAGGTGCCGGACGGGATGCCGAAGGCCTGCGCCAGTCCCAGCGCCAGGGCCAGCGCATACACGGCCAGCAGCATGCCGTGCGGCGACAGGGCCAGCGAGATGGTGGCGGCGCCGCCCAGCGGGTATTCGGCGCCCGGCCGGTTGGCCAGCAGCAGCGCGGCCAGAATGGCCAGCAGCACGGCGCTGGCGTACTTGGACAGCATCAGCACGCGCTTGGGCGAATAGCGGTCCACCAGGGCGCCGCCGATCAGGATGAAGACGGCGCGCGGGATGGCCATCAGCGCCACCGCCAGGCCCAGGGCCAGCGGATCGCCGGTCAGCCTGAGCACCAGCCAGGGCAGGGCCACCATGGTCAGCTGGTCGCCCAGCATGGAGACCACGCCGCCGCGCATCAGCCACTGGAAGTTGGCGTCGCGCTTGAGATCGGGGCGCGCGGCCGGTTGGGTATCGCTCATGTGGTCCTCAGCTGTTGGCGGCGTTCATGCCGGCGATCAGGCCCAGGGCCTGGCTCAGCGCATCGAATTGGGCGGGCGGGCAGCTGCGCAGCAAGTCCTTGCTGATCTGGTCGGCCACGGTGAGGGCGTTGAGCAGCAATTCCTGGCCGGTGGCCGTGATGGCCGCGTAGCCGACGCGCGCGTCGCGCGGATCCTGCTGGCGCTCGACCAGGCCGATTTTCTCCAGCGGCAGCAGGGAGCGGGTGACGCCGGAGGCGGTCAGGGCCAGGCGCTCGGCCAGGTCGACCCGGCGCAGGCGGCCGCCGGGCGCGCGGTTCAGGTAATACAGCAGCATGAAATCGTTGAAGCTGATGCCGTGGTAGCCGCCCAGCACCTGGTCCAGGCGCCGCACCAGCGTCGCTTGCGCGCGCGCCAGGCGCAGGGTGAATTCCAGGCTGGGGCCGGCGGCGGTGTCGCGTATCTCGCTCATGGCGTCTCCCTTGTATGGTGTTTGATAAATGCTTGAGTGCGCAAGTATATCTTGATAAGAAAGCCGGGCGCAAGCCCGGCTGTGGGATATACGCTACAGCGCACGGCGACGTGCGCCGCACCGTGCCCTGGTCAGGCAGGCTTGGTGGGGGCCGCCGGCACGGCGCGGCGCTGCAATCGCCACAGCATGGCCAGCGATACCACGGCGCTGGCCACCACCACATAGCCCACGGTGTCGAAGTGCTGCAGCTTGCCGTCCGCGCCCTGCAGCACGATGTGGCCGGCCAGCACCGAGGCCACGCCGCCCGAGATCTGCTGCAGCGAGGCGCTGATGGCGCTGAAGGCGCCGCGCTGGCCGGGCGTGGGCACGCCAGCCATCATGGCCTGGAACGGTATCATGCGCGAGAAGATACCGACGAACATCAGCGCGTTGACCACCACCAGCAGCGCCAGCGGGATCACGCCCAGATGGGTGTAGATCACCACCATGGTCATGGACAGGATGGTGCCGGCCACGAACACGCGGAACTTGCCGTAGGCGTCGGCGGCGCGGCCTATCACGGGGCCGACGAAAATGGTGCACAGGCCGGTGACCAGGTACACCGTGGGCAGGTGGTGCAAGTCTATGCCCATGTTGTTGACGATGTATGCGCTGCTGAAGGGCATCAGCATGAAGCCGCCGGTGGCCAGCAGCATGGTGATGGCGAAGGCCAGCAGGTAGCGCCGCTCGGTCACGGTATGGAACAGGTGCATGAACGCGCTGTGTTCCTGCGGCTTGCCCAGGTGGGCGTTGACGGGCTCCAGCTTCCACGCCACCACCAGCCCGCCGGCGGCCGCGAACACGGCCATGGCGATGAAGGGCAGGTGCCAGCCCCAGTGGTTGGACAGGTAAATGCCGGCCGGGATGCCCAGCACCTGGCTGGCCGCGAAAGCGCTCTGGATGGAGCCCATGACGCGGCCGCGCATCTCGGGCGGGAACAAATCGGTGCAGATGGCCAGCACGATGGAGCCGATCACGCCGCCGAACAGGCCGGTGAAGATGCGCGCCGCCAGCAGGCTTTCGAAGCTTTGCGCCAGGCCGCACCACAGGGTGCCGACGATGAAGCCGCCGTAAAAGAACAGCAGCAGCTTCTTGCGGTCGTAGCGGTCGGCGAAACCGGCCGTCAGCAGGCCGGAGGCGCCGGCGCTGAACGCGTAGGCCGACACCACCAGGCCGAACTGGGTGGGCGTGATGCGCAAATCGGGCATGATGACGGCGCCCAGCGGCGACATCAGCATGAAGTCCAGGATCACGGCGAATTGCAGGAAGGCCAGCATGGCCACCACGCTTTTCTGGTAAGGCGAGAAGGGCGCCGCCGGGGCGCCGGTTTTTTTAAACATGAGGTTGTTCCTTGGATGGATGGAAGCGTCCGCGCCAGCGGCTGCGGAATTGCTCGCGTTCTTCGGGCGTCAGCGCATTCCAGCGCTGCCAGTCGCGGTGGCCGCCCCGTCCCTTGAAACCGCCGAACAGGATGCGGCATAGTACCAGCAAGCCGAGCGCGCGCCAGTAGTCGAGTGGGGAGGCGCCGGCAAACAGCGCGGGCACCACCCAGTTCCACAACTGCATGACGATGGCGCCCAGGATGGCGATGGCGGCCAGGGCGATGGGAATGAACCACAGTTTGCGTTTCATGTCTAAGCTCCTTTCAATCTAGGTAAAAGTGGATGAGCCGTCCGCGCAAATGCAGCACGGCATAGCGCTTGCGGGCCAGCAGGGTATTGAGGGGCACGCCGCTGGCGGCGGCCATGTCCTTGAAGCTCATGCCTTCCAGCTCGTGGGCGATGAAGACCTCGCGCTGGCTGGCCGGCAGTTCGTCCAGCGCGGCCTGCAGCGCGTCCAGCAGGCAGGTGCGGGCGTAGGCGCGTTCCGGGCTGCCATCCTCGGCCGGCAGGGGCAGGCCGAGGTGGTAGTCCTCGTCGTCGCCGGATGGTTCGGGCAGCGGCGCCTCCTTTTTCTTGCGGAAGCGGTCGATGATGCGGTTGCGCGCGACGCGGAACAGCCAGGCGCTGGCTTGCTCGATAGGCTCGGGCAAGCGGTAGGCTTGCACGAACTCGTAGAACACCTCCTGCAGGATATCTTCCGCCTCGCCCGGATCGCTGACGCGGCGCCGGATGAAGCTGCCCAGCCGCGAGCGTTCCTGTAACACGGTCGCGGTGATGTCCTGATCCTGCTCAGATGTTGTTCTTGATGCGCTCATAGACTGGTAGACGTTACTCGGTCCGGAATATTGTGTTCCGTTGAAAAGTTTTCGGGAGAACCCATGCCTACGATCAGTGTCTTTTATGGCATCGTGATTCAAATGTTTTTCCGCGACCATTTGCCGCCGCACTTCCATATCCATTATGCGGGCAGCAAAGCCACCTTTGATATCAGGAAGCTGATCCTGCTGGAGGGTCGCTTGCCGCGCAGGGAACTGCGCCTGGTCACCGCCTGGGCTAAACTGCATCAGGACGAATTGTTGGAAAACTGGCGCTTGTGCGAGTACATGCAGGCGCCGAATCCTGTTCCGCCATTGGAGTGAATGATGAACTGGGACGTGACCGAGGTCAGGCTGGAAGGCAGGCATGCTTTCCGGGTGCGATTCAGGGACGGTGCCGAGGGCGTGGTCAAATTCCTGCCTTCTGCATTCCGTGGCGTTTTTGCGCGCTTGAGTGATCCGGTGGAGTTTGCCCGGGTATCAGTGATGGATGGCGTGGTTGCATGGCCCGGCGATCTTGATTTGGCGCCGGATGCGATGCACGAACAAATATCGCGCCATGGAGAGTGGATACTGGACTGAAAAAAACCGCCAGGACGGCGGTTGGTGTTGCGGTTCACTTCGTCGCGGGCGGGTGCAGCGTGCCGGCCCGTCCCGCCGCGTAAGCCGCAGCGCCGGCCGGCTTCAACGGCGTGATGGTCTTGCGGATCTTGGCGACCTGGCGCGCGCTGGTGGCGCCGCCCCGGTTGCCCCAGCTTTGCTGGATGAAGTTCACCACCTGCGCCACCTGCTCGTCGCTGAGCTGGTCGGCATACGGCGCCATGGCCAGCGAGGATGGCGCCCCATGCGTGGCCGGCACCGCGCTGCCGGACAGCACGATGTTGATGGCCGAGGTCGGGTCCTGCGACTGCAGGATGGCGTTGCCCGCCAGCGCGGGGAAGGCGCGCTGGTAGCCCTTGCCGTCCGAGCGGTGGCAGCCGGCGCATTTGTTCAGGTACAGCAGCGCGCCCTCCGAACCGGGCTTTCCGTGGTACAGCGCCTGCGCCACCGCCGGATCGCCCTGGAACGGCGGCGCGCCGTTGCTGGCCCGGAGCGACTTCAGGTAGCGCGCCATGGCGCCCAGGTCGGCGTCGCTCAGGTACTGGGTGGAATGGCGCACCACGTCGCTCATGCCGCCAAACGCCGCCGTGTGGCCATTGCGTCCGGTCTTGAGGAAGGCCACGATGTCGGCCTCGCTCCAGCCGCCCAGGCCGCCGCCATGCTCGTTGCGCAGCGAGGGCACGTTCCAGCCATCGACCACGCTGCCGCCTGCCAGGTAATCCTTGTTGCCCAGGCCGGTCAGGGCCTTTTCCTGCATGGCCAGGCCGCGTTCCGTATGGCAGGCGCCGCAATGGCCCAGGCCTTCGACCAGGTAGGCGCCACGCTGCAGGGGCTGGTCGCCGCCGGCCGCCACCGTGTGCGGCTGCGGCGTGGGCGCGAACATCCAGCGCCACACGGCCAGGGGGAAGCGCAGCGACAGCGGCCATGGGATGTCGGACTTGCGGTTGCTGGTGGCGGCCGGCGCCACGCCCTGCATGAAGTAGGCGTACAGGGCCTTCATGTCGGCCTCGCTCAGGCGCGAGTAGGACGGATAGGGCATGGCCGGATACACGGTGTAGCCGGCCGGCGTGACGCCGGTTCGCATCAGCCGGTCGAAGTCCTGGAAGCTCCACTTGCCGATGCCGGCCTCCCGGTCCGGCGTGATATTGGTCGAGTACACCTTGCCGATGGGCGTGGCCAGCCCCAGACCGCCGGCGAACGGCTGTCCGCCGGCAGCCGTGTGGCAGGCCGCGCAGTCGCCGGCGCGGGCCAGGTATGCGCCTTGCCGTATCAGCTGGGTATCGGCCGTTGTTGCGGCCGTTGTAGCGGCCGTTGCAGCGGCCGGAGCCGGCGCGGCCCATGCCGCCACCGCCGTCAGCAGCGCGGACAGCCATATGGTGTGCATGGCGCGCCTCATGCCGGCACCAGCGGACGTGGATCGCGCAGGTACAGCTCGCGGATGGCCTTGGCCGACCAGTAGGTGAGCGCGGTCGCCAGCCCGGTCGGGTTGTAGCCTATGCCGACCGGGAACACGCTGGAGCCGACCGCGAACACATTGTGCACGTCCCAGCTTTGCAGGTAGCGGTTCAGCACGCTGGTGCGGCGGTCGGTGCCCATGGCGGTGCCGCCGGCCCAGTGCGTGGTCTGGTAGTTGCGCAGGTCAAAGTGGTCGCCGAAGTTCTTCAGGCTGACGTTGATGGCCTGCGGCTTCATGGCCTTGGCCACCTCCAGCATGTGGGTGGTCACGTAGCGGCTCATGCGGATATCGTTGTCCTTCCAGTCGAAGGTGAAGCGCAGCAGCTTTTGGCCGAACTGGTCGGTGTAGGTGGGATCGAGGTCCACATAGCAGTCGCGGTACACCATGTTGGAGCCGTGCACGTCGAACGAGACCGTGTTCAGGTAGCTGTCCCTGGCGGCCTTTTTCCAGGCCAGGCCCCAGCTGGGCGTGCCGGGCGGCACCGGGATGCCGGAAATCGGCTTGACCCCGGCCGGATTGCACCACACCGGCGCGCCGCCCACAAAGCCCAGCGGGCCATGGTCATAGTGGTCGCCGTTGTAGTCGTCCAGCGCCACCCCGGTGCCGCCGGCGCCGATGAAGGGATTGGTGTTGGTCCCGGGCGGGAAAAACATCTGCACGGTGGACATGGTCTGGTAGGCGATATTGCGGCCCACCACGCCCTCGTTGGCCACCGGATCGTAGGGCTGGCCTATGCCGGACACCAGGAACAAATGCGCATTGTTGTAGGCAAAGGTGCTGGCGATCACCAGCGCGGCCGGCTGCTGGACGGTCTTGCCGTCCGCGTTGACGTAGGTGACGCCGGTGGCCGTGCGCTTGCTGCCGTCCAGGTCGATGCGCAGCACATTGCAGTTGGGGCGCAGCTCGAAATTGGCCTTGTCGCGCAGGGCCGGCATGATGTTGACGTTGGGCGAAGCCTTGGAATAGTTGTAGCAGGCGAAGCCGGAACAGAAGCCGCAGAAATTGCAGGGCCCCATCTGGCAGCCATACGGGTTGGTGTAGGGCTGGGAGGCATTGGCCGACGGTTCAACAAAGGGATGCAGGCCCACCTCCAGCGCCGCCTGCTGGAACAGGTGGGCGGTGTACGGCACTTTTTGCGGCGGCAGCGGATACTCGCTGGAACGGTCGGCCTCGAACACATTGCCAGTGCCGGTGGTCTTGCCCTGGATGCGGTAGGCGGCGCCGGAAGTGCCGAACACTTTTTCCACGAAGTCGAAATGCGGTTCCAGTTCCTCGTAGCTGACGCCGAAGTCCTGGATGGTCATGCCTTCCGGGATGAATTTCTTGCCGTAGCGCTGTTCGTAGTGCGATTTGAGCTTCAGCTCCTCGGGCAGCACGCGCCAGTGCTGGCCGGACCAGTGCAGCCCGGCCCCACCCACGCCCGCGCCCGGCTTGAAGGCGCCGATCTGGCGGTAGGGCACGGCCGTGTCCTTGACGGCGTGGCGGAAGGTGAAGCTGCCCTTGGACAGGTCCTGGAACAGCTTGGCCCGCTGCAGATAGCTGAGCTCGTCGATGCTGTCGGGGTAGGCGCCGTCCGGGTAGGTGTCGCGGTAGCTGCCGCGCTCCAGGGCCAGGACGTTCAGTCCGGCTTCGGTCAATTCCTTGGCCATGATGGCGCCGGTCCAGCCGAAGCCGACGATGACCACGTCCACCGCTTTCATGGTGATGTCCGTCATGGGGACCTCAAGCGATGGCGGCGGGCGGCAGCGGATACTTCACGCCGTATTGCTCGACCCAGTCCATGTAGTCGGCGCGGGCGCCGGGAAAGCCTATCATGCGCCAGGCCGCCATGTCCTTGTTGCCGCCATGCCTGGGATCGCAGAAATAGCCTTCGTGGGTGTTCTGCAGCAGCTGGCCGAACAGCAGTTGGGCGGGCACCGGGCCGATGTCCAGCGTGTTTTTTTCCAGTTGGACTATCATGGCGTCGCGCAGGTCCGCTTCCAGTTCGGCGTACGGTTTGCCGTGCAGGCGGCGCGCCGCCTGGTTCAGGCCGGGCAGGGCGCTGCGGTACAGCTGGCGCGGATTCATGTGGAACTGGTAGCCGAATTCCGGCGCCGCCGCCACGAAGGGCGGCTGCATGTACCACAGGGCGCCGTGGGCGTAGGGGGTGTTCATCTGGCGGTCGATGAATTCGTGCACGCCGGCCTGCAGGGCGCCCGGGCCGTCCTCGCTGGGCGGGATCAGGCGGTCGACGGCGGCGCACAGCACGCCCCATTCCTCGCTGGTGAAATAGCTGGGTTGATAGGCGGCGGTGGGCGCGGCCACCGAGACCACGCCGGCGCCGCCGGCCAGCAGGGCCACGGCGGGCGCGCTGCCCAGGGCCTGGCGCAGGAAGCGCCGCCGCTGCGGCGAGATACCTGGTGTTGCCATGTTGGCTCCTCATCAATAGTTCATTTATGGATATTAACCAAAACGCCAATATGGCGATTTACTATTGAATCGATGGCGCCAAAAGCAAAAAGCCACTGGATCGCTCCAGTGGCTTTTTAACGGTATAACTTAACGATTAACGGTCGCCGTAGCTGCGGCGGGCGCCGTCGTTGCTGCGCGCGCCCTTGTAGCCGCCGCCGTTGCCGCCTTCGCGGTAGCCGCCGCCTTCACGGTGGCTGCTGCCTTCGCCGCGGTAGCCGCCTTCGCTACGATAGCCGCCGCCTTCCTTGCGCGGGGCGCCCGGTTTGCTGAAGCTGCGTTGGCCCGGCTTGGCGCCGCCACGGTTGTCGCCCGGCTTCCAGCCGCCCGGACGCGAGCTGCGCGCCGGGGCGGTTTTCTTGGGCTCGTAGCCTTCCACCACGTTGACCGGGATCAGCTGCTTGGTGAAACGCTCGATGCGCTTCACGTTCATGCCTTCGGCGTGGTTGACCAGCGAGATGGCCAGGCCGTTGCGGCCGGCGCGGCCGGTGCGGCCGATGCGGTGCACGTAGTCCTCGGGGAACTTGGGCAGGTCGTAGTTGAACACGTGGGTGATGGTCGGCACGTCGATGCCGCGCGCTGCCACGTCCGTGGCCACCAGCACTTTCACCTGGCCACGGCGCAGGCTGTCCAGGGTGCGGTTGCGGGCGCCCTGGTGCATGTCGCCGTGCAGGGCGGCAGCCGAGAAACCGGCGATGTTCAGGCGGTCGGCGATGGTGTCGGCGTCGCGCTTGGTTGCCGTGAAGACAACAGCCTGGTCCATGCTGTCGTCGCGCAGCAGGTGGTCCAGCAGGCGGTTCTTGTGCGACAGGTCGTCCACGAAGTGCACGCGCTGGGTGATGTTCTCGTGCTTGTTGGCCGCCGACATGATCTGGATCACTTGCGGATTCTTGGTGATGCGGCGCGCCATGTTGCCCACCACGCCGTCCAGGGTGGCCGAGAACAGCATGGTCTGGCGGCTGTCCGGGGTGGCTTCCACGATTTTTTCGATATCCTCGATGAAGCCCATGTCCAGCATGCGGTCGGCTTCGTCCAGCACCAGGATTTCCAGCTGCGAGAAGTCGATCTTGCCCGATTCCATGTGGTCGATCAAACGGCCGGGGGTGGCGACCAGGATTTCCGGGTTCTTGGCCAGCAGCTGCATCTGCTTGGGGTAAGGCATGCCGCCCAGGATGGAGACAGCTTTCAGGCGGCGCAGGTTGACGCTGTATTTATCGGTATTGGTGGTGACCTGCAGGGCCAGCTCGCGGGTCGGGGTCAGGACCAGCATTTTCGGCTGGGCTGCCTTGAAACGGGGGCGTTCGCCACGGGCGCGCGCCGACTGCGCTTCCTGGGCCGGAGTTTTGCCGGCCGCTGCGGGTTCCATGGCGGCCAGGCGGTGCAGCGAAGGCAGCATGAAGGCCGCGGTCTTGCCGGAGCCGGTTTGCGAGGATACCAACAGGTCCTGGCCCTGGATAGCGGCCGGTATCGCTTGCTCCTGGACCGGGGTGGGCTTGGTGTAGCCGGCGTCGGTCAGGGCTTTGATGATGGACGTGTTGAGACCTAGTGCTTCAAATGTCATTCTTTTCTTTCGTAAAAATCAGCATCCGGCCACACGACCGAACGCAACATAGCAACGCCAACCAAAACGAAATGACTCAATCAAAATCGATAGAAATTTCGGCACAAAAGCTTTGCGCCGGGACGGTGTCAGGTGCGACACACAGGGCGGAGGGCTTCAGATAAGCTGCATCGGAAACGATGCGGAAAGGCTTGCGGTGCTGCTTGGATGCTCCGGCTTCAGGCTGGAGCGACGCGCATATTGCAGCGCACAAGGAGGACTATACCGGAAACAGCCTGTTTTGTACAGGCCGTCGCTGCCGTGCGCGGGAAAGGGGCCCGCGAGTTATTGGGCTCCGCCGCAGGCGACCTGTTTGCCATCGCCGGAAACCTGGCAGAAATTGGCGTGGCCGCCGCAGGCGATTTGTTTTCCATCGCCGGAGGTATCGCAGAAATTGGCCTTGCCGCCGCAAGCGACGGAACTGCCGTCCGGGGAGCGCTGGCAGAAATTCGCCTGACCGCCGCAAGCGACATTTTTACCATCCGTGGAGTTTTGGCAGAAATTGGCCTGCCCGCCACAAGCCACTTGTTTTCCGTCTGTTGAAACCTGGCAGAAATTCGCACCCTGCTTATTCCCGGTTTTAATGTCTGTGGTGTTATTGCCCGGTACCGCGACCACACAGCCGGCCGATAATACAGCGATGGCGGCGGTGGTTATCCATGTTTTCAGCATACGTTCTCCTTTGAATATCCATTATGCATCAGTTCTTGCGCTGCGCGCTGAAAATTGGTGCAATCACGCCAATTTTTAGCATATCTTCCCTATGAAAGGACGAAAAAAAGCCGCCCGAAGGCGGCTTTGCATGACGGCGCGGATTACGCGGATGATTTACGCGTAGTCTTCCGCATTCAAGCCCATGACGTGCGAGAAACCGCCATCGACATAAGTGATTTCGCCGGTAATACCGGAAGCCAGATCGGACAGCAGGAAAGCGGCGGTATTGCCGACTTCCTCGATCGTTACATTGCGGCGCAGCGGTGCATGCGAAGAAGCAAAGCCCAGCAATTTACCGAAGTCTTTAATGCCGGAAGCGGCCAGGGTTTTAATCGGGCCGGCCGAAATACCATTGGAGCGAATGCCGTGCTTGCCCAGATTCTCGGCCAGATAACGTACCGAAGCTTCCAGCGAGGCTTTGGCCAGGCCCATGGTGTTGTAATAAGGAATAGCGCGGATGGCGCCCAGATAAGACAAGGTCAACAGCGACGAACCTTCTTTCAGCAGCGGCAGCGCGGCCTTGGCCAGGGCCGGGAAGCTGTATGCCGAAATATCGTGTGCAACGCGGAAATTCTCGCGGGTCAGGCCGTCCAGGAATTCGCCGGCGATGGCTTCGCGCGGGGCAAAGCCTATGGCGTGCACCAGACCGTCCAGGCGGTCCCAGCTCTGTGCCAGGCCGGTGAACAGGGCGGCGATCTGCTCGTCGCTGGTCACGTCGCAGTCGTACACCAGGCTGCTGCCGAACTCGGCGGCGAACTCGGTGATGCGGTCCTTGAAGCGTTCGCCCACATAGGTGAAGGCCAGTTCGGCGCCTTCGCGGTGGCAGGCTTTGGCAATGCCGTAGGCGATGGAACGGTTGGACAGCAAACCGGTGATGAGGATTTTTTTGCCTTGCAAGAACGCCATTATAGGACTCCAATTGCGTGCGACGCGCGCGGGCATTTCTTTATGGAAAGTCCGGCGCGGTCGGTTGGGTTTGTGTTATTAGTAGTTGGCCGGTTGGTCGCGCGGTGTGCGTGGCGGGGCTGGCTACCGCAAGACCGAGATTGTAGGGGGAGTGCGCCGCGACTGCAACCTGTTCCAGCCGCGGCGGCGGCATCAGTCGTCGCGGTGCTTGGACTTGTTGCGGGGCACGCGGGCCTTGACCAGGGAGACTGGAGCATCCTTGACGGCTTTGCCATTGCTCTTGGCCAACTTATAACCCTTGGCGCTCTTGCCGCTGCGTTCCGCTTCGTAGCTGACGCTGGCATTGTCCGCCACTTCCGGGGCGATGTCGCCCACCGAGGCCGACATTTTCGGCACCAGGATGGTGGAGCCGGCTTTCAGGACGGAACGCTGGGGAATGTTGTTGGCCTGGCGGATGACTTCCGGGGTGGTGTGGAAGCGCGAGGCCAGCGAGCTGATGCTTTCACGGGCGCTGCTGATCTTGTGCGTGGTCCAGGTCGAGAGTTCCTTGGTCCACTGCGCCAGGTTGAGGTGGAATTTCTCGGCGTTTTCCTTGGGCAGCAGGATCTTGGTCTGTTCGCCGCCGGTGATCACGGGGCGGTTGAACTGGGGATTCAGGGCCTTGAACTCATCCACCGACAGCTCGGCCAGGTGGGCGGCAATGGTCAGGTCGATATCGCTGGTCTTGTCCACGGCCGTGAAATACGGCTGATTATTAATAGGCGGCAGCGACAGGCCATACTGGCCCGGGTTGGCGACGATGTTTTTCACGGCCTGCAGCTTGGGTACGTAGTTGCGGGTCTCGGCCGGCATCAGTTCGGCCAGGCTCTCAAAGTCGGTTGGTTTGCCGGCGGCCTGGTTGCGCTTGATGGCTTTCTGTACCGAGCCTTCGCCCCAGTTGTAGGCGGCCAGGGCCAGCTGCCAGTCGCCAAACATGTCGTAAAGGCGCTGCAGATAGGTAAGGGCGGCGTCGGTCGAGGCCAGCACGCCGCGCCGCTCATCCTTGAAGGCATCCTGCTTGAGGTTGAAGTCGCGGCCGGTGCCGGGCACGAACTGCCACATGCCGGCCGCGTTGGCGCTGGACAGGGCGTTCGGGTTGAAGGCCGATTCGATGAAGGGCAGCAGCGCCAGCTCGGTCGGCATGCCACGCTTTTCCAGCTCGCTGACCACGTGGTACAGGTACAGCGAGGCGCGCGCCGTGGTGCGGGCAATATAGTCGGGACGGGTGCTGTACCAAGTGACGTGCTTGGCGACCAGCTGGTTGTTCACATCGGGGATGGCGTAGCCGGAACGGATGCGGCCCCACAGGTCGGTTTCCTTGAACAGTTCGTCGCCGGCCGGTTTAGCCGCTTTGTCTGCAACTTTGGTGGGTGTGAGGTCGGAGGAGGGGGACTTGCTGGTATTGCCGAGGCTGGCTGTGGCGGCGAGGGGAGCCTGGGCCAGGCCTGCCGCCGTATCGGCTGCCTGACCGGCGATGGGCGCCAGTAGCAGGAACATTGCGGCCAGTGCTGCGGTTTTAGCGTTGCTTGCTTGCATAGTTTTCCATTTCGACAAAGAAACATCGGACGGATTACGATTTAAACGGGGAGTGTACGAAGGTCGATATCTTGAGTCAAGAAATATGTCGATTCCATGACAAAATATTTGTTTAGTGCTTTTTGGAAATAGTTACGCGATAGTAAAAAGAAGATGCGTGCAAGTTGGCAGAACTTGCCATCCGGTGCGGCTCAGGTTCGGCCAGGATCAAGCGTTTGTCCAGAAGGACGGCTACAAAGTATGAGATAGCGCAAAGAGTGCGTACAATTCTGCTTTTGAGTTTCAAGGAATCGCACCAATGAGTACCCCAGTTGCCCGCCAGGCCATTGCCGCCACTGCCGCCTGGCTGGAAAAGGCCGTGATCGGCCTCAACCTGTGTCCTTTTGCCAAGGCTGTGCACGTCAAGCAGCAAGTCCGCTACGTGGTCAGCGAGGCCACCACGCCGGAAGCGCTGCTGGAGCAACTGATGGATGAGTTGCAATATCTGGCCGACGCCGATACGGACAAGGTCGACACGACCCTGCTGATCCACCCGCAGGTGCTGAACGATTTCGAGGATTACAACGAATTCCTGGACGTGGCCGATGCCGCCCTGGAAGACATGGACCTGGACGGCGTGCTGCAGGTGGCCAGTTTCCACCCCGACTACCAGTTCGCCGATACCGACCGCAACGATATCGAGAACTATACCAACCGTTCGCCCTACCCGACCCTGCACCTGCTGCGCGAGGACAGCATAGACCGCGCGGTCCAGGCCTTCCCGGATGCGGCCGAGATCTTCGAAAAGAACATGGACACCCTGCGCGCCCTGGGGCACGAGGGCTGGGACAAGCTGATGGAGGGCCAATGAGCGATTTGCCCATACGCCCGGACACGCCCTGCGTGGCGGTCTGCTCGACCACCTTCGACGAGGTGTGCCGCGGCTGCGGCCGCACCGTGGTCGAGGTGGCGCACTGGGTGTCCATGACGCCCGAGCAGAAGGAAGCGGTATGGGTGCGCATCCTGGCGCAGGGCTACCCGCGTCGCAGCACCTGAGCCTGGCCCTGGAACGGGACGTTCAATAGCTCCCGATGTAGTCTTTCTTGCCGATTTCTAAACCATTATGCCGCAGGATGTCATACGCCGTGGTGGCGTGGAAATAGAAGTGCGGCAGGGCGTAGTGGAACAGATAGGTCTGGCCGGTGAAGTGCTTGGTCTTGTCGCCGCTGCCGGTGGTGATGGCGCGCGTTTCGCTGCCTTCGATGGCGCCCTGCGGCACGCTGTCGATGTAGGCCAGGGTCTTGGCGATGCGGGCCTTGAGTTCCTCGAAGCTTTGTTCCTTGTCCTCGTAGGCCGGCACTTCCTGGCCGCCCAGGCGCGCTGCCGCGCCCTTGGCGAAGTCGCAGGCGATCTGGATCTGGCGCGTGAAGGGCAGCATGTCGGGGAACAGGCGGAATTGCAGCAGGGCTTCGGGCGCGATCTTTTTCTCGGCCGCGTACACTTCGGCCTTTTCCAGGATGGCGTGCAAGCTGTTCAGGATCTGCTTGAACACGGGAATGGAAGCGGTGTACATGGAAAACGTGGTCATGGCGGTTTCTCTTTGAACGAATGGAAGCGCGATCATAGCCGCTCTGTGGGTTTTTTGCCCAGCGGCCAATTCGGGTGACTTTTAAACCAGGTTTACGTGCATAATTCTACATAGCAAGAGTTTGCGCCGCCTGGGTGCATGCCTGTCCCATTTTTACCTCGATGATGCAAACTTATCAATTCGCAGCGCATGGCTAGCACGCTCTATGAAAGGCTGCGCGCGCGCCTCAGCGCCCTGTACGGGCTGTCGATCTACGGCGCGCTGCTGCTGGTGGTGTTCGGCGGGCTGGTGATTCCCGCCATTATCGGCAGCTATCTGCTGATCGGCGTACATGAGCAGCAGTCGGCGCGCGTGGCCCTGAACGAGGCGTTGCAGCGCAATGCCGACATCCTGGCCCTGGGCATGCAGGAATCACTGTGGAACATGAATGCCGAATCGGCCCAGTCGCTGGTCGAGTCGGTCATGCGCGACCGTTCGGTGCTGCAGGTGCAGGTCATGGGCCAGGCCGATACCCAGTTCATGAGCTTGCATTCGCCACGTCGTCCCACCGGCAACGTTTACCGCGCCGAGCGCGAGATCCTGGTGCGCGGCGAGCGCATCGGCCGCATCATGGTCGAGATGGACGATGCCCGCAGCCAGCAGGAGCTGCGCGAGAAGCAGCTGTCCTATGTATTCGTACTGGCCAGCCAGATCATGGTGTCGCTGATCCTGATCGTACTGTTCCTGAACGCCCGCCTGCTGAAACCGCTGCGCAAGCTGATGCGCTTTTCCGACCGCCTCTCGCACGGTGATTTCGAGACCAGGCTGGACCTGGTGGGCAGCGACGAGCTGGGCCGCCTGGCGCAGCAGATGGAGCAGATGCGGGTCGCCGTCAAGCGCCTGTTCGAGGATATCGGCCGGCGCGAGGAGCGCTTCCGCACCATCGTGACCCAGGTGCCGGGCGCGGTGTTCCGCTTCCGCCCGGACGGCGCCATCGATTTCGTCTCGGACGCCATCGAGGAGATTTCCGGCTATTCCGCCGCCCAGTTCATGCGCAGCACCACCCATGCCTGGGCCAACCTGATCGCGCCGGAAGACCGCAAGCGCCAGCGCCGCTGCGTGAGCGAGGCGATACGCACCGGCCAGCCCTACGCCATCGAATACCGCATCGTGGACGCCAACGGCGCCCAGCGCTGGGTGGCGGAAAACGGCCAGCCGCAGGCGCGCGAAGCCGATGGCGGCGAGGCGCCCTGGGTGGATGGCATCATTTCCGACATCAGCCAGCGCAAGCACAATGAGATGCGCATCGAAGCCCTGCTGGCCGAGCAGAGCGCCATCCTGGACAACGTCATGTTCGGGGTCATGTTCGTACGCAACCGCACCATCGTCTCGGCCAACCGCCGCTGCGAGGAACTGTTCGGCTACACGGCGGGCGGGATGACGGGGGCCTCCACCGCCATCGTGTTCCCCAGCACGGCCGACTTCGAGTCCGCCGGGGTGCGCCAGTATCCCTCGCTGTCGCAGGGCGACTACTTCAACGAGGAGCGCCAGTACCGGCGCCGCGACGGCAGCCTGTTCTGGTGCATGGTGAGCGGCTACGCGCTCGACCATCACCGCGCCAATGAAGGCAGCATCTGGGTGTACGCCGACATCACGGCGCGCAAGGAAGCGGAGGAAAAACTCAGCCTGTCGGCCACCGTGATCGAGCACATCGCCGACGGCGTGGTGGTGCTGGACAACGAGGGCGTGATCGTGGCCGTCAACCCCGCCTTCACCCGCATCACCGGCTACAGCGAAGAGGAAGCGCTGGGCAAGGACCGCACCCTGACCCGCTCCGGCCGCCACGAACCCGGCTTCTACGAGGCCATGTGGCGCGAGCAGGTCGAGCAGGGCTTCTGGCAGGGCGAACTGTGGAACTTGCGCAAGAACGGCGAGCAGTACCTGGAATGGCTGACGGTGAGCGCGGTGCGCGACGCCAAGGGCCGCACCACCCATTACGTGGGGGTGTTCAGCGACATCACCAAGGCCAAGGAATCGCAGGAAAAGCTGGACCACCTGGCGCACCACGATCCGCTCACGGCGCTCCCCAACCGCCTGCTGTTCAACGACCGCCTGCAGCACGCGCTGCAGCGCGCGGGGCGCGACGGCGAGCAACTGGCCCTGCTGTTCATCGACCTGGACCGCTTCAAGAACGTCAACGACACCCTGGGCCATCACATCGGCGACGAGCTGCTGAAACAGGTGGCGCGCGCCTTGCACGACAAGCTGCGCGAGGGCGACACCCTGGCGCGGCTGGGCGGCGACGAATTCATCGTGCTGCTGGAGAATGTGGAGAATCCGTTTGCCGCCAGCCAGGTGGCGGAAAAGCTGGTGTCCATGTTCGAGCAGCCCTTCATGGTGGCCGGCCATGAGCTGTTCGTCACCTGCAGCGTGGGCATCAGCCTGTTCCCCAGCGACGCCGCCGACCTGAATATGCTGATACGTAACGCCGACGTGGCCATGTACCAGGCCAAGGCGCGCGGCCGCAACGGCTACAGCTTCTATGCCCCGTCCATGACCGGCGAGGGCGTGGAGCGCCTGCGCCTGGAGACCTTCCTGCGCCGCTCGATCGAGAAGGACGAGATCTTCCTCAACTACCAGCCGCAAGTGGAAATCGACAGCGGCCGCCTGATGGGCGTGGAGGCGCTGGTGCGCTGGAACCATCCGGAGCTGGGCTTGATCCCGCCGTTCCGCTTCATCCCGCTGGCCGAGGACACCGGTTTCATCAACCAGCTCGGCAAGTGGGTGCTGTTCGAGGCCTGCCGCCAGATGGTGCGCTGGCAGGAGGCCGGCCTGTACGTGCCCAAGATCGCGGTCAACCTGTCGGTCAAGCAGTTCGAGCGCGGCAGCATGGTGGGCGTGGTGGCCGACATCCTGCGCGAGACCGGGCTGGAGCCGCACCGTTTGCAGCTGGAGGTGACCGAGTCCGTTATCATGAATACCGGCGACGCGCTGGCCTTCATCAACGACCTGCACGCCATCGGCGTCAGCCTGGCGATCGACGATTTCGGCACCGGCTATTCCTCGCTGGCCTACTTGAAGCAGATGCCGGTGCAGACCCTGAAGATAGACCGTTCCTTCATCAAGGATATCTCGACCGACGTCAACGACGAGGCCATTGCGATTGCCATCATCCAGCTGGGCAAGAGCATGAACTTGTCCGTGGTCGCGGAAGGCGTGGAAACCGCGGAGCAGGCCGCCTTCCTGCTGCGCCACGGCTGCAACCTGGCGCAGGGCTATCTGTACAGCCGCCCGCTGCTGGCGGCAGACATGCTGGAGCGCTGGCGTGGCTGACGGCGCGGTCAAGGGTTCGCGGCGCCGTTTCATCCTCAGCGGCGTGGCCGGGGCCGGGGCGCTGCTGGTGGGCTGGGGTGTGTATCCGGCGCGCCAGCGCCTGCATGGCAGCCGCCCGTTGCCGCTGCGCGACGGCGCCATCCAGTTGAATGGCTGGGTGGCGATCGCGCCGGATGGCACGGTCAGCATCGCCGTCCCTCGCAGCGAAATGGGGCAGGGCGTGCACACGGCCTTGCCCATGCTGGTGGCCGAGGAGCTGGACGTGCCGCTGTCTGCGGTGCGCGTGGTGCAGGCGCCGCCGGACCATATCTACGGTAACGTGGCCGTGATCCAGGATGGGCTGCCTTTCCATCCCGACGACCAGGGCAGGCTGAAAGCGGCCACGCTCTGGACCCTGGGCAAGGTGGCGCGCGAAATGGGCCTGTCCCTGACAGGCGGCTCGACCAGCATCAAGGATGCCTGGCAGCCCATGCGCGAGGCCGGGGCCACGGCCCGCGCCCAGCTGGTGGCGGCCGCGGCCCAGGCCTGGAAGGTGGCGCCAGCGGCTTGCCGCACCGAAGCCGGGCACGTGATTTACGGCCAGCGGCGCGCCTCCTACGGCAGCCTGGCGGCGCAGGCCGTCGGCGCCGCGCCGGGCGAGGTGGTGCTCAAGGCGCCAGCGGACTTCCGCCTGATCGGCCAGCCGGTCGCGCGCCTGGACACGCCGTCCAAGGTCAATGGCAGCGCCGTGTTCGGCATCGATGTGCGCCTGCCCGGCATGCTGTATGCGGCGGTGCGCATGTCGCCCATTATCGGCGGTACGCTGGCGGGCATGGACGCGGCGCCGGTGCTGAAGATGCCGGGCGTGCAGCGCGTGATGGATTTTTCTTCCGCGCTGATCCCCAACGCGGGCGCCGGCGCCGGTGTCGCCGTGGTGGCTTCCACCTGGTGGCAGGCGAAAAGCGCGGCCCAGGCGCTGGAATTGTCCTGGGCCGAGGGCGCCAATGGCAGGCTGGCCTCGGACGCGGTGTGGAAGGAGCTGGCGGCCGCCATGGAGCGCGACTCCGGCCACGTTTACCACGCGGTGGGCGACGTGGAGGCGGTCCAGGGCGCGGCGCGCGCCGTGAGCGCCGAATACCGGGCGCCTTTCCTGGCGCACGCCGCCATGGAGCCCATCAGCTGCACGGCGCAGGTGGTCAACGGCAAATGCCATGTGTGGGCCGCCACCCAGTCGCCCACCTTCGCTATTCAGGCGGCGGCCAGGGCGGCCGGGGTGCCGGAATCCGAGGTCGAATTGACCGTGACCTTGCTGGGCGGCGGCTTCGGCCGGCGGCTGGAGGTGGACATGGTGGCGCAGGCGGTGGCCATCGCCCGCCAGTGCGCCGGCGCGCCGGTGCAGATGATCTGGTCGCGCGAGGACGACCTGGCGCATGATGTGTACCGTCCGGCCGCGCTGGCCCGCTACAGCGCCTTGCTCGATGGCGCGGGCGCCGTGCTGGCCTATGTATGCAAGGCGGCCAGCGGTTCGGTGTCGCAGCATTTCGGGCGGCGCTACCTGGCGCTGCCGGTGGCCGGGCCGGAAAAGGCCCTGGCCGAGGGGCAGTTCGACCATCCCTATGAATTCCCCAGCCAGCGGCTCAGCTACTTGGTGGTGGATAGCGCCGTCCCGCTGGGTAACTGGCGCTCGGTCGGACACTCGCACAACGCTTTCTTCAAGGAGTGCTTCATCGACGAGCTGGCCCATGCGGCGGGCCAGGACGGCGCCGCCTACCGGCGCGGCCTGCTGCGCCGCCATCCGCGCCAGCTGGCCGTGCTGGACGCGGCGCTGGCCCGCGCCGGCAGCGCGCCCGAGGGCAGGGCGCATGGCGTGGCCCTGCACCAGTCGTATGGCACCATCGTGGCCCAGGTGGCGGAAGTGTCGGTGCAGGGCAGGGAGATCCGCGTGCACCGCGTGGTGTGCGCGCTCGATTGCGGCATCGCGGTCAATCCCAGCCTGATAGCGCAGCAGGTCGAGTCATCGGTGGTGTTCGGGCTGTCGGCGGCGCTGTACGGCAATATCAGCATCAGGGATGGAAAGGTGGAACAGTCCAATTTCCACGATTACCCGGTGCTGCGGCTGGCCCAGGCGCCCGAGGTGGAAACCGTCATCCTGCCCAGCGACCAGCCGCCCGAAGGCATGGGCGAACCGGCCGTGCCGCCGCTGGCGCCGGCCGTGGCCAACGCCGTGTTCAAGCTGACCGGGCAGCGATTACGCAGCCTGCCGCTGGTCCTGTCCTAACTAGGCTGCGTCCAGCAGGACGCGCAGATTGCATTCCTCTTGCCAGGTGCGGCGTTCCTCGCTGCCGGCGGCCAGGCGCGCCAGTTCTTCCTCGCTGTGTTCGGTGGTGGCGACGATCAGGCGCTGGGCCACGCCGCCGTCCGGCACCATGGTGCCGAAGAAGGCCACCTGGCCGCCGCGCTGCAGCAGCAGGGTGGGGAAGTTTTCCACGTCCATGTCGCCCACCAGGTCGGCCTGGTCTTCGATGTCTATCCAGACGAAGCATTTATCGGGATGGCGCTCGGCCAGCTGCTCGAAGGTGGCGCGGTAGCTGGCGCAGGTACCGCACCAGCCGGCGCACAGGCAGGCGACGATCCAGCGGCCGTCCGCCAGGGCGGCTTGCAGCTGGTCGCGGTTGTCATGGTTCAGGGTCAGGCTGTGCATGGGTTGTCGGCAAAAACAGCGCTCGCGGCGCCGGTCAGGCGTATTCTACATGGCGGCGCGCAGTCGCGCCGGCGCCGCCCCACAGGTTAAAATACGGGATGCCTATCATTCTTGCCATTGAAACCTCGTCCGAGCTCGCTTCCTGCGCCCTGCTGCGGGACGAGACCCTTATCGTCCGTGAGTCGTCCGGCGTGCGCACCCATTCCCAGTCCGTGCTGCCCATGGTACAGGAGCTGCTGGCCGAGGCCGGCATCGCGCTCAAGGATTGCGACGCCATCGCCTTCGGCTCCGGTCCCGGTTCCTTTACCGGCGTGCGCACCGCCTGCGGCATCGCCCAGGGCCTGGCTTTCGGGGCGGGGCTGCCGGCCGTGCCGGTGGTGACGCTAGCTGCCATGGCGCTGGCCTGCCGTCAGCGCCATGGCGCCGGCGAGGTGCTGGCCGTGCTCGACGCGCGCATGGGCGAAGTCTATTGGGCCCAGTACCGTTTCGGCGCCGGACTGGCGCCGGTAGCCGTGCAGCCGCCGGTGCTGTCCGCGCCCCAGGCGGTGGCGCCGCAGGGCACGGTGACGGCCTGCGGCAATGGCTTGTCCGCCTATGCCGAGGCCTATGCCGGGCAGCCCTATGCCCAGGGCGGCCATGCGGACATCATGCCGCACGCGGCCCAGGTCGCGCAGCTGGCGGCCATCGCCTTTGCCGAGGGCCGCACCGTGACGGCGGCCGAGGCCCAGCCGCTCTACCTGCGCAACAAGGTCGCCTATACCCAGGCCGAGCGCCGTAGCATGGCTGAAGCGGCGGCCCAGGGGGAGGCCGGCGCATGACGCAGGTATGGGATCTGGCCCGGCTCCACTATGAGCCCATGCGCGAGTCGGACCTGGCCGAGGTGTTCGAGGTGGAACAGGCGGTGTATCCGCATCCGTGGACCCTGGCCAATTTCGCCGATTCGCTGGCCAGCGGCTACCAGGCCTGGGTGCTGCGTGATACCGATGCCCAGCTAATGGGCTATTTCCTGCTGATGACGGCGGTCGACGAGGCGCATCTGCTGAACGTGGCGGTGGCGGCCGGACGCCAGGGCCAGGGGCTGGGGCGCGCCCTGCTGAACCAGGCGGTGGCCTGCGCGCGCGGGCTGGGCATGGCGTCGGTGCTGCTGGAGGTGCGCCCGTCCAACACGCGGGCGCTGAATATCTATCAACGCTACGGCTTCCAGACCATAGGCCGGCGCAAGGCTTACTACCCGGCCGCCAACGGCCTGCGCGAGGACGCCATCGTGATGCGCTTTACGCTATGAACCGCAGCGACATCTTTTTGAACGAAATGGGCGTCGGGGTGCAGTGGAAGCTGCGCCATCCGGCGCCGGAGCCGGCCGTGCATGCGGACAGCGGGCTGGCAGAGCAGTCTGCAGGCCATGCGCCAGCAGTCGAGCTTGTGTCGGCCGGGGAGCCGCGCCTTGCGGGCAGCGTAGTGGCCGAGACGCCGCCATCCGGCGCAGTAGACCAGGCGCCGCCTTCCGGCGCCGCCGCCGACGCGATGCCATCCGATCACGCGGCGCTGAACGCGTCTGCGTGGGATGACACGCCGGCGGCCGCGCCGCCTATCGCTCGTCCCGTGCCTGCCGCACCACCGCCCGCAGCCGCGCGGGACCTGGACGAGTCCACCGCCTGGTTCGACGACGCCCCCGTGCCGGAGGCAGCGCCGGCAGAGGCCCGCCAGCCGTCCATCGCCGCCATGGGCTGGACCGAGCTGCGCGCCGCCGTCAAGAACTGCACGCGCTGCGAGCTGTGCGCCACCCGCCGCAACGCGGTGCCGGGACGGGGCGCGGAGGGCGCGCGTTTCATGGCCATCGCCGCCGCCCCCACGGTGCAGGACGAGGACGAGGCGCGCGCCATCACCGGCCAGGGCGGAGTCCTGCTGGACAATATGCTCAAGGCCATCGCCCTGGCGCCGGAGGAAGACGTCTACGTCACCAGCCTGGTGAAATGCCGTCCCGGCAGCCCGGACGGCGCCAGCCGCGCACCCAGCGCCGCCGAGCTGGAGGCCTGCCGCCCCTACCTGGAGCGCGAACTGGCCCTGACTGGCGCCACCCAGCTGTTGACTCTGGGCCAGGCTGCCGCCAAAGGCTTGAACCTGTCCTCGCGCGGCAAGGTGCACCGCTACGGCGCGCTGCCGGTGGTGGCCACCTACCATCCCGACGACCTGCTGAAGCGGCCGGAAGACAAGGCCAAGGCCTGGGCCGACCTGTGCCTGGCGCGCGCTGCCCGTGACTAGTCCGGCATCCGCCTTCGATCCTTACCAGGCCGGCTACGCGCAGCGCTGGCCGCATTTGCACCACCCGCACGTGCGCGCCCTGGCCTGGTTGCTGGATGCGCCCGGCCTGCTGGACCCGGCCGCGTCACTATGGCAAGGCCGCATTGCCAGTTGCGGCCCGGCCACGGCGCGCACCGCTGCCTGGCTGCAGGAGCAGGAGCACGATCCGTCGGCGCTGGAGGCCGCGCTCGGCCAGCGCAGCCACACCCGCCTTGGCCTGTACGCGGAACAGCTGATGGCATATTACTTCCGGCAGCAGGGCGTGCTGCACGCCCACGGCCTGCAGGTGCGCGACCACAAGGACACGGTGGGCGAGTTCGATTTCCTGCTCGATGAGGACGGCGCCCTGGTCCACCTGGAATTCGCCACCAAGTTCTACCTGCTGGACGGCGTCACTGCCGGTTTCGGTGGCCTGGTCGGTCCCAACCTGGCCGACACCCTGGGCTACAAGATGCGCAAAATCTTCGACCAGCAGCTGGCGCTGGCGGACCATCCGGCCGCGCAGGCGCTGCTGGCGCGTCCCGTGCGGCGCGCCCAGGCGCTGGTGAAAGGCTGGCTGTTCTATCCGGCCGGCGCGCAGCCGCGCATGGAGGGCATCGCGGCGCCGCACTGCCACGGCTTCTGGATGACGCACGGTGAAGCCGCCACGCTGCCCGGCGGGCGCTACGTGCTGCTGCCGCGCATGCAATGGCTGGCGCCGTGGAAGGGCGCGCCGGATTCCGTGGAGATGGATAAACAGGCATGGCTGCAGGCGCTGGACGAGCACATGGCCAGCGCCGCCACGCCCATCATGACGGCGGTGGTGGCGGAGCAGGATGGCTGGCTGGTGGAGCAGCGGCGCGGTTTCATCGTGCCGGACGGCTGGCGCGAACAGGCTGCCGCGCGCCGGGCGTCGGGCGCGTTGCCTGTCTAGCAGCTCTCTGGCAGGAGGCGCCGCGACGGCCCTTGGTCCGGTTTGAAGCGCCGCTCAGTGTTTCATTTCGCCGATCAGCGCCACGGAATCGAACTCGCGCTGGTTGGCCTTGTGGCGCCGGATGATGAGCAGCATGGTGCCGGCCACGAACAGGCCGAACAAGGCGATGATGACATCCAGGTGCAGGTGCAGGCGCAGCATCAGCGAATACATGGCCAGCATGGTGAGGATGGACAGGTTTTCATTGAAATTCTGCACCGCGATCGAGTGGCCGGCGCTCATCAGCACATGGCCGCGGTGCTGCAGCAGGGCGTTCATGGGCACCAGGAAGAAGCCGGTCAGCAGGCCGACCAGGATCAGCAGCGGATAGGCCATGGGGACCGACGTCACCATCGTCATGCTCATGACGATCACGCCCATCAGCACGCCCAGCGGTATCACCTTGAGCGACTTGCGCAGCGAGATGAAGCGCGCCGACAGCACGGCGCCCAGGGCCACGCCGATGGCGACCACGCCGACCAGGGTGGTGGCTTTCTCGTAATTCAGGTTCAGGCTGCGCTTGGCCCATTCCAGCACGATGAACTGCAGGGTGGCGGCGGCGCCCCAGAACAGGGTGGTGACGGCCAGTGAAATCTGGCCCAGCTTGTCCTTCCACAGCAGGGCGTTGCACTCGGCGAAATCGGTGATCAGCTTGATCGGGCTGTGCTGCTGGTGGCCATATTTGCAGCCGGTGTCGGGAATGCGCAGATTGAACAGGGCGGCCAGGATGTAGGTGCCGGTGACCACGCACAGGGCGGCTTCGGTGGGCGTATCGACCCCGGTCTCGATCACGGGGAAATCAAAGGACAGCAGCATGCCCGAGGCGCGCGGGCTGACCAGGGCGCCGCCCATCACGGTGCCGAAGATAATCGACAGCACGGTCAGGCCCTCGACCCAGGCGTTGGCCACCACCAGCTTTTCGGCCGGCAGCAGCTCGGTCAGGATGCCGTACTTGGCGGGGGAATACACGGCGGCGCCGAAGCCCACCACGGCGTAGGCCGCCAGCGGATGGACATGGGCAAAGATCATCAGGCAGCCCACGATCTTGATCGTGTTGGAGATGAACATGACCTGCCCCTTGGGGCGGGAATCGGCGAAAGCGCCGACAAATGCAGCCAACAACACGTAAAACAGGACAAAAGACAGCTTCAGCAATGGGGTGATCCACCCCGGCGACTTCATCGTGATGAGCAGGTCGATGGCCACGTAGAGCAGGGCGCTGTCGGCCAGCGACGAAAAGAACTGCGCCGCCATGATGGTATAAAAACCACGATTCATTCTGGGATGCCTGAAAACATATCTGGCATGCTTTATACCACACTCTCTTGAGATGCCCCAACAAACAGGCGGCTTGGAGGCTACTTCTTGGCTGCGGGCGCAGGGGTTGCGGGGGCTGGCTGCTGGATGGCGGGCGCCGGCCGGGCGTAGATGATGATGGGGGCGGCGGGAGCCTTGGGAACCGCGTTGTTCAGCACGAAAGTCACGACCGTAATGGCGGCCACCGCCATGCCGGACACGGAGCCGACTATCCATTTGACCATGGTGGACGCCAGTTCATGCAAGTCAGCCTTGGTCGCCATCTGGTCCAGGCGAGTTTCTATCCTCACAAGGCGCTCGCGGGTATCGGTGGCGAATTCTTCCAGCCGCTCCAGCCGTTTTTTGGCGTCGACCGCGAATTCTTCAAGTTTTTCTATGCGTGCTTCCATCCATTCATCATGTGCCGTGGCCCAGTCAAACTCAATTAAGCTCAAGTGGTTCCATTGATGTGCCTCAATGCGCTGGACCAGCCTGCGCCAGCCGTGGGCGCTCCGGTAAAATACCCGCTTCCTGTCTTCATCGAGTAACCTTATGCCACGGCCGATATTTGCAACCATCCATCTCGACTCCATGCAACGCAACCTGGCCCGGGTGCGCGCCTGCTCGCCGGGCGCCAGGGCGTGGGCCGTGGTCAAGGCCAACGGCTATGGCCATGGACTGGAGCGCGCCATGCGCGGCTTTGCCGACGCCGATGGCTTGGCCCTGGTCGAGCCCGACAGCGCCGTGCGCCTGCGCGAACTGGGCTGGACCAAGCCCATCTTATTATTAGAGGGTTTCTTCGATACCCACGATTTGCAGGACATGGCGGCACACCGCATCCAGGCCGCCGTTCATTGCTACCAGCAAATGGACTGGCTGGATGCGGTGGCGGCCGACTTTACCGCGCGCGGCATCAAGCTGGACCTGCACCTGAAAATGAATACCGGCATGAACCGGCTGGGCTTTCTGCCGTCCGGGTTTGCCGCCGCCCACGCCCGCCTGCGCGCCATCCCCTGCGTCGGCGAGATCACCCTGATGACCCACTTCGCCAACGCCGACGCCGCCGCCCATCCGCTGCTGCCGCTGCGCGAGCAGATCCGCCGCTTTGAGCAAGGCGCGGCCGGCCTGCCCGGCGCGCGCAGCCTGTCCAATTCGGCCGGCGTGCTGCACGAGCGCGAACTGGACGGTTTGCTGCGCAACGACTGGGTGCGCCCCGGCATCATGCTGTACGGCGGCTCGCCGGGCGGCCAGCCGGCCGAGGAATTCGGCCTGCAGCCCACCATGACCCTGGCCAGCGAGATTATCGGCGTACAGGAACTGGTGGCGGGCGATTGTGTCGGCTACGGCAGCCGCTTCCAGGCCGACGCGCCCATGCGGGTGGGCGTGGTGGCCTGCGGCTATGCGGACGGCTATCCGCGCCACGCCCCGCTGGGTACGCCCATCCTGGTGGACGGCGTGCGCACCCGCCTGGTCGGCCGCGTGTCCATGGACATGCTGACCGTGGACCTGACCGACATACCGCAGGCCACCGTGGGCAGCAAGGTGGTGCTGTGGGGGCGCGGCATGCCCATCGACGAGGTGGCCGAGGCGGCCGGCACCATAGGCTACGAGCTGATGTGCGCGCTGGCGCCGCGCGTGGCCGTGGTGGAGGGCTGAGCGCATGGCCAAGGCCAAGACCAATTACACCTGCAGCGAGTGCGGCGCCATCAGCAGCAAGTGGACCGGCCAGTGTTCGTCCTGCCAGCAGTGGAACACCATGCTGGAGACGGCCATCGAGACGGCCGCCAACAACCGCTACACCTCGCCCCAGCATTTGTCGCTGGCGCAGACTGCGCCGGTGCTGTCGCTGGCCGATATCGAGGCGGTCGACGTGCCGCGCTTCGGCACCGGCATCGAGGAATTCGACCGCGTGCTGGGCGGCGGCCTGGTGGCAGGCGGCGTGGTGCTGATCGGCGGCGACCCCGGCATCGGCAAGTCGACCCTGCTGCTGCAGGCGCTGGCCAATGTGTCCAACCTGAAAAAGACGCTGTATGTGAGCGGCGAGGAGTCCGGCGCCCAGATCGCCCTGCGCGCCAAGCGCCTGCAGATCGACGCCCGCGAACTGAAGCTGCAGGCCGAGATCCAGCTGGAGAAAATCCTCGCCACCCTGGCCGACCTGAAGCCGGAAGTGGCCGTGATCGACTCCATCCAGACCATTTATTCGGACGCCCTGACCTCGGCGCCCGGGTCGGTGGCCCAGGTACGCGAGTGCGCGGCCCAGCTGACCCGGGTCGCCAAGCAGACCGGGGTGACCATCATCCTGGTCGGCCACGTCACCAAGGAGGGCGCGCTGGCCGGGCCGCGCGTGCTGGAGCACATCGTCGACACGGTGCTGTACTTCGAGGGCGACAGCCATTCCAGTTTCCGGCTGGTGCGCGCCATCAAGAACCGCTTTGGCGCGGTCAATGAAATCGGCGTGTTCGCCATGTCCGAGCGCGGGCTGAAAGGGGTGTCGAACCCTTCGGCCCTGTTCTTGTCCCAGCACGACAACCAGGTGCCCGGCTCGTGCGTGATGGTGACCCAGGAGGGTACCCGGCCGCTGCTGGTGGAAATCCAGGCCCTGGTGGACGCCAGCCATTTGCCGAACGCGCGCCGGCTGTCGGTGGGCCTGGAACAGAACCGCCTGGCCATGCTGCTGGCCGTGCTGCACCGCCACGCCGGCATTGCCGCCTTCGACCAGGATGTGTTCATCAATGCGGTGGGCGGGGTCAAGATCACGGAACCGGCGGCCGACCTGGCGGTGCTGCTGGCGATTAATTCCTCGATGCGCAACAAGGCGCTGCCGCGCGGCTTCGTGGTGTTTGGCGAAGTCGGCCTGGCCGGCGAGATACGCCCGGCGCCGCGCGGCCAGGAGCGGCTGCGCGAGGCCGCCAAGCTGGGCTTCTCGCTGGCCATGATCCCCAAGGCCAACGCGCCCAAGCAGCCCATCGAGGGCATGACCATCATCGCGGTCGAGCGCATCGACGATGCCTTTGCCCGCATGCGGGAGCACCAGTAATCATATTTTGGTAAGATTGATACCAGGGCAAAAATTCTGATCTGCAACAAGATGAATTGCCCGGTAGAATAATATGGTTATAGTCACCGCATTGTTTAACCGAGGTTAGGAAAGTGTTAGTCGATCAAAGGTCAGGCGCACGCAAGATCGTGCGCACCAAGGCTGTCATCGTCGTCGATGGCATGAAACCGTTTCCGGCGCGTACCCTGGACCTGGGCGCCAGCGGCATGTCCATCAGCTTCGACCACAAGCTGGAAGTGGGACAGGTGCTCAATATTTCGTTTGAATTGTTTACTGAGGGTAAAGCCCAGATACTGACCTGCCGTTCCAAGGTCAACTATTGCATCTTCAGCGGCGACGCGTTCAAGATCGGTGTATTGTTCGTTAACCTGGATCTGGCGACGGCAGCCACCATCAACAAATATCTGCGCTAAATACCGCGCTGTTCGGTGCTTTGGATAAATGGCAACGTTGAGATAATCAGGGATACGTTTCCAAGGACAGATCATGGCCACCACCAGCATCATCGGCAGCACCAGCGGCAGCACCAGCGGCAGCACCGCCAGCTCGGCCACCACCACCGAGATCTACAACCGCGTCCAGGCCCAGCTGGTCAAGCAAAGCGCCGGCGCCACCAAGCTGAACGCGGCCTACACACGCGACCAGACCAGGCTGTCAGGCCTGGGCCAGTTGCAAAGCGCGCTGTCCAGCTTCCAGTCGCTGGCGGCGGGCTTGAGCGGTAGCGGCCTGTCCACCACCGCCTCCAGTTCGGCGGCCAGCGTGCTGACGCCATCGGTGACCGGCAGCGCCAAAGCCGGCAGCTATGCGGTGGACGTGCAGCAACTGGCCCAGGGCCAGTTCCTCACCAGCGACGGCTTCGCGGCCAAGGATGCCGCCATCGGCGCCGGCACCGCCACCACCGTGAAAATCGAATTCGGCACGGCCGGCAAGAGCTTCGACCCCAACGGCAGCGCCAAGACCATCACCCTCGATAGCGGCAACAATACGCTGGAAGGCATCGCGGCGGCCTTCAAGGCGGCCGGGGTGGACGCGGCCGTGGTCAAGAGCGGCGACGGCTACGCCCTCACCCTGGCCGGCGCCAGCGGCGCCGACAACAGCATGCGCATCACGGTCAGCGGCGACGCCGCCCTGAAGGACGCGCTTGCCTATAACCCGGACGGCAAACAGAACATGGTCCAGTCGCAGGCCGCCCGGGATGCGCTGCTGACGGTGGACGGCAAGACCGTCATCTCGGGCACCAATACCGTCAGCAGCGCCATCGAAGGCGTCACCCTGGCCCTGGCGTCTGCCGGCAAGAGCACGGTCGCCATCGGCCAGGACAGCGGCAAGACCGGAGACGGCGTGAAATCCTTCATCGCGGCCTACAATACACTGAACACCAAGCTGCAGGCCCTGAAGAAGGGCGATCTGCAATCGGACACGGCGCTGAACCAGGTCGGCAACCAGCTGAACCTGCTGGTCAAGTCCAATGCGACGGCCCTGGCCAAGGTGGGCGTGACGGTGGACGCCAGCGGCGCCCTGGCGCTGGACGAGAAAAAGCTGCAGGGCGCGCTGGCAGCCGACGCGCCGGCGGTGGCCACCTTGTTCGTCAACAACGGCAAGGGCCTGGCCGACCAGCTGGGCAGCAAGGTGGCGGCGTTCACGGCCGATAACAGCATCATCAGCCGCGAGAAAACCTCGACCAGCAAGGAGCTGGCTACCCTGACCACCAAGCGCGCCGCCATGAGCAAGGCCCTGACGGCCCAGGCCAACGCCCTGGTGGCGCTGTACACCCAGCAAGCGCAGAGCGGCTCCAGTGGCAGCGGTGGAGTAAGCTCATTATTCGACATGATAGGCTGAGAACCCGCTTCAAAATGACCATGGCGTCGTTGCAGCTCCTTGCCGTGCAGGCGCACTGTCTTCGTCGCTACGCCTAGCCCTGCTCATTGTGAAGCGGGTTCAAAAAAAGCGCTGGCGCTTGCCAACCTGGCGGCTTTGCCTGATTATCTCGCCTGTGATGATTTAACCTTATACGGGAGAGACTATGTCGGGCAAGCGTGTGGGCAGGTTGCTGGTTGCGGTGCTGATGGTGGCGGGCCTGTCGGCCGGCGCCCAGGCACAGGAAGAGAAGGTCCTGAACATCTACAACTGGTCGGACTACATCGCCGACGACACCATCAAGAACTTCGAGAAGGAAACCGGGATCAAGGTCCGCTACGACCTGTTTGACAACAACGAGATCCTCAATTCCAAGCTGGTGGCGGGCAAGTCCGGCTACGACATCGTGGTCCCCAGTGCGCCGTGGGCCCGGCTGCAGATCGACGCCAAGCTGCTGCGCAAGCTGGACAAGTCCAAGCTGTCCAACCTGGGCAACCTCGATCCCACCATCCAGGCCAAGCTGTCCAAGATAGACCCCAGCAACGATTACCTGGTCGACTGGCTGTGGGGCTACACCACCGTGGGCATCAACGTGAACAAGGTCAAGGCCGCGCTGGGCAATATGCCCATGCCGGACAATGCCTGGGACCTGGTGTTCGATCCCAAGTACGCCGCCAAGGTGAAATCCTGCGGCGTGTCCTTCCTCGATTCGCCGTCCGAGGTGCTGCCGGCCGCGCTGCTCTACCTGGGCAAGCCGGCCTATTCGAAAACGGCGGCCGACTACACGGAGGCGGCCAAGCTGCTGCAGTCGGTACGGCCCTACATCACCCTGTTCAGCTCCTCCGGCTACATCAATGACATGGCCAACGGCGCCGTGTGCGTGGCGCTGGGCTGGTCGGGCGACATCAACATCGCCCGCCAGCGCGCCATCGACGCCAAGAATGGCAATGTGATCGAGGTGCTGGTGCCCAAGACCAGCGCGCCGCTGATGTTCGATACCATGGCCATCCCGGCCGACGCGCCGCACCCGAACAACGCCCACCTGTTCATCAACTACATCCTGCGTCCGCAGGTGCACGCCAGCCTGACCAACAAGGTGTTCTATGCCAATCCGAACTCGGCCAGCCTGAAGTACGTGCGCAAGGATATCGCCGAGAACAAGAAAGTGTTCCTGCCGGACGCCGACAAGCAGCGCATGGCCGCGCCGGAAGCGGTGCCGGCCGACATACGCCGCAACATCACACGTATCTTCACCAAGTTCAAGACCGGGGTATAAGATGCCGCTGTAAACGACAACGGCGCCCCGCAAGGCGCCGTTGCTACGTTTGCGTAGCAGTTCGCTATTCGTGATAGCGGTCGGTGAGACGGTGTTTGCTGCCTTGGGCTTCCTGCACCAGTTCGTACACCACCAGTGCGATCATCCCGCCAAAAATACCCATCGTAAGCAAGGTGAACATGACTATCCGGCCACCGTTAGCGTGGCCGCCCCGGGAGTTGTTACCCTTTCACTCTAGCACCTGCTTGCCTCTTTGCAAGCTCAGCCTGCGGCCCCGTGCCTATTTGACGACAAGGTCTGCCGCCATCACGGCCTTGAGATAGATGCTCATGGCGTTGCCCGGTTCGCGCTGGGTGAACCACCAGGCGCTGGCCTTGCGGATATCGAATTCCAGGTCGTCGCCGGTCAGCAGCAGGGCGGCGGTCAGGCCCAGGGTGGGCTGGTGGCCGACGATCAGCACGGTATCCTTGCCGCCCGGCCAGTTGGCGGCCTTGAGGATGTCGTGCGGATCGGCACCGGGTGCGAGGTCGGTATGGATCTTGAACTTGCGGCCCAGGGCTTCCACCGTCTGCAGGGTGCGCACGGCGGGGCTGCACAGCACCTTGCAGCTGTCCGGCAGCTGGCTGTCGAGCCACTGCCCCATGCGCCTGGCCTGCTTCTGGCCCTTGGCGGTCAGGGCGCGCTCCAGGTCCGACATGCCAGGCTGGACTTCCTCGGCCTCGGCGTGGCGCCACAGTATGAGATCCATCTTTTTTCTCCCGGCTGACATTGAAAACAGATCCCGCTCAGCTGATGCCGGTCCCGGGCAGGCCCAGGGTCTGCATCAGGTGCTGCTGGGCGCTGAAGGCGGCCTGCTTGCCGCGCGCCTTGCGGCGCTGGTAGTGGCCGTCCGGTTCCAGCTCCCAGGCGTTGGTGTTGTCCTTCAGGTAAGGGTTGAGGCCTTCCGAAATCACGCGCCGCTTGAGCGCCTTGTCCAGGATGGGGAAGGCGACTTCGATGCGGCGGAACAGATTGCGGCTCATCCAGTCCGCGCTGGCCAGGTACACGTCGTGCGCCAGGTCATTGCGGAAGTAATAAATGCGGCTGTGTTCCAGGAAGCGCCCGATCACGGAGCGCACCTTGATGTTCTCCGACAGGCCGGGCACGCCGGGACGCAGGGTGCAGGCGCCGCGTACGATCAGGTCGATCTTGACCCCATCCCTGGAGGCGGCGTACAGGGCCTTGATCACCGACTCGTCCACCAGTGCATTTATTTTAACAATAATCCGTCCCGGGCGTCCGGCGCGCGCGATACGCGCCTCATTGCGGATCGCCTTGATGATCTCGCTTTGCAGCGCGAACGGCGCCAGCCAGAGATGGGTCAGCTTGTGCGGCTTGGTCAGGCTGGTCAGGTGGATGAACACTTCGTTCACTTCCTGGCTCAGCTGCGGGTGGCAGGTCAGCAGGCCGAAGTCGGTGTAGAACTTGGTGGTGGTGGGGTGGTAGTTGCCGGTGCCCAGGTGGGCGTAGCAGCGCAGCCTGCCTTCCTCGCGGCGTATCACCAGGGCCAGCTTGGCGTGCGTCTTCAGGCCCACCACGCCGTACACCACCTGGGCGCCGGCCTGTTCCAGCTTGTCGGCCCAGTTGATATTGGCTTCCTCATCGAAGCGCGCCTTCAGTTCCACGATCACGGTCACTTCCTTGCCCTGGCGGGCGGCCGCGATCAGGGCTTCCATCAGGTCCGAGTTCATGCCGGTGCGGTAGATGGTCTGCTTGATGGCCACCACGGCCGGGTCCAGCGCCGCGCCGCGGATGAAGTCGATTACGGTCTGGAACGACTGGTAGGGGTGGTGCAGCAGGATGTCGCTCTCGCGCAGGGCGGCGAAGATATCCTGGCTGGGCGCCTTCTGGGCCGAGCCGGGGAAGAAGGGCGGGAAGCGCAGGGCCGGATTGTTGACGTAATCAGTGACTTCCGACAGCCGCACCAGGTTGACCGGGCCGTCCACCGCATACAGGCGGCTCTGGTGCAGGCCGAACTGGTCGAGCAGGAATTGAGACAGCTCGGGCGGGCAATTCTTGGCCACCTCCAGCCGCACCGAGGCGCCGTACTGGCGGCCCTGCAGCTCGCCCTTCAAGGCCTGGCGCAGGTTTTTCACCTCATCCTCGTCCACCCACAGGTCGCTGTCGCGGGTCACGCGGAATTGCGAATAGCCGATCACCTCGCGCCCGGAGAACAGGTCGGAAATGTGGGCGTGGATGATGGAGGTCAGCAGGCAAAAGGAAATGCCGCCATTTTTCGACAAGTGGTCCGGCAGGCGTATCACGCGCGGCAGCACGCGCGGCGCCTTGACGATGGCGATGGCGGTGCCGCGCCCGAAGGCGTCCTTGCCCGACAGCGAGACGATGAAATTCAGGCTCTTGTTGATCACCTGCGGGAAGGGGTGGGCCGGGTCCAGGCCGATGGGGGTGAGCAGCGGGCGCACCTCGCGCTCGAAATACTCCTTGACCCAGGCCCGCTGCGCCTCGTTGCGGTCGGTATGGCGCACCAGGTGCACGCCGTTGGCTTGCAGCTGGGGCAGGATTTCGCGGTTCAGGATGTCATACTGGTGCGCCACCAGCGCATGGCATTCCTCGCTAATGCGGGCCAGTGTGGACACCAGGGCAGGGTGGGTGGCCAGGGCGCCGTCCACCTGGCCGGCCGCCAGCAGGCTGGCCACGCGCACTTCAAAGAATTCATCGAGGTTGCTGCTGGCGATGCACAGGTAGCGCAGCCGTTCCAGCAGGGGGATGGTGCGGTCTTCCGCTTGTGCCAGTACGCGGCGGTTGAACATCAGCTGGGAGATTTCCCGGTCCAGAAAAGCGTGGTGTTTACTTGTGTCCGCGGGTAACTCAGGCTTCATGGTGTTCTTGTTCACTGTTGCAGATATTGTCATTTTAGCCGCTTCCTGCCGGCATGTTTGTCCTGCTCATGCTGGGCGCAGTGTAGCGGTCATTTATGACAGCTTGGTGACAACCCTTGTCATAAATGCCGTCACAAACGTCTGGAATATGACAAAGGCAGGGCTAAACTGCTGTAAACAAAGGACTTGCGGGGTATTTCGTCAAATTTCAGGCCATGTCATAAACATGTCATATTCGGGTTGTAGACTGCGCAGCATCCTAACCTGTCAACATAGAGGACTTGATATGCGACTGAAACATCTGTTCACCACCCTGGTAGTCAGCGCGACCGCCGTCATGGCCATGTCGTCGGCCGCCATCGCCGCCGATATGACGGGCGCCGGCGCTACCTTCCCGTACCCCGTGTACGCGAAATGGGCGGAAACCTACAAGGCTGCCACCGGCAACGGCCTGAACTACCAATCCGTGGGCTCGGGCGCCGGCATCAAGCAGATCAAGGCCAAGACCGTCGATTTCGGCGCCTCGGACAAGCCGCTGCCCGCCGCTGAACTGGACGCCGAAGGCCTGATGCAATTCCCCGCCATCATGGGCGGCGTGGTCACCGTGGTCAACGTGGACGGCGTCACCCCCGGCCAGCTGAAGCTGACCGGCCCGGTCGTGGCCGACATCTACCTGGGCAAGATCACCAAGTGGAACGATCCCGCCATCACCGCCCTGAACCCTGGCGTCAAGCTGCCTGGCGAAGAAATCACCGTGGTGCACCGCGCCGACGGTTCCGGCACCACCTTCCTGTTCACCGACTTCCTGTCCAAGACCAGCCCTGAATTCAAGACCAAGATCGGCGCCGACGCCGCCGTGAAATGGGCCGTGGGCGTGGGCGGCAAGGGCAACGAAGGCGTGGCCGCCAACGTGCAGCGCATCAAGGGTTCGATCGGCTACGTCGAGTGGGCCTATGCCAAGAAAAACAAGATGTCGCACACCCAGCTGAAAAACAAGGACGGCAACTTCCTGCAGCCTGATGACGAGTTCTTCAAGGCCGCCGCCGCCAGCGCCGAATGGACCAAGACCCCCGGCTTCGCGGTGGTGCTGACCGACCAGGCCGGCAAAAACTCCTGGCCCATCACCGGCGTGTCCTACATCCTGATGCACAAGCAGCAGGCTGACGCCGCCAAAGGCAAGGAAGTCGTGAAATTCTTCGACTGGGCCTTCAAGAACGGCGGCGCCGCTGCCACCGAACTGGACTACGTGCCGCTGCCGCCGTCGGTCGTGAAACTGGTGCAGGATAGCTGGAAAGCCAACCTGAAAGACGCCTCGGGCAAGGCCATCTACTAATCCCGCTTCCCTTCGCCTGCCGCAGCCTGGCAGGCGAGGGGGTTAGCCTGCGATGCCCGCACGGACGTCGCAGGCTAGCCTACCTCCACGAGACCACCCCATGAGCGCTGATATCACTTCCACGCCCCTACCCAAACCGGAACCGGCCATGCATGTAAGCACCGCCCAGGCCACGGCCGCCGAACAGGCCGCGCTGCAGGCCCTGCAGCGCACCATGCGCAAGCAGCGTATCCAGGATTTCTTCTTCCACAAGACCACCCTGCTGTTCGCCCTGTCCGTGCTGGCGGTGCTGCTCGGCATCATCATCTCGCTGATGGTGGGCGCCTGGCCGGCCTTCAAGGAGTTCGGCCCGGCCTTCATCACCACCGTGGAGTGGGATCCGGTCAACGACCAGTATGGCGCCGCCATCGCCATCGTCGGCACCCTGGTCACTTCCGGCATCGCGCTGCTGATCGCCTTCCCGGTCAGCTTCGGCATCGCCCTGTTCCTGACCGAGATCTGCCCGGCCTCGCTGCGCCGCCCGCTGGGCACGGCCGTGGAACTGCTGGCCGGCGTGCCGTCCATCATCTACGGCATGTGGGGCCTGTTCGTGTTCGCGCCGCTGTTCGGCGACTACGTGCAGCCGCTGCTCAAATCCACCATCGGCCAGGTGCCGCTGCTCGGCCAGTTCTTCCAGGGCCCGACCATGGGCATCGGCATCCTGACCGCCGCCCTGATCCTGGCCGTCATGATCATCCCCTTCATTTCCTCGGTGATGCGCGACGTGTTCGAGATCGTGCCGGCCGTGCTGAAGGAATCTGCCTACGGACTGGGCTGCACGCGCTGGGAAGTGGTGCGCAAGATCGTGCTGCCCTACACCAAGACCGGCGTGGTCGGCGGCGTCATGCTGGGCCTGGGCCGCGCCCTGGGCGAGACCATGGCCGTGACCTTCGTGATCGGCAACGCCAACAAGCTGTCGATGTCGCTGTTCGCTCCCGGTAACTCGATCGCCTCCACCCTGGCCAACGAATTCGCCGAAGCCGACAATCCGCTGCATACCTCGTCGCTGTTCGCGCTGGCCCTGATCCTGTTCGTGATCACCTTTATCGTACTGTCGTCCGCCAAGCTGATGCTGGCTGGCATGTCCCGCAAGGAAGGCGTGAAATGAGTATCGCTGCAACCCAAGGCAACGGCGCCAAGCCGGCCATCAACCCGGTCTACCGCAAGCGGCTGCTGACGCACCGCATAGGCATCGCGCTGTCGGTGGCCGCCATGTCGGTCGGCCTGCTGGTGCTGGCCTGGATCCTGATCACCCTGGCCGTGAAGGGCTTCGGCGCCCTCAGCCTGAACATGTTCACCCAGACCACGCCGGCCCCCGGCAGCGAAGGCGGCGGCCTGATGAACGCCATCGTCGGCTCGCTGATGATCGTCGGCCTGTCGACCCTGATCAGCACTCCGATCGGCATCCTGGCCGGCATCTACCTGGCCGAATACGGCGAGAACAACAAGATCGCCGCCGTGACCCGCTTCGTGACCGACATCATGCTGTCCGCGCCCTCCATCGTGATCGGCATGTTCGTGTGGGCGGCCTGGGTCGCCACCAGCAAGCATTACTCGGGCTACGCCGGCTCGCTGGCCCTGGCCCTGATCGCGGTGCCGGTGGTGGTGCGCACCACCGACAACATGCTGCGCCTGGTGCCCAACAGCCTGCTGGAAGCCGCTTTCGCCCTGGGCGCCCCGCACTGGAAGGTGGCGATGATGGTGCGCCTGCGCGCCGTCAAGGCCGGCGTCATCACCGGGGTGCTGCTGGCCGTGGCCCGCATCTCGGGCGAGACCGCGCCGCTGCTGTTCACCGCCCTGAACAACCAGTTCTTCAGCGCCGACATGAACGCGCCCATGGCCAACCTGCCGGTGGTGATCTACGGCTTCGCCATGAGCCCCTACGACAACTGGCGCGAACTGGCCTGGGGCGGCGCCCTGCTGGTCACCTTCAGCGTGCTGGGCCTGAACATCCTGTCGCGCACCGTGTTCACCCAGAAAGCCCCGCACTAAATACCGCAAAGCGAACCCTTACATGAATACGCAACTGACCCAAGAGAGCACGACTGCCATGGCCAAACGCAAGACCATCGAAATCTCGGGATTGAACTTCTACTACGGCAAGACCCAGAGCCTGCACAACGTCAGCCTGGACATCCACGACAAGCAGGTGACGGCCTTTATCGGTCCGTCCGGCTGCGGCAAGTCGACCCTGCTGCGCACCCTGAACCGCATGTACGACCTGTACCCCGGCCAGCGCGCCGAAGGTTCCATCCTGTACCACGGCCGTAACATCCTGGACGACGGCCAGGATTTGAACATGCTGCGCGCCAAGGTCGGCATGGTGTTCCAGAAGCCCACCCCGTTCCCGATGTCGATCTACGACAACATCGCCTTCGGCGTGCGCCTGTACGAAGACCTGTCCAAGGGCGAGATGGACGAGCGCGTGGAATGGGCCCTGAAAAAGGCCGCGCTGTGGACCGAAGTCAAGGACAAGCTGACCAAGAGCGGCCTGTCGCTGTCCGGCGGTCAGCAGCAACGCCTGTGCATCGCGCGCGGCGTGGCAGTCAAGCCCGACGTGCTGCTGCTGGACGAGCCGACCTCGGCGCTGGACCCGATCTCGACCTCCAAGGTGGAAGAGCTGATCAGCGAACTGAAGCAGGATTACACCATCGCCATTGTGACCCACAACATGCAGCAGGCAGCGCGCTGCTCGGACTACACCGCCTATATGTACCTGGGCGAGCTGGTGGAATTCGGCGAGACCGACCAGATCTTCATGAATCCGGCCCGCAAGGAAACCCAGGACTACATCACCGGCCGCTTCGGCTAAACGAGGCCGCCCCAACATGACCGTGGCGTCGTTGCAGCGCCTCGCCGTGCAGGCGCACTGTCTTCGGCGCAGCGCCTAGCCACGCTCAAGTTGGGACAACCTCTCACAATATTGAAATGAATACGGAGAGCAGCATGATCGGTGAACACTCATCCAAACAATACGACAACGAACTGGAAGCCATCCGCTCCAAGGTGCTGCTGATGGGCGGTATCGTGGAAACCCAGTTCCTGGACGCCATGACCTGCTTCCGCATCGGTAATTCCGAGCGCGCCGACCGCGTCATGCGCGAGGACGACGCCGTCAACCAGCTGGAAGTGTCGCTGGACGACGCCTGCAGCCACCTGATCGTGCGCCGCCAACCGGCCGCCAACGACCTGCGCACCATCATGGCCACCATCAAGGTGATCACCGACCTGGAGCGCATCGGCGACGAGGCCACCAAGATCGCCCGCACCGCCAAGCAGCTGCACGCGCGCGGCGCCGTCACCGTCAACCACTATGAAATGGTGCGCAACATCGCCACCAACACCAGCGACCTGCTGCACGACGCGCTGGACGCCTTCGCCCGCAACGACGGCAAGCAGGCCTTGCAGCTGATCGCCCAGGACGCCGTGATCGACCACGAATTCCGCTCCATCATGCGCAACCTGATCACCTTCATGATGGAAGATCCGCGTACAATCTCCACCGCGCTGGACACGCTGTGGGTGGCCAAGGCCATCGAACGCATCGGCGACCATGCGAAAAACATCGCCGAGTACGTGATCTACGTGGTGGAAGGCAAGGACATCCGCCACACCAAGACGGCGCCGCCAGCCGAAGAAGAGCAGGCCGAGCAGTAAAATACAAGAAACAACGCAGTATGAAACAACATGGCATCCGATAAAACCACAGTACTGATAGTTGAAGATGAGCCGGCGATTGTCGAGCTGGTGACGTTCTCCCTGCGCGAGGCGGGCTGGAACTGCTGCGCCGTCGGCAGCGCCGGCGAAGCCTGGGATTTCATCCAGACCCGCACCCCGCAGCTGATCTTCCTGGACTGGATGCTGCCCGACCAGACCGGCCTGCGCCTGCTGGCGCGCATCCGCGGCGACCGCCAGTTCAATGAAATCCCCGTCATCATGCTGACCGCCAAGAGCATGGAAGAGGACAAGCTGGCGGGCCTGAACAACGGCGCCGACGACTATGTGACCAAGCCGTTCTCGCCGCGCGAGCTGCTGGCGCGCGCCAAGGCCCTGCTGCGGCGCAAGAGCCCGGAGCATGCGCAGTCGGTCATGCGCGCCGCCAACATCACGCTGGATCCGGTCAGCTGCACGGTGTCCATGAACGACCAGAAGATAGACATCGGCCATGCCGAGTACAAGCTGCTGAAATTCCTGCTGGCCCATCCGGAGCGGGTGTTCTCGCGCAGCCAGCTGCTGGACAAGGTGTGGGGCGATCACGTGGTGATCGAGGAACGCACGGTGGACGTGCACGTGCTGCGCCTGCGCAAGGCCCTGAAGGAGGCCGAGCACCTGATCAAGACCGTGCGCAGCGTGGGCTACATGCTGTCTGAAAAGTAAGATGAATCCAAAACTGGTGTTCTGGGTACCCGTGGCCCTGCGCATGGGACTGATCCTGGGCGGCGTGGCCGTGCTGGGCTGGATGTTCGGCGTGACCTCGGCGCTGGCGGTCGGCCTGCTGGCCATGGGCGGCCTGGTGCTGGTGCAGCTGTCCTATCTGTACCAGCTGTCCAGCTGGCTGGACGACCCCCAGAGCGCCAAGTTGCCGGACGGCTGGGGCGAATGGACCAATATCTTCTCGCGCCTGTACCGCATGCGTCGCGACGACGAGAAAAACCAGGCCGAGCTGACCGAATGGCTGGCGCGCTTCCGCCAGGCCATGCATTTGCTGCCGGACGGCGTGGCCATCATGGACGACGTGCTGTTCCTGGAGTGGTGCAACCCGGCCGCCGAGAAACACCTGGGCCTCAGCAACGAGCGCGACAAGGGCATGCGCGTGACCAACCTGGTGCGCAATCCCGAGTTCATGGATTACATCATCCTGGGCCGCTACGACCAGCCCCTGACCATCAGCTTCCGCGAGCGCAAGCTGATCGTGCACATCATCCCGTTCGAGAACCGGCGCCAGATCCTGGTCACGCACGACGTCACCGAGACCCAGCGCATCGAGGAAATGCGGCGCGACTTCATCGCCAACGCCTCGCACGAGCTGCGCACGCCGCTGACCGTGATCGTCGGCTTCCTCGAAATCGCCGCCTCCGAGCACCTGGACGCCGCCACCCGCAGCGCCCACCTCAAGCTGATGACGGAGCAGGGCCACCGCATGCAGCACCTGATCGAGGACATGCTGACCCTGTCGCGGCTGGAGTCGGTGGACCACCCCATGCGGCCGGAGCGGGTCGACGTGGTGCGCCTGGTCGGCCAGGTGCACCGCGACGCCCAGGCCCTGTCGGCCGGCAAGCACGAGATCACCCTGGAGGTCGACGGTCCCGACATCACCGGCAACTTCGAGGAACTGCATTCGGCCTTCGGCAACCTGGCGTCCAATGCGGTGCGCTACACGCCGGCCGGCGGCAAGATCCATCTGGTGTGGAAGAAGGCGCCCGATGGCGGCGTCAAGTTCGTGGTGCAGGATACCGGCATCGGCATCAGCCCGGAGCACATCTCGCGCCTGACCGAGCGCTTCTACCGGGTCGACAAGAGCCGTTCGCGTGAAACCCAGGGCACCGGCCTGGGCCTGGCCATCGTCAAGCACGTGCTGCTGCGCCATGGCGGCACCCTGCAGATCAAGTCCGAGCCGGACCAGGGCAGCAGCTTCATCGTCTGCATGCCGCCCAGCGCCATCGCGGCGCGCCAGCCGGAATTGCAGCTGAACTGATCCGGTTCAGGCGCGGCAGCCGGCGATCAGCTGCGAAGCCGTGTCCGCCGCCGTCGCGTAGTCGTGCAGGCGCTGCGCGGCGGCTCTCCTAATGCGCGAGGTAGGGATAGGTGAAACAGATGAAGTGTAGCGCATTGACGCCGAAGTGCAGCAAGATGCCGGCCTCGATGCGCCCGGTCTTGTGCACGGCCCAGCCATAGCCCAGGCCCGCGATGCCGGCCAGCGCCACCAGGGCCGCGCCGCCGCCCGCGTGGGCGAGGCCGAACAGCAGGGCGGAGCAGGCCACGGCCAGCAGGCCGCCATGGCGCCAGCGGCCCAGGGCGGTGGCCAGGCTGCCTTGCACCAGGCCACGGAAGAAGGCTTCCTCGGCCATCACGGTGAAGAACAGGTTGGTGGCCAGGAAGATGGCGGCCGACTGGCCAAGCTTGAAGTCCGGCCGCACGTAGCCGATGGCCATGGCAAAGCCCAGTACCGCGAGCAGGGTGGCGACCAGCAGCGGCAGGCTGCGTTTGAGCACGCCCGCCAGTTCGGCGGCCGAGGTGCAGCGCCGGCACAGGAAGGCCAGCAGGATCAGTCCGACCGCTCCCTTGTCGAAGTTCGCATACTGCTGGAACGGCGCCGCGCCCGGCGACAGCACGGTGGAGGCGATGACGATGGGGTTGCGGAAGCCGGGCGCCAGGTGCATGGCCAGGGCCAGCGCCAGCACGGCGGTAAGGATGCCGGCTGCCACGCGCACCGCCTGCTGTGCGCTGTGCGCGGCCAGCCAGGCGGCGCAGGCCAGCAGGGCCAGCCAGGCCAGCGCCACCGGAGCGAGCACGCCTGCCACCAGGCCCGCTGCGCAGGCGGCCTGGAACAGCAGCGCCCACGGCGCCAGCGTGGCCCCGCGCAGCTTGAGTGGCGGCAGCCACAGCGCGCACAGGGCCAGCGCCAGCAGCGCAAAAGCCAGGATCACCACAAGCTCCATTTCTTCTTCACGCTGGCGTCGGCGCGTTGCGGATCGGCCAGGTCGGTCACGCCCTTGGCGTCGAAGGCTTGCAGCAGCCTGGCGGTGCCGGCGCGGCGCTTCAGTTCCATCTCGGCCGCGTGCAGCGGCACCACGGCGTAGAACGCGATGCGCTTGCCGTCTTCCAGCTCCAGCGCCTGGAACGGCGCCGGGGCCGAGGCGGCCGGCAGCACCAGCGCGCCGCACAGCGCGGTGTCGGGGCTGTAGGGCCGGGGCGGCTCGCCGTTGGGGATGTCGTGGCCTATGCCCATCCAGGCCTGGTGGCGGTGCGGCAGGCGCGCCAGGTTCTTGATCAGCGCCAGCGGCCAGGCCCAGCGCTCGTCCTCGAGCGATACGGGGTCGGTGCGCCAGTCGCCGGGCAGGGTGATCATCAATTCCGCATAGGCCGGGGCATCGGAGCCGTCCGGCACCGCCATTTTCTGCGAACTCATGCCGCAGGTGACCAGCCGTAGGTGCGGCGAGCGTTCGTTGGGCGCGACCACGTGCACATCGAGCACGATGGTGTCCGACGCGGTCTCGTATAAAACAGTGGAAATCGGCCCGAGATGGCTTTCGATATGGGCCGAGATGGCGTGTGCTTCCGGGGTACTCATGGCTTCCTTGGGTGAGGTCGGCGCCGCGCGGCGCCGCAGGGCTCACATGATAGCCGATGCCATTCCCGTCAGGATCAGAACTTGTAGCCGAAGCCCAGCATCACCAGGGGCGAGGTCTTGCGCTTGGTGAGCGGGCTGTCGGCGGCGTCGCCGGTGAGGTGCGTCACTCCGGCGGCGCCGCGCAGCGACCAGTTCTTGTCGATGGCGTGATCCCAGTTCAGCGCCAGCGTGAGGTTTTCCAGGCCGCCGCCGGCGCTGTAGGCGCGGTAGCCGGAGCGGGCGCTTTGCGCGGCCGTCACGCCGAAGTAGGTTTGCGCGTGCTTGCCGTCGCCGTACAGCGCCGACAACCCGACGCCCACCTGGTCGGTGGCGCTGCGGTACAGCGGCGCCGACAGGCCGGCGCTGTAGGTGGCGCCGTTCTCCCTGTGGTTGATGTTCTGGGTGGTGCCCAGGCTCAGCTCCAGCGGGCCTGCCTGGTAGCTGGCGTTCAGCACCAGCTGCGCCGCGCCCTCCACCTTGCCCATGCCGCGCAGGGCGTCCGAGCCGGACAGGTAGCTGCGCTTGTGGTCCTCGCGTACGCCGCCGTACGCCAGCGCGGCGCTCAGGTTGAAGCCATCCACCCTGGCCTGGTAGCCTATGCCGCGCATGGTGCTGAGGAAGAAGCCGTTGGCATAGCTTTTCTCCAGCATGGGCACCGGCACTAGGCGCGACTTGTCGGCGCCGGCATACTCCGGCAGGTAGGCCAGGCCCAGGCCGGCCACCGTGGTGTCGGTGGCCTCGGGCGCATCGGCGGCGTGGGCGGGCAGGAAGGACAGGAAGGGCAGGGCAAGCACGCCCATGGCGAGGGCGGCAGGCAAGTGGGAGCGGCGCATGCGGTTATCCTTGTAGTGGTGGGACCGGGTTCCGCTGGCGCTTTATCAATAGCCCAGCGTTGAACGCTGCGCAGTGTCGCAATATTAAGCCAGTTTCACCACCGCCGCCTCCGAAGTACCGCCGTGCGCGATGTCCGGTGCCGTCCTATCGGACTTCGGCGCGGGCGCGCGGCACCAGCAGCAGCTGTTGTTGCCGTCCGCCGATATAGCGCACGGCGGCGCCGTCGAAATACGCATCCTCCTCCAGCATGATGCGCAGCGGTTCCTGCCAGCCGGGCAGGGTGGTGGCGGCGTTCAGCTCTATAGAATAGGCGGTGCGCGGGCGCAGCAGCTCGTCGCCGGCGCCTGGCACCCCGCCCTGCATGTCCCACATGCCGATGGCGGGACCGGCCGCATGGCCGTGGTAGCCGATGGGATGGGTGTAGATGGTGGGCGCGATGCCCTCGGCGCGGGCCTGCGCCAGCGCCGCCGCCAGGACCTGGTTGCCGCTGCGGCCCTGCCGGAACTGGGCGGTCAGGATGTCCTGCAGGCGGTTGGCCTGTGCCAGGGCGGCGCGCAGATCGGCCGGGGCCTCGGTCTCGCCGGGCTTGAGGACGTAGGCGTGCTGCTGCACATCGGTGTTCAGGCGCAGGTAGGTGATGCCGATGTCCACATGGAGCAGGTCGCCCGGCTGTATTACCTGCGAGGCTGCGCCGCCCTGGCGCTGGATCTCCACCGAGGGATGGAACCAGGTGTCGTAGCCCAGGTCGCGTATCTTCTGGCGGAACCACCACACCACGTCGTCGGCGGTGGTGACGCCGGGCGTGATGACCCGTTCCGAAAAGCCCTCGGCAATGATGGCGTGGGTGGCGCGCACCAGCTGGGGGTAGATCTGCATCTCGCGCGCGGTGCGCGTTTCCAGCCAGCGCACCGCCAGCGGCTCGGCCGACTCCACCTTGTCCCGGTACTCGGCCGGCAGCGCGGCCAGCAGTTCGGTGTAGTCGGTGTGATCGAGGCCGTCGGCGTGGTTGAAGTGGCGCGAGATGTTGACGCCTATCCGGTGCGGTTGGCGCGTACGGACCAGGTCCGCCAGGGCGTCCCACTGGTTGGGGAATGCCTTGATATCCCAGGCCGGGGCGATGGATTTGCCGACCGCGTAGCGCGCCACGGCCAGCTTCTCGAATTGGTCCTTGCCGCGATAGAAGACCAGGATGGTACGGCGCCGTGCGCCCAGCCATTCGGCCGGCAGCAGCGTCTTCATGACGGGATCTTCGTTGTACTCGCGCGAGACCACTACCCACATGTCGATGCCGGTCTGCTCCATCAGCGCGGGCAGCAGGGTGTTCAGCCGCTCGTCCAGCAGTTCGTTGACGACGCGCGCCTGTTCGCGTACGGGCAGTACCTGGGATTGGGCCGCCGCCGCGCACAGCAGCGCCGCCAGCAAAAGCAGTCGTTTCATCATGTTCCGCGCCCCTGTTGTGTTGGATAGCGGATGATCTTGCTTGCTTCTTGCCAGCCTGTCAATCAGCGTTGTTGGCCCTTGTTGCCGCCTTTATTTGCTCTTCAGGCAGCTGGGGTAGGGCTGGTTTTCGCCCGGGACGATGGGGCACAGCTTGACCGGCGCCAGCTTGCCCAGGCGCTCGCTCCATTTGGCGGGGTCCAGCTCCAGCGGGGTGGCGGAGGCCGGGCCGCGCTCGGCCCACTGCAGGGTGTAGTAATCCTTGTCGCCCTTGATGGCGGCGATGATGGCGGTCTCGCTGTCGCCGCCCGGCGCGGTGCCGCAGCTGACCAAGAGGGCGTAAGCATCGCGTCCGGCCAGTTTCAGCTCGCCCACGCCGCGCCCGCTGTAGCTGGACGGGCAGGCGCGCTGGAAGCCGGCGCCCAGGAATTCGGCGAACTTGCGCGGCGTGACGCCCCCGGCCGCCGTGCCGTTGCGGGCCCCGGTCAGGGTGATCATCTGGGTCCAGCGCTTCTCGCTTTCGCCCACCGGCACCGATTCACGCACGTAGTTGGGCCCGCTTGTGCTTTCGAACACGGTCTTGAAGCCGGGCGGCAGGGTATAGGCCACCACCTGGCTGAAGACCGGCGTCACCACGGTGACCGGCGCGGCCAGCGCAGCTACGCCGGCCAGGCAGCTCGGCAGGCAAATCAGCAGGCAACTCAGGCGTGGCGCGGTTTTCATCTGCGGTGGGCGGCGGGACAAAAACGAGCATTTTAGCGTTGCGCGCGAAGGCGTTGAGTCTTTTACACAATGATACAAAAGGTTACATTGCCTGTGCCTCCAGGCCGGCCCGGCAATTCAGTTACAATCGCTGGCGACTTCCCACTACCTTATCGTCATGCAAGCACGCCGCCGTTCCCTGATCCTGCTGGCAGCCCTGGGCGCCGCCCTGGCAGGCTGTAAAACCGTTCCCGTCAACGAAACCCCGGCCGCCACGCCGGTGAGCGCCGCCCCTCTGCCGCCGCGCAAGGTGAAGATCGGCCTGGCGCTGGGCGGCGGCGCCGCGCGCGGCTTTGCCCACATCGGCGTGATCAAGGCGCTGGAGTCGCAAGGCATCTACCCGGACTACGTGGTCGGCACCTCGGCCGGCAGCGTGGTGGGCGCCATGTACGCGGCCGGCAATTCCGGCTTCCAGCTGCAAAAAATGGCCATGGAAATGGACGAGGCCTCGATTTCCGACTGGGCCCTGCCGCTGTTCGGCAAGAGCACCGGCGTTCTCAAGGGCGAGGCGCTGCAGGCCTGGGTCAACAAGGTGGTCAACAACCAGCCCATGGAAAAGCTGAAGATCCCGTTCGGCGCGGTGGCCACCGACCTGAAAACCGGCCAGGCCATCCTGTTTCAGCGCGGCAATACCGGGATGGCGGTGCGCGCCTCCTCGGCCGTGCCCAGCGTGTTCCAGCCGGTGGTCATCAACGGCAAGAGCTATGTCGATGGCGGCCTGGTGGCGCCGGTGCCGGTGCGCTACACGCGCGAAATGGGCGCCGAATTCGTCATTGCGGTGAATATTTCGACCCAGGCTGACGTGCAGGCCACGGTCAGTTCGCTGGACGTGCTGATGCAAACCTTCAGCATCATGGGCCAGCGCATCAACCAGTACGAGCTGAAAGAGGCCGACGTGGTGATACAGCCGGCCCTGGGCAAGATGGCCAGCAACGATTTCAATGGCCGCAACCAGGCCATCCTGGCCGGCGAGCAGGCCGCTTTCGCCGTGATGCCGCAGCTGAAACAAAAACTCGAAGCCCTGCGCCGCCAGTAACTTACAATGTGCACCTCTTAACCCGGGAACCACCATGCAAACCAAACCAGTACTGACCTTGGAAGACGTGAAGAAAATTGCCGCCGCCGCCGAAGCGGAAGCCGTGGCCAACAAGTGGGCGGTGGTGATCGCCATCGTGGACGATGGCGGCCACCTGCTGTGGCTGCAGCGCCAGGATGGCGCCGCGCCGTTGTCCTCGCACATCGCGCCGGCCAAGGCGCGCGTGTCGGCCCTGGGCCGGCGCGAATCCAAGATCTATGAAGACATCATCAACAATGGCCGCACCGCCTTCCTGACGGCGCCGTCGCCCATGGCCGACGGCATGCTGGAAGGCGGCGTGCCCATCATCGTCGACGGCCACGTGGTCGGCGCGGTGGGCGTGTCGGGCGTGAAATCGGCCGAGGATGCGCAGATCGCCAAGGCCGGCATCGCGGCGCTGTTTTAAGGCGCGGATCTATTGCCAAGCGGGGCAGATTTGGTTATAATTCAAAGGTTTAGCCAAATCACATCTACCGTAGCGACTACCACCTCATCCCATCTTCAATCTGATCTCCGCACCCGGGCGCAGCAAACCGCCCGGCCGCTCGCGGCGTTCGTCTGACGTGGCGCAGCTACGGTAACTTTATCAGGAGTTGCCCTTGCCGCCATTTTTTTCTGGCCCTGCCGTTCCAGCCATCCTCGTGCTCGCTGACGGCACCGTCTTCAAAGGTGTTTCCATCGGCGCCGCCGGTCATACGACTGGCGAGGTGGTGTTTAACACGTCCATTACCGGCTACCAGGAGATCCTGACCGATCCCAGCTACAGCCGCCAGATCGTCACCCTGACCTATCCGCACATCGGCAACTACGGCATCAACCCGGAAGACGTGGAAGCGTCCAGGGTGCACGCCGCCGGCCTGATCATCCGCGACCTGCCGCTGATCGCCTCGAATTTCCGCTCCACCCAATCGCTGTCGGACTACCTGAAGGCCGAAAACATCGTGGCCATCGCTGGCATCGACACGCGCAAGCTGACCCGCATCCTGCGCGAGAAGGGCGCCCAGTCCGGCGCCATCCTGGTCGGCACCCAGGGCAACGAGCCGTCCACCGCGCAGGCGCTGGAACTGGCGCGCTCCTTCCCCGGCCTGTCCGGCATGGACCTGGCCAAGGTGGTGACGGTCAAGGACAAATACGCATTCACGGAAACTGAGTGGAAGCTGGGCGAGGGCTACGGCAAGCTGGCCGACGCGGACGTGAAATTCCACGTGGTGGCCTATGACTACGGCGTCAAGCGCAACATCCTGCGCATGCTGACCGAGCGCGGCTGCAAGGTCACCGTGGTGCCGGCCCAGACCACGGCAGAGGAAGTGCTGGCCCTCAATCCGGACGGCGTGTTCCTGTCCAACGGCCCCGGCGACCCGGAACCGTGCGACTACGCGATTGCCGCCGCCAAGGTCTTCATGGAAAAGCGCATCCCGCTGTTCGGCATCTGCCTGGGCCACCAGATCATGGGCCTGGCCTCGGGCGCCAAGACCCTGAAGATGAAATTCGGCCACCACGGCGCCAACCACCCGGTGCAGGACCTGGACTCGAAAAAGGTGATGATCACTTCGCAGAACCACGGTTTCGCGGTCGATCCCGCCACCCTGCCGGCCAACTGCCGCGTGACCCACGTATCGCTGTTCGACGGTTCGCTGCAGGGCTTCGCCCGCACCGACACCCCGGCCTTCTGCTTCCAGGGCCACCCGGAAGCCTCGCCCGGCCCGACTGACGTCGCTTACCTGTTTGACCGCTTCATCGGCCTGATGGAAGCAACGGAGAAAAAATAAGATGCCAAAACGTTCTGACATTAAAAGTATTCTGATTATCGGCGCCGGCCCCATCATCATCGGCCAGGCCTGCGAGTTCGACTATTCCGGCGCCCAGGCCTGCAAGGCCCTGCGCGAGGAAGGCTACAAGGTCATCCTGGTCAACAGCAATCCGGCCACCATCATGACCGACCCCGAGATGGCCGATGTCACCTACATCGAGCCCATCACCTGGCAAGTGGTCGAGAAGATCATCGCCAAGGAGCAGCCGGACGCCATCCTGCCCACCATGGGCGGCCAGACCGCGCTGAACTGCGCGCTGGACCTGCACCGCAACGGCGTGCTGGACAAGTACAAGGTCGAGCTGATCGGCGCCACCCCGGAAGCCATCGACAAGGCCGAGGACCGCGCCAAGTTCAAGGACGCCATGACCAAGATCGGCCTGGGTTCGGCCCGTTCCGGCATCGCCCACTCGATGGACGAGGCCTGGGCCGTGCAGCGCGACGTCGGCTTCCCGACCATCATCCGCCCGTCCTTCACCATGGGCGGCAGCGGCGGCGGCATCGCCTACAACGAGGAAGAATTCGAAGCCATCTGCAAGCGCGGCCTGGAAGCCTCGCCCACCAATGAGCTGCTGATCGAGGAATCGCTGCTGGGCTGGAAAGAGTACGAGATGGAAGTGGTGCGCGACAAGGCGGACAACTGCATCATCATCTGCTCGATCGAGAACCTGGACCCGATGGGCGTGCACACCGGCGACTCCATCACCGTGGCCCCGGCGCAGACCCTGACCGACAAGGAATACCAGATCATGCGCAACGCCTCGCTGGCGGTGCTGCGCGAGATCGGCGTGGACACCGGCGGCTCCAACGTGCAGTTCTCGATCAACCCGAAAGACGGCCGCATGATCGTGATCGAGATGAATCCGCGCGTGTCGCGTTCCTCGGCGCTGGCCTCGAAAGCCACCGGCTTCCCTATCGCCAAGGTGGCGGCCAAGCTGGCCGTGGGCTTCACCCTGGACGAGCTGCGCAACGAGATCACCGGCGGCCAGACCCCGGCCTCGTTCGAACCGTCGATCGACTACGTGGTCACCAAGATCCCGCGCTTCACGTTTGAAAAATTCCCGACCGCCGACCACCACCTGACCACCCAGATGAAATCCGTGGGCGAGGTGATGGCGATCGGCCGCACCTTCCAGGAATCGTTCCAGAAAGCCCTGCGCGGCCTGGAAGTGGGCGTGGACGGCCTGAACGAAAAAACCAAGGACCGCGAAAAAATCGAGGAAGAACTGGGCGAGCCGGGTCCGGAGCGCATCTGGTACGTGGGCGACGCCTTCGCCCAGGGCTTCACCCTGGAGGAAGTGCACCAGCTGACCAAGATCGATATCTGGTTCCTGATCCAGATCAAGGAGATCGTGGACCTGGAACTGTGGATGGACACCCAGAAGCTGGAGCAGCTGGACAAGACCACCCTGTACAAGCTGAAACAGAAGGGCTTCTCGGACCGCCGCCTGGCCTTCCTGCTGCAGACCACGCCGGCCGAGGTGCGCAAGTACCGCCACGCGCTGGGCATCCGTCCGGTCTACAAGCGGGTCGACACCTGCGCCGCCGAATTTGCCACCAACACGGCCTACATGTACTCGACCTACGACGAGGAATGCGAGTCCAACCCGACCGACAAGAAGAAGATCATGGTGCTGGGCGGTGGCCCCAACCGCATCGGCCAGGGTATCGAATTCGACTACTGCTGCGTGCACGCCGCGCTGGCCATGCGCGAGGATGGCTATGAGACCATCATGGTCAACTGCAATCCCGAAACCGTGTCGACCGACTATGACACCTCCGACCGCCTGTACTTCGAGTCGCTGACCCTGGAAGACGTGCTGGAAATCGTCGAGCTGGAAAAACCGGTAGGCGTGATCGTGCAGTACGGCGGCCAGACCCCGCTGAAACTGGCGCTGGACCTGGAGGCCAACGGCGTGCCCATCATCGGCACCTCGCCCGACATGATAGACGCGGCCGAAGACCGCGAGCGCTTCCAGAAGCTGCTGCAGGACCTGGGCCTGCGCCAGCCGCCCAACCGCACCGCCCGCACCGAGCCGGAAGCGCTGGCGCTGGCGCAGGAAATCGGCTACCCGCTGGTGGTCCGTCCTTCCTACGTGCTGGGCGGCCGCGCCATGGAAATCGTGCACGAGCAGCGAGACCTGGAACGCTACATGCGCGAAGCGGTGAAAGTGTCCAACGATTCGCCGGTGCTGCTGGATCGCTTCCTGAACGACGCCATCGAGTGCGACGTCGATTGCATCAGCGATGGCGAGACCACCTTCATTGGCGGCGTGATGGAGCACATCGAACAGGCCGGCGTGCACTCGGGCGACTCGGCCTGCTCGCTGCCGCCGTATTCGCTGTCGCAGGACACCATCGCCGAACTGAAACGCCAGACTTCGCTGATGGCCAAGGGCCTGAACGTGGTCGGCCTGATGAACGTGCAGTTCGCGATACAAAAACAGGATATCGATGGTCAACTGCGGGACGTCGTGTACGTGCTGGAAGTGAACCCGCGCGCTTCGCGCACCGTGCCTTACGTATCCAAGGCCACCGGCCTGCAGCTGGCCAAGATCGCGGCGCGCTGCATGGTGGGCCAGAAGCTGGCCGAGCAGGGCATCACCACCGAAGTGGTGCCGCCTTACTACAGCGTCAAGGAAGCCGTGTTCCCGTTCGTGAAATTCCCGGGCGTGGACACCATCCTCGGCCCCGAGATGAAATCCACTGGTGAAGTCATGGGTGTCGGCAAGACCTTCGGCGAAGCCTTCGTCAAGTCGCAGCTGGGCGCCGGCGTCAAGCTGCCCAAGTCGGGCAAGGTGTTCCTATCCGTGAAAGCGTCGGACAAGCCGCGCGCCGTGAAGGTGGCGCGCGACCTGGTCGAGATGGGCTTCACCCTGGCCGCCACCAAGGGCACGGCCGCCGTGATCTCCGCAGCTGGCCTGCCGGTGACCGCGGTCAACAAGGTGGTCGAGGGCCGTCCCCACATCGTGGACATGATCAAGAACCACGAAATCGTCCTGGTCATCAACACGGTCGAGGAAAAGCGCAACGCCATCGTCGATTCGCGCGCCATCCGCACTTCGTCGCTGGCCGCGCGCGTGACCACCTACACCACCATTGCCGGCGCCGAGGCGGCGGTGGAAGGCATACGCCATCTGGACGAATTGCAAGTGTACGATTTACAAGGGCTGCATAAAACCTTACACTAAGCCTTAACAGTAGTCCGCAACACCTCAACCACAGAGCTCGCGCCGGCAGCAATGGCGCGGCCTCTGTGGTTTTCCATTGTAATAACCGAGTAGAGACATATGACTTCAGTTCCACTGACCAAATTCGGCGCAGAACTCCTCAAGGAAGAGCTGCACCAGTTGAAGACCAAAGAGCGCCGCATCGTGATCGACGCGATCGCCGAGGCGCGTTCGCACGGCGACCTGTCGGAAAACGCTGAATACGATGCCGCCAAGGAGCGCCAGGCCTTCGTCGAAGGCCGCATCGCGGAACTGGAAGGTAAGCTGAGCTCGGCGCAGATCATCGACCCCACCACCCTGGACGCCGACGGCCGCGTGGTGTTCGCCGCCACCGTGGACGTGGAAGACCTGGAAAACGGCACCCGCGCCACGTACCAGATCGTCGGCATAGACGAAGCTGACCTCAAGCTGGGCAAGATCTCCGTCACCTCGCCCATCGCCCGCGCCCTGATCGGCAAGTCGGCCGGCGACGTGGTGGAAGTGCAGGCGCCGTCCGGCCCGCGCGAGTACGAAATCCTCGACGTACGCTACATCTGATGCAGCTGGCGCGGTTACGCTTGCTGGTGGCCGCGCTGTGGGCCGGCAGCCTGTGGACGATCGGCTACCTGGTGGCGCCCACCCTGTTCGCCACCCTGAGCGACCGGGTGCTGGCCGGCACCATTGCCGGCAGCCTGTTCGCGGTGCAAGCCTGGCTGTCGCTGGGCTGCGCGGCGGCGCTGGTGGTGCTGGTGCTGCAGGCGCGCGACTATGATAGCCAGCGCCGCAGGACGCTGCTGTGGCTGGTGCTGGCGATGGCCTTGTGCACCGTGGTGTCGCACTTCGGATTGCAGCCGCAGATGGCGGCGCTGCGCGAGGCGGCCGGTCCGGGCGGGGTGATGGAATCGGCCGCCAAGGGCCGTTTTGGCATGCTGCATGGGATATCGAGCGGCATCTACCTGGTGCAGAGCCTGCTCGCAGGCTGGCTGCTTCTCAAGCAATAACCGAGCTTCGCTTCAGGTTCGCGGCCCGGCCGCGAACCTGCCCGCTTAGTTACCCAGGGCGCTTTTCTTGGCCGAAGTCTGGCGCGGCTTGGCGCGCTTGATGGTGCCGCCTTCGGTCACGCGCTCGTTCCCTTTCAGCAGTACCTTGGTCACGCTCGGCTTCTTGGTGCCGCTGGCGCTGGGCTTGACGATGGTGACTTCGCGCAAGCCCTTGCCGGCCTTGCCGCTGCGCTCCTTGACGGCTTCCTTCTTGGGACGGTACAGCACCAGCAGCTTGCCGATGTGTTGCACCGGCGCCGCGCCCAGCTGTTCGCAGATGGTGTCGTACATGGCGGCGCGCGCTTCGCGGTCGTCGCCGAACACACGCACCTTGATCAGGCCGTGCGCATCGAGGCCCAGTTCGATTTCCTTCAGGACGTTGGCGCTCAGGCCGGATTCGCCGATCATGACGACGGGCTTGAGGCCATGCGCCTCGGCGCGCAGGGCGGCGCGCTCGACAGGGGTAAGTTTGATCATAATAACTTTGGTGGTTCTCTTAAAAGCAGTATTCTACGCGAATGGCTAAGAACAAATTAAACAAAAACTGGCTGCACGACCATATCAACGATCCCTACGTCAAGCTGGCACAGCGCGAAGGTTACCGCGCCCGCGCGGCTTTCAAGCTGAAAGAGATAGACGAGGACGAGAAATTGATCAAGCCGGGCCAGGTCATTGTCGACCTCGGCTGCACCCCGGGCAGCTGGGCCCAGTACACCCGGCGCAAGCTGGCCGGCAAGGAGGGCGGCGGCATCAACGGCACGCTGATCGGGCTGGACATGCTGCCCATGGAACCGATCGCCGACTTCCACTTCATCCAGGGCGACTTCCGCGAGGACAGCGTGCTGGCCCAGCTGGAGGAAGTGCTGCAGGGCCGCAAGGCCGACCTTGTTTTGTCGGACATGGCGCCCAACCTGTCCGGTATCGCCGACGCCGACGCGGCGCGCATGGAGCACCTGATTGAAATCGCGATTGAATTTTCCCAGGTGCATTTGAAACCGGGCGGCGCGCTGCTGGTCAAATGCTTCAAGGATATGGGGTTCACCCAGCTGGTCGAACGTTTTCGCCAGGAATTCAAGACCGTGGTGCAGAAAAAGCCCAAGGCCAGCCGGGATAAATCCTCGGAAATCTTCCTGCTGGGGCGGGGCGTGAAACATCCGGTTGACGCGCCGAGCATGCTGACGGGCCAAAAAGACAACTTTGGCGATTTTCCCCTTGATATTTAGCATCCAGACCGCATTTTCAGCCTAGGAAAACCACATTTGACTTGATCGTACCGTTTTTTTGGTCAAATAATGTGCTTTAACCCGTGCGCCGGCCCGTTGCACCGCTGGCGCACGGCAGGTTTGTGGCACCGCCTGCCTAATGCGAGTAAAATCGGGTTCTCAGAACCTGTTTCAAAATGAGCAGGGCAAGGCACGGCGACGAAGGCAGTGCGACTGCACGGCGAGGAGCCGTAACGACGCCATGGTCATTTTGAAACGGGTTCTTAGCCTATTGGTAAAGATGCGCCCCCGCATCCAAGGAGTTTTCGTGAATAACATGTTTTCCAAATCTGCCATCTGGGTGGTCGTCGCACTGCTCTTATTCATGCTGTTCAAGCAATTCGACAACCATGGCATCGCGGGCGGCAGCAAACCGATCGCTTATTCCGAGCTGCTCGATGACGTCAAGGCCAAGCGCATCAAGGATGTGATCATCGAAGGCGGCAACATCACGGCCACCCGTACCGACGACACCAAGGTGCGCACCACCGCCACCATCCTGGACCGTGGCCTGATCGGCGACCTGCGCGACAACGGCGTGCGCTTCGACGTGCGTCCGCCGGAAGAGCCCTCGTTCCTGCAGCAGGTGTTCGTGTCCTGGTTCCCCATGCTGCTGCTGATTGGCGTGTGGATCTTCTTCATGCGCCAGATGCAGGGTGGCGGCAAGGGTGGCGCCTTCTCCTTCGGCAAATCGAAGGCGCGCATGATGGATGAAACCAACAACAACGTCACCTTTGCCGACGTCGCCGGCTGCGACGAAGCCAAGGAAGAGGTCGCCGAGATCGTCGACTTCCTGAAAGACCCCACCAAGTTCCAGAAGCTGGGTGGCCGCATCCCGCGCGGCGTGCTGATGGTCGGCCCCCCGGGTACCGGTAAAACCCTGCTGGCGCGCGCCATTGCCGGCGAAGCCAAGGTGCCGTTCTTCTCGATTTCCGGTTCCGACTTCGTGGAAATGTTCGTCGGCGTGGGCGCCTCCCGCGTGCGCGACATGTTCGAGAACGCCAAGAAGCATTCGCCCTGCATCATCTTCATCGACGAGATCGACGCCGTCGGCCGCCACCGTGGCGCCGGCATGGGCGGCGGCAACGACGAGCGCGAACAGACCCTGAACCAGCTGCTGGTGGAAATGGACGGCTTCGAAGCCCAGTCCGGCGTGATCGTGATTGCCGCCACCAACCGCGCCGACGTGCTGGACAAGGCGCTGCTGCGTCCGGGCCGCTTCGACCGCCAAGTCTCGGTGGGCCTGCCGGACATCCGTGGCCGCGAACAGATCCTGAACGTGCACATGCGCAAAGTGCCGATCGGCACCGACGTGAAAGCGGACATCCTGGCGCGCGGCACCCCCGGCTTCTCCGGCGCCGACCTGGCCAACCTGGTCAACGAGGCCGCCCTGTTTGCCGCCCGCCGCAGCAAGCGCCTGGTGGACATGCAGGACTTCGAGGACGCCAAGGACAAGATCTTCATGGGTCCGGAGCGCAAGTCGCTGGTCATCCGCGAAGAAGAGCGCCGCAACACGGCCTACCACGAGTCGGGTCACGCGGTGGTGGCCAAGCTGCTGCCCAAGGCCGATCCGGTGCACAAGGTCACCATCATGCCGCGTGGCTGGGCCCTGGGCCTGACCTGGCAACTGCCTGAGCACGACAATATCTCGGGCTACAAGGACAAGATGCTGGAGGAAATCTCCATCCTGTTCGGCGGCCGCATCGCCGAGGAAATCTTCGTTGGCCAGATGTCCACCGGCGCCTCCAACGACTTCTCGCGCGCCACCAAGCTGGCCCGCTCCATGGTGACCCGCTTCGGCATGTCCGATGCGATGGGCGTGATGGTGTACGAGGACAGCCAGAACGAAGGCTTCATGGGCGGCACCAACAAGACCATCTCGGAAGCGACCCAGCAGAAGGTGGATGCGGAAATCCGCAACATCCTGGATACGCAATACCAGCTGGCCCGCAAGCTGCTCGAGGAAAACCGCGACAAGGTCGAAATGATGACCAAGGCCCTGATGGATTGGGAAACCATAGACGCCGACCAGATCAACGACATCATGGCCGGCCTGGAGCCGCGTCCGCCCAAGGCCGGCGTCAGCCTGCGCAAGCATCCCAGCGATGGCGGCCCGGGTGTGACCCCCAGCGTGACCGCTCCAGCTTAAACGGCGGCGGAAGGCAAGGCCCACTAGGGTGAGGAGCAATCCTCGCCCTTTTTATTTCTACGATTGCATGCGACAGACACTACAATTCGGCCGTTTCAACTATCCGCTGAACGGACGCCCGCGCGTGATGGGCATCCTGAACGTCACCCCCGATTCCTTTTCCGACGGCGGCCAGCATGCCGGCCTGGAATTCGCGCTGGCCCACGCCGAGCAGATGATGCGCGACGGCGTGGACATCATAGACGTGGGCGGCGAATCGACCCGCCCCGGCGCGCCGCCGCTGCCGCTCGAGCAAGAGTTGCAGCGCGTGATGCCGGTGCTGTATGCGCTGCGCGACTGCGGCAAGGCCATTTCGGTCGACACTTACAAGCCGCAGGTGATGCGCGAGGCGGTCATTGCCGGGGTCGACATGATCAACGATATCAACGGTTTTCGCGTCCCCGGCGCCATCGAGGCCGTGCGCGACAGCGACTGCGCCCTGTGCATCATGCACATGCAGCGCCAGCCGGAAACCATGCAGCAGGCGCCGGCCTATACCGACGTGGTGGCCGAGGTGCGCGATTTCCTGCGCGAACGGATAGACGCCCTGACCAGCGCCGGCATTGATACGCGTCGAATCTGCATCGATCCCGGCTTTGGGTTCGGCAAGACGGTGGAGCATAATTATGCTTTGCTGCGCGCCGGGCGCCAGCTGGTTGCCGAGTTGCAGCAGCCGCTGCTGGCCGGCCTGTCGCGCAAGTCCATGCTGGGTGCGGTGACCGGCAAGCCGGTCGAGCAGCGCCTGGCGGCGAGCCTGGGCGGCGCGCTGGCGGCGGTCTCGCACGGCGCCCTGATCGTGCGCGTACACGACGTCGCGGAGACCGTGGACGCCCTGGCCGTATGGCAGGCGGCCCACCCACTATAAAGACATGAGAGAGCATTATGGCACGTAAATATTTCGGTACCGATGGTATCCGCGGCCTGGTTGGCGAGGCGCCGATCACCCCCGACTTCGTCATGCGCCTGGGCTATGCGGCCGGTAAGGTGCTGGCCGGCAGCCGCAGCGGCAATGCCCGTCCCACCGTCCTGATCGGCAAGGACACGCGCATTTCCGGCTACATGCTGGAAGCGGCGCTGGAAGCCGGTTTCTCGGCGGCCGGGGTGGACGTGATGCTGGCCGGCCCCATGCCCACGCCCGCCATTGCCTATCTGACGCGCGCGCTGCGGCTGTCGGCTGGCGTGGTCATTTCGGCCTCGCACAACCCGTTCCAGGACAATGGCATCAAGTTCTTCTCCAGCCAGGGCACCAAGCTGCCGGACGCCGTCGAGCTCGACATCGAGGCGGCGCTGGACTTGCCCATGGCTTGCGTGCCCTCGGAAAAGCTGGGCCGCGCCAAGCGCCTGGACGACGCCCAGGGCCGCTACATCGAATTCTGCAAGAGCACCTTCCCCAACGAACTGGATCTGCGTGGCCTGAAATTGGTGGTCGATTGCGCCCACGGCGCCGCCTACAACATCGCGCCGCACGTGTTCCACGAGCTGGGCGCCGAAGTCATCGCCATCGGCAACAAGCCGGACGGCTTCAACATCAACGCCGGCCACGGCGCCACCGCACCGGACGCCATGGCCGCCGCCGTGCGCGCCCATGGCGCCGACCTTGGCATCGCGCTGGACGGAGACGCCGACCGCCTCATCATGTGCGATTCCACCGGCCGTTTGTACAACGGCGACGAGCTGCTGTACGTAATGGTGCTGGACCGCCTGGCCACCGGCCCGGTAGCGGGCGCAGTGGGCACCCTGATGACCAACATGGCGCTGGAAGTGGCGTTCAAGGAGAAGGGCATCGGCTTCGCGCGCGCCAAGGTGGGCGACCGCTACGTGCTGGAAGTGATGCAGGAGCGCGGCTGGATACTGGGCGGGGAGGGCTCCGGCCACCTGCTGGCGCTGGACAAGCACACCACGGGCGACGGCATCATCTCGGCGCTGCAGGTGCTGTCGGCCTTCCAGCGCAGCGGCAAGAGCCTGGAGCAGTATGGCGAGGAACTGGTGCTGTTCCCGCAAACCCTGGTCAACGTGCGGGTGCCGGCAGGTTTCGACTGGACCCGCAACGCCGCCATGGTGGCCGAGAAGGAAAAGGTCGAGGCCGAGCTGGGCGGCAGCGGCCGGGTGCTGATACGCGCTTCCGGCACCGAGCCGCTGATACGGGTGATGGTGGAAGCGCGCAACGCCGAGGCCGCTGCGGCCATGGCGCACCGCATTGCCGCCAAGGTCGACGCCCAGCTGGCCGCCTGAAAGGGCTTAATTTGACCCACCTGCTCGCGGCGGCTATAATGACGGTATCGGAGTGTAGCGCAGCCCGGTAGCGCATCTGGTTTGGGACCAGAGGGTCCAAGGTTCGAATCCTTGTACTCCGACCAAGAATGTAAAAACGGGTTGTCTGTGACAACCCGTTTTTTTATGCCCGCCGGACCTTCGTCCCGGCGCTCCTACTGCCCATAGCTCAGTTGGATAGAGCATCGGCCTTCTAAGCCGAGGGTCGCTGGTTCGAACCCAGCTGGGCAGGCCAATGTATTTCACCATTTTCGCGTCTTTGTCACTACCCCCAGTTTTTCTGTCACTAGCCACGTTGCAGTGTTGATGCCAAGATAGCGGCATGTCAGAAATTTACCGCAGTCAATTCCGTATGCCCTTCAAGCTGTTCGAAAAGCTGAAGGCGGAGGCCGGCAAGTCCGGCCGCAGCGTCAATGCCGAACTGGTCGGCCGGCTGGAGCGCAGCCTGACGGAAAGTTCCAATGAACTCGATATCAAGATCATCTTCGAGGCGCTGGAACGGCTGTCGCTGCGCAATCCTGACTTGCGCTACAGCTTTGGCGTGCAGCTTGGCCAGACCGTGGAGAGCGCGTCCGAAATCTCGGGCGGCAGCTGGACCCTGCCGGCCAATTCCAGCAGCACGTTCTCGGCCAGCATGCAACAAGAAACGTCCGAGCGGCAGGGGGGCGACAAGCCCAAGAGCTAGTCGCAAATGAACCTTGGTGGGGAACCGGACAGATAACAATATCGTCTTTGACCGGCCTCAAAAGTCCGTGCACCATGTGCTAATATCAAGACAAGGATATTATTTTCCATTTGCTTATCCGCTTGCTTATCCAACTTACTCGCGAGGATTACGGACATGACTCCAGAGCTAGACCGACGCCGGACTGAGCCGGCTACTTCCGATACCGCAGGCTGGCATTCGCTGGAATTCCTGGTGCGCCAGGCGCTAGAGGTGCAGCGCGATGTTGGTACACCCGGCGCCGTGGAATTCATGCAAAGCAGCGGCATCAGTCCTCAGGTGATTGCCCGCGTGCTGGCGCCGGACGCCAAGATCCGCGCCGCCGACCAGGAGGCCCTGGACAATGGCGCCCCGGTGGCCGAGCTGCCCATCACCTCGCGACGCGGCGCCTGGCGCCACAATTGAGCATCAGGCCGCCGTGCAGCGGCGCCGACCGGTAGCTTGAAGCCGGCAATCCGGATTGACGGGGTTGCGAGATTGCCTCGGGCCGGCCGTCGGCTGTTGCGGATGTGACACCTTCGCGGCGCAGGCCAAGGCTGTCATAAAAAAACCTCATGCGCAGGATAGAAAGTTTTGTTGCGTGACGGCACGATGAGCCATGTTATCCTGTATTAACTTTTTCCGGGGCCTGTCCGAGGGCCCGCCCAGTGCCCAACCCACGCATTGTCCAGCTACTTTCGGTTAACGCACTGAGGACTCCATGACTACCACTTGCCAGTTAGGCGAGGCGCGCCGTCTTGACGCGCTTTACAAGCTCAATATTCTCGATACGCCGCCCAGCGAGGCTTTCGACCGCATCACGCGCATGGCCGCGCGATTGTTTTCATTGCCGATCGCGGCGGTATCGCTGACCGATGTGGATCGCCAGTGGTTCAAGTCGCGCGTGGGCGTGGAGCACTGGTCCATCCCGCGCCTGCGCGCTCCCTGCGGCCAGGTGGCTGACAGCAGCGACGTGCTGGTGGTGACCGATTTGCTCCATGATGAATTCTTCCGCGACAGTCCGCTGGCGGCCAGCGGTATCCGTTTCTACGCCGGCGCACCGCTGATCACCAAGGACGGACATTGCCTGGGCGCGATGTGCGTGCTGGGCACCGAGCCGCGCGCGGTGTCGGACGAGGAACTGGCCATGCTGGCCGACCTGGCCGGCATGGTGATGGCGCAAATTGAAATGCAGCACGCCCTGGGCCGCATCGACCCCATCAGCGGGCTGCCCAACCGCAACCAGTTCCTGGAGGATTTCCAGGACCTGCAGCGCGACAGTGCTGGCGGCCAGCGCCTGGCCGTGCTGATCAACCTGGCCACGCCCGAGCAGCTCAGCAACGCCGTCCGCGTGATGAGTTCCTCCTACCTGGATGAGCTGGTCAGCGACTCCGCGCGCTGGATACGCAAGGAAATCGGCAGCGGCCGCAAGGTCTACCATGTGGCCGCCGCCCAGTTCGCCCTCTTCGCGCCGGCCGGCGCGGAACTGGCGTCCTACCTGCCGCTGGTGGAGGGCAAGATGGTGCGCGCCGCCCGCATCGCCAAGTCGCGCTATGTGGCCACGCCCTCGGCCGGGGTGGCGCCTTTCGAACCGGGCCAGGCCGACAGCCTGGACGTGCTGCGCCAGGCCCAGAGCGCGGCCCATGACGCCATCGACAGTGCCAGCCACGTGGCCGTGTATTCGGAAGCGGCCGACGCCCGCTACCGGCGCCGCTTCCAGTTGGTCAACGACTTTGGCGCGGCCCTGGAGCAGGGTGGCCAGCTGCGCCTGGTGTACCAGCCGCGCGTGGACCTGGCCAGCGGCGGCTGCGTCGGCGCCGAGGCCCTGCTGCGCTGGAACCATCCCGTGCTGGGGGCGGTTTCGCCGGGAGAGTTCATGCCGGTGGTCGAGCGCACCAGCCTGGCCCAGGCGACCACAGCCTGGGTGCTGGACGCGGCCCTGGCCCAGCTGCGCGCCTGGCGTGCAGCCGGGCTGGCGCTGCAGCTGTCGGTCAACGTGTCGGCCGCCAATCTGCTGGAGCCGGACTTCGCCGTGCGCCTGGCTGCCGGCCTGGAACAGTACGGCGTGCCTGCCGCCAGCCTTGAGCTGGAGATCACGGAAAGCGCCATCATGTCCCATCCGGCCCGGGCCCACGCCATGCTGGAAGCCATTGCCGCCACCGGCGTGCGGCTGGCCATCGACGACTTCGGTACCGGACACAGCAGCCTATCCTACCTGCAGACCATGCCGGCAGACGTGGTCAAGATCGACCAGTCCTTCATCCGCGAGCTGATGCGCGACGGCCGCAAGCAGGCCCTGGTTCAAGCCATGATCAGCCTGTCTCAGGACCTGGGCTTCCGGGTCGTGGCCGAAGGCGTGGAAACCTCCGTCGTCCAGGACCTGCTGCGCGCGGCCGGCTGCGACGAGGCCCAGGGCTATCTGTACGCGCGGCCGCTGGAGGCCGAGGTGTTTGCCGCCTGGTGCGGCGCCGCAGGGGGTGTCGGCCAGATGGAGGAAGGCTTGCGCCAGACGCTGTTGCAGCCGGCCGCCTAGGCACGATAAATATTTCTCTGTGGAAAAATATTTATCGTGCGCACCAAAATCCTCGCTACAATACCGGCTACGTACCACAGGAGCCCAGCATGAGCGAACAACCCGGATTGACCTTTGACCAGCCAGACCTGGCGCTGCGCCTGGCCGGCCTGGATGAGGCGGCGCTGGACGCGTTGATGTTCGGCGTGATCGCCTTCGACGACGACACCATCGTGCGCCGCTACAACGCCTACGAATCGCAGGCCGCCGGCCTGGCACCCGAGCGCGTGCTGGGCCAGCCGGTGTTCACCCACGTGGCGCCGTGCATGAACAACTACCTGGTGGCGCAGCGCTTCGAGGATGCACAGGAGCAGGGCGGCGCGCTGGACGTCACCATCGATTACGTGCTGACCCTGCGCATGCGGCCCACCAAGGTGGCCTTGCGCCTGCTGGCGCAGCCCGGCGCCGCGCTGCGCTACGTGCTGGTGCGGCGCGCATGAACGGACTGGTAGACGCGCCCGCCGAGGGCGAGCACCAGGCGCTGCTGCAGTTCCTGTACCTGGCCCCGGTCGGCCTGATCCAGGCCGGCATGGATGGCGCCATCACCATGCTCAATCCGGTCTCGGCCCAGCTGCTGCTGCCCGTCAGCCGGGACGGCGGCCTGGACAACCTGTTTGACGCCTTGTCCGGCCTGGCGCCCGACCTGCGCCAGCGCTGCGCCGCACACGCGGCCGCACACGGCACCGTGTGCGACGCCCTGCGCCTGCATGCGCCCGGGGAGCCTGGCCAGCGCGAGGCGCGCGTGCTGTCCCTGACCGTGCTCAAGCTAGACCAGTCGCGCCTGATGGCGGTGCTGAGCGACATCACCGAACAGGAGCGGCGCGAACGCGAGCTGCGCACCATGGATGCCTGGATGAACGCCATCATGGCCAACATCGCCGACTATGCCCTGGTCAGCCTGGACGGCGAGGGCAGGGTGCGGGCCTGGAACGAGAGCATAGGCCGGGTCACCGGTTTCGACGCGGCCGCCGTGGTCGGCCAGCCCTACGGCCTGTTCTATCCGGATGGCGCCATCTCGCCGCAGCGCCAGCGCGAGCGGCTGCGCGAGGCCGACGACAATGGCTGGAGCCTGGACGAGGGCAGCCGCCTGCGCACCGACGGCAGCCATTTCTGGGGCAGCTCCATGATTGCGCCGCTGCCGCACCGCGAGTCGGACGGTGATCCGGCCTACTGTATGATCATCCGCGACATGAGCGACCGCCAGGAAGCCCGCGACAGCCTGCGCCAGGCTACCTACACCGACCACCTGACCGGGCTGGCCAACCGCCGCGCCTTCTACGAGGCGGCCGAGCTGGAGCTGCGGCGCCGCCTGCGCCAGCCTGCGGCGCGCCCGCTGTCGCTGCTGATGGTCGATGCCGACCACTTCAAGGCCATCAACGACCGCCACGGCCATCCGGGCGGCGACGCCGTGCTGCGCCACCTGGCTGCCACCATGCGGGCCGTATTCCGCCAGGTGGACGTGGTAGCGCGCGTGGGCGGCGAGGAGTTCGCGGTGATCCTCCCCGGCGTCGGCCTGGGCGACGCGGAAGCGGTGGCGCACCGCCTGCGCGAGCATGTGGAGGCCCATCCGGCGCGCTACGAGGACCAGGCCATCGCCTGCACCCTGAGCATAGGGGTGGCCGCCATGGCGCCCGAGATGGAAGGCGCCGACGCGCTGGAGCGGCTGCTCAAGCACGCCGACCAGGCCTTGTACGCGGCCAAGCGCGCCGGCCGCAACCAGGTGGCCAGCTGGCCGGGGACGCCCTGAGATGGCGGACGCCGAAGATGCCTACCAGGCCCTGATCCAGTTCCTGTACCGTGCGCCGGTGGGACTGATCGAGATGCGCGCCGATGGCGAGATCGAGATGATCAATCCCATGTCGTCGCAGCTGCTGATGCCGCTGTCGTCCGACGGCGGCCTGTCCAACCTGTTCACCGTGCTGGAGGCCTGCGCGCCGCAGTTGCGTGAGCTGTGCGCCCGCTATTCCGCACCGCACGGCGTGATTTGCGAGGCCCTGCGCATCGCGCTGCCGCCGGCCGTGGCCAACCGTCCGGGCGCGCCGGCGGTGCTGTCGCTGGGGCTCATGAAAGCCGGAGCGGACCGCCTGATGGCGGTGCTGGCAGACGCCACCGGGGAAGTCGAACGCGAGCAGCGCACCCTGGCGCGCCGCCTGGGCAGCGCGGCCCGCACCGACAACCTGACCCGCTTGCCCAACCGCGCCGCCATGCATGAGCTGCTGCAGCGCGCCGCCAGCCGCGAGCGCGCGCCGCAAGGCGACGATTGCGCGCTGCTGTTCATCAACCTGGACCGCTTCAAGCAGGTCAACGACACACTGGGCAACGCGGCCGGCGACCAGGTGATCTGCATGGTGGCGGGCCGTTTGCGCCTGGCCCTGCGCGGCGCCGGGCGCGGCGCACCCAATGCGCTGGGCGAACTGCCGGCGCGCGTGGGCGGCGACGAATTCGCCGTACTGCTGGACGGCGTGGACGGCCCTGGCGTGGCCGGCGTGATCGCGGCGCGCCTGCTGCAGGTGCTGGGTGAACCCTACCGCATCGGCGCGCACGATATCAACTGCACCTTCAGCATCGGCCTGGTGCCGCCCGCGCACCTGCCGCCCGATGCCGACGACGCCCTGCGCGACGCCAGCATCGCCATGACGGCAGCCAAGGCGGCGGGCGGGGGCCAGTGCGTGGTGTTCGAGCCGCACATGCGTGAGCAAGCCGCGCGCCGCGCCGGCATCGAGGCCGAGCTGCGTGCGGCGCTGGAGCTGGGGCAGCTGTTCCCGGTGTACCAGCCGGTGGTGGGCGTGCAGGGCGGCGGACTCGATCGCGCCGCCGGAGTGGAAGCGCTGGTGCGCTGGCGCCATCCCGAGCGCGGCGTGGTGGGGCCGGGCGAGTTCATCGCGATAGCCGAGGAAAGCGGCCTGATAGGCGCATTGGGCGAGCACATGCTGCGCGTGGGCTGCCGCGATTTCATGCAGTGGCAGGCCGGGCTCGGCAAGCGCGCGCCGCGCCTGCTGGCGGTCAACCTGTCGCGTGCCCAGCTGGCGCAACCGGGCTTGTGCAACACGGTGCAAGCCATCCTGGATGAACACGGCATGGCGGCCGCCCAGCTGCAGCTGGAAATCACGGAAAGCCTGGCAGCCCAGGGCGCCGACGTGCAGGAGCAGCTACGCCGCCTCAAGGCGCTGGGGGTGAAGCTGGCGCTGGACGACTTCGGCACCGGTTATTCATCGTTGTCCAGCCTGCACCTGCTGCCGGTGGACACGGTCAAGATCGACCGCTCCTTCGTCAGCCTGGCCGACACCAGCCCGCACCACGAGGTGCTGATCGAGGCCACGGTCAAGGTGGCGCGCAGCCTGGGCATGAAGACCGTGGCCGAAGGCATAGAAACCGAAGACCAGGCCGCGGTGGTGCGGCGCCAGGGCTGCGACAAGGGCCAGGGCTATTTGTACAGCCGGCCGCTGGAGGCAGCCGCGCTACTGGACTGGCTGGGCGCCGTGTAGCACATTTGTGCGACAGACAAGTTCCCATGATAAAAATATACTGCGAATTTATTATCAAGGGGACTGGGGACATGAACAAATTCCTACGCGCGACGGTTTTAGCCGCACTGATGGCGGCAAGTGGCGGCGCCCACGCCGCCACTTACACTTTTTCATACTCGTTTGCCGACAGCCACACGGTAACGGGTACATTTGACGGCAACGCCAGCGGTGACCTGATCACCGGCATCACCAATATCAGCTTGAGCATAGGCGGTACGGCGATCGGCGGCACCATTGTTGCCTATGGCGAGGGCGACAGCGCCGACGATCCACCTATCGCAGGCACGGCGGTCGTCTCGATCTCCGGTACGGCTAGCAGCTTCATCTTTTCTAACTCGGCATTGTGGGGAAACAGCACGCCAGGCACCGCGATATTTGGCGTATTTTCCGCCTCCGAAGCGGCAACGGCTGCGCTGGTGGGGACCACGCCCTCTTCGAGTGCTGTCTATTATGATTTCGAGCCTTTCTCCGGCTCGGCATACAGCACGGCGCGCTGGAGCGTGACGGCGGTGCCGGAGCCAGCCACCTACGGCATGCTACTGGGCGGCCTGGGCCTGGTGGCGGCGCTGGTGCGCCGCCGCACTGCCCAGGGTTGATGCACGCAGCTGCCCAGCGTTGCTGACGCTGGTGTGCACCCATGCGCCTGCGGCGCCTCAGAAAGTGGAGCGCAGCTGCAGGTAAGCCAGGCGCGGCGCGCCCACCATGCGGCCGGCGTTGCCATCCACGTTGCGGGTGTAGTAGCGCTTGTCGCTGGCGTTGTTCACGCCGGCCAGTACTTCGACCCCCGGCCTGCCCGGCAGCTTGTAGCCGGCCTGCAGGTTGACCAGCCGGTAGCCGGGTATGCGTCCCACGGCGGCCGCCGCGTTTTCCGCCACCGTGTTGGCGGTGTCCGAGAATTGCGCGCTCTGCTGCGTGGCCGAGGCGTTGAAGCTCCAGTTCCTCACGCGGTAGCGCGCCCCCAGGGTGCCGGTGTTGCGTGAATAGAAGGGCACGTCCAGGCCGGCCGTGCTGCCGGATTCCTGGATGGCGCGCGTGTAGTTGTAGTTGGCGTACAGGCCCAGCCCGGCCAGCAGGCTGTCGTCGGCAAAGCGGTAGTCCAGCGCGCTCTCGATGCCGTCATGCTTGGTCGCGCCTATGTTCTGGAACACGGGCGGATTGCTGCCGGCGATCTGCAGGATCTGGTTGTCGAAGCGCAGCTGGAAGGCGGTCAGCTCGGCGCTGAGCGTACGTGATTTCCAGCGTGCGCCCAGCTCGGTGGTCTTGGCCAGTTCCGGCTGCAGCGGGTTGGCGGCGGTCTGCGAATTGAGCTGGGTGTTCTGTACCGGGCCGAACGAGGTGCCGTAGTTGGCGAACACGGTCAGCGCCGGCGTCAGCAGATAGGCCACGTTGAGCGAGGGCAGGGCCTTGTTGTTGTCGGTGCTGTAGGTCTTGCCGGCCGCAGCATCGTTGCGGTCCGAGGCAATGCGCTCGTAGCGCACGCCCGGCGTGATGCGCCACGCGCCCAGCGCGATGCGGTCGTCGATGTAGACTGCGTGGGCGTCGGTGGCGTTGTCGAAGGTGGTGACCGCGCCTTTCACGCCCGTGGCCAGGGTTTGCACATAGTTGTTGTCGTCGCCGCGTTCGCGCAGGTAGCGGTAGCCGACCGTGATGTCGTGCGTGGCCGGGCCCAGCGCCAGGCGCTGGGTGTAGCGCGGCTCTATGCCCAGCACCTGGTAATTGCGCGGCTGCCAGGTGAGCTGGGTCCTGGCCGTGTTCACCAGGGCGCTCTGGCGGAAGCTCTCGTTGTAATAGGCCTTGATTTCGACTTCCTGCGTGGCTGACAGGGTATTCAGGTAGCCGATGTCGGCTCCCTTGCGGTCGCCGCTCCAGAAGTCGGTGGGGCGGGTGTTCTGGAACGGGTTGGCCTGGTACTGGGCCACGGTCAGGCCGCCAGGGGTGCGCGACAGCACGTCGTAATAGGACAGCTTGCCATACACCTGGCTTGTCGGGCTGAGCTGGTAGCGCAGTTTCAGCGCCACGTCGTTGACGCGCTCATTGCTGCCCACGCGCCACTCGCCGCCGTCGATGCCGGCATACAGCAGGGCGATGCCGAGGCCATTGTCCAGCTGGCTGCCGACGAAGGCGCTGTACTGGGTGTTGTGGCCACCGTTGCCGCCGAAGTCGTTGTAGCGTACCGAGGCGTCGCCGTGGAGGCCCGGCGTATCCGGTATCGCGCGGGTGCTGAAGTTGATGATGCCGCCCACGTTCTGCGGGCCGTAGCGCACCGCGCCGCCGCCACGCACCACGTCCACCGATTCGATGTTGTTCAGGCTGACCGGCGCGAACGACAGCTGCGGCTGGCCATACGGCGCGACCGCCATGGGTATCCCGTCCAGCAGCACGGTGGAGCGCGGCGAGTAGCGCCCGCTCAACCCGCGCACGCCGATGTTGAGCGAAATGGCGCTGCCGGCCGTGCCCGAGTTGTCCGTGCTTTGCACGCCGGGGATGCGGCGCATCACGTCGCCGATGGTGGCGGCGCCGGTATCCTCGATATCCTGCTTCTGCACCACGGTGCGGGCGCCGGCAAAGTTCTTGACGCTGTTCTGCAGGCCGCTGCCCAGCCAGCTGCCCGTCACCTGTATGCTTTCCAGTACCTGCTGCTCCTGCGGCGCCGCCTCTTGCGCAATGGCGGGCAGCGCCAGCAGGGCGGCCGCTACTGCGGCGGCGCAAGTGTTCAGGGTGGGCGTGGCGATGCGGGACATGGCTATCCTTGGAAACGTGCTTAAAAGGGAGGGAATGATAACACTTCTCATTTAGATTTGTCATTGCCTTACGGCATGCCGGTGTACTTGGTACGCCAGCGCACCATGGGGCAAGGCGTGGCGCGCTAAGGTTGCTGCACAGGAGGTAGCGCCACGTGAAAAAGCCCGGTTCCAGTTCCCATCCCAGTCCCGACCAGCGCCATGAATTGCTGATACAGCGGCGCAACGAAAAAATGGCGCGCTCGCCGCACGCCTACGTGCGCGGCAACACCATCCGCTATTACGAATGGCTGCACAGCCATCGCGGCCATGCGTTGCCCAAGGGACCGCCGGTGTGGATATGCGGCGACTGCCACCTGGGCAATCTGGGGCCCCTGGCCGATGGCGAGGGCCATGTCAGCCTGCGCATGCGCGACTTCGACCAGACCACCATCGGCAATCCGGTGCACGACCTGGTGCGGCTGGCCCTGTCGCTGGCGACGGCGGCGCGCAATTCGCTGCTGCCCGGCGTGGTGACGGCGCAAATGCTGGAGCACCTGCTGGACGGCTACACCAGCGCCTTCCATCCCCAGGACATGCCGGTCGGCGTTCCCATTCCGGAGGTGGCGCAGGCGGCCGTGCGGCGCGCCAGCAAGCGCTCGTGGAAGCAGCTGGCGCAGGAGCGCATCGCCGGCACCACGCCGGCCATCCCGCTGGGGAAGAATTTCTGGCCGCTGTCCCGGGAGGAATCGCAGGCCATCAAGGAGCTGTGCAAAACGCCCGCCATGGCCGAGCTGGTGACGCAGCTCAAGGGCCGCAACCGCGACGCCGATATCAGGCTGCTGGACGCCGCCTACTGGGTCAAGGGCTGCAGCTCGCTCGGGCTGCTGCGCTATGCGCTGCTGGTGGGCGTGGGTGAAACGGATGTGTGCCTGGTCGACATCAAGGAAGCAGTGCAGGCCTCGGCGCCGCGCTACCAGCGGGTCAGCATCCCGCGCGACAATGCGCGCCGGGTGCATACGGGCGCGCTGAATTTGGCGCCAGCCCTGGGCCAGCGCATGTTCGCGGCGCGCTTCCTGGGCCATGGCGTGTTCGCGCGCGAGCTATTGCCGCAGGACCTGAAGCTGGAGATCGACCTGCTCAGTGTCGACGAAGCCACGCGCACGGCGCGCTACCTGGCGGCGGTGGTCGGCCAGGCCCATGCCCGGCAAATGGATGCGGAGACCCGGCGCGAATGGCTGACGGCCCTGCGCGCCAGCGCCAGCAAGTCGCATGGCGCGCCGGCCTGGCTGTGGAGCAGCGTGGTGCAGCTGCTGGCCAGCCATGAGGCAGGTTACCTGGAGCACTGCCGCAAGTATGCGTCGCTGCTCACCCGTGTCGAACCCGGCCAGGACTAGGCGCCGTGCCGCCAGCCGTGCGCCAGCGCGGCGGCGCGCGCGAGGCGCCATGAGCGCGTGTGATCGGGCTACAGCAGGAACTTGAAGCGCGAGGCTTCCTCGCACAGGTGCTCTTCGCGGCTGCGCAGGCGGCCGGGATTGCGGCGGCGCCAAGGGGCCGTGAGGACCCGGGCGATGATGCGTTCAGGGATGCCCCGCCCGCTGAGGTAGGCCACCGCGCTGGCGATGCCTAGACGGTCTGCCAACGAAATGCCGGTTTCCACCACTTCGGATGAAGCGAAGTCGGGACGGTGCGTGCGCTTGCTGAACATAATCAATCTCCTTGCTACCACTCCAATATAGACCGTGTTTTGAAGTTTGCCAGCGAGCGCTTGAAAATGTGGTGCGCCACCACACGGATACAACACTAGCGTCCTGCAAGCTGCCGCGTCAGGTAGGGCGCGGTGCGGCTGGCCGCGCTGGCGGCCACTTCCGCAGGCGTACCGCTGGCCACCACCTGGCCGCCCTCGTCGCCGGCGCCGGGGCCGATGTCCAGCACCCAGTCGCTGGCGGCCACCACCCGCATGTCGTGCTCAACAGCAATAACCGTGTTGCCCGCGTCCACCAGCACCTGCAGCTGGGCCAGCAGGCGGTCGATGTCGGACGGGTGCAGGCCGGTGGTGGGTTCATCCAGGATGTACAAGGTGTCGCCGTGCTGGGGACGCTGCAGCTCGGTGGCCAGCTTGACGCGCTGGGCCTCGCCGCCGGACAACTCGGTGGCCGACTGGCCCAGGCGCAAATAGCCCAGGCCGACGTCGCGCAGCACCGCCAGCGGACGCTGCACGGCCGCCTCGCCGTCGAAGAAATCATGGGCCGCGTCCACCGTCATGCCCAGCACCTCGGCGATATTGCGCTCGCGGTAGCGCACCGCCAGGGTGGCGTCGTTGTAGCGCGCGCCGTGGCAGGACGGGCAGGGCGTGTACACGCTGGGCAGGAACAGCAGTTCCACCATCACCTGGCCCTCACCCTCGCAGGCCGGGCAGCGGCCCTTGGCCACGTTGAAGGAAAAGCGTCCGGCGTCGTAGCGCTGCTTGCGCGCGGCCGGGGTGGCGGCAAACAGCTTGCGCACGTGGTCTAACAAGCCGGTGTAGGTGGCCAGGTTGGAGCGCGGCGTGCGGCCTATGGGTTTCTGGTCAACCTGCACCAGCCGCCGCAGGTGTTCGATACCGCACGCGATGCGGCCCCCGGTGGGCTGCGCCGGCTGTTCCAGCGTATCGTCCTGCTCCTCGCTGGCGGCCGGCTGGCCCAGGGCGGCGCCCACCAGCTCGACCAGGGCCTGGCTCACCAGCGTGGATTTGCCGGACCCGGAGACACCGGTCACGCTGGCCAGCACGCCCAGCGGAAAACTGGCGTCCAGCTTGCGCAGGTTGTTGCGGGTGACGCCCTTGAGCGTGAGCCAGGCGCGCGGCTGGCGCGCACGGGATGCCGGCGCCTCGGCCTCGTGGTGCAGGTAGCGCCGGGTGAGCGAGGCCTCGACCTTCTTGAGTCCCTGCGGCGGACCGCTGTACAGCACCTGGCCGCCCAGCTCGCCGGCGCCGGGTCCCACGTCCACGATCCAGTCGGCGCGGGCTATCACATCCAGGTCGTGCTCGACCACGAACAGGCTGTTGCCACCTGCCTTCAAGCGCTGCAGCGCGTCCAGCAGGGCCTCGGTGTCGGCCGGGTGCAGGCCGGCGGACGGCTCGTCCAGCACGTACACGACGCCGAACAGGTTGGAGCGCACCTGGGTCGCCAGCCGCAGGCGCTGCAGCTCGCCGGGCGACAGGGTGGGCGTGCTGCGCTCCAGGGTCAGGTATCCCAGGCCCAGCTCCAGCAGCACTGCCAGCCGGCCCGCCAGGTCGGCTGCGATGCGCTGCGCCACCACGGCTTTTTCCGGGTGCTTGCGATGGTCGCGCGGCTGTTTGCCGCCGTCGGCGTAGGGCTGCACGGTGGCGGCCAGCTGCTTGAGTGGCAGGCGCGCCAGCGAGGTGATGTCGTGGCCGGCGAACTTGACCGACAGTGCTTCCGGCCGCAGGCGCTTGCCCGCGCATACCGGGCAGTCGGCCCCTATCATGTACTGCGCCACGCGCTTTTTCATTTGCGCGCTCTGGGTGGTGGCAAACGTCTGCATGACATACTTGCGCGCGCTGGTGAAAGTGCCCTGGTAGCTGGGCGCGGCCTTGCGCTTGAGCGCGGCGCGCACCTCGGCCATGGTGAAGCCGGAATACACGGGCACCGTGGGCTGCTCGTCGGTGAACAGGATCCAGTCGCGCGTCTTTTTCGGCAGCTCGCGCCAGGGCGTGTCGACATCGTGGCCCAGGGTCATGAGGATCTCGCGCAGGTTCTGGCCATGCCAGGCCGGCGGCCAGGCGGCCACGGCGCGCTCGCGTATGGTCAGTCTGTCGTCCGGCACCATGGACTGTTCCGTCACGGTGTAGATGCGGCCCAGGCCGTGGCATTCCGGGCAGGCGCCCTCCGGCGTGTTGGGCGAGAACGATTCCGCGTACAGCAAGGACTGGCCGGCCGGATAGTCGCCGGCGCGCGAATACAGCATGCGCAGCAGGTTGGACAGCGTGGTGACGCTGCCCACCGAGGAGCGCGTGCTGGTCCCGCCGCGCTGCTGCTGCAGGGCCACGGCCGGCGGCAGGCCGTCTATCGCGTCCACTTCCGGCACCGCCATCTGGTGGAACAGCCGGCGCGCGTAGGGCGACACGGATTCCAGGTAGCGCCGCTGCGCCTCGGCATACAGGGTGCCGAAGGCCAGCGAGGATTTGCCGGAGCCGGACACGCCGGTAAACACCACCAGCGCATCGCGCGGAATATCGAGGTCGACGTTGCGCAGGTTGTGCTCGCGCGCGCCGCGCACGTGTACGTAGCCGGAGTGGCTGGATGCTTTGCTCATGGTGCGGTGCTGGTCCAGGTGGTATGGTCGAGGTTGTATGGTCGGACTCATCATCCTACCGCGCGCCGCGCCGGTATGTACGTGCGCTTACATAGCGCGCTGCGCAACGCCGCTACATTGGCCTGTAAAGGAGGCGCATGATGGATGACTGGATAGCATTGCTGCAATGGCCGGCCATGGCGGCCTCGCTGCTGGCGGCCTGGCTGGTGGGCTCGCGCGACGCGCGCCGGCGCCTGGCCGGGTTCTGGGTTTTCCTGGCCAGTAACGTGGGCTGGATCGTGTGGGGCGTGCACGACGGGGCCTGGGCCCTGATCGTGCTCAACACGCTGCTGGGGGTGACCAACGTGCGTGGCATCTTCAAGAACGAAAAAGACGCGGACGGAGGTTCAACATGAATGCGGTCTAGGGTGCCATCACCTTGTCCGGGGTGAATGGCGTGGCCCGCAGGCGGCGGCCGGTGGCGTGGTAGATGGCGTTGCCGATGGCCGCCGGCACGCCCACGATGCCGATTTCGCCCACGCCCTTGGCGCCCAGGCGGCTGACCACCTCGTCATGTTCGTCGGCGAAGATCACGTCGATATCGTGGATGTCGGTCTGCACCGCCACATGGTATTCGGACAGGTTGTGGTTCATGAAGCGGCCCAGCCGGTGGTCGGTATGGGTTTCCTCGTGCAGGGCCTGGCTGATGCCCCACACGATGCCGCCGCTGACCTGGCTGCGCGCCGTCTGCGGATTGATGATGCGTCCGGCAGCCACCGCGCTCACCACGCGCGTCACGCGCACCGTGCCCAGTTCCTCGTCCACCCGCACTTCGCAGAACACGGCGGAATGGGTCAGGCGCGTGTACTTGCGCTGCTTGAGCATATTCGGCAGCATCAGGTATTTTTCCTCGATGCGGCCGTCCTCCAGCCCCGCCAGCTCGGACAGGGCCAGGCTGGCGGCGGGCCGCTTGCGCAGGCGGATATAGCCTTCGGCGAATTCGACCTCGTGCGCCTTGGCGCCGGCCAGCGGCGAACCGGGCGCGCGCCGGGCCAGGCGCAGCAGCCGTTTCCTGAGCTTGTCGCAGGCGCCCTGCACGGCCGAGCCGACCGTCGCCACGTGCGAGGAACCGCCCTCGATGGGCGCCACCGGCAGGGTGGAGTCGCCCAGCTGGAAAGTGACCCGTTCCAGCGGCAGTCCCAGCGCGTCGGCCGCGATCATGGCCATCACGGTATAAGTGCCGGTGCCGATGTCGGAAGCGGCGCTGCTGACCACCAGGCGGCCGTCCGCATGCAGCACGGCGCTGGCGCGGGCGAACATCTGCAGCGCGTCCCAGATGCCGGTGGCCATGCCCCAGCCCACCCATTCCGTGCCCTCGCGGCGGGCGCGCGGACGCGGATCGCGCGCGCTCCAGCCGAAGCGCTCGGCGGCCAGCGTGTAGCAGGCGCGCAGTTCCTTGCTGGAGTAGGGCAGGCCGTCGTTGGGATTGTAGTCCGCATAATTTTTCAGGCGCAGTGCCAGCGGGTCCATGCCCAGCTCCCACGCCAGTTCATCCATGGCCGTCTCCAGCGCGAACACGCCGTGGGCGGCGCCGGGAGCGCGCATGTCCATGGGGCTGTAGCGGTCCAGCGACACCAGCTTGTAGCCGAAGCGGGCGTTGTCGCACTGGTACAGCTGGGCGCCCCAGTTGACCACCACTTCCACGTAATCCTCGTTGCGCGAGGTTTCCGCCACCGCCTCGTGCACCATGCTGCGCAGGCGGCCGTCGGCGTCGGCCGCCAGGCGCAGGCGCTGCAGGGTCTCGGGGCGGTGACCGAAGGTGAACATCTGCTGGCGCGTCAGCACCACCCGCACCGAGCGCTCCAGCTGCAGCGCCGCCATCACCGCCAGCGGCAGCTGGTAGTTGGGGCGCAGGCCGGAACCGAAGGCGCCGCCCACGTAGGGATTGCGCACCGTGACCTTGTCCTTGGCGATGCCGAACACGTGCGACACGTACCAGCGGCTGTTCTGCGAACTCTGGGTCTTGTCGTAGATGGTGAGATGGCCATCCTCGCCGCGTATGACGGTGGAGGCGAACAGCTCCAGCGGATTGTGGTGTTCGACTCCGCTGTAGTAGTCGGCCTGTATCCTGGCGGCGGCGTCGTGCCAGACCGGGTCCGGATGGCCGCGCTCTCCCGGCGGCGGCGTGTAGCCGGCCTTCAGGTGGCTGGGTTCGTGCGCGCCGGCCAGGTGCGCCCGCAGATCGGTGGCATGGGCCTCGGCGTCGTAGCGCACGCGCAGCAGGGCGGCGCCGTTGCGGGCGGCCTCGAAAGTCTCGCCCAGCACCAGCGCCACCGGCTGGCCGCTGTAGTGAACCTGGTCGTCGTACAGCACCCGGAACGGCGAGCCGGCCGGCGCCGTCATGTCCTTGTAGAAGATGTCGAAGGAGCGCAGGCGCGGGCGGTTCTCGTGCGTCAGGATGGCGATCACGCCCGGTGCGGCCAGCGTGTCCTGCTGCTCGAAACCGCTGATGCGGCCGCGCGCGATGGTGCTGCTGACCACCACGCCGTACACCAGGCCATCGGCAAAGTACTCGGCGGCGTAGCGCGCCTCGCCGGTGACCTTGGCGCGGCCGTCGATGCGCGGCTGCGGCGTGCCTATGCTGACCGGTCCTGTACCCGCGTCGGCGCGCGGGGCGCGCAGTTCCGGTATCAGCTCAGTCATGCCGTTCTCCTGTGTTGTCCATTGTTCCCGCCTGCGCGGTCTGCAGGGCGCGCACGATGGCGCGCCGCGCCAGGTTGATCTTGAAGTCGTTTTCGCCCTGTCCGACCGCGCCCTGCAGCAGCGCGTCCGCCAAGCGCTGGAAGCTGGCGGGGCCGGCCGGCGCGCCTTGCAGCAGCGCTTCGGCGGCCGGATCGCGCCAGGGCTTGTGGGCCACGCCGCCCAGCGCCACCCGCGCCGAACGCACCGTGCCATCCTCGCCCAGATCGAGCGCGGCCGCCACCGACACCAGCGCAAATGCATACGAGGCGCGGTCGCGTATCTTGAGGTAGGCGCTGTGTCCGGCGTAGTGCGGCGCGGGCGGCAGGCTGATATGGGTGATCAGTTCATCGCCAGCCAGGTTGGTGTCCAGTTCCGGCGTCATGCCGGGCAGGCGGTGGAAGTCCGCAAACGGGATGGTGCGTTCGCCGTCCCGGCTGGCCACGTGCACGCAGGCGTCCAGCGCCGCCAGGCCCACGCACATGTCCGATGGATGGGTGGCGATGCACAGTTCGCTGGCGCCCAGGATGGCGTGCGCGCGCGTCACGCCGCCGATGGCGGAGCAGCCGCTGCCCGGCGCGCGTTTGTTGCATGGTACGCCGGTGTCGTAGAAGTAGACGCAGCGGGTGCGCTGCAGCAGGTTGCCGCCATTGCTGGCCATGTTGCGTATCTGCGGCGAGGCGCCGGCCAGGATGGCGGCAGTCAGCAGCGGATAGCGCGCGCGCACCAGCGGATGGTAGGCGGTGTCGGCGTTGCGCGCCAGGGCGCCCAGCTGCAGCCCGCCATCGGCCTGTTCGGCGATGGCGTCCAGCGGCAGGCGGTTGATGTCCACCAGGTGCGCCGGGCGTATCACGTTTTCCTTCATCAGGTCGATCAGGTTGGTGCCGCCGGCCACCAGGCGCACCAGGCGCCCAGGGGTGGACAATCCCGATAGCTCATCAAGGGCCGCACGCGCGCTGTCCGGCGCGGCAAAGGTCATGGGCCTCATGCCGGCACCGTGCCGACCACGGCCCGTTCATCGCCGGCAGGGGAGATGCCCATCACCTGGCTGATGGCTTCCACGATTTGCGGATAGGCGCCGCAGCGGCACACATTGCCGCTCATGAGTTCACGCACCTGATCTGCATCGTGCGCATGGCCTTCGTGCAGCATGCCGATGGCGGAACACAGCTGGCCCGGCGTGCAGTAGCCGCACTGGAAGGCGTCGCATTCGATAAAGGCGCGCTGCAGCGGGTGCAGCTGTCCATCTTGCGCCAGGCCCTCTACGGTGGTGATGCTGCGGCCATCCTGCATCACGGCCAGGGTCAGGCAGGCGTTGATGCGGCGCCCGTCCACCAGCACGGTGCAGGCCCCGCACTGGCCGTGGTCGCAGCCTTTCTTGGTGCCGGTCAGGGCCAGCTGCTCGCGCAGCAGGTCGAGCAGGCTGACCCAGGCCGCCACCTGCAGCTGGTGCTGGCGGCCGTTGACGGTCAGCGTGACCGGGTAATGGGGGACGGGCGTATCCATGGGACATCCTGGTGGCGTGGGTGTAGCCGCCAAGGTAGCAAGCGCGGCGGGCGACCGTGGTGCGCTGGCTCACATAGCACCCGGAAGTGCGGCCTTTCTGTTAGCTGGCGCGCCGACAGGCCGGTCGCGCCGTGGCACGGTGGCGGCTCCGCCGTAGAAAGGAGATGGAATGAATTCCCAACACTTCAGCAGTATGCTCTCGTCCATCGATGGCGAAAACTGGCTCCTGGCCATCGCCGCCGCCGTCCTCACCTTCGTCGCCGTGCATGCCTGCGTGGCCTTCGTGCGCCGCCGTCTCGACCGCGTGGAAGAGCAGGGGCACACCCGCAGCCCGGCCGCACAGATGGCCAAGGCCGTCCTGGGCCGCACCAGCAACCTGGCCGTCTTCATGCTGGCGCTCCTGATCGGACTGACGCTGCTGGACCTGCCCTCGCCCTGGGACGAGCGGGTGCGCCACCTGTGGTTCATCGCCCTGGGCCTGCAGCTGGTGCTGTACCTGGACCGCGCGGTGGCGGTCGGCGCCGGACGCTATTTCCAGCGCCATGCCACTGACGCGCACACGCCCGCGCCCATGGCGCACACCCTGATCGTCTGGGCCGTCAAGACCGTGCTGTGGGTGATCTTCCTGCTGGCCATGCTGTCCAACCTGGGCATCAACGTGACCACTTTTGTGGCCAGCCTGGGCATAGGCGGCATCGCCGTGGCGCTGGCGGTGCAGAACATCCTGGGCGACCTGTTTGCTTCGCTGTCTATCGCGGTCGACAAGCCGTTCGAGGTGGGCGATGCGATCGCGGTGGCGGGCGTGTCGGGCAGCGTCGAGCACGTGGGCCTGAAAACCACCCGCATCCGCGCCGACAGCGGCGAACAGATCGTCATTTCCAATACCGAGATGCTGAAGAACACCCTGCGCAACTACAAGCGCATGCAGAACCGCCGAGTGCAGTTTTCGCTGAAGGTCAATCCAGCCACCCCGCCCGCGCTGGCGGCGCGCGTGCCGGGCGCCCTGCGCCAGATCATCGAGCGCCAGGACCAGGTGCGCTTCGACCGCGCCCACCTGAAGGCCGTGGCCCAGGATGCGCTGGAGTTCGAGGTGGTGTATTTCGTGCTGAATTCATCCTATCTGGACTACATGGACGTGCAGCAGGCGATCCTGCTGGCGGCCATGGAGTCTATCGAGGAGATGGGGGTGGCTGCCAGCAGCCCGGCTTATCACGTGCTGGTGGAGCGTGCGCCCCGGGCGGAAGAAGCTGTCAGGCCGCCGGCGCGCGCCGCTGCGCCCGCACTGAACTTGCAGCCGCGCGCCTCCCGGCCGGTCTGAATCAGACAGTGAAGATCTTCAGGCCTCGCCCTTGATCAGCAGGCCTTTCATGGCGGAGGCTTCCTGCTTTTGCAAATCCTTGCTGATTTCCAGCGCCTGCTCGGACGGGAATTGGCGCAACACCTGTTTGGTTTCGGTATCGACCACCTTGACCACGGTGCCGCCGGTGTCGTCGTCTATGCTGAACTGGACTTGGCTATTGACTTTAAGAAATTTGTTGATAGCATCAACGGAATTCTTCAAGTCAGTCTTGTTGACATCCTGCGCCTGCTTGCCAGGCGTGACCGACTGCACCGTCTCGGTCTGGACCGCCGGCTCGGCCGGCGTGCGCGCGGCGCGCGTCTGCACAGCCGTCAGGTAATCTGGCGTGGCGCTCGTCTTGCTGGTTGTCGGATTGATATTCATATGTTCGTCCTTGTCCCGGGCCGCGCTTGGACGGATGGCCCCGTTATCCACGGTAACGGCAGCATTTCGGAAAAGATGAGGGGGGCGCCCGCATTTTTGTGCCCGCGCCACTTTTGCAGTATGCTGCGCACATGTCTCAACACACCTCCCTAGATCCCGATAATTGGGACGAGCTGCGGGCCCAGGGCCATCGCATGCTCGACGATATGATTGATTACCTGAGCGGCCTGCGCGAGCGGCCGGTGTGGCAAAAACCGCCGGAATCGGTGCGCGCCAGCTTCCGCCGGCCCCTGCCCAGGGAAGGTTCGCCGCTGGCCGAGGCCCATGACACTTTCATGCGCGAAGTGCTGCCTTACTCGATAGGCAACGCCCATCCCGGCTTCTTCGGCTGGGTGCAGGGCGGCGGCAATCCGGTCGGCATGCTGGCCGAGATGCTGGCGGCCGGCCTCAATTCCAACGTGGGCGGGCGCCAGCAGGCCCCGGTCGAGGTCGAGCGCCAGATCGTGGAATGGATGCGCGAACTGTTCTCCTTCCCGGAAGGCGCCAGCGGGGTGCTGGTGACCGGCACTTCCATGGCCAATTTCATCGCCATGCTGGTGGCGCGCCGCCGCGCCCTGGGGCCGGAGGTGCGCGAACACGGCCTGGGCGAGGAGGGCGCGCGCCTGGTGGCCTACACTTCGGTGGGCGCGCACGGCTGCGTGGCCCAGACCCTGGACCTGGGCGGCATGGGCCGCGCCAGGCTGCGACGCATCGCCGTCGATGCGCAATTCCGCATGGATCCTGCCGCCCTGGAGCAAGCCATCGAGGCGGACCTGGCGGCCGGCCTGCGGCCCTTCTTCGTGGCCGGCACGGCCGGCACGGTGGATGTGGGCGCCATCGACGACCTGCAGGCCATCGGCGACATCGCGCGCCGGAACGGCGCCTGGTTCCACATCGACGGCGCCTTTGGCGCGCTGGCCATGCTGTCGCCGCAACTGGCGCCGCGCCTGGCCGGCATCGAACTGGCCGACTCGATTGCTTTCGATTTCCACAAGTGGGCGCAGGTGCCGTACGACGCCGGCTTCGTGCTGGTGCGCGACGGCGAGCTGCACCGCTCCACCTTCGTGTCGCCGGCCGCCTACCTGCGGCGCGACGAGCGTGGCATGGCCGGCAACTCGCCATGGCCGCATGATTTCGGGCCGGACTTGTCGCGCGGCTTCCGCGCCCTGAAGACCTGGTTCACCATCCAGGTCTACGGCGCGGACAAGCTGGGCCAGGTCATCGCCCGCACCTGCGAACTGGCGCGCTACCTGGAAGCGAAGGTGGCGGCGCGCCCGGAGCTGGAGCTGCTGGCGCCGGTGTCGCTCAACATCGTGTGCTTCCGCTACCGCAGCGAGGACGGCGACCTGGATGCCGATCTGGACGCACTGAACGCCGAACTGGCGGCCGACCTGCAGGAATCCGGCATCGCCGCGCCCTCCGTCACCACGGTGGCCGGCAAGCTGGCGATACGCTGCGCCATCGTCAACCACCGTAGCAGCGAGGCCGAGCTGGACGCGCTGCTGGAGGCCGTGCTGCGCCTGGGCGCGGCCCGAGCCGCGGCCGGCCCCCAACCCTAGCGAGGCTGCCATGACCCATGTCTCCGACCTGCCGCCCCTGATCGGCGTGGCGCCCCTGATGCGCAAGGCCTTCGCCGGCGAGGACATGGTGCCCATCGGCGAGGCGCTGCTGCGGCGCGCCACCGCCAACCCGGACGACGCCCACGCGCTGCTGGATTTTTCCACCGTGCTGCAGCTGACGGGCAACCGCGACAACGCGCTGGCGGTGCAGGCCGAGGCCATTGCCGTGCAGCCGCACTACACGCTGCCGGCCCTGGGCCAAGGGCCGGGCCTGCGCCTGCTGGTGCTGATGGGGCCGGGCGACCTGATGTCCAACACGCCGGTGGAATTCCTGGTCGAGGACTCGGATGTGACGCTGGAGCTGCTGTACCTGACGGCCGACCGGCCTTTCCCCACCGAAGTGCCGGAGCACGACGTGCTGCTGGTGGGCGTGGCCGAATCGGACGCCAACCGCGAGCTGCTGCGCCGTCTGGTGGAATATGTGAAGGATTGGCCGCGTCCGGTGATCAACCGTCCCGAGCACATAGCCGTGCTGTCGCGCGATGGCGCCTGCGCCGCCCTGCGCGGCCTGCCCGGCGTGGCCATGCCGCTGACGGCGCGCGTGCAGCGCGCCGACCTGGAGGCGCTGGCCGATGGCCGGGTTGAACTGGTTGCGCTGTTGGCCGACGGCGTGTTCCCGCTGATCGTGCGTCCGCTCGGCTCGCACGCCGGCACCAACCTGGAAAAGGTGGACGACCTGGCGCCCCTGGCCGCCTACCTGCAGCAGGTGCCGGGCGGGCAGTACTATATTTCGCGCTTTGTCGATTACCGCAGCGCCGATGGCCTGTTCCGCAAGTACCGCGTGGTGCTGATCGATGGCGCGGCCTATATCTGCCACTACGCGATCTCGCAGCGCTGGATGATCCACTACCTGAACGCCGGCATGACCGAGGACCAGCACAAGCGCGATGAGGAGGCGGCCTGCATGGCCGGCTTCGAGCAGGGCTTCGCGCTGCGCCATGCGGCCGCGCTGCGCGCCATCGCGCAGCGCATGCAGCTGCCCTACCTCGGCATGGACTGTGGCGAACTGCCCAATGGCGATTTGCTGATCTTCGAGGTCGACAACGCCATGATCGTGCACGGCATGGACCCGGAACCCATGTTCAGCTACAAGAAGCCGGCCATGCGCAAGGTGTTCGGCGCGTTCCGCCAGCTGCTGGAACGCGCCCGTCAGGGCGTGGGCATCACCAGCACCTCCACCCCCGAATAGTTCGATGGCGCGTGATACACGCGCTGGGTGGCCTTCTGGAAGTCCTCCGGCCTGGCCTTGGGGATGTCCGCGAAGGTCTGCGGATTCAGGTCCACCAGCGGGAACCAGCTGCTCTGCACCTGCACCATGATGCGGTGGCCGCGCCGGAAGGTGTGGTAGACGTCGCTCATGCTGTAGTTGACCGCCTCCACCTTGCCCGGAGTGAAGGGCTGGGGCGTTTCAAAGCCGTTGCGGAACTTGCCTCGTATCGGATCGCCGCGCACCAGCTGCTGGTAGCCGGCCATGGTCAGCTTGGGCGGCGGCACGTCCGAGGGGCGGTCCTCGTCGTCGCCGCCGGCGCCCGGGTACTCGGCCGGGTAGACATCGATCAGCTTGACCACCCAATCCGAGTCCGTGCCCGAGGTGGACACGAACAAGCGCGGCTTGACCGGCCCGGCCAGGGTCACATCGTCTTCCAATACGTCGCTGGTGTAGGTCAGCACGTCCGGACGGCTGGCGGCGAAACGCTGGTCGCCCACCATGTATTCCTTGGGTACCCCGGTGACCGGATAAGCCGTGTAGGGCACCGGCTTGCGCGGGTCGCTCACGTATTCGTCGAACGCGGCGCCGCCGGAAGGCTGCTTCCAGCCCAGCGTGCCGTTGGCGCCGAAGTACAGGGTCCTGGCCTGCGCCTGTTTCGGCGGCCAGGCGGGCAGGGTGCGCCACGCGTTGGTCCCGGTCTCGAAGGCATACACTTCCGACGCGCCCTTGTTGGCGGCGCCCTTGAGGTGCTGCTCGAAGAAGGGGAACAGGATGTTGGTGCGGAAGTAGTCGCCGGTTTTCGTATCGAACTTCACGTGGCCCAGGCTCTTGCCGTCGGCGCGGTTCCAGGCGCCGTGTGACCACGGACCCATCACCAGGCCGCTGTAGGTGCCCGGATTGTTGCGCTTGATGGCATGGTAGGTGGTCAGCGGACCTTGCAGGTCTTCGGCGTCGTACCAGCCGCCCACGGTCAGCACGGCCGCCTTGATGTTCTTCAGGTGGCGCGAGATGTCGCGGCTCTGCCAGAACTCGTCGTAGGTGCTGTGCTCGATGGTCGGCATCAGCAGGGCGCGCTGCTTGTCCGTCATCGTGGCGGTGATATTGGACAGGGTCAGGTGCTTGAGGAAGAAGTCGTAGCCGTCCGCCACCCCATACTCGAAGTTGTTCCAGGTCTTGGGCAGCGGCGTGGGATTCTGCGCTTCCGTGAAGGCGGCGTAGAAATCGAAGTTCGCCGCCAGCATGAAGGCGCCGCCGTGGTAGGAGTCGTCGTTCATGTACAGGTCGGTCACCGGGGCCTGCGGCGAGGCGGCCTTGATGGCGGGGTGGGAATCGATGATGCTGGCCGAGGTGTAGAAGCCCGGGTAGGAGGTACCCAGGATGCCGACCTTGCCGTTATTGCCAGGCACATGCTTGAGCAGCCACTCCACCGTGTCGTGCATGTCCTCGCTCTCGTTGCCTTCCCCCTGGGCACGCTCGCGTTTGGCGTGCGGCGTCATTTCCTGCCATTTGCCTTCCGACATATAGCGGCCGCGCACATCCTGCTTGACGAAGATGTAACCGGCGTTCTCGAACTCGCGCGAGGGGCCGATCTGTTCCGGGTAGAAGTCCACGCCGTAGTGCAGTTCGCCCTGCACGCTGACGCCGGCGCTGTAGGGCGTGCGGGTGACGAGGAAAGGATACGTTTTCGAGTTGTCCTTGGGCACATAGACGGCGGTGAACAGGCGCACGCCGTCGCGCATGGGGATGCGGAATTCGTACTTGGTGTAGTGCTCTCGCAGGCTGTATCTGGCGGCCGGCGCAGCATCGGCGGCTTGCAGGGCGGGTTGCACGCAAGCTGCGAGCAGCAGCGCCAGGGCGAGCTTGCGCAAGGGGAACGGGGACATGAATACTCCTGTTTGGAAAAAATTGCAGATTAGACAGTTTAACCCATCGCTGCCGCTGATTTGTTCTGGACAAATCCCATTAAAAATCAGCGATGTATCGCCGGAGCGGGTTGGCAAGATGAAAATACGTAGTAAAAAAGAGATAACTTCGACCTGTGTTAGGTATCGCACATTCAATCCCAGATTGTTTCCCTATAGTCAGTGTTGTCGGATCGATATCTGACTTGCCTGCCACTCAAACTTATAACCTATTGGGAAATAAAATGAAATTCAAATCTCTGCTGCTGGCTTCGATGATCGTGGGTGCGAGCATGGTCGCACAAGCTTCCTACGCTGCTCCCGTGACCAAGTCGGTCACCGTGGTCCTGGAAGATGATGGCGTGGGCGGCGGCAGCGCCACTTTCGGCAACATCTTCAGCAGCAGCTACACCGGCCAGTCCTTCATCGACACCTTCAAGTTCGACGTGGGCAACCCCTTCGACTCGTCGGGCTCGCTGACCTCCCTGTTCCAGTCCACCACCAGGGTCAAGGACCTGGAAATCACCGGCTACAGCCTGGTCAAATACGATCCGTCCAGCAGCACCGTGCTGGCCACCTACAACGGTGTCAACACCGGCGGCTCGGGCATAGGCGCCAAGGATACCTGGAGCCTGGACGCCACCGGCCTGTCGGCAGGCTCCTACTACGTACAAGTCACCGGCAATGTGCTGGGCAACGCCGGCGGCAGCTACACCACCGACCTGGGCGTGATGGCCGCCGTGCCGGAACCCGAAACTTACGGCATGATGCTGGCCGGCATGGGCGTGGTTGGTTTCCTGGCCCGCCGCAAACGCAAACAGGCTTGATACCCGGGCTGTGCAAAAAACGCGCTACGGCGCGTTTTTTTATGCCTGGCGCAAAAACAGCTTGCGCTGGAACGGGTTGAGATCTTTCTTCACGAAAGACGGTACCATGGGATCGCTCTGGTAGGCGTGCGCCGCATAGAACGACTGCGTGCCGCGTTCGGGCTGCAGCAGCAGGCGGCGGATGCCAAAATCGGCGCAGTACTGTTCGATGTGCCGCAGGAACCAGCTGCCTATGCCGCGCCCGCGGTATTTGCTGTTGATGATGAGGTCGGCGACGCAGCAAAACTCCGGCGGAGCCAGCTCCAGCCTGGCGATGCCGACTTGCTGTTTGCCCGATTCCACACTGACCCACTGGACTTTGCCGAGCGGATGGTGTGGCGTGTTATCGTTGGGCGATGAGGCGGACCAGCCTGCATCCTTGCGGTAAGCCAGCAATTTCTTGGGCGGAAGGGGGCCGGGCAGCGGCCGGAAGGAAAGCGTTGATTCTATGGGCATGTCTGACAGGGGATGGGTCAGGGTTGAACATGCCGTGACAGGGGCGGGGCCACGGCGCAAAGCCCAGCATATGGCGCGCACGGTTGAACTACAAGGTCGAATTTGTATCAAATTTCCCGAAAATAAAGACAGTTATCTGCTTTTTAATGATATTTCATCATGGATGAACGCTATTTTTATGAGCCTGCAAAGGGCCACGGCCTGCCGCATGACCCATTCAATGCCATTGTGGGGCCGCGCCCGATAGGCTGGATCGCCACCCGCGCCGCCGATGGCGTGCTGAACCTCGCGCCGTACAGTTTTTTCAACGCCTTTAACTACACGCCGCCGCTGATAGGCTTCGCCAGCCTGGGCCGCAAGGATACCCTGCGTAATATCGAGGATAACGGCGAGTTCGTATGGAACCTGGCCACCCGGCCCCTGGCCGCAGCCATGAATGCCAGCTGCGCGGCGGCGCCGCCCGAGGTCGATGAGTTTGCTCTGGCCGGACTGACGCCGGCGCCGTCCCGGGTAGTCGAAGTGCCGAGGGTGGCGGAAAGTCCTGTGTCCTTCGAATGCCGGCGCACCCAGATCATCGAACTGCAAGGCTGGTCCGGCCATGGCGTGGGCGCCTGGCTGGTGCTGGGGGAGGTGGTGGGGGTGCACATCGCGCACGAACTGCTGGTCGATGGCGTATATGATACGGCGGCCGCGCACCCCATACTGCGGGGCGGCGGCCCGGCCGACTACTTCGAGATCGGCGAGCTGTTCCGCATGACGCGGCCCAGCTGGCCTTAACAAATCAGTAAGTGGCGAAGATGCGCTGGATTTGGCTGGTGTCGCTGGTTTTGGTCAGGGCCAGCATCAGCAGGATACGGGCTTTTTGCGGGTTCAGCGTGTCGGAAGCCACGAAGTCCAGCTCATCGTCGTTGGCTTCGCCATTGCGCGCCACGATGCCCTGGCCGACCCGGCTGGCGCGCACGATCAGCACGCCCTGCTTGCGGGCCGCCATCAGCGCCGCCTTGACGGGAGCGGCCAGGCTGCCGTCGCCCACGCCGGCGTGGACGATGCCCTTGGCGCCAGCGGCCACCAGGGCGTTCAGGGCCACCGGACCGACATTCGCGTAGCCATAGACGATGTCCACTTGCGGCAGGCTTTGCAGCTGGCTGATGTCGAACTCGGTGTCGGCCGTGTGCTTGCGCGTGCTCGCATGGTAGAAATAGGGCTTGTTGCCCTGGATGTAGCCCAGCATGCCCAGTTCCGGGGTCTTGAAGCTGTCCGGGGTCGAGGTATTGGTCTTGGTGACATCGCGGGCGCCGTGGATCTGGTCGTTCATGGCCACCAGCACGCCCTTGCCGACGGCTTCCTGGCTGGCCGCCAGCAGCACGGCGTTGTACAGGTTGATGGGGCCGTCCGCCGACAGCGCGGTACCCGGGCGCATGGCGCCCACCAGCACCACCGGCTTGCTGGACTTGACCACCAGGTTGAGGAAGTAGGCGGTTTCTTCCAGGGTATCGGTGCCATGCGTGATGACGATGCCGTCCACATCCTTACGGGCCAGCAGGGTGTTGACGCGCTTGGCCAGGGTCAGCCAGTGCTCGTTGCTCATGTTTTCGCTGGCGATCTGGAACACCTGCTCACCCTTGACGTTGGCGACCTTGGCCAGTTCCGGCACGGCGGCGATCAGGCGGTCCACGCCCACGGTGGCGGCGGTATAGCCCACCGTGGTGGTGGAACTGGCGCCGCTGCCGGCGATGGTGCCGCCGGTGGCCAGGATGGTCACATTGGCCAGCTTGCCTTCAGCGCGGGCGGCGGCCGAGAGCATCAGGGCCAGCAGGAACAGCGCCTTGATGAACTGCAAGGGTTTTAAGTGGGGCATGGAGTCTCCAGGTGATGGTGGAACGGGATGAGCTTGCGATGGTAACAAATCCACTGCTTGTCAACAATGCAGGACCCTGGCGCGTTATGGGGGGATACCAATCATTCGCGGTGGAGAGGTGATGAATCCTGGCTATATCATGCGCGCGCTAGGCGCCGGGCTGTTGCTGCTCGGACTGGCCGCCTGCGGCAAGTCGGAGGCCCAGCGGCAGCAGGAGCAGCAAGCCCTGCAGACCAGCCTGGGCGAGAAATATGTGAAGGAAAAGATACTGGACCCGTCGGCGGCCCGCTTCCGCAACCAGTTCATCGGCAAGACCGGCGCGCCGTGCGGCGAGGTCAATGCCAAGGATGCCTTTGGCGCCTATATCGGTTTCCAGCGCTATATCTCGGTGGCGCGCGACCTGACCCTGATGGCGCACGAGGTCGATCCCGCCGAGTTCGAGGCCACCTGGGCCCAGCTCTGCAAGTGAGGCGCTAAGCGGCAGCCTTGCTGTGGCGGGTGGCGTTGCGTATGGCGCCCGGCTGGCCGGGAGCGCGGGCGCAGGCTTCGCGCGCGCGCTGGTAGCCATACTGCCACTGGTTGTTCATGTAGCGCACGAAGGTGTCGTAGTCGGCCGACATGTCCAGTTCGATGCGGTTGCGGCGCCAATCCAGTCTTTTCTGCAATTCCTGGCGCGCCAGCACGCGCGACACATCGGACGCATCGATGCGCAGCTCGGCCGGCTGGCCGTTGGCGTAGCGCAGGCGCTGGTTGCCGTTCATGCCCAGCACGGCGCGCCAGGCCGGGATGGCGAAGGTCTGGTCGAACGCTTCCTTGAATTCCATCACCACATTGCGGCCCAGCCGCTGGGCGATCTCGACCGGGAACAGGTCCAGCACGCCGCCTATGTATTCCTGGCCGGCATAGTGCTGGCAGCGGAAGTAGATCATGTCGGCTATCGAGATGCGGGCCGCATGCGGCAGCGGCACGCTGCTGTCGGTGTCCAGCGTGGGGGCGACGGCATGATTGCCCCAGCGCGGATGGTCCAGCGGCGCCGCCATGCCGTGCAGCAGGGCGGCGGCGCGCGGGCCGCAGAACACGGTCTCGGCAAACAGCTTGCGGCCCTGGCGCGGCTGGCCCACCTCGTGCTGATCGAACAGCAGGCGGCCGCCCAGCACGGCCACGTCGACCTCGGGCTTGCCGGTCAGGGGAGGGAACGGAAGCTGATCCGGAATGTCAAACAGGTAATCGCCGAACAGGTCGGGAATGACGGGCGCGCGGCTGGGCGAGAACTTGCGGCGCGCGGCGCGCAGCAGGGTGGCTAGCAAGGCCGCGTGGCGGGTCGACTTCAGGCTGCACCAGAAATCGTACATGTCGCGCGAGCTGAGCCAGTCGCGCCGTTGGGCGTCGCTGGGCAGGTGGTGGATGATGGTGGCGGCGATGGCGCCGCCGCAGCTGGCCAGCAGGATGTCGGGCGCGCGGCCGGCTTCGCGCAGGGCGGCGTACATGCCGATGTAGATGCCGAACCGGAACCCGCCGCCGCCCAGCACCATGCAGCGTTCGTATTGATGTGCTTCACTCATGGCGACAACATACCACAGCCCTGGGTTTGATCCATCGCAGATTGCGTACTGCTAGCCGCTTGCGCGTGGCGCCGGCCCGGCGCATGATGAGTACTGGATGTTCATACAGGAGATGGCCATGGAGGAACGGCTGAAGGTGGTGGAACAGCAGATCGCGGTGCTGCAGGCCACGGTGGCGACGAAGACGGATCTGCACGCATTTCAAGTTGCCAATACGGAGAATTTGCGCCAAGTGGAGGAGCGCCTGTTCCGCTTAATCCACGAGCAGACCTGGCGCTACCTGATCTCGACTGTCACGATAGGCACGCTGCTGACCGGCATCGTCTATTACATCGCGCGCAATGTGCATTGACCAGGAGGCCATCATGGAAGACCGTACGGCGGTGCTTGAGCAGCAATTGCAGCAGCAACAGATCATGTTTGCCGAAATGCAGACCACGATGGCGAACATGGCTACCAAGGAGGACTTGCAGCGGGTGGCGACGGCGGCCAAGGAAGACCTCCAGAAGGCCGTCCTGGTCACCAAGGAAGAGCTGCACAAGGCATCCCTGGCGACCAAGGAAGACCTGCACAAGGCCACCATGGCCACCAAGGAAGACTTCAACGCCCTGGAGCGCAAGATGGACGACAGGATGATAGGTTTTAACAAGCAGCTGATCGAACAGACCTGGCGCTATTTCATCTCGACCACCACGCTGTGTACCCTGCTGACCGGCATCGTCTACTACATAGCCCGCAATGTGCATTGAACCGCAGTTGATCTAGTATTGCCATGTGACGCTCAGGCGCAGCGTGGCGGCCTGGGGCGTGAGCATGGTCCGGCGCAGCAGGCCGCTGCCATCGCGGTAGTCGCGCAATTCCACACTTTGCTTGCCGAACAGGTTGGCGGCGGCCATGCGGACTTGGGCGTGGCCATCCGCCTTCCACGCAACATAGGCATCCAGCCCCCGCTTGATGTTGCGGTCCGTAACCACCAGCGGCGACAGGCGCGCCGTGCCGCCCGATTGCAGGTTCAGGTTGCCGCCCACTGTGAGCGCGGGGCTGGCGCGATAATCCAGCCCCAGGTTGGCCGTCCAGGGCAGCTGCTGTTCCAGGCTGTTATACGGTCCCGCCACCTTGTCAACCGCCGACCAGTTGCGTGCCGCATTGGCCCGCAGATCCACCGCCCCCGCCACTGGCAGCTTGGCTTCCAGCTCTATGCCGTGCACGCTGGCGTTGCCATTGTTGAATGGCGTCTCTATCCACTCGCCCTCTTGCTGGAACAGCAGGGTCTGGGTGACATCGCGGATGCGGCGCGCATAGGCGCTCGCGCTCAGCAGTGAGCCGGGGGCAGGATAGTATTCCCAGGCCGCGTCCAGGCCCCAGGCCAGCTCGGGCCTCAGCTGTGGGTTGCCCTGTTCGGCGGGATTGTTGGGATTGTTATTGTTGTCCGTGGTGTAGCGGCGCGGCACCAGCGACGACAGGGGCGGCGCCTTGTACGTCCGGTTCAGCGCCAGGCGCAGCACCTGTTTGCTGTCCGGCTTGTAGCGCGCCTGCAGCGACGGGCTCCACACGGCGGCCTCGTTGTCCAGCGGTTGGGCGGTGCTGCCGTCGCTGGCGGTGCGCAGGCTTTCGCGGCGCAGTCCGGCGTACAGCGACCAGCGGGTGTCGATCTCCCATTCATCCTGGGCGAAGAAGGCCAGCTTGCGCACCCTGGCGCTGTAGCTGGCGTTGTTGAGCAGGGAGAGGGCGCCGGCGGCGTCGAACTGCTGCTCGTTGCGGTATTCCGAACGGCGGGCCTGGCTCAGGTCCCAGCCGGCGGCCAGCGTGTGGCGGGCGTCGAGTTGCAGGCGGTAGGCGCCGCTGATGGTAGTGCCGGTCTCGGCCGGCCCGGAGGCGACGTAGTGGCGGCCGTTCGGCGCCAGGTCCGTATCGCGGCCGAGGAAATCGAAATCGGCGCCGCGCCGGCTGCGGCGATAGCCCAGCTTCATTTCCAGCCTGGCGCGGTCGGACAGGCGGTGTTGCCACTGCAGGTCGCTGCGCAGCATGGTGGCGTTGGCCACATAGCTGGCCGTATTGTGCGGGAATTCGCTGCCCGTTCCGGCCAGCACGGTCTCATCGGCAATGTGGGCGTTGCCTATGTGGCGGTAGTCCAGGAAGCTTTGCCAGGCCAGCGTGTCGCCGCCCGCCAGCGTCCAGTTCAGGCGTGGCGCCAGGGTCAGCTGGTCGCTGCGTTCCAGGTCGCGGTTGAGGGTGCGGCGCAGCAGCTGCAATTGGCCCGCATTGTCGCGCTGCTCTTCCCATACATCGAAAGGCAGGTCGGCGCGCCTGCGCGCGAAGGTGGCTGCCAGCGTGTAGCCCAGGCCGCCGTCGCGGCCGGACAGCTGTGCGCTCAAGGTGGGCGACAGCAGCCCGCGTTCGCGCCCCACGTTGCCGCCGAGGCTGCGCTGGGGCCGAGGTGCTGCCTTGCGCAGCACGATGTTGATGCTGCCGGCGATGGCCTGGTTGCTTAGTTCGGCGGTCGTGCTGCGCATGATCTCGATGCGCTCTATCATTTCCGGCTGCAGGCTGTCGATGGAGAAGCCGGCCGGCACCGGCTCGCCATTGAGCAGGATTTGCGTGTAGCCCTTGCCCAGGCCGCGCATCTGTATGGTGCTGGCGTTGCCCTGGGCGCTGCTTATGCTGATGCCGGGCAGGCGCTGCAGGGCCTGGGCCAGGGATTGGTCGCCGTGACGCAGCAGCTCGTCGCGGCCCACTATCGTGGTGGCGACCGTCTCCTGCTGGCGCTGCTCGGAGCGGGCGGCGGCCACGATGACTTGCTGCGGCGCCGTCTCTTCGGCATGGACTGTGGACAGCAGCGCGACGGCTGCCAGCAAGTGATAGTGTTTCATGTGCTGTGAATGTGCGAGGCCCTTCCGCCGTGGCGTGCAAGGCCGCGGTGGCTGGCGTGGTTGTCGGAATGGTCAGCTGCCCAGCTGCTGGCGGCGGATGCGCAGTGCGCGCGTTGTTGCGTAGCGGTCGAGGTCGGGCAGCATGATGCGAGGATCGATGCGCTGGCCGCCGCGCAGGGTTTCGAAGTGCAGGTGTGGCCCGGTGGCGAAACCGGTGGCGCCGGAGGCGGCGATCACTTGTCCGGCCAGCACGTGGTCGCCGGCTTGGACGTTCACCTTGCTCAGGTGGGCGTACAGGGAGCGTACGCCACCGTGCTCGATGATGACGCCGATGCCGTAGCGGCCGCCGTTCTCGGCCAGCGGTCCTGCCGCGACCACGGTGCCGCCGGCGACTGAATGTACTGGCGTGCCGCCGGCGGCGCTCAGGTCGATGCCGCGATGCGGTGTGGGCAGCACGTCGCGCTGCACGCCGTAGTAGCTGGTCACGCGCATGTGTTCCAGCGGATAGCGCCATTTGCTTGCGGAGGGCAGGTCCGTGACCGGTGCGGGCGCGCTGCCGTAGTTGGCTGGCTCGGCGGCCCGGGAAGGGCCAGGCGCGGCGAACGGCATGGCAACCGGTGCGGGCGCTGCGGTTTCCGCCGCGCCGGGCCGGTGGACGCCGTCCGCCCACGCCGGCTGCAGCAGCACGCCGCCCGCCAGCGCGCTGGCCAGCAGCGCGGCCACGCCGCAGCTGGCACGGGCGCTGAGGTTTGGCAGGCAGGGCTGCTGCATCAGCCTGACGCGGCCCGCCACCGTGGCGCCATCACCGCCGCCGAAGGCGATGGCGGCATGTGGCGTGCTTGTGGATTGCAACTTCCATTGACGCAGCAGGGCGCTGGCATACAGCTTGCGTTGCTGTTGCGGGCGTCCTGCCAGGACCTGGCTGTCGCAACCCAGTTCCTGCGCCCAGGACAAACGCCGGCCCATCCAGCGCATGGCGGGATTGAACCAGATAATGATTTGCAGCGTGGCTGACAGGCTTTGCCACAGAGGATCGCGGCGGCGCCAGTGATACAGCTCATGCTCGATCACCAGGGTCTGCTGTTCGGGAGAGAAGGTGCGCAGGTGGCGCGGCAGCAGCAGGCGGCGCTTCAGGACACCGATCAGCAGCGGCGAAATGGCGGCGTCGGTCTCCAGGACCGTGAGGCGCAAGCTGGACAGCGCCTCCAGTTGCGGCCGGGTGAAGCCGCCATGCGCCGCCAACTGCGCCGTATCCAGGCGCTGTGCGGAGGCCAGCAATCCCGCCCACAGGCGGCGCGTGCGCTGCAGCCGCAGCAGCGTGGCCAGCAGGCCGGCGGAATACAGGAGCAGGCTGAACGCCGCCAGCCACGCGACAGTGGCGGCGCCAACCGCGCCGCTTAGGGCGGACAGAGCGGCCGCCATGGACGCGATAGCGCGGCCCTGCGGTGCTGACGCCGCCATCGCTGCTGCTGCCGCGCCGGTCCTAGCGGGCGTTAGCGCCGGCCCTGCTGACCCTGCATTGGACGGGCGGGCAGCAACAGCCTGCGCTGCGATATCCGGCATCGGCGAAACGGAGGCCCCCGGCGTTGCGGGCGTGGCCGGCAATGGCGCCGGGAGAGCCATGGCAGCCAACGGCGCGTAGGGAGCCTGGGCTGCCAGAGCAGCCGCGCTGGCGACGGGGCCATCCGTAGACATCAGCAGGCCGGGACGCGCCTGCGGCGGCAGCAAGGCCGCGCAGGCGGCCAGCGCCACCGTCAGCTGCGCGCCCAGCCAGACGGCGCGGCGCGCGGCCAGCGCCGCCCACCTGCGCTCCGCCAGCCACAGCGCGGTACAGGCCAGGGCGCCGGCCACCAGGCTGCCGCACATGGCGCCCAGCACCAGCATGGCTGGCTGGCGTATCAATTCAAGGATGGACACACTCATACTCTTTCCGTATTGTGACTACCAGTGCAATTGTGTGACAAATGTCGCATAGAGTCAACCCGGCACGCGACATTTGTCGCATGATTTGAAACATCTGCTTGCTCTTTCCTTGGTCAAGGTTGCCAATGACGCTATACAATGGCCGCTGGCCGTCGCGTTTTGCCACGGCCGACTGGGAAGGCAAGGACTATCATGTATCACGGCGAGCGGTTCAACAGCATCACCCATACCGTGGGCGCGGCGCTGGCGGCGATAGGCGGCACGCTGCTGGTCATCATGGCCGCCCGCAGCGGCGACGTGTGGAAGGTGGTCAGTTTCAGCATCTATTCCGTCACGCTGCTGGCGCTGTACCTGGCCTCCACGCTGTACCACAGCATACGCGGCCCGGCCAAGAAAGTGCTGCAGCGCTTCGACTACTGCGCCATCTACCTGCTGATCGCCGGCAGCTATACCCCGTTCACGCTGGTCACCCTGCGCGGGCCGTGGGGCTGGTCGCTGTTCGGCGTGGTGTGGGGGCTGGCCGTGATCGGCATCGCGCAGGAACTGCTGTATGCCAAAGGTGCGCGCGTGCTGTCGCTGGTGATCTACGTGGCCATGGGCTGGCTGGGCGTGATAGGCGCCGGGCCGCTGATCTCGGCGCTGAGCTGGGACGGCTTCCTGTGGCTGGCGCTGGGCGGCCTGCTGTACACCGGCGGCATCGCCTTCTACGCCACCGACCACAAATGGCGCTACGGACACGGCGTGTGGCATCTGTTCGTCATGGGCGGTAGCGCCTGCCACTTCGGCGCCGTCATGTTTTACGTCGCCTAGCCTTGCTGGCGCCCCCTGCAATATAGACCAATCGACACTACGCAAGCGACATCACAGTGGAAATCAATTCGGACGACCTGAGAACCTTCATTACCGTCATCGACAGCGGCACCCTGAGCGCCGCCTCCGTCCATCTGGGACAAACCACCTCCGGCGTGAGCCGCGCCCTGTCCCGGCTGGAAGAAAAGCTGGCCACCTCGCTGCTCACCCGCACCACGCGCCGCATGGAACTGACCGAGGAAGGCCATTTGTTCCTGGAAAAGGCCCGCGCCATCGTGGCGGCCATGGAGGAAGCGGAGGAAACCATCCGTATCCGCCGCCAGAAGCCGTCCGGCCGCCTGTGCGTGGACGCCGCCTCGCCGTTCATGCTGCATTGCGTGGTGCCTCACGTGGCTGAATTCCGCGCCCTCTATCCCGATATCCGCCTGGAGTTGAGCAGCAACGACCAGATCGCCGACCTGATCGAACACCGCACCGACGTCGCCATCCGCATCGGCCCCCTGACCGACTCCACCCTGCATGCGCGCGCCCTCAGTTCCAGCCCGCTGCACGTGCTGGCCAGTCCGGCCTACCTGGAGCGCCATGGGGCGCCGGCCACGCCGGAAGACCTGCGCGCACACGTCCTGCTCGGCTTCGCCCAGTACGAGCAGGGCAACCAGTGGCCAGTGCGCCATGGCGCCGGCGCCAGCCTGGCGGTGACGCCGGCGCTGGCGGCGTCCAGCGGCGAGACCTTGCGCCAGCTGGCGCTGGCCGGCCAGGGCATCGTATGCCTGGCCGACTTCATGACGCGCGCCGACATCGCCGCGGGCCGCCTGGTGCCGCTGCTGGCCGACTACAACACCGGCTTCCGCCAGCAGATCCACGCGGTCTATTACCGCAACACCCAGCTGGCCCAGCGCATCAGCTGCTTCCTCGAATTCCTGCAGCAGAAATTGTAGGAATGGGCCCACGAAACTAGGTGCGCCAGCGAACGGATGGCGGGGCGGCCCGGACCTAATATTACTCCACGTGCTTCACCAACCACTTATTCGTTGCAGGCTAACTTACTGTGCGAGGTTATCATGTCCCAATCCACCCATCCTTCCAAATACCTGGTCCGCGCCTATCTGGAGCGCCGTTCGCAGGAGGTGAAGCCGCCGCCGACCCCCGAGGAAATCCGCCGCCAGCTCGGCTGGGGCCTGCTGGCGTTCGACACCAAGATGACCGCTGGCAGCCGCTCCTGAGCTGCTGAAAACACGCCGTGCCCGGCGGGCACGGTGCGCCGCCCGGTTTTCCCCGCTTTTCCGCTCTCGTCCTTCCAGCGCCCGCATTTCGCCGGCTTTTCGCCATTCACCCCCCCGTTTTCGCCGTTCGCCGAATTGCTGTTCCGCCGCGCCCCGTTCCCCGGTATGGTTACGTCCATACGCTGACAAACAGGGGGTACCATGAAACAGCAACTGGCTCTACACTGGCGCAAGCAACTGGTCTGGGGCTTGATCTTCATCGCACTGGGCACGCTGATCCTGCTGGACCGGCTGCATGTGCTCGAATTCGACTTCCGCGTGGCCCAGCTCTGGCACTACTGGCCCGTGATCCTGGTGGTGATAGGCCTGACCCAGATGATCCCGCCCACCAATACGCGCTATTTCCTCAATGGTTTGTGGAAGCTGTTCTTCGCGGCCTGGTGGTGGGTCTCGTTCGAACACGTGTGGGGCCTGAATTTCGGCGACACCTGGCCGGCCCTGATCGTCGCCTGCGGCGTGGGCATGGTACTGGAACCGCTGCTGGCCCGGCAGCTTGACGCGGACAAGGAGCAGGCATGAAAAACCTCAGCAACCGGAGCCCCACCGCGCAGATCCTGATCGGGCTGTTCGTGATCGGCATGGGACTGCTGTTCCTGCTCGATAACCTGGGCTGGCTGGACTTCCAGTATTCGCTGCACTTCCTGCCCATGATGCTGGTGTTCTTCGGCATCCTGAAAATCGTCCAGACCCGTACCCCGCAGGGCTTGCTGGTGGGCGGCGCGCTGGTGGCGGTGGGCGGCCTGCTGACCCTGCGCAGCATGGGCTTGTTCTACATCAGCTGGCGCACCATCTGGCCGATACTGTTGATCGTCCTGGGCGTGAAGGTGGTGCTGCGCTCGGTGACGGCCCAGCGCCAGGGCGCCGATGGCGCGGATCCCGCCGTCCCGCTGGCCAAGCCGGACGACGACTCGGTGGTCAACATCACCGCCATCATGGGCGGCTTCAACCGCCGCATCCTCAATCCCGCCTTCCGCGGCGGCGAAATCACGGCCGTGATGGGCGGCTGCGAGCTGGACCTGCGCCAGGCGTCCATCGAGGGCGATGCGGTGCTGAACGTGTTCGCCATGTTCGGCGGCATCAACATCAAGGTGCCGCCGGATTGGGTGGTCATCATGCAGGGCACGCCCATCATGGGCGGCTTCGAGGAAAAGACCGTGCTGCCACCCAACAGCAGCAAACGCCTGTTCATCCGGGGCTACGCCATCCTGGGCGGCGTGGAAGTGCGCAACTAAGCCGCCCATGGAGGGCTTGTTTTCCAGCCGCCGCGGCATGGCGGTGTATCTCACCGTGTGGCTGTTCCTGGGCGCGGCGCTGGGCGGCGTGATACGCATCTCGACCGACAGTCCGGTGCCCAACGCCATGCTGTTCGCGCTGCCGGTCAATCTGTTCTACGCCTTCGCCACCGGCTACTCGGCCTACTACCTGTGCCGCGCCTATCCGCTCGGCAGCCCGAATGCGCAGTCCATCCCGCTGGTGTTCTCGGTGGCGGCCGTGATGTCGGGCTTCCTGTGGCTGGCCATCGCCCAGGTGTGGAATGGCTTGTGCCAAACCATGCAGCTGTGGTGGCTGGGGATAGAAATCACGCGCCAGTTGTCGGCCCTGATCGTGGCGCTGGGCATGCTGCTGTACGGGCTGACGGCGGCGGTGCACTACCTCGTCAACGAATTCGTGCGCGCCAAGAACGCCGAGCAGCGCGAGCTGCAGTCGCAGCTGATGGCCCAGGAGGCCGAGCTGCGCATGCTGCGCACCCAGATCGATCCGCACTTCCTATTCAACAGCCTCAATTCCATCAGCGCGCTGACCTCGCAGGACCCGAAGGGGGCGCGCCGCATGACGCTGGAACTGGCCAGTTTCTTCCGCCAGAGCCTGGGGATGGAAGCGCACAAGCTGGTCACCCTGGAGCAGGAACTGGTGCTGATACAGCATTTCCTGGCCATCGAAAAAGTGCGCTTCGGTGAGCGTCTGCTGGCGGAAGTGCAGGTGGGCCAGGACGCGGCGGCCTGCCTGGTGCCGCCCATGATCATCCAGCCGCTGGTGGAAAACGCCGTCAAGCACGGCATCTGCAACCTGCCGGAAGGCGGCTGCATCAGCATCACCGCCAGGCGCGCCGGCTCCGTGCTGCACATCGAGGTGCACAACGCCATGGACCCCGACGCGGGCGCCGCCAGGGGAACCGGCATCGGGCTGGCCAACGTGCGCCAGCGCCTGGCCGGCGCCTACAAGCACGAGGCCAGCCTGCACAGCGAGGCGCAGGGCGGGCGCTTCAGTGTACGGATCGCCATGCCGGCCCAAACCGGTAACAACGAGGAATGAGATGCGTATCATCATAGTGGACGACGAAATGCTGGCGCGCGGCGTGGTGCGCGAATACCTGGAAGCGCATCCGGAAGTGGAAGTGGTGGCCGAATGCGCCAACGGCTTCGAGGCCGTCAAGGCCATCACCGAGCTGGAGCCGGACCTGGTGTTCCTGGATATACAGATGCCCAAGCTGGACGGCTTCGAGGTGGCCGAACTGGCCGGCAGCAAGGCGCGCTACATCTTTGCCACCGCCTTCGACCAGTACGCCATCAAGGCCTTTGAATTCCACGCGCTCGATTATTTGCTCAAGCCGTTCAGCCAGCAGCGCTTCGACCAGGCGCTCGCGCATGCGCGCGCCAGCCTCGGTTCCGGCGCCGCCGTCGAAAACATGGTGCGCGAGGCGGTGGCCCGCAACAAGCCGCTGAACCGGGTACTGATACGCGATGGCGCCAGGGTCCACGTCATCAACAGCGACAAGATCGAATGCGTGGAAGCGCAGGACGATTATGTGCGCATCCAGTCGGACGGCAAGTCCTTCCTCAAGAACCAGCGCCTGTCCGAACTGGAAGGGCAGCTGGACGGCGAGCGCTTCCTGCGCATCCACCGCTCCTGGATCGTCAACATCGACTTCGTCAGCCGCATCGAGCAGGCCACCAAGGATAGCCACGTGGCCGTGCTCAAGGATGGCAGCCGCTTGCCCATCAGCCGCAGCGGCTACCAGAAGGTCAGGGACGTGGTGCGCTGACCGGAGCCCGTTCGACCCGCCACCATGCCGGCATCAGCTGCTGTATGTCCGGCCTGGCGAAACGGTCGTCGATCAGGTAGACCGTGCCCCGGTCGGAGGTGGTGCGGATGACGCGCCCGGCCGCCTGCACCACTTTCTGCATGCCGGGATACAGGTAGGTGTAGTCATAGCCGGCGCCGAAGATGTGCTCCATGCGCTGGCGTATCTGCTCGTTGACGGGGTTGAGCTGCGGCAGGCCGAGGGTGGCGACAAAGGCGCCGATCAGGCGTGCGCCGGGCAGGTCCACACCCTCGCCGAAGGAGCCGCCCAGCACCGCGAAGCCGACCCCGGCGCTGTCCGGCGTGAAGCGCTCCAGGAAGCGCGCCCGTTCCGCTTCATCCATGCGGCGCGCCTGGCGCCACTGCGGCACGTCCGGATGGCGCTGGGCGAACAGCTCGGCCGCCTTGTCCATGTAATCGAAGCTGCTGAAGAAGGCCAGGTAGTTGCCGGGCTGGCGCTGGTATTGTTCGCCGATCAGCTGCGCGATGGGCGCCAGCGACTGGCCACGGTGCTGGTAGCGGGTCGAGATGTGGGCCGCCACCTGCACCGACAATTGATCGGCCGTGAACGGCGATTCCACGTCGACCCAGGCGGTGGATTCGGGCATGCCCAGCATGTCGCTGAAATAATGCCAGGGACTGAGGGTGGCCGAGAACAGGGCAGCACTATGGGCGTGTTCGAAGCGCGGCTTGAGAAAGGGCGCCGGCACGATGTTGCGGATGCACAGCACCGACTCGGTATGGCTGGCGCGTGCGCCGGTACGTTTTTCGATGTCGAACAAGGTGTGCTCGGCAAAGCTCTCGGCCAGGCGGGTGAACTGCAGGGCGTTGAAATAAAAATCCTGCAGCTCGGGATGGACCTGGTTGGGATGCTCGGCCATGAAGTCGCCGATGGCGGTGGCGGCGGTCTGCAGCGCGGCCATGAATTTGTCCGGCAGCGCCGGGTAGGCCGCATACTCGTCCTGCTGGTCCTTCTCCAGCTGGTTCCACTGGCGATGCACGCGGTCCAGCGGCTTTTTCAATTCCTCCGGCGCCAGCTTGCGCAGCGCGCGCAGGCCGCCGTGCGCCAGTTCGGCGCTGTACATCTTGCGTGCGCGCGACACCATGTTGTGGGCCTCGTCGGCCAGCACGTTGACGCGCCATTCGTTCATCAGGGTCAGGCTGTGCAGCATGGCGCTGATGTCGAAATAGTAGTTGTAGTCGCCGACGATGACGTCGCACCAGCGCGCCATCTCGCTGCCCAGGTAATAGGGGCAGACCTGGTGCGCCAGCGCCACCTCGCGCAGCGCGGTACGGTCCAGCATGGGCGCTTGCAGGGCGGCGGCGCGCGCGGCCGGCAGGCGGTCGTAGAAGCCGCGCGCCAGCGGGCAGGAGTCGCCATGGCAGGCCTTGTCCGGATGCTCGCAGGCGGTGGCCCTGGCGGCCAGCTCCAGGGTGCGCAGCGGCAGGTCCGGCGCGCCGCCGCGTATCAGGTCCACGGCGTCCAGCGCCATCTGCCGGCCCGAGGTCTTGGCGGCCAGGAAGAACACCTTGTCGACCCGGTGTTCGGCGCAGGCCTTGAGCATGGGGAACAGGCTGCCCACGGTCTTGCCGATGCCGGTGGGCGCCTGCGCCAGCAAACAACAGCCGCGCGTGCTGGCCTTGTACATGGCTTCGGCCAGCTGGCGCTGTCCGGGGCGGAAGTCCGGCAGCGGGAAGCGCATGGCCTTGAGCTGGGCGTCGCGCGCGGCGCGGTGCGCCAGCTCCTGCGCAGCCCAGGCCAGGAACAGGCCGCACTGCTGCTCGAAGTAAGTGCGCAGGGTGGTGGCCGCGTGCTGCTCGCGCAGCACGGTTTCCTTCTGGCTGCCGATATCGAAATACACCAAGGCCAGCGTCACCTGCTCCAGCCCGCGCTCCTGGCACAGCAGGTGGCCATAGATCTTCAGCTGGGCCCAGTGCAGGTGGCGGTGGTTGTCCGGCATCTTCTTCAAGTCGCCGCGATAGGTCTTGACTTCCTCCAGCTGGCGGCGGCGCGGATCGTAGCCATCGGCGCGGCCGCGCACCCGCAAGGCGCCGCAGTGGCCGCTGAGCGGGATCTCGGATTCGTAATCGTCATCGCGGCGCGAGGCCACGATGGCGTGTCCGGCGATCCCTTCCTGGGCCGTGGGCGAGGGCGTGAAGCGCAGGTCCAGGTCGCCCGCCTTGGCGGTGAACTCGCACAGGGCCCGCACGGCAACGGTGTAGCCTGGCTGCTCCATTCAGGCGGCCCACTGCAGGTAGCACACCGAGACCGGCATCTGGTGCGTGGCGCAATAGTCTATCCAGCGCAGCTGGTTGTCCTGCAGGCGGTCGCCCGGCCCCTTCACTTCGATCATCTGGTAGCGCCGTTCGGCCGGCCAGAACTGGATCAGGTCGGGGAAGCCGCTGCGGTTGGCCTTGATGTCGAGCAGGATGCGCTCGAAGGCGCGCTTCAGGTGCAGCGGCGGGATGCAGTCCAGGGCCAGGGCCAGCAAGTCCTGGTCCAGCGCCTCCCAGAACACGAAGGGCGATTGCAGTCCATACTTGCGGGCGTACTGGGCCAGGATGGCCTCGCGGTGGCTGCCATCGTCCAGCTTGGCGAAGCAGGCCGCGAACTGGCGTGCGCGGCGGCGCTGGAAGTCGGCACTGTGCAGGTCGGCCGGCCCGCGGTGGAAGGGATGGAAGAAGGCGCCGGGGATGGCGCAGAACACGGCGTCCCAGCACAGCAGGCCGAACAGGGAATTGATGAGCGCATTCTCCACGTAGTAGACCGGCGCATCCTCGCGCGACAAATGGTCGCGCACCACGAATTCCACGTAGGCGGGCGCCTCCGGCGGCGGCAGGCTGAGGTCCATGCGCTGCGGCTGCGCCTGGGGCGTCGCGGGCGGCTTGGGATAGCCCAGCTTGCGCGCCAGGCGCGGCGCCATGCGCAGCAACTGCTGGCGTTCCGCTTCGCTCTCCGGCGCCTGCTGCGCCAGCTGCAGCAGGGCGTAGGCGGCCGCGTCCTGGCCATCTTTCTCCAGCACGCGGATGGCGCGGGCGCGCGCGCCCGGGTAATCGCAATCGCGGTACAGGGCGTGCGCGGCCGGCCAGTCTTGCAGCTTTTCCAGGTGCTGGGCAAACTGGAACAGCAGCTTGTCGCGCCGGCTGCGCATCCATTCGTTGCCCGGGTCGCAATCGGGCAGGCCGGGCAGCAACTCGGCCACCGGGACGCCTTCTTCAAAGTGCTCCCGGCAGGCGTACAGGGCCAGGTAGTCGTCTATGTCGCGCCGGGTGCGGAAGCCGCGCGCGGCCGGGGAGAATTCCACTTTCTCGTACTGGTAGATGCCGAGGTCGGACAGCACGAACTCGGTCCAGTCCTGGTGGTAGTTGCCGAAGAAGATGAGGCGCAAACGGTCGCACAGGGGCTGGGCCGTGACCTGGTAGACATGGTCGCCGGCGTCTTTCCACCAGGCCGAAAAGCGCTGTCCGCCCTCGCGGCCGGCGCGCAAGGCCTCCAGCTGCTCGGCCTTGCGCAGCGATCTTAGCTGCGCCGGGAACTGGAACACGCGGCTGATTTCCGGCTTCTGCAACAGGTCGAACAGCTGCTCCAGGCTGATGGCGGGATCGTCCTCGATCAGGCCCAGGGCAGCCAGCGGCCGCGCTGCCTGATGCGCGTCGCCGATTTCCGGGTACTGCAACTTGCTGGCGCGAAACAGGGTGCCCTTGCGCATGGCCATGCGCACGAACAGGGCCCGAGCCGGCTGCGGCAGGGTGGGGAAGGCGGACAGGAAGGCGCGCTCCTCGGCGTCCAGGAGGTCGTCATAGCGCTCGGCGATCCAGCCCAGCACCAACTGGAAGTTATCAAGGTAATAAAACGGATTGTCGAGGACTCGGTTCATGCAGGACTGCGCCAACTGTATTTTTGTACAGTGTATCGCGTCCGCGCCCGCTTGCCCAGCGCTGCCTGCCAATTGCAAACAAAAAGCGCCGCGAATCGCGGCGCCCGGCGTGATGGTGGGAACGGGGTCAGGCGGCTGCGGCTTTCTCGGCCTCGGCCTCGGCCTTGGCTTTTTGCTCGACCAGGGCGGTGGCCTGGGCGATCTGGTCTTCCACTGCCTTGACTGCCTGCTTGGTGGCCTTGGTTACCTGTTCATAGCCGCTGAAGGCGTTGTCGATGGCGGTCTTGACGATCTGCACCGCGTTTTCGGAACCGGGACGCACATTCTTGGTGACGTCGTGTATCAGTGCGCTCAGGTTGTTCTTGGCTTCGGCCAGGTGGACGTCCGCCGCGCGCGTGAATTCCTCGCGGATTTCGCCGATGATCTGGGTCAGCTGCTGGTTGTAGGCCACGGCGCCGGCCACGCCGGGCTGCAGCTTGGCGGCCGCCAGCGAGACGGCGGCGCGCGGATCGGACGCCTGGCTCAGCTCCTTGCCAGTGTCCAGCCCCTGCTGCAGGTTGGACTTGGCGGTGGCCATGTTGAGCGCGACCACCTGCTCCAGTCCTTGTACGGCCTTGCTGGTAAGGGTGTTGAAGGTGTCCAGCTGGAATTCGAACAGGGCTTTGGTGGCGGTGGCGAATTGCTCGGGATTGGTGAACATATGGTCTCCTGATGTGTGATGGGGATGCGGCGGGGCTTCCTTCAACTACTTCTGGACTATGTGTGCTGGCTGGGGCGCCTTATTTTTGTGGCACCATTATTTAGCATGCACCGGCTTTTCGCAACGGCTATCTTGATACGGACCGCTGTCCCACGCCCATCCGGGACCCAGCGTATATTGCGAACAGGCCAGGGTGTTGTCTATCTTGCTGCGCCACTTGTGCCAGGGCGCCGGCTTGGCGGCCGCCATCACGCAGCACAGCGCCAGGCTCATGATGGCTAGTTTTTTCACGATCTGCCTCCGGTCCGCTCAATAGTATCCGTTTCCAGCTGGCGTGAGCATACCCGATTCCGGCCGCTGCGCTTGGCCTGGTACAACAGGGTGTCGGCCGCCGCCACCATGGCTTCCGGCGCCGGGCCGGGACCGGGGGCGCTGAAGTCGGCGCTGGCCACCCCGAAGCTGGCCGTGATGGCGATCTGGCGGCCGTTGTGCAGGGTGGGGGTATCGGCGCACAGCTGGCGCAGGCGCTCGGCCAGCTGGACACCGCCATCCAGGTCGGTTTCCGGCAATATCAGCAGGAATTCTTCACCGCCGTAGCGCACCACGCTGTCGATGTTGTCGCGTGTCGTGGACAGCAGCATCGCGGCATAGGCTTGCAGCACGGCGTCGCCGCCATGGTGGCCGTGGCTGTCGTTGACCTGTTTGAAATGGTCGATATCGCACATCACTACCGTCAGGCTCAGCTGGTAGCGCTGGGCGCGCTGGATTTCCGTCTCCAGCAGTTGCTGGTGCAGGTGGCGCCGGTTGTAGCAGCCGGTCAGCGGATCGCGCACCGACAAATTCTTGAGCATGGCCTGGGTACTGAATTCGCCGCGCCACACCAGCTGGTAGCGGCGCGCCGCCACATAGCCGAATACGTTGGCCAGCAAGAGCAGCATGCTCATGCTGATCCATAGCGAATGCGCCAGTCCGCCCAGCTGGCGGGCCAGCCACAGGAAAGCCAGAGTGTGGGCCAGGGCGATGGCGCTGGCGTACAGCAGCCGGTTGGGGATGTAGATGTACACCACGATGATCACGATCACCATGGACACCGCATGCATCTGGAATTCCTCCGGCCGCAAGGCAGCGATCAGCAGGAAGGCGGAACAGCCGGCGGTTTGCATCACGCTGGCAATGACCCGGGGCGCGACGATCGAATCCGGATGGCGCCGCAGCGCCACCAGCCCTGCCACGCCCACCGCCGCCACCGATACCCTAACCGCCACCAGCGCGGCGGCGCGCAGGGTATAGCCGGCCACCAGCAGGTCGGTGACGGCGAACAGCAGGTAGAACAGCGAGCACAGGATGAAGGTCAGGCGCAGCTGGGCATGGGTGTCCGCCAGGTGCAGGCGCAGGAAGGCCTGCTCGGCTGCGGCATCATGGAATTCGCCGCGCAGCGCGGCGACGGGCATGGGTAGGGCGTGCGTGCTGTTCACTCGGCAGTCTCTGGCTGGGCGCCGGCTGATGGCCGGTCTGTCCTGAACAATTATACGGCGCTCATCTGTAGGTTGCATTGTGGAAAATGGAACTGACAGTATGTTGCTTCACTACAACGGGGCGACCGGCGGCAGCAGCAATATGAAGGTGGTGCCCTTGCCCTCGGTGCTGTGGACGTCGATGCGTCCGCCCAGTACCCCGGTGACGATGTTGTGGATGATGTACAGTCCCAGCCCCGAGCCTTCGCCCAGGCGGGTGGTGAAGAACGGGTCATAGATGCGCGCCAGGTTGGCGGCCGGGATGCCCGCGCCGTCGTCGCCGAACGACAGGCAGATTTCACCGGATGCGGTGGCGTAGGCGCGCACGGTGATGGCGCCGCGTTCCCGTCCGGCCAGGCCGTGCAGCACGCTGTTGTCGAATAAATGGCCCAGGGCCTGGCCCAGGGCCGCCGGGTAGCTGTCCATTTCCAGGCCGGGGTCGATCAGCAGCACCACGTCCAGGGCCAGGCCGCAGGCGCCGGCGTGCAGCGGCAGCAGCTGCTGGCCGACCAGCTCGTCCAGCAGGAAGCGGCGGCGCTGGGCGCTGCCGGTCTCGATGGCGATCTGCTTGAAGCCGGACACCAGTTCGGCCGCGCGGCGCAGGTTGCGCACCACCACCTCGTCGGCCTCGGCCGCCTGTTCCAGGTACTGCTCCAGCACGGAGCGGCGCAGGCCGCCCGCCACCTCGCGGCGCAGGGCAGCGGTACGCTCGCTCATGCTGCTGGCCATCACCAGGCTGTTGCCGATCGGCGTGTTGAGCTCGTGGGCCACGCCGGCCACCAGCGAGCCCAGGGCGGCCAGCTTGTCGCGCCGCACCAGCTCGTCCTGGGTCATGCTGAGGTTGGACAAGGCGGTGCTGAGCTCCTCGTTGGCGTGCTCGGCCTCTTCCTTGGCCTGCCTCAGCTCCGCCGTGCGCTCCTGCACCAGTTCCTCCAGGCGGCTGCGGTGGCGCGCCAGCTCCTCGTCGCGCCGGGTGCGGGCGATAGCGATGCCGGCCAGGTGGCTGGCGGTGCCGATCAGGCGGCGGTCGGCGGCGGTCGGGCTGCGCACCTCGCGGTAATACATGGCGAAGCTGCCCAGCACGGTGTCGGTGTCATACAGGATGGGCATGGCCCAGCAGGCCCGCAAGCCATGGGCGGCGGCCAGCTCGCGGTAGGGCGCCCACAGGGGATCGGCCTGGATGTCGGACACCACCACCGTCGCCTTGCGATACATGGCGGTGCCGCAGGAGCCCGCTTCAGGACCGATGGCCAGGCCGTCCAGCGCCGCCAGGTAGGCGGGCGGCATGCCGGGGCCGGCAGCCGGCCGCACCGTGCGCCCATCCGGGTCCAGCAGCAGCACGGTGCACAGCACGCCTTCCGCGCGCGCCTCGATCAGGCGGATCAGGCCTTCCAGGGTCTGCTGCAGCGGGGCGCCGCGCGCCACCATTTCCAGCAGCAGGTTCTTGCCCTCGTAAAGCTGCTCGGCCTGCTTGCGGGCGGTGATGTCGACCAGCCGCACATGCAGCAGGCGGCGATCCTGGACGTCCAGCGGCACCATGCGCAGCTCGGCCGTGATGGCGCGTCCCGAACTGTGCAGCAAGACCATCTCAAAGGTACGCACGTCGCCCGCCATCACTTGCGCCATGCGTCCCGCCAGCCATTCCTTGCTGGAGACGCCGTCCGGCTGCAGCGGCGGGCACAACCGGAACAAACTGCTGTTGAGCAGCTCCGCCTCGGTCAAGCCGAACAGCTTGCGGGCGTTGCGGTTCAGGTCCAGCACGCGCTTGTCGTCGCGGTCCAGCAGCAGGATGACGTCGGGCGAGCCGGCCATCAGGCTGTGGTAATTGACCTGCAGGTCGGCCAGGCGCGGATTGCCGACCATGGCCGCTGGCGGATTGATGACGCCCAGCTCCATCAGGATGCGGCCGGCCAGTTCGTCGGCCTGGAAGGGCAGCGGCAGGTAGGCCGCCGCGCCGGCCTCGGCGGCGCGCAGCGCCTCTTCGTCGCTGGGGGTGGCGGACAGCAGGAACACCGGCATGGCGGGCTGGCGCAGGCGGCGGCACAGTTCGAAGCTGGCGCTGCCGGCCAGGGTCACATCCAGCAGCATCAGCGCCACGCCGCCGGCCATGGCCGCTGACATGGCCTGGTCGCCGCGGCTCACGCGGTACAGGCGGAAGCTGTATCGCTGCAGGATTTGTTCGAACACGTCCAGCTCCAGCGCCATACTGGTGGCAAGTACGATGACATGCGGCGGGACGGGCGGGGAGGTATGCGTCATGGAACGGGGCCGGTACGCTGGAGTGCTCAGTGTATTACAACTGCATGGCCCGGGCAGCGTATTAGGCGGCCAGGCGATCGGCTTCGTCCTGGGCCTGCTTGATGAGGGGGAACTGGTCCTCTATCCAGTCCACCAGCACTTCCAGCCGCTCGGCCACGCCGCGTCCCAGCGCGGTCAGGCTGTATTCCACGTGCGGCGGCACCACCTGGCGCGCTTCGCGCAGCACGAAGCCGTCGCGCGCCAGCGCTTCCAGGGTCTGGGCCAGCATCTTTTCGCTGACGCCGCCTATGGCGCGCCGCAGTTCGCTGAAGCGGTGGGTGCCGTCCAGCAGCACCACCAGCACCAGCACGCCCCAGCGGCTGGTGACGTGGCCCAGCACGGCGCGCGACGGGCATGCCGCGTCCAGTACCTGGCCGCGCATGGCCTGGTTGCGCGCGGCCAGCGAGGCGCGCAGGGATTTGCTGGTCTTCGGGCTGTTCATGGGAATTCCTTATGCTTACCAAAATGTACGTACTTACAAATCGTAAGTGATGCCGCTATTATACGTCCACCGCCGCCGGCACTGTCGCACGGCCGCGACGTTTTCTCGTTTTGAAAGGACGCATCATGATTGTCATTACAGGCGCCACCGGCCAGCTGGGCCAACTCGTCATCGCCGGGCTGCTGAAGCAAGTACCCGCCTCCTCCATCGTGGCTGCCGTGCGCGACCCGGCCAAGGCTGCCGCCCTGGCCGCGCAGGGCGTGCAAGTACGCCGCGCCGATTACAACGATACCGCCTCGCTGGACGCCGCTTTTGCCGGCGCCGCCAAGGTGCTGCTGATCTCGTCCAATGACATCGGCCAGCGTGGCGCCCAGCACCGCAACGTGGTCGATGCCGCCAAGCGCGCCGCGGTGGGTCTGCTGGCCTACACCAGCGTGCTGTGCGCCGATACCTCGCCGCTGGCGCTGGCCGGCGAGCACCGCGAGACCGAAGACGCCATCCGCGCCTCCGGCCTGGCTTACAGCCTGCTGCGCAATGGCTGGTATGTGGAAAACCATACCGGCGCGCTGGGCCCGGCAGTGGCGCATGGCGTGTTGGCCGGCGCGGCGGGCCAGGGCCGGGTGGCCGCCGCCGCCCGTGCCGATTATGCGGACGCCGCCGTGGCGGTGCTCACCGCGGACCAGCCGCAGCAAGTATATGAACTGGCCGGCGACACCCGCTACACGCTGGCCGAACTGGCGGCGGAGGCGGCGCGCCAGAGCGGCAAGCCGGTGGCCTACCAGGACCTGCCGCAGGCGGAGTACGAACAGCTGCTGTTGGGCTTAGGGTTGCCGGCGGCGATGGCCGCGCTGGTTGCGGATTCGGATGCCGCCGCCGCCAGGGGCGCGCTGGATGATGAGGGGAGGACGCTGAGCCGGCTGATCGGCCGTCCGACCATCTCGCTGGCCGATGCGGTGAAAGCGGCGCTGGAATGAAAAAAGCCTCCCGAGGGAGGCTTAGATCACGGAATTCCTGGTGCCCACGGAGGGACTCGAACCCCCACACCTTGCGGCACATGGACCTGAACCATGCGCGTCTACCAATTCCGCCACGTGGGCATGCTGTTACTGCTGTCTGCTGCGTGTTCTGCATCAGAAGGCACGCATCATAAAGGACGTGCGCGCCGCCGTCAATGTCCAATTGCGCCAGCGCGCACGGAGCCGCGCCCGGCCCAGCCACAGCATGCCCGCCAGCAGCATGGCCCATGCGGACGGCTCCGGCACCGGGGCCAGGTTCCAGCCGATGACATCGAGCGCCATGCGGTCGGCTGCGGTGATGCCCAGCAGCTCGCCGTAGGCGGCGGTCGGGTCCATCAGGCCTATGCCCAGGTTGTCCTTCCAGTGGCTGGCCTGGTTGCCGTCGCCGTAGTTGACGCCGTTGGCGAACAGCGGGCCTGCACTGGCGCCGCCATCGATGGAAAAATATTTGTCGCGGTTGTCCGCGCTCCAGTCGATGGCGCCCTGGGCCGCGCTGGCGGCCGAGTAGCGGAACAGGTCCAGTGCCGTCACGAAGGTGAACTCGTCGGCGTAATAAGGGCCCCCGTTGGCGGGCGCCGCGTAATAGTCCAGCACGTCCACGCCGCTGGTGAACCCCAGCGCGTGGCCGATCTCGTGCGTGGCAACCCCGACGAAGTCCAGGTTGCCGGCTTGAATACCGTTGCCCGGATTGTAGTCGAAGGGCAGGCTGTTGCTGAATTCGATGTAGCCGTCGCATGTGGACAGGCAGCCGGCCAGCGTTTGCGGCGCCGGACTGTAGCCCAGCGCCCTGGCCTGGGCATCGTGCAGGTAGATGCTGGTATTGTTGGGGCCGCGGTTGGCGTCCAGGTAGGGCGTGGCGCTGCCGGCGCCGTTGGGGTTGTCGGCGGTGCGGTTGATCAGCATGCGCACGGCATCCGGCGCCAGGCTGTTGGCCGCGCTGCGGTCGGCGGCCGAGCTGGCGTCGGCCAGCATGGCGCTGCGCACGCCGGCATAGTCATACAGGTTGGCGGCCGAGCCGGTCTGGCCGATGATGCCGGGATCCAGCGCGCCAGTGCCCACCGTAAGGCGGACGGTGACATTGTCCTGCAGCAGCGCCGACCAGCGCGCGGCGGCGGTCTGGAAGCCTTGCTGCGCTTGCAGCGAGGTTTCGGGCAGGAAATCGAGTTGAAAGACGACGGCGGCATGGGACGGCGTACTGCCTAGCAGCAGCGCCGCCAGCAGGGCGGATGCGGTTTTCATGGTGAACTCCCGGGAGGCGCGCCGGATGGGCGCCAGTCCATGCTAGCGAAGCGGACTCTGGTGGAGTTCGACCTGTATCAATAAAAAAAGCCTCCCGAAGGAGGCTTTTTACGGAATTCTTGGTGCCCACGGAGGGACTCGAACCCCCACACCTTGCGGCACATGGACCTGAACCATGCGCGTCTACCAATTCCG
>NZ_JBKFEH010000025.1:0-87316 GCF_053572355.1 Duganella kummerowiae
GCAGGGCCAGGCGCCGCGACGCAGACAGTGCGCCTGCACGGCAAGGAGCGGCAACGACGCCATGGTCTTTTTGGAACGGGTTCTTAGCGGTTGACGTCGCCGCTGGCGATGGTAGTGCCGCCCGCGCCGCCCGGTGCGGTGACGGCGTTCACGGCATTCACACGCGGGACGGCGAGGCCGTTGGCGCCGCCGGGCCGGTTGGCCGTCGCCACCGTGTCGTTGATGGCGTAGGCGGCGATGGCGCCGGCCAGGGCCGGATTGGCGCGCAGAGGGTCGGCCTGGCCGGCCGGGTTCCGGCCGGCGGCGTCGGCGGCCGCCTCGGCGTCGGCCGCGACCTGGGCCGCCAGGTCCGTGGCCGGGCTGGTGGAGGCGCTGGCCTGCAGCGCCGCCGCGTTGATGGCGGCGTTGGCCGCCGCCTGGGCCGCGCGCGCTTCGGCCATCGCGGTTTCCGCCGCCGCGTTGGCCGTGGCCAGCTGGGCGGCGATACTCTGCGCCTGGGCCGCCAGCTGGGCGGCGGAGTTGGCGCTGTCCCGCGTGGCGCTGGAGCTGGGGGCGCTGCGCGCTTGCGCCGCTGCCTGGGCGGCGGCGGTGCTGGCGGCTGCCAGTTCGGCGGCCGCGCTCTGGGCCGCGCGCGCCTGTTGGGCGGCGGTGGCGGCCGCTGCATTGGCTGCCGCCACGGTGGCGTTGGCGTCGACCTGCTGGGCGCTGGCCTGGGCAGCCGCCAGCGCGGCGGCGGCCTGCTGCGCGGCCTGGGCTTGCTGCGAGGCGGTGGCGCTGGCCGTGGTGGCGGTCTGCAGCGCGTTGGCCGCCGTCTGCGTGGCGCGGGCCTGGATGGCGGCGGCGTTGTCGGCGGCCTGTCCGGTCTGGGCCTGGGTGGCCTGCTGCTCGGCCGTGGTCCGGGCGGCTTGCTGGGCCCCGGTTTGCTGCTGGACGTCCTGGGCCTGGTTGGCCTGCTGTTCGGCCGTGGTCTGCGCGGCCTGCTGTGCCTCGGCCTGCTGCTGGGCGTCGAGTACCTCGTTGGCCTGCTGCTGGGCCTGCAAGGTGGCGGCGCTGTTGGCCGATTGCTGGACTTGCTGCCGGGCGGCGGTCAGCGCCGCTTGCCGGGTATCCTGGGCCGTGGCTTGGGCGTTGGCCTGCTGCAGCGCCAGCGTCTGCTGGTCGGATTGCGCTTGCTGGGCTACCTGCTGGGCTTGCTGCGTGGCCAGGTCGGTCTGTGATTGCTGCAGCGCTTGTTGGGTGGCGGCGCTGAGCTGGGCATTCTGCGCGGTCTGGGCGTTGGCCTGGTTGGCTTGCAGCTGGGCTTCCAGCTGCGATTCCAGCTGGGCCTGGGCAGCGGCCTGGGTCGGGGTCTGGTTGCCCGTCACTATGGCGGCGGCTTGCTGCGCGGCGGCCAGCTGGGCTTGCGCCGTGGCCTGCTGCAGTGCGGCTTGCTGGGCCGCGATCTGCTGGGCGGCGGTTTGCTGCGCCGCCGTCTGCTGTGCCGTCTGCTGGTTGGCGGCCTGGTTGGCTTGCAGCTGCGCGGCTTGCTGTTCTGCCGTCTGGTTCGCCTGCAGGCGTGCTGCCTGTTGCGCGCTCTGGTTGGCGGTTTGCTGCGCTGCTTGCTGGTCGGCCAGTTGGTTGGCCTGTAATTGCGCGGCCTGCTGTGCCTCGGGTTGATACTCCGCTTGCGTAGCCTGCTGTTGCGTGGCCTGGCCGGCCTGCAACTGCGCGGCCCGCTGTGCCGCTGTTTGATACGCTGCCTGGGTGGCTTGCTGCTGCGCCAGCGGGTCGGCTTGCAGTTGAGCGGCCTGCTGTGCCGCCGTCTGATTTGCGGCCTGCTGTTCGGCCAACTGCTGGGCTTGCAGCTGTGTAGCCTGCTGTGCCGCTGTCTGGTTCGCCGCCTCGATGACTTGCTGCTGCGTCAGCTGGTCGGCTTGCAGTCGAGCAGCTTGTTGGGCTGCCGCCTGGTTTGCCGCCTGCGTGGCTTGCTGCTCCGCGAGCTGGTCAGCCTGCTGCTGTGCTGCCTGCTGGGCTGCCGCCTGGCTTGCCGCTTGCGTGCCTTGCTGCTGTGCGAGCTGGTCAGCTTGTTGCTGCGCGGCCTGCTGGGCAGCCGCCTGGTTTGCCGCCTGCGTGCCTTGCTGCTGCGCGAGCTGGTCGGCCTGCTGCTGTGCCACCTGCTGGGCTGCCGTCTGGCCTGCCGCTTGTGTGTCCTGCTGCTGATCGAGCTGGGCAAGCTGCTGCTGTGCGGCCTGCTGCGCCGCTGTCTGGTTTGCTGCTTGTGTGCCTTGCTGCTGCGCAAGCTGGTCGGTCTGCAGCTGCGCCGCCTGCTGGGCTGCGGCCTGTTGTGTGGTAAGCAGGCTGGCGGCCTGGTTGGCCTGCAACTGCGCGGCCTGCTGTGCCGCTGTTTGTATCGTGCCCAGCCGGTTGTTGCCCAGCCCATTCGCCTGCTGCTGCAGCTGCGCCAGGTCGACCAGCGGCGAGGGCGTGCTCTGGATGCGCGGCGCCAGCCGGTCCAGCGCCGCGCGCTGGGCGGCGAGGCGGTCGGCGGCCGTTTCCGGCGCCGGCGTCAGCAAGGCCTGGCGGGCGGCGTTCAGCCGCAGATTGGCCGCCACGCTGGCCGGCGGCAAGGTGCCGTCCGGATTGGCGGCCTGCACCGCGCTGGCCGCATTGCTCAGCTGCTGGGCGAATTCGTTGCCGATGCGGCCAAAGGTGTTGGCCGTCTGCTGCAACAGGTTGGTGGTGCCCTGGCGGTCCACGTTGTAGGCCTGGCGCAGCACGTCCGCATCCAGGCTCAGCCCCGCGCTGGCGTCCGCCAGCAGCGGCGGCTGCAGCGTGATGCCGATGCGCGCCAGGTTGGTCGCCGTGGTGTTGGCTGCGGCCTGGTCGCCCCCATTCTGTCCCTGCTGGGTCAGGTTGTTCACGATGTTGTTGACCAGCGCCGCATTCTGCACCACCTGCGCCTGCTCGAAGGTGGTGGGCGGCAGCAGGTTGAACGCGTTCACCAGGTTTTGCGCTGCGGAATTCAGGTTGGCTTGCTCGGTTTCCGTGTCCGGCGGGCCCTCGCCATTGGCTACGGCGGCCTGCAGCTGGTTGAGCTGCTGTTGCGATTGCGAGACGCTGGAGAGGAATTGCGCCACCGGCGAGAAATCCACGGCCGTGGACGCCAGCGGCGCCAGCTCGATGGTGCTGCTGACGGTGGCCGCAGGATTAACCGTGACCGGCGTGGCCGGCAGCACGGGGTTGGACTGCTGTACCGTGGGCAGCGAGATGGCCGAGCTGGGAGTCGTGGACACGGGAAACATTTCCTTCTCCTGCAAAGAGATCCAAGCGCCTCAGTATCCTCCTTTTTGGGCCCCAGCGTCAGTGTGCGTACGCACATAAGCCCGCCAGCCGGGAGAGGGGGCGATTTTGTTAGCTGCCGCACTGTGGCCATGCGGCCGAGCGCCTATCGTGGATTGACCTAACAACCCCACATAAAGGAATGACCATGAGCGCTAACATCGACACCAGCACCGACAACAAAATCAACACCGCCCGCGAAGGCGTGACCCAGATCAACCGCGACCTGCGCGCCGACGCCCACACCGCCATCGACAAGGTGGCCGACAAGGTGCCGGCCGTGACCAACCGCCTGGCCACCAGCGCCCACAACGGCGTGGACAAGGTCGCCGACACCGTCGAAAACTCCTCCGTCAGCCTGTCCGAGCGCGCCAAGCAGTTCAGCGCCTCTTACAAGGAGTACGCCGAAACCGGCCGCGAATACGTGCGCAACAAGCCCGCCATCTCGGTGCTGATCGCTGCAGCGGCGGGCTATGGCCTGTCCAAGCTGCTGAGCTCGCGTAAATAAGCTCCTGCCGTGCCCCATATCGACGGCGGCGCCGCCACCCAGCGGTAGCCGCCGCATTTTTTGCCTACAGAAGCTGTTTCAGAATGACCATGGCGTCGTTGCAGCACCTCGCCGTGCAGGCGCACTGCCTTCGGTGCCGCGCCTCGCCCTGCTCATTCTGAAGCAGCTTCGTACCCGTGAGGAGACCTGCCATGCTATCGCAAGCCCCGATTCCCGGCGTCGCGCCGGCCACGGTGTTGACCGCCGATTTCGACGGCCACCACGCCGGCGTCAGCTGGAGCGCCGTATTTGCCGGCGCCGCCGCAGCCGCCGCCTTGTCCTTCATCCTGCTGATCCTTGGCTTCGGCCTGGGCCTGTCGGCCGTCTCGCCATGGCGCTACAGCGACGCCCCGATCGGCCGCTCCACCATCCTGTGGCTGACCTTCATGCAGCTGGCCTCGGCCGCCGTGGGCGGCTACCTGGCAGGACGCCTGCGCGTCAAGTGGGCCAGCGTGCACGATGACGAAGTGTATTTCCGCGACACCGCCCATGGCCTGCTGGCCTGGGCCGTGGCCACCCTGCTGACCGCCGCCGTGATGGCGGGCGCCGTCAGCGCCGTGTTCAGCGGCGCCACCAAGGCCGGCGCCGGCGTGGCTGCCGTCGCCGCCAGCGCAGCGCCAGCCATGGCCCAAGCTGCGGCGCCGGAGGGAAGGGAGCGCGCCCTGGGCGGCTACTACGCCGATGTGCTGCTGCGCAGCCCGAGCGCCGCGCCGGACACCGACAATGGCGCCCAGCGCGCGGAAGTGAACCGCATCCTGCTCGCCACCCTGCAGAACGGCAGCCTGGCCGCCGACGACCGCCAGTACCTGGCCACCCTGGTGGCGCAACGCACCGGCCTGGCCCCGGCCGACGCCGGGCGCCGCGTGGACGATGCCTATGCCCGCATGAAGAAGGCCGCCACCGACGCCGCCAACGCGGCCAAGGCCGCCGCCGACGAGGCCCGCAAGGCGGCCGCAGCCTCCGCGCTGTGGATGTTCATCGCCCTGCTGATCGGCGCTTTCGTCGCCAGCTTGTGCGCCACATTCGGCGGCCGCCTGCGCGACCGCGTCACGCTGCATCCCAGCCGCGTCTGAACAAGGAGAGAAAACATGCGTTCGATTTTACTGTGGCTGCTGGGCGTGCCCATCCCCGTCATCATCCTGATCGCCCTGATTTCGCACTGATCCCAACCCGAGAGGTAAACATGACGTCTTCCAAGCAATCGCCATCGCCCGTGCAGGGCGCCGGTTCCGTGTTGAGCACCGTGTCCGGGCCATCCTCGGCGCCGCCGCCGCAAAGCCTGGGCAACCCCGGCCCCGAGGCGGCGGCCCTGCTGCAGAAGGTGGCGGCGTCGCAGGAGTTGTCGGCGCAGATACCGTACAACGAAAGCAAGGCCGGCGAGCATGGCGAGGCGGCGCGCACGCCGCAGCCCGGCCGCACCTGCCCCATCCACCATGCGTCGGCCACGGCCAGCACGGCCAGCGAGACCAAGCCCAGCCCGAAAACCGGCGACGGCGTGCCGCCGCAGGGCGTCAATCCGTCCAACGCCGCGCTGGATAGGGTGCGCGTGGACTCGGGCGAACGGCAGCTGACCACCAACCAGGGCGTGCCGGTGGCGGACAACCAGAATTCGCTGAAGGTCGGCCTGCGCGGCCCGACCGCAATGGAAGACTTCATCCTGCGCGAAAAAATCACCCACTTCGACCACGAGCGCATCCCGGAGCGCGTGGTGCATGCGCGCGGCTCGGCGGCGCACGGCTATTTCGAGGCCTACCGCGACCTGGGCGACCTGACCCGCGCCGCGCCGTTCTCGGCGGCTGGCAAGCGCACGCCGGTGTTCGTGCGCTTCTCCACCGTGGCCGGCGAGCGCGGCTCGGCCGATACCGTGCGCGACGTGCGCGGTTTCGCCGTCAAGTTCTACACCGAGGAAGGCAACTGGGACCTGGTGGGCAACAACATGCCGGTGTTCTTCATCCAGGATGCGATGAAGTTTCCCGACCTGGTGCACGCCGTCAAGCCGGAGCCCCACTTCGCCATGCCGCAAGCCTCCAGCGCGCACGATACCTACTGGGACTTCGTCAGCCTGATGCCGGAATCGACCCACATGCTGCTATGGCAAATGTCGGACCGCGCCATCCCGCGCAGCTACGCCACCATGCAGGGCTTCGGGGTGCACACCTACCGCCTGGTCAACGCGGCCGGGGCAGCGGTGTTCGTCAAGTTCCACTGGCAGCCGCTGGCCGGCACCCACTCCCTGATGTGGGACGAGGCGGCCAAGATCATCGGCGCCGATCCCGATTTCCACCGGCGCGACCTGTGGGAGAACATCGAGGCCGGCAACTACCCCAAGTACGAGCTGGGCATCCAGGTGTTCACCGAGGAGCAGGCGGCGCAATTCCCCTTCGATATCCTGGACGCGACCAAGCTGGTGCCCGAGGAACTGGTGCCGGTGCAGATGGTAGGCAAGATGGTCCTGAACCGCAATCCGGACAACTTCTTCGCCGAGACCGAACAGGTGGCGTTCTGCACCGCGCACGTGGTGCCGGGCATAGACTTCAGCAACGATCCGCTGCTGCAGGGCCGCATCCACTCCTACCTGGACACCCAGATCAGCCGCCTGGGCGGCCCCAATTTCCACGAGATTCCCATCAACGCGCCGCTGGCCCAGGTCCACAACAACCAGCGCGACGGCATGCACCGCCAGGCCGTGCACCGCGGCCGCGTGGCCTACGAACCGAATTCGCTGGGCGGCGGCTGCCCGTTCCAGGCCGGCATGGCCGGCTTCACCACCGCCTTCAGCCGCCTGCGCGACGTCCCCGAGGACAAGGTGCGCGGCAAGCCGGAGCTGTTCGCGGAACACTATGGCCAGGCGCGCCTGTTCTGGATCAGCCAGTCGCCGGACGAGCAGGCCCACATCGTCAACGCCTTCCGCTTCGAGCTGACCCGCGTACAGACCCAGGCCATCCGCCTGCGCCTGCTGTCCATGCTGGCCAATGTCGATCCCATCCTGGCCGAGGGCGTGGCCCAGGGCCTGGGCCTGCAGGTGCCGGCGCCCATGCCGCTGGCCACTACCTTGCCGCCGCCCCAGTACGAACCGTCGCCCGCGCTGTCACTGCTGGCGCGCCCGGGCGAGAAGGGCATCAAGGGCCGCAAGGTCGCCATCCTGGCCGCCCCCGGCGCAAAAGGCGACAGCCTGAAGGCGCTGTACGCCGACCTGCTGGCGGCCGGCGCCGTGCCGCGCCTGGTGGCGCCGGCGCTGGGCCAGCTGGTGACGGAGGAGGGCGAGGCCATCGACGTCGAAATCTCCATCGACGCCGGTCCCGCCGTGCTGTATGACGCGCTGGTGGTGGCCGACGGCGTGGCCTCGGTCCAGGTGCTCAAGTCCGATGCGGACGCGCTGGAGTTCGTGCGCCAGCAGTACCGCCACTGCAAGCCCATCCTGGCGCTGGGCGCGGGCGAGGACTTGCTGCTGCGGGCCGGCATCCCCACCAACGGTCCGGCGCCCGGCGTGACCGACGCCTCGCTGTGGGTGGCCGCCGACGGCGGCAAGCTGCAGGAGTCCGTGGACGCCTTCAAGATGGCGCTGGCTTCGCACCGCAGCTTCCTGCGCGAAGCGGCCGGCGTCGCGGTCTGAGTCGTCCCCACCCGTCGCTCCCGCGCACGCGGGAGCCCATGCTGAGCCGGCCGGCCCGCCCAGCATGGACTGCCGCGTGCGCGGCAGTGACGGACAGGCGCATCGTCGCTATCGATACGCAACTCTGCCTTTCGGTTCTTCATTCCCGGGCGCCATGGTGATATGCTGGCGCTCAGCCTCTGCCGATCAATCCGACCCTGACGCCACGCATGGACGTATATGCCCCGCAAAAATGGCTCCCGCATGAGCGCCCCACCTTGCCCGGGTCGCCTTCCAATCCCGATCACCCGGCGGCGCGCCGCCTGGCCTACCTGGTCGTCGGCCTGATCGTCGCCATCACCGGCGGCCTGGGGAACGCCCTGGTCTCGGTCAACCTGCCCTACCTGCAAGGCTCGCTGGGGGTGTATTCGGCCGAGATCCAATGGCTGCCGGCCGCCTACGTGATGTCCACCGTGTCCATGAACCTGCTGCTGGTGAAATTCCGCCAGCAGTATGGCCTGCGCCTGTTCACCGAGCTGTTCCTCGGGATCTACGCGGCCGCCACCGTGGCCCACCTGTTCGTGCACGGCCTCAGTTCCGCCATCGCGGTGCGGGTGGCGCACGGCATGTCGGGGGCGGCCCTGACCACCCTGGGCCTGTATTACGTGCTGCAGGCCTTCACCGCCCAGCACCGCCTGAAGGCCGTGGTGCTGGGCATAGGCTTTTCGCAGCTGGCGTTGCCGCTGGCGCGCCTGTTCTCGTCCGAGCTGCTGGAATACGGCGAGTGGCGCGGCCTGTACTTCTTCGAGCTGGGCCTGGCCCTGCTGTCGCTGGCCTGCGTGCTGATGCTCAAGCTGCCGCCGGGCGACCGCATCCGCGCCTTTGAAAAACTGGATTTCGTCACCTTCGGCCTGTTCGCGCCCGGGGTGGCGCTGCTGTCGGCCGTGCTGGCGCTGGGCCGCACCGTGTGGTGGCTGGAATCGCGCTGGCTGGGCTATGCGCTGGCGGCGTCCATCGTGCTGATCCTGGCGGCCCTGCTGATCGAGCATAACCGCCAGCGCCCCCTGATCAATACGCGCTGGCTCTCGAACGGCAATATGGCGCGGCTGGCGCTATCGGTACTGCTGATACGCGTGGTGCAGTCGGAAGCCAACGGCACCGTCGGCTTCCTGCAGGCGCTGGGCCTGAACAATGACCAGATGCAGACCCTGTGGTGGGTAGTGATGGCCGGGACCATTGCCGGACTGGTGGCCAGCGCGCTGACCATCACGCCGGCGCGCATCCAGCCCTCGCTGATCTTCTCGCTGGCCGTGATGGCGCTGGGCGCCTACATGGATTCGGACGCCACCAACCTGACCCGTCCTTCCGACCTGTACCTGAGCCAGTTCCTGCTCGGCTTTGGCGGCGCCTTCTTCATCGGGCCGACCTTTGTGTCCGGATTCGGCGCCGTGATTGCCGCGCCGAACAACCTGGTCAGTTTTTCCGTGATGTTCTCGATCACGCAAAACCTGGGCAGCCTGCTGGGCAGCGCGCTGGTGGGGACCTTCCAGGTGCTGCGCGAGAAGTTCCATTCCAGTGTGCTGGTCGACCACCTGACCCTGCTCGACCCGCAGGTGGCGGCGCGCGTGCAGTCCGGCGGCGGGACGCTGGCCGATCCCGCCCTGCGCAGCGCCAATGGCGTGGCCAACCTGGGCGCGGCCGCCACGCGTGAGGCCAACATCCTGGCCTACAACGACGTTTTCCTGATGATTACCGTGGTCGCGCTGCTGACCATGGGCTGGCTGCTGGCGCGCTACCTGTGGAGCATCTGCGTCACCTGCCAGCCCGCGCCCATCAACAATGCCCAGACCGGGCTGGCGCAGGTTTCCCTCAACAATGCCGGTTCACGCTGAGTGACTACACTGACTCCACCATGACCAACCCGACTTCACCTACTCCAGCATCGTCCTCCACCACGCCGACCCAGGCCGACGTCAACGCGGTGGCCGCCGCCGCTGCGGCAGCCGCCGTGGCGGCGGCCCAGCCCACCGCGCCGCCTCCCGATACGCGCGGGCAGTGGGTGTCGGCCGCCATCTTTGCGCTGGTGGCGGTGATCGGCGTGCTGGTGGTGCTGTATGCGTGGCGGCTGCCGCCCTTCAGCAGCGCCATCGTCTCGACCGAGAATGCGCTGGTGCGCGGCCAGGTCACGCTGATCGGGACCCAGATCGCCGGCTATGTCACGGAAGTCCATGTGCAGGACTTCCAGAACGTGAAGCAGGGTGACTTGCTGGTGCAGATCGACGATCGCATCTACCAGCAGCGCTACGAGCAGGCCCAGGCCCAGCTGGCGGCGCAGAAGGCGGCGCTGGACAACTGGGCGCAGTCGCGCAACAGCGCCCAGGCCAACGTGGCGCTGAACCAGGCGGCGCTGGCCAATGCCGAGGCGCAGGCCGCCAAGGCGGTGGCGGACCTGAGCCGCGTCAACCAGCTGGCCGAGGATGGTTCGCTGTCGGTGCGCGAGCAGGACCAGTCCAAGGCGGCGCGGGCGCAGACGGCGGCCGCCGTGGCGCAGGCGCGCGCCAGCCTCGATATCGCGCGCCAGCAGGTGCAGTCGGTCACGGTCAACAAGCAGTCGCTGGAAGCGGCGGTGGCCAACGCCGCGGCGGCGCTGAAGGCGGCCAGGGTGGACCTGGACAATACCCGCATCACGGCGCCCGAGGATGGGCAGCTGGGCCAGGTCACGGTGCGCAAGGGTGCCTACGTGAACACGGGCGCACAGCTGATGGGCCTGGTCCCGCGCCAGCTGTGGGTGATCGCCAACCTGAAAGAGACGCAGATGAACAATGTGCAGGTGGGGCAGAGCGCCACCTTCAAGGTCGATGCGCTCGATGGCGCCACCCTGACCGGCCAGGTGGAGCGCATCTCGCCCGCCACCGGCTCCGAATTCAGCGTGCTCCCGGCCGACAACGCCACCGGCAACTACGTCAAGATTGCGCAGCGCATTCCCGTGCGCATCCGCATCGACCCGGGCCAGGCCCAGGCGCGCCGTTTGCGGCCCGGCATGTCGGTCATCGTCAGCATAGATACCTCCTCGGTGCTGAACGACGCCGACCGCAAGGCCGCCGCCAACGCCGGAGCCCAGCGATGAAGGCGGGGTCAGGTCGGGCAAAGCGACAACATAGCCTGCCCGCATGCACCCAGGCGCCGGCAGACGCGCGCGCTGGGGTGGCGCCGCGCCGTGCCGTGACCCGGCTTTCCGGGCTCGCACTGGCATCGCTGCTGGCGGCATGCGCGGCCAGGGCGCCGGCGCCGCCCGCCTCCACCTTGCAGACGCCGCCGCAGTGGCGCAGCGCGGCCTTTGCCGGGCCGGCCGCCCATGCGCCCGCCATCGAGCGCCAGTGGTGGGACAGCTACGGCGATCCGGCCCTGAGCGCGCTGGTGCGCACGGCGCTGGAGCACAATGGCGACCTGCGCATCGCCCGCGCCCGCGTGGCCCAGTACCGGGCACAAGTCGAAGCCACCGCCGCCGCCCAGAAAGCCAGCGTCATCGTGGACACGGCGCCCACCCGCGCCCGCCAGCTGGCCTACACCGGGCAGCCCTACGTCACCAATGTTTACCAGGCCGAATTCCAGGCCAGCTACGAGGTCGACCTGTGGGGCCGCCTGGCCGCCCAGACCGATGCCGCCAGCGCCAGCTATGCGGCCGAGCAGGCCAACGCCGCCGCCGCCGCGCTGTCCATTGCCGCCACCGTGGCCACCGGCTACCTCAACCTGCGCGGCCTGGACGCCCAACTGGAACTGACCGAAGCCACCCTCAAGCTGCGCCAGGAATCGCGCGACCTGGCCAAGCGCCAGTTCGACGTGGGCTACAGCTCACGCCTGGAATGGCTGCAGGCCGAAGCCGAGTACCAGACCACGGCCGAAACCGTGCCGCAGCTGAAGCGCTCCATCTTCGAGCAGGAAAACGCGCTGTCCATCCTCGCCGGCGGCAATCCGGGCCCGATCGCGCGCGGCCGTCCGCTGGCCGAACTGGCGCCGCCGCCGGTGCCGGCCGGGCTGCCGTCCGACCTGCTGCGCCGCCGTCCCGACATCGCCCGCGCCGAATTCAACCTGGTGGCGGCCAACGCCAACCTGCTGGCGGTGCGCGACCAGCTGCTGCCCTCGTTCAAGCTGACCGCCGTGGGCGGGGTGCAGAACCTGAAATGGCACGACTTCCTGAACGCGCCCACGGCGCTGTGGCACCTGACGGCCGCCGCCGCGGCGCCGCTGTATGAGGGAGGAAGGGTGCAGGCGCAGACCGACGCCGCCGCCGCGCAGCGCGACCAGACCGCCATCGCCTACGAGAACGCGGTGCGCACGGCCTTCGCGGAAACCGACAACAGCCTGGGCGCCATCTACCGCCTGAACGAGCAGGCGGTGCAGAACGATGCGCGGCGCGCCACGGCGGCCGAGACGCTGCGCATCGCGCACAACCGCTACCGCAACGGCTACGCCTCCTACCTGGAGGAGCTGGACGCCCAGCGCACGCTGTACAACGCGGACGTGGGACGGCTGCAATTGAAGACGCGGATACTGGTGGCCTCGGTTGACCTGTACCGCGCCATGGGCGGCGGCTGGACGCCGCGCCCCGTCACTGCACCGGAATGAACAAATCCGATTCGAACACGCCGTCCGCGCCCATGGCGTAGTCGGCGGCGTAGCGCTCGAAGCAGGGCCGCGCTGGATCGAAAGCATGGCCGGCCGGTTCCACGCTGGCCACGAAGTCCTGCCAGGCTTGCGGCACCTGGTCCGCCGTGCCCTTGAAATGCACGGTGGCGTAGCGCCCGCCCGGCAGCACGGCGTCGCGGGCCGGATCGGCGGTGCGGTAATTGTCGTCCACGGCCACGCAGGCGTCGTAGCGGCATTCGTTTTCCGGCGTGGTGTGCGGGTCGTCGCGGGTGACGCCATAGGTCACGCGGCCGGTCAGGTGGAAAGCCTGCTGCCAGGGCTGGAACACCTCGGCCCAGAACTCGCCCAGCGCCGGGCCGAAGGCGCCCTTGTAGCGCAGGTAGGCCACTTTCACGTCCGGCAGTTCCTGGATTTGCATGCTCATGCGGTACTCCTCAATGTTCGGCGGCCGGGGTGGCGGCCGCGGGGGTGGACTGGGCCTGGACGGCGGGCTGGCGGCGCAGCTTCTGCATGCCGCGCTTGAGCAGGTGCTCCAGGTCGTCGATGTAGGTGAACACGGCCGGCACCACCAGGAGGCTGAGCAGGGTGGAGGTGATCAGGCCGCCGATCACCGTGATCGCCATCGGCGAACGGAAGCTGGGGTCCGCGCCCCAGCCCAGGGCCAGCGGCATCATGCCCGCGCCCATGGCGATGGTGGTCATCAGGATGGGACGGCTGCGCTTGTGGCAGGCGTCCACCAGCGCATCGAAGCGGCTCATGCCCGCCTGGCGCGCCAGGATAGCATAGTCGACCAGCAGGATGGAGTTCTTGGTGACTATCCCCATCAGCATGATCAAACCTATCATGGACGGCATGGACAGCGCGCTGTGCGTGACCAGCAGCGCCACGAAGGCCCCGCCTATGGACAGCGGCAGCGCCGCCAGTATCGTCACCGGCTGCATGAAGTCCTTGAACAGCAGTACCAGCACGCCGTAGATGCACAGCACGCCGATCAGCATGGCGATGCCGAAGCTGGCGAACAGGTTGGCCATTTCCTCGGTATCGCCCAGTTCCGCGATCTTCACCGACGGCGGCAAATTCTTCAGCGCCGGAAGGGCGCGCGCTTCCTCGTTCAGCTCACCGAGCGAACGGCGGCCCAGTTCCACTTCCAGCGTGATGTTGCGGCTGCGGTTCAGGCGGTGGATCTCGGCCGGGCCGCTTTCCATGCTGATGGCAGCCACGGTGGCCAGCAGCACCGGGCCGTTCTTGCCCGGCACGGTGAGGCGGCCGATGGCGTCCAGGTCGGCGCGCACGGCGTCCGGCAGCTTGACGCGGATCGGCACCTGGCGCTCGGGCAGGTTCATCTTGGTCAGCGCCGTGTCGTAGTCGCCCGCCGTGGCCACGCGCACCGTCTCGCCGATGGAGGAGGCGGTCACGCCCAAGTCGGCGGCCTTGGCGAAGTCCGGCTTGACGATGATCTCGGGCCGCACCAGCGAAGCGGTGGAGCGCACGTTGCCTATGCCCTTCAGCGTGCGCAGTTCGCGCACGGCCTTTTGCGCGGCCTCGTTGAGCGCCACCGGGTCTTCCGAGCGCAGCACCAGCTGCATCTTGACGCCGTTGTCGGCCGCGCCGACCTTGAAGCGGGCGCCGGGGATGGCGTCCATCTTGCGGCGCAGCTGTTCCTCGATGTCGGGCAAGGACTCCTTGCGCTCGGTGCGGTGCACCGTGGTCAGGGTCAGGACGGCGATGCGGGCCTCGGCCGCCGCGCCGGGGGCGAAACTGTCGCCGCTGGAGCCGCCGCCGATGGAGCTGAAGATGCCGGTGATGCCTTTCACTTCCATGGCGGCCGCGCGCGCCTGCCCGGCAATGGCGCGGGTCTCGGCCAGGGTGGAGCCGGGCGGCAGTTCCAGCGTGATCTGGGTCTGGGCGCGGTCGGCGGCCGGCACGAAACCGGTCGGCAGCAGCCCGGTCAGCATCATGGAGCCGACGAAGAAGGCGGCCGAGGCCAGGCCGGTCAGCAGTCGATGCCGCAGGCACCAGCGCATGGTGCGCATGTAGCGCGCCATGATGGGGCCATCTTCCTGCGCCTTGTGCACGGCGGGTTTCAGCAGGTAGGCCGCCATCATGGGCGTCAGCAAGCGCGCCACCACCAGCGAGGCCAGCACGGCCAGCACGGCGGTCCAGCCGAACTGCTTGAAGAACAGGCCGGGAATGCCGCTCATGAAGGCGGTGGGCAGGAACACGGCCACCAGGGCGAAGGTGGTGGCGATTACCGCCATGCCGATTTCGTCGGCCGCTTCCGTGGCGGCCTGCATCGGCGTTTTCCCCATCTGCAGATGGCGCGCGATGTTTTCGATTTCGACGATGGCGTCGTCCACCAGCACTCCCACCACCAGGGCCAGCGACAGCAGGGTCACGGTGTTGAGCGTGTAGCCGAACAGGTAGATGCCGAGGAAGGCCGGCATCACCGACAGCGGCAGGGCGGCGGCGGCCACGATGGTGGCGCGCCAGTCGCGCAGGAACCACCACACCACCAGCACCGCCAGCAGCGCGCCTTCGTACAGCAGGTGCATGGAGCCGGCGAAGTCTTCCTCGACCGCGGTGGAGTTGTTGATGACCTGCTTGAGCACCAGCTTGGGATGGGCCTTCTGCAGTTCCTCGACGGCGGCGCGGGCGCCGCGCGCCACCGCCACTTCGCTGGCGCCCTTGGTGCGGAAGATCTCGAAGCCGACCACTGGCTTGCCATCCTGCTGCGCCAGGGCGCGCGGTTCGGACACGGTGTCGCTCACGGTGGCCACCTGGTCCAGCCGCAGGTGGCGGCCGTCGCCCAGCGGCAGGTCGATGGCGGCCAGTTCGGCCGCCGATTTCACGGTGGCGATGGTGCGCACGGCTTGCTCGGCGCCGCTGACGTCGCCGCGTCCGCCCGGCGCTTCCTTCTGCACCAGGCGCAGCTGGCGCGACACGTCCAGCGCCGAAACGCCCAGGGCGGCCATGCGGGCGTCATCGAGTTCCACGCGGATCTCGCGGTAGACGCCGCCCACGCGCTTGACGGCGCCCACGCCGGGCACGGCCAGCAGGCGCTTGGAGACGGTGTTGTCGACGAACCAGCTCAGTTCTTGCGTATCGTAGCTGTTGCCGGCGTCGGGGCCGGCGGCCACGGTGAAGGTCTGCACCACGCGGCCGGCGGTGCTGGCCTTGGTCACGGTGGGATCGCGCAGCTCGGCCGGCATGTCGGGCTTGACCCGCGCCACCGCGTCGCGCACCTCGTTGACGGCTTCGTTCAGCTGCTTTTCCAGGATGAATTCGACCGTGATGGTGGCGGCGCCGTCCAGCACCGTGGTGTAGATATTCTTCACCCCCTGCAGGGTGGCGACCGAGTCTTCGATCTTGCGCGCCACCTCGGTTTCCAGCTGGGCCGGGGCGCTGCCGTCCAGCACCGCGCTGACGGTGACGATGGGCAGTTCGATGTCGGGGAAGTCCTGCACCGGGTTGGCCTTGTAGGCCAGGGCCCCGGCCAGCGTGAGCAGGACGAACAGCATGATGGCCGGAATCGGGTTCCGGATCGAGAGGGCGGAAAAATTCATGGTCGTCCTCAGCGCGCGGCCACCCTGGGAGCGGCCGGCGCCGCCGGTGCCCCCGGTTCGGCGGCGGGGTTCACCAGGTCGCCGTCGTTGAGGAAGCCGGCGCCCTTGACGGCCAGCTGCATGCCCACGCTGATCCCGTTCAGCACCTCGATGCGCTCGCCCAGGCGGCGGCCGGTCTGCACCTTGACCTGGCGCACGTGGCGGCTGGGCTCCAGGCGGAACACGTAGCTGAAGCCGTCGCGCACCACGATGGCCTGCTGCGGCACGGTCAGCGCCTCGGAGGCGCCCAGCTCGAACTGGCCGCTGGCATACATGCCGGCCTTGAACGGCGAGTTGGCCACGGTGGGCAGGTCCACGTACACCAGGGCGCTGCGGTTCTGGGCGTCCACGGTGGGGCCGATCACGCGCACCTTGCCGCTCAGTTCAGCGCCGTTGGGGGCTTTCACCAGCGCGGCGGTGCCGGGCTTGAGGTGCTTGAGGTCGGCCGCCACCACCTCGGCCCGCCATTCGAGGCGGCCCTGGCGTATCATGCGGAACAGTTCCGTGCCGGCCCCCACCACCGCGCCCACGGTGGCGCTGCGGGCCGAGATCACACCGCTGTCCGGCGCCACCACCCGGGTGTACTTGAGGCGCAGCTGCTGGCTGGCCAGGGCCGCCCTGGCCGAGGCGATGCGGGCGTTGGCGGTCTGCTCGGCGGTCTGGTACTGGCTGATCTGCTGGGCGCTCAAGGCGCCCGTGCTTTGCAGGCTGCGGGCGCGGGCCGCGTTGGCGGCCGCCTCGGCGGCGTTGGCCTCGGCTTCCTGCAGCGCGGCGCGGGCCTGGGCCAGGTCGGCGTTCACGGTCTCGGACGAGAACACGGCCAGCACCTGGCCGGCCTTGACCACGTCGCCCACGTTGACGCGCACCTCGGTCAGGCGCAGGCCGCCCGATTCGCTGCCCACGCTGGCTTCCTGCCAGGCCGCCACGTTGCCGTTGGCGGCCAGCTTGATCGGCAGGCTGGCGCGCTGCGGCGCGGCGGTGGTGATGGTGAGGGCGGGTCGGGCCGCCTGCTTGCCCGCGTCCTTCTTGTCGTCGGCCGCATTGCCGGCCTGCGGGTACAGCGCCAGGCCGGCGCCGCCCAGGGTGAACACGGCCAGCAGGGCCAGCGCCAGGGGTTGCAGTTTCATGGAAGGGATCTTCATTGCGATGAGGCCAGGTTGGTGTGGTCGGGCGCGCTCCAGCCGCCGCCGGCGGCGCGGTACAGGGCGACCCAGGCGGCGTTGCGTTCCTGCCGCAGGTTGATGACGGTGTTTTCGGCGGCCAGGCGGGTGCGGCGCGCATCCTCCAGTTCCAGCAGGCTGGCCATGCCGTTCCGGTACAGGTCCTCGGTGGCGCGGTAGGCGCTGCGGTAGCCTTCCAGCGCCGTTTCGGCGTGGGTGGCGCGCTCGGAAGTTGCGTCCAGGTTGACCAGGGCCTGCTCCACCTCGCTGACGGCGGTACGGGCCGCGCCACGGTAGGCCGCCACCGCCGATTCATAGCGGGCGATGGCGGCGTCCACATAGGCTTGGCGGCGGCCGGCGTCGAACAGCGGCAGCGACAGGGTCAGCGGGCCCAGGGTCCAGGTGCTGGCCGTGATGCTCTGGCCATCGCTGCGGAAGCTGCCTTTGCCCACCGAGCCGGTCAGCGACAGGCGCGGGTAGCGCTGGGCGCGCGCGCCATCCACCTCGGCGCTGGCGGCCGCCACTTCGCGTTCGGCGCGGTAGACGTCGGGGCGCTGGCGCAGCACGGCGGCCGGCAGTGTAGCGATGGCCATGGCCGGTGCGCCATACGCGCCGGCGTGGCGGATGACCGCCACCGGACCCGGGATGCGGCCGCTCCACACGCCTGGTTCCTGGGGCTCGGCCGGCGGCACGTAGCCGGGCGTGGCGCTGGAGGGCGCCGCCAATGCCGACACGTCGCTGGCGTCCAGGCGCTGGCGCAGTTCGGGTTCCGGCACGGCGGCGAGCGCCACCAGCGACTTGACGCTGTTGTCGCAGGTGGCGCGCTGGGCGATGGCGCGGCTGGCGCCGTCGGCCGCGCTGGCGCGGGCCTGGGCCGCCGTGGCGGGCGGCTGGAAGCCGGCCCTGGCGCTCAGCTCGGTCAGCCGGGCCGTGCCGCGCCGCGATTCGGCGTCCTGCTGCGCCACCGACAGCAGCTGGCGGCAGGCGCGCAGGGCGTAGTACTGGTTGGCCACCTCGGCCGCCACCGAGACGCGCGCCTCGTGCCAGCCGGCCTGCGCGCTGTCCAGGCGCTGTTGGGCGGCGTCGCGCGCGGCGCGGTTGGCGCCGAACACGTCGATCTCCCACGCCGCCTGCAGGCTGGCGGTGGAGGTGGTGCCCATGGGCGTGGTCGATTGCTGGCTGGCGCGGCTGGTGCTGGCCACCGCGTCCACGGTGGGCGCCAGCGCCGCGCCGCTGGCGACGCGCTCGGCGCGGGCCTGGGCGATGCGCGCGGCGGCGCTGGCCACGCTGGGGCTGGCCTCCTGGGCCGACGCGATCAGCTGCGCCAGCAGGGGATCGGCATGATGCCGCCACCAGTCGGCCATGCCGGCCTGGCTGCCGCCGTGCGGCAAGGGCGCCTGCCATTGCTGCGGCAGCGGCGCCGCCACCGCCGGCGGCGTGGAGGAGGTGGCGCAGCCGGCCAGCGCGGCGGCGACAGCGGCCGCCGCTGCGGCCCGGGCCAAGCGCTTGGATCTGTTCATACGGGTTCTAGCCCTTCAGTTTGGATTTCTCGAAATGCACCATGGCCTGGGCGTAGTCCACCAGCCGCTCCAGCCAGCGTTCCAGCGCGTCGGGCCCGGCCAGCAGTTGGGGCGTGACGATGCTGACGATGTCGCGCGCGATCATCAGGTGCAGCGGCAGGGCGGCAATGGCATAGGTCAGGTGGTGCGCCGCATCCGGTATGCTCGCGCCGCCCGAGGCCCCGTCCACCGGCAGGCCGAGGTGGCGCGCCAGCACGCGCGCCATAGCCTCGTGCTCCGGCTTGATGCTGTTGACGATTTCATCGTCCCACAGGCCGGTGGGCTCCAGCTTTTCGCGCAGCCACAGGCGCAGCAGCAGCGGGCCGCTGCCATCCTCGTTCAGCAGCGGCGCCATCATCTGCTGGTAGAAGCCGCGTATGGCTTGCGCCAGCGTGAAATGCGGCTGGTCGAACAGGGCGATGTTCTGCGCCGGCGGCACGCACACGCTGTCGCGGATGGCGCGGTACAGGCCGGCCTTGTCGCCGTAGTAGTAGCTGATGGCGGCCACATTGGCATGGGCCGCGAGCGCGATCTCGCGGGTGGAGGTGTTGGCGTAGCCCCGTTCGGCAAACAGGCGCATGGCGGCCAGGCGCAGCCGCTCGCGCGATTGTTCGCCGTCGGAGCGTGGCTTTCGGACGTCGTCGGCCGGTTTGCCGGGATCGGAGGTGGACTTGGCGTTCATGGCGCCATTACACCACATAATTAAAACAAGTGATATAACTAAATCGATTGTTTTAATTGTTCAGTGCCGCGCTCGCTATGCTGCGCAGCAACCAGGATGAAAGCCAGGAGCGATGGGCAAAAAAATGGGCAAAAAAAAGGCCCGCAGCTTGCAGCGCGGGCCGAATTCCAATGTTCAGCGAACGGTTGGAGGAGACAGTTCCTATCTTAGGCCGATTTATGTTGCGGTGCAATACCGTAGTTCTACGGTGTGGGCCCGCTGTCTCCCCGCTACAACTATGTCCTGGGCAAAGCCAGGGTAAAGGTACTGCCGTGGCCGAAGTCGCTGGTGAAGAACAGCGAGCCGCCGATCAGGTTGGCCAGGTTCTGGCACAGGTACAGGCCCAGGCCGGCGCCTTCGGCGTGCCGGGTGGAAGTGGAATCGAGCTGGGAGAAGGCTTGGAACAGCTTGGCCTGGTCTTCCTGGCGGATGCCGGCGCCGCTGTCGGCCACCGAGAATTCCACCATCGGCTTGCCGTCGCCCTGTTTCTCGGCCAGGGTGACGCGCACGCCGCCCTTTTCCGTGAACTTGATGGCATTGTTGACCAGGTTGATGAGGATCTGGGTCAGGGCGCGGCGGTCGGTATTGAGCACGATGTCCGGCGCCGACAGGTCCACCTCCAGCGACAGGCCTTTTTGCGCCGCCAGCGGACGCAGGGTTTCCGCCACTTCCCTGACCAGGTGCTGGCACTGCACCGAGCCCAGTTCCAGGGTGACCTTGCCGGCCTCGATCTTGGCCACGTCCAGGATGTCGTTGATCAGGGAGAGCAGATGGCGGGCGCTGTTGCGGATGGTGTTGAGCTGCTTGTCCTGCTCGTCGGTCAGCGGTCCCGGGAGCTTCATCAGCAGGGCGCCGGTAAAGCCGATGATGGCGTTCAGCGGGGTGCGCAGCTCGTGCGACATGTTGGCGATGAAGGCCGATTTCATGCGGCTGGCCTCGGCCAGCTCGAGGTTCTTGAGTGCGATCTCGCGGTTGATGGTTTCCAGCTCGCCGGCGTGGTGGGCCAGGCGCATGTTGAGCTCTATCACCTGGCGCTCGCGCGCCTGCAGCTCGGCGTTGACCTGCACCGCCTGCTCGTAGGTGGAGATCAGCAGGTCGAGGATTTGCTGGCGCTCGGCGTTGATGAAGTGCTTTTGCTCGCCCAGGTAGAGCGCCACGCCCACTTCCATGTTTTGCGCGCGGCGCAGCTTCTGGTTCATCAGCATGTGGCCGATGCGGTTCAGCAGGTAGTCTTCGGCGTAGGGTTTGCGGATGAAGTTGTCGGCGCCGCACTCGATGCCGCGGATGATGTCCTTGGGGTCCATCAGCGAGGTCACCAGGATCACCGGGATGTCGCGCAGCGCTGGATCGGACTTGATGGCGCGGCACAGCGTGTAGCCGTCCATTTCAGGCATCACGATATCGGACAGCACCAGGTGCGGCTTGCGCTCGTGGATCGCGTCCAGCGCCAGCTTGCCGTTGCCGGCCACGCGGGCCTGGTAGTGGACGGATTGGATCAGGCGGCGCAGGCGCTCGGCTTGGGTCGGGCTATCCTCGACGATGAGGATTTCGATTTCGTCGGGCTTGATATCGTAGCTGGCGTCCACAGGACATTCTCCTCCTATTACCCTTTGGTGACTATAGCGGATTTGTCCCTCCGGAGGGAATTTTTGCCTGTCAGGCGTGTTCGCCCTGGAAGCCGCCGGCGCGGTAGGTCAGCACCAGGGTGTCGCGGTGCCCGTGTTCGCCGACTGGCTGGATGGGCGTCGATTCATGGATCACGGTGGCGTCGTCCAGCAGCAGCATGGACCACGGCTCGGTGATGGTGAAGCGCTTGCCGTTGGGGCCGTCGGCCTCGAAGATGCGGGTTTCGCCGCCCTTGATCTGCTCGCGCCCGACCAGGATCACGGCCACGAAATCGACGCCGTCGCGGTGCGCGCCTTCCGGCGTGGGGCGGCCTATGCCGTCGGTGGTGTCGATGCGGAACTGGTGCGCTTCCACATACCAGGCGTCTGGCGCCGCTTCGCCGCGCGCGGCGCTGCAGGCGCCGCCGATGGCGCGCAGCAGCCGGTCCCAGGCTGGCTGGGCCACCGTGGCCGGGTCCATGGGCTGGAACAGGCGGTGCATGCCGCCATGCAGGGCGTTGTATTCGAGCGGTTGCCAGTGCGCGCGGTGCTCGGTCTGCTGCACGGCGTCGCCGCGCTGGATGAAACAGGAGTGGCGGCGGCGCCGGTAGCGGCCGCCGTCCTTCAGGTAGTTGTCCAGCTCCAGCGCATCCCAGCTGGGGCGCAGCGCCTCCAGCGCTTGCAGCGGCACGCCGGCCAGGGCCGCCACGTCCAGCGGCGGCAGCAGGGCGTAGCCATCGTGGCGCAGGGCGGCGCTGATCTGGCGCGGATGGGTGAAGATGGGCACGGAGGTGGTCATGGGCGGCGCTTCGGTGGTTGATGTAGCTATTTTACGACGTTCTCACCCAGGTCAGAAGGTCTTCACCACGGTGGCGCGCAGCGAGCGCGATTCGATCGGGTGGAAGTGGATGTCGTCCACCGCCGCGCTTTCGCCCTTGAGCCGCGAGGTGTAGTAGTAATCGATGGCGGAGGCGCGCCGGTTGGCCAGGTTGAAGGCTTCCAGTTCCAGCGTCAGCGACTTGCCGAACTTGTACGCCAGGCGGCCGTTCAGGGTCAGGCTGGCGCTGGAGCGCACCGTATTGTCCTCGTCGAGGGGGCGCGGGCCGAAGTAGCGCAGGCGCAGCGCGCCGCTCCACGGGCCGCCCGCATCCACGGTCACGGCCAGCTGGCCGGTGCCTTGCACCGCGCCGGGTATGTGGTCGCCGGCCGGGTCGCCCTCGGGCAGCGGGCCGCGGTAGCGGGCGCGCGCATAAGCCAGGTCCAGGTCCAGCGTCAGCCAGCGGGCCGGCTTGTAGTAGTTGGAGAATTCGACGCCGTAGCGGCGGCTGGGCCGCCCGGCCTCGGTGGCGCCGGCGTCGCCCAGGTAGACCAGCTCGGAGTCGAAGTCCAGCCGGTACAGCGACAGCGAGGACTGCAGGCCGGGCAGCCATTCGCTGCGCACGCCCAGTTCCAGCGCGCGCGAGCGCACCAGCGGGGTGACGCGGCCGGCTTGCGCGCCGGTCTTGGGATCGACCGTGATGACGGCGCCGCGCGCGTCGTTGCTGTGGAAGCCGGTGCCGGCGTTCAGGTAGACCTCGGTGGCGGCCCACGGGCCCAGCACGGCGCTGGTGCTGGGACTGAGCAGGTGGTCGCGGGCGTTGCCGGAGTTGGCGGCCAGGTCGCTGGCGACGCGGAAGCGGTAGGCGTCGGCCCGCACCCCGGCCGTGGTGCGCAAACTATCGCTCCACCGTATGGCGTTCTGCAGGTACGCGGCGGCGCTGCTCTCGACGATGTGGTCGCGCCGCGTTATTTCCAGCACCTGCCTGGCCTCGGTGTGATACAGGCCGTTGTGGATATTGTCGTTCTGGAGCTGCAGCCCGGCCGTGGTGACGCTGGAACGGTCGCCGTCCAGGTGCTGGTGCCAGCTGTGGCTGGCGTTCAGGCCGCTGGTGACGCGCCGGTCGGGCTGGGCGAACTGATCGCCGTGCAGCGGGTCATCCAGGTAGTAGGTGAAGTTGGAATACAGGTCGAGCTGGTTGGCGATGAGATAGGCGCTGACGCGGCTGTAGCTGTCCGCGCCGGTGCGGGCCCAGGCGCCGGACAGGCTGTAGCGCCGCGCGCCGCCGCCGTCGCTGGGATCGATGTTGTCGTAGCGGCCCAGCCGTCCATCCTGGACGGCGCGCAGCGGGATCTGGTCGGTGGCGTTCCAGGTGGCGTGGTAGGCCATGGCCGTGATGTGGAAGCCGTTGTTGGCGTAGCCCTGGCTGTAGCGCAGCACGCCGTTGGCCTTGCGGTAGTCGTCGCCGCGCGTGAACGGGCCGTCGTTGTGCATCAGTTCCAGCGCGTACAGCAGGCTGCCGTCGCCCCATGGCGTGCTGACCTCCGGCGAGTCGGCCAGCAGGGCGCGGCGGTAGCCGTTCTGGCCGACGCCGGCGCTGGCCACGCCACGGGTCAGGCGGTTGGCGACCACCACGGAGGCGGCGCCGGCCGAGGCGAAGTCGCCGTTGGCGGCCGAGTAGGGGCCCTTCTGGTAGTCCAGGCGCGCCGCCAGTTCGGGGATCAGGAAATTCAGGTCGGTCCAGCCCTGGCCGTGGGCGTGGCTGCGCTGGTTGACCGGCATGTCGTCGACCGTGGTGCGCAGGTCGGTGCCATGGTCCAGGTTGAAGCCGCGCAGGTAGAACTGGTTGGCCTTGCCCTCGCCGCTGTGCTGGCTGACGATCAGGCCGGGCATGGCTTCCAGCAGTTCGCCGGGGCGGTAGTTGACGCGCTGGTCCAGCTGCTGCTGGCTGACCGAACCGGCGTTGGCGGAATCGGCCACGCCCAGCTGGCTGGCGCGCGAACCGCCGATCAGCACGGTCTGGATGTCGTCGGCGCGGGCCGGCAGGGCGAGGATGGCGAGGGCGAGGATGGTAAAGCGCGGCATGTCGTTTCGGGGAAAAAAAGCCGTAAAACCGGGGTGAAAACAGTTTTTATCGCAGGCGCTGCTCGGCGTGTGCCGCGTCGAAGGTCAGCGTGCGCACTTGCTTGCCGCTGCCGACGTTGACGGTGTTGATCTGCTGCGGCAGGAAGTCGGTCAGCATGCCGTTGTACAGCGCCGTATCGGGCGGCAGCGCGGTGCCGGGCAGCTCCTGGTAGATCAGCAGGGTGTCGGCGTTGGCCTGCATGCCGACCAGCTGCAGCGGCAGGCGGCGGCCTTCCGCCGTCAGGTAGAAGCGCTTTTCCAGGTAGCGCTTGAGCACCGCCTGGTCGTCCGCATCCGACAGGTCGAACTGGCGCTGGTACAGATTGCCCAGCAGGGCTTCCACGTCATGCGCGGTATAGGTGTGGACCACCTCGGTGCCGCCCGTGTTGGGGTTGTAGCTGATGTCCGCCATCCCCATGTGGAAGTTGTGCGCGGCCGCCGCCGCGCTGCACAGCAGCAGCGCGATGGCGGTTTTCAGGCGCAGGGCCAGTCTTGAGCGCGGGCTCATTTTTCCCCGGTTTCCGCCTTGGCCTTCTCGTCCTTGGCCTTGAGCGGGGTATTAAAGTCGCGCATCATGTCGTCCTTGGTCCGGTCGCTCTTGAACAGTTCCACGCGCGAGGGCTGCACCTTGCGCGGCCAGCTGTTGTTGCTGGTGTCGATATCGGCCGTTTCCCAGTACGGGTCCTGGGTCAGGCCCACCATGGGCGCGTCGGTGACGATCAGCTTGGTGATCTTCTTGGGCGTGTAGCGCCATACCTCGGCCGGGATGCGCTCGATGTATTTCTTGCCGCCTTCCAGTTCGATCTGCAGTATCAGCGGCATCACCAGCCCGCCGACGTTGGAGAAGTCCACCAGGTACAGGTGCTTGCCCTGCGCCAGCAGCGCCTTTTCCCACGGCTCCAGGCTGGCCGTGGCCTCGGCGTACTTGTTGCGGTCCGCATTGGTGACGGTGAAGTCGTCATGCTCGTTGTAGAAGTCTTTCAGTTCCGGGTGCTGGTCCACGCGGCGCACCATGCCCTTGTTCTTCTGGTCCGTCATGGAGATGGGTTCGGCGTCGCGCTGGGCTTTTTTCCAGGCCTTTTCCGTCTCCGGGTTCTTGCTGCTGATGCCGATCTCGGTGATGCCGTCCACGCTGATGTCGACCGCGTCGGTGGTGTAGAACCAGCCGCGCCAGAACCAGTCCAGGTCGGTGCCGGAGGCGTCTTCCATGGTGCGGAAGAAGTCGGCCGGGGTCGGGCGCTTGAACTTCCAGCGCTGTGCGTATTCGCGGAAGGCGCGGTCGAACAGTTCGCGGCCCAGGATGGTCTCGCGCAGGATGTTGAGCGCGGTGGCCGGCTTGGCGTAGGCGTTGTTCCCGAACTGCAGCAGCGACTCCGAGTTGGTCATGATGGGGACCTGGTTTTTGGAGCGCATGTAGTCCACGATGGCGCGCGGTTCACCGCGGGTCTGCGGATAGTTCTCTTCCCAGGCCTGCTCGGCCAGGTACTGCACGAAGGTGTTCAGGCCCTCGTCCATCCAGGTCCACTGGCGCTCGTCCGAGTTGACGATCATGGGGAAGTAGTTGTGGCCCACCTCGTGGATCACCACGCCGATCAGGCCGTACTTTGTGCGCTTGGAATAGGTCAGGGCACCGGTCTTCTTGTCCTTGGTGGGACGCGGACCGTTAAACGAGATCATCGGGTATTCCATGCCGCCCACCGGGCCGTTGACGGAAATCGCGGTCGGATACGGATAGTCGAAGCTGTACTTGTTGTACTGGTCGATGGTGTGGATGATGGCCTGGGTGCTGTACTTCTCCCACAGCGGGTTGCCTTCCTTGGGATAGTAGGACATGGCCAGCACGTTGGTGCCATCCTTCTTGTAGCCCTGGGCGTCCCAGATGAACTTGCGGCTGGAGGCCCAGGCGAAGTCGCGCACGTTCCTGGCCTTGTAGTGCCAGGTCTTGGTGGTGGTCGCCACCGATTTCTCGGCCGCCTCTGCTTCCTTCTGGGTGACGATGATGACCGGCGACTTGGCGTTGCGGGCCTGGGCCAGGCGCTCGCGCTGGGTGGCGGTCAGCACCTGCTCGGGGTTCTGCAGCTCGCCGGTGGAAGCCACGATGTGGTCGGACGGCACCGTCACCTCGACGTCGTAGTCGCCGAATTCCAGCGTGAATTCGCCCGAGCCGAGGAACTGCTTGTGCTGCCAGCCGACGGCGTCGTAGTAGGCCGCCATGCGCGGGTACCACTGGGCGATCTCGAACAGGGTGTTCTTGTCTTCCTCGAAGTATTCGTAGCCGGAGCGGCCGCCCAGCACCTTCTGCTCGTTGATGTTGTAGCTCCACTCGATGTTGAAGCTGTAGCTGGCGCCGGGTTTCAGCGGCGTGGGCAGGTCGATGCGCATCATGGTCTGGTTGATGACGTACTTGAGCGGCGCGCCGCCGGCCCCGGTCTTCACCGACTTGATGTCGAAACCGCCCTCGAAGCTGCGGCCTTCCAGGATGGCGCGCAGGCCTTCGTACTTCATGCCTTCCTCGTCGCCGCGCGCCTTGGCCCATTGTTCGCGCGAGGGCGCGGTCACCATGCGGCGGGCGTCGGAATCGGGCTTGAAGATGTTCTGGTCCAGCTGCACCCACAGGTAGGCCAGGGTGTCGGGCGAATTGTTGTGGTAGGTGATCTGCTCGCTGCCCGTGATCCGGCGCCTGGCCTCGTCCAGGCTGGCGCGGATGGTGTAGTCGGCCCGCTGCTGCCAGTAGGCGTGGCCGGGCGCGCCGGAGGCGGTGCGCTGGGCGCTGGGCGTGGGCAGCAGTTCATCGAGCTGGCGGAACTTGTCATCGAACGGATCGGCCGCGTAGGCCGAGGCGGTCAGGAACAAGGCGGCGAAACTGATCGTCAGACGCATTATTCAAACCTTCAGAAGTTGTCAATAGGAAAAACCACCGGCTATTGTAGACTTCCTGATATCTGAATAGTTCAGCGCTGTGTAACTAAATCGTTACAATTGGCGGCGCCGCCACAGTTGTGCGCGGCGCACGGCCAGCCGTGCGGAAAGCGGCACAATCAGGCGCTGGCCATGAGGCTGGCGCGCAGGGCGTCGAGCTGCTGTTTCATGTCCACCAGCTGCTGCACGCTGCAGCGCGTGGCCTGCAGGATCTCGGGCGGGAGCCTGGCCGCTTCGTGGCGCATCGCATCTCCCTTGGGCGTGAGCGAGATGATCACCTGGCGCTCGTCGCCGCGCGCCCGCGCGCGCGTCAGCAGCTCGGCCTGTTCCATGCGCTTGAGCAGGGGCGTCAGCGTGGCCGAGTCCAGGAACAGGCGCTCACCCACCTCGGACACGGTCAGCTGGTCTTTTTCCCACAACACCATCATCACCAGGTATTGCGAATACGTGAGCCCCAGCTGGCGCAGCAGCTTGCGGTACAGCTTGCTCATGGCCAATGAGGTCGAGTACAGGGAAAAGCACAGCTGCCCGTCCAGGCGCGGGACTTGTTGCGGGGAGGGGGTGTCGGTCGTCATGAATCCAGTATAGATAGCGTGCGATTGAATTGCAAGCGCCGTGTGAGGCAAAAATTTTTTGTCTGGCAACACCGCTCGGGTATCATGGCTGCAAGAGCGCCACCACGCCGCAGGGAGAAGCAGTGCATGAACACCAGAGCTAAGCCCATTGTGCTGTTAGTCGATGAGGCATCGGACAACCTTATCTACATGAACGGACTGTTGCAGGAGCAGTACGAGGTCAAGCTGGCCAATACCGGCGCCGCCGCCGTGCGCCTGGCGCAGCAGCTGCCCCGTCCCGACCTGATCCTGCTGGACGTGGACGTCCCCGATCCGGACGGCTACACGGTGTGCCAGCAGCTCAAGTCCAACCCGGACACCGCCGCCATTCCCATCATCTTCCTGCTCGAATCGGGCCAGGACGCGCACGAGGTGCGCGGCATCTGCGAGGGCGGCGCCGACGTGCTGCACAAGCCGCTGGTGGCGGAAACTTTCCTGGCCCGGGTCGACACCCACATCCAGCTGCGCGGCGCGCGCGAACTGCTCAAGCAGCAGCGCAACCACCTGGAGCACCTGGTGGAGGAAGTCACGCTGGAGCTGCAGCAGATGCTGGACGCCATGATATGGGCCATGGCCTCGCTGGCCGAGCGGCGCGAATCGGAGACCGTGAACCACCTGCGCCGCATCCAGCACTACGTGGCGGCGCTGGCGCGCCAGCTGCGCGGCCACCCGCGCTTCGAGGGCGAGTTCAGCGAGGGGAATATCAAGTGGCTGTTCAAGGCCGCGCCGCTGCACGACATTGGCAAGGTGGCGATACCGGACGCCATCCTGCTCAAGCCCGACCGCCTGACCCCGGAGGAATTCGAGATCGTCAAGCTCCACACGGTGTACGGCCACCAGGCCATCGTCAACGTCGAGCGCCACCTGGGCTATTCCAACACCTTCCTGCGCTACGCGCGCGAGATCACCCACTCGCACCAGGAAAAATACGATGGCTCCGGCTATCCGCAGGGCCTGGCCGGCGACCAGATCCCGGTCTCGGCACGCCTGGTGGCGGTGGCCGACGTGTACGACGCCCTGGTCAACCGGCGCGTCTACAAGCCTGCCTTCACCCACGAGACGGCGATGGAAATGCTACGCCAGAGTAGCGGTGAGCACCTCGACCCCGACATGGTGGACGCCATGCTGATGGTGGAGGAGGAATTCCGCGCCATCGCCGAACAATATAGCGACGACAACGACCCGGCCCTGGCCGAGGCCGGTTAAGCCGCAATGCGCCTGCGCGTACGCGCCTACGCCGCCTTCCTGGCGGGCCTCAGCTTGACCGCCTGGACCGCCATGTTCGTGATGGACGCCCAGCAGCAGCAGGTGCGCAACGAATTCCAGCGCGACGCCGACAAGGTCATGCGCGACACCTCGGTGCGGCTGCAGACGTATTTCGACATCCTGCATGCGCTCAAGGGCATGGTCGCGGTGGACGGCAGCATAGACCGGGGCCGCTTTACGCGCTTCGTGCGCGAGCTGCGCGTGGCGCAGCGCTATCCGGGCTTCCAGGCCATCCAGTTCGTGCGCGTGGTGCCGGAGGATCAACTGGAGCGCTACACGGCCGCCGTGCGGCAGGACACCAGCATCGACCCGGGCGGCTATCCCGGCTTCCGGATACATCCCGTCACGCGGCGCCAGCAGCACTACATCATCGAGTACACCGAGCCGCTCAAGGGCAACGAGAACGCCTTCGGCCTGGACCTGGCCGGCCTGCCCATCCACCTGCGCGCGCTGGAGATGGGCGCCGCCAGCGGCCAGATCGTCGGCACCGAGCGCATCACCCTGGTGCAGGACAGCAGCGGCGAAGCCGGCTTCATCGCACGCGCCCCGGTGTACCGCAACGATGCGCCGCTGCAGACGGCCGAGGAGCGGCGTGCCGCGCTGCTCGGCTTCGTCGCCATCGTTTTCCGCGTCAACACCCTGATGCGCGAAGTGATAGACACGCCGCTGCTGGAGCATTTGCGGGTGCGCATCGACGACGCCGGCTACGACGGCGACGGCAGCATGCCCAAGCCCGGCGTGGACACGCTGCTGTTCGACAGCCAGGGCCGGGTCGGCGCGTCCGGCGGCCCGGCCCTGGTCCCCGGCCTGGAGACGCGCACCACCCTGCTGGTGGGCCAGCGCCGCTGGCAGCTGCATTTCGAGGGCAAGGCCAGCCCGCGCTACAGCCGCGACCAGCTGCCGGTGATGCTGATCGTGGTGGCGGGCGTGATCATCAGCGCCCTGATCGCAGCCCTGCTGTCGGCCTTCCGGCGCGTGGTCGCCACCAAGCACGGGCTGGAACACAATATGCAGGAACTGGCGCAGCAAAAGGCTGCCGCCGAAAAGGCGCGGGCCGACCTGGCGGCGGTGCTGGTCACGCTGGAGCGTGCCCAGTCCGAACTGATCACCTCGGAAAAAATGGCCTCGCTGGGCGCGCTGGTGGCCGGCGTGGCGCATGAACTCAACACCCCGATAGGCAACAGCCTGCTGACCGCCAGCGCCTTGAGTGACATGGTGAACGAATTCGAGCAGCGCCTGCAGCGCGAGGGTGGGCTGAAACGCTCGGCGCTGGAGGCCCACCTGGCCGAGGCGCGCAACGCCTGCTACATCATGACCGGATCGCTGACCAAGGCGGCGGACCTGGTCAACTCCTTCAAGCAGGTGGCGGTGGACCAGAGCAGCGGCCAGCGCCGTCAGTTCCTGCTGGACGAGGTGGTGAGCGACACCCTGGCCACCTACGCCGCCCAGATGCGGCGCCGGTCCTGCAGCGTGCAGGTGGACGTGGAGCCGGGGCTGCGTTTCGATTCCTATCCGGGCAGCCTGACCCAGGTGCTGACCAATTTGATCGCCAACAGCCTGCTGCACGGCTTCGATGGCCGCGAGTGCGGCGCCATCCGCATCGTGGCGCGCCGCCAGAGCGAGGACAAGGTCAGGCTGGAATACAGCGATGACGGCGTCGGCATGACGCAGGAAGTGCTGCGCAAGGTCTACGATCCCTTCTTCACCACCAAGCTGGGGCAGGGCGGCTCGGGGCTGGGCATGAACATCGTGTACAACATCGTGACCGGGGTGCTCAAGGGCAGCATACAGGTCGGCTCGGCGCCGGGGCAGGGCACCACGGTAACCCTGGTGCTGCCACGCTCCCCTGCGTAGAACACAGCCGGCGTCTAACCCCGGTAACTCCGGTAACCCCGGTAACCCCGGTAACCCCGGTAACCCCGGTAACCCCGGTGTCAGATCTGCCATTGGTACATGAGTCCGCTTTACAAAGCAAGCTCATGTACCAATGGCAGACCTGACACCGCTTTATGTACCAATGGCAGACCTGACACCGCTTTAATGTGACACCGCTTTATGAAGGTGCTGCGTTAGCGGTAACGTGCCCGCAGCAGCTGGAGCATGGCCACGTTCTGTTCCCAGGCGCTGGACACCGGCGCGCCCGTGTAGGGCAGGGTCTGGGTGTAGGGCGCGGGCCCGAATTCCGGCGTGATGGTCAGGCGCTCGGCGCCGGCTGCGCGGCGCAGGCGTACGATCTCGTCCCACCAGCCCAGGTGCGCCTGCAGCGCGGCCTGCGCTTCCGGTGCGCGGAAGTCCGCCACCTGCGGTCCCTGCTCATGGCCCACGCGGGCGTGGATGTGGCGCACGTGCGGCAGGGTGGCGGCCAGCGTGTGCGGCTGGTCCTGCAGCAGCGACTCCGACACGCAGCACCAGTGCGACAGGTCGGCCGTCAGCTCCAGCTGCGGCAGTTGCTCCAGGTAGGGCCGCAGCAGCATGGGATGGGCGCTGAAACGGCTGCGGTGGATCTCATGCACGATGGGCACGCCGTGCTGGCGCGAGATGTTCTGCGCCAGCTCCAGCAGTTCCCGGTTCTGGGCCTGGGTGTAGTAGTCCTTGCCTGTCTGCGAATTGACCAGCAGCGGCCTGGCCGCGCACACATTGTGCAGGTGCTCGGCCAGGGCTGCCTTGTGGGCCGCGAAATCGGTGTGGAACACGGTCTCCCACTGCGCGCACACCAGGGCCAGGCCGGCCTCGGCAATGCGCCGCACCCAGTCCTCGCGCACGGCGGCGTCCAGCGGCATGGACATCTCGATGCCGTCGAAGCCCGCTTCCTTTACTTGCGCGATGAAGACGTCGGCCGGCAGCGCGTTGTTGCCCCACTGGGGCGCGAGGATCAGGATCTGCATTTTGGACTGCGCCTCAGACGAAACCGCGCACCGGGAAGGAGGCGTCGCGCTGTATCCAGTTGCGCGGCGAGTAGCGGGTGCGGCCATCCGTCACGTGCAGGGTATAGGCGTGGCGCGACACCGGCGAGCGGTTGGGCGCGCTGTAGTGCGGCAGCAGGCCGTGGAAGCACACCAGGCTGCCCGCCTTGCATTCCAGCGGCACGGCGGTGCTGTTGTCGGGCCAGGGCGTGCCGTCCAGCTTTTCCACCCGCACCTGATCGCCCTCGCGGATGAAGCGCTCGCGCATGGGCGTGCGGTGGCCGCCCGGTTCTGCCCACATGCAGCCGTTTTCCAGGGTGGCGTCCTCCAGCGCGAACCAGAAGGTGGTCACGCTGATGGGATCGGTGTCGAAATAGGTGGCGTCCTGGTGCCAGCGCACTTCGCCGCCTATGCCGGGCTGCTTGAAGATGTACATCGATTGCCATACCTGCGGCTGTTCCAGGCCCAGGTCGCGCGCCAGCTGTTCCAGGCGTTCATCGGCCGTGAAGGCGCGAAAGCCCGGGTCCAGGTCGTGCATGGCGTGGCCGATCTTGTTGATGGACAGGGATTTGTCCTGTTTCAGCTGGCCGTCCGGGCCGAATGCTTCCTCCTCGAAGAAGCAGCGTATGGTGTTGTCGGAGCCGAGGAAGTAGTCGTCGGCCTTCTTTTCCTGTTCCTTGGTGGTGAAGATGCCGGCCGCTACGCTGGGATCGAAATCGGCGACAATCTCAGCCGCGCGGGCGCGCAGGGTCGCGATCTCTTCGGCGCTCTTGAAGTTGGGCAGCACGATGTAGCCATCGCGCTGGTACTGTTGTTTCTGGGCTTCGGTCAGCATGGATAGGCTCCGGCAGGATGGTGATGGGGCATTGTACGTAGCGCCGGCGCCCATCACAATCGGCAAAAGGTTGACACATTGTCGCCAGATTGAAGACAATGCAAGCATGGATCAGTTACGCGCAATGGAAATCTTTGTCGAAGTGGCACGCCTGCGCAGCTTCAGCGAGGCGGGCCGCCGCCTGGGCCTCACGCGCGCCATGGTCAGCAAGCATGTGCTGCAGCTGGAAGACAAACTGGGTGCGCGCCTGCTGCACCGCTCCACGCGCGAAGTGAGCCTGACCGACGTGGGCCGGGCCTACCTGGAGCCGTGCACGGCGGCGGTGGCGCAGGCGCGCGAAGCGGCGCGGGTGGTGGCGCAGGCCGGCGACGAGCTGGCCGGGCCGCTGCGGATACAGGCGCCGTCCAGCTTTGGCAGTGAGTGGCTGGCGGGCGCGCTGGCCGATTTCGCGCTACAGCATCGGCTGCTGGAGCCTATGCTGTTCGTGGACGACGCGCTGCTCGATCCTATCGAACATGGCTTCGACCTGACCATACGGGTGGGCGGTATTCCGGACGTGCGCGCGCTGGCCATGCGGCCGCTGGCGCCGTGCCGCGGCGTGCTGTGCGCCTCGCCCGCCTATCTGGCGCAGCATGGCGCGCCACGCTCGCCGCAGGATCTGCAGCAGCACCGCTGCCTGCACTTCAGCCATCTGACCGACGGCACGCTATGGCACTTCACGCGCGGCGCCGAGCGGCAGGCGGTGCGGGTGCCGGCCTCGTTCACGGCCAACAACGGGCTGGTACTGCAGCAGGCCGCGCAGCGCGGGCTGGGCATTGTTTACAGCACCACCTTCCTCGCCTGGCGCAGCCTGCTGGACGGCTCGCTGGCGCCCGTCCTGGGCGACTGGGAACTGCCACTCAACCATTTGAGCGCGCTGTATCCGGCCAGCAGGCAGCCGTCGCCCAAGGTCCGCGCCCTGATCGATTTCCTGGTGGCCGCCTACCACCCGGTGCCGCCCTGGGACCGCGCCTTGAACGAGAGCAGATTGTTGTCGTCATTTTAATGATGTTCTAGCAAGATGGCCGCATTCGACCCGCCAGGAGTGCCCATGAAGCGTCGTTCCCTCGCCATCGCCGCCGTGCTGCTGTGCGCTGGCGCCCATGCCGACCAGCTGGACGACGTGATCCGGGCCGAGATGAAGCAGCGCCGGATTCCCGGGCTGTCGCTGGCCATCATCGAGAACGGCAAGATCGTCAGGGCCCAGGGCTATGGCGTGACGGAGCTGGGCGGCACCACCCCGGTCACGGTGGACACGCTGTTCCAGGCCGGCTCTGTCAGCAAGCCGGTGGCGGCGCTGGGCGCCCTGCACCTGGTGGCGCAGGACAAGCTGGCGCTGGACGAGGATGTCAACACCAGGCTGGTCACGTGGAAGGTGCCGGACAATGCGCTGACGGCGGAAAACAAGGTGACGCTGCGCCGGCTGCTCAGCCACAGCGCCGGGCTGACCGTCCATGGCTTTCCCGGCTACGCCAGCGGCGCGCCGCTGCCGACCACGGCCCAGGTGCTCAATGGCGAGGCGCCCGCCAACACGGCGCCGGTGCGCGTGGATATCGCCCCGGGCAGCAGGATGCGTTACTCCGGCGGCGGTTTTACGGTCATGCAGCAGCTGGTGGCCGACGTCAGCGGGCAGGACTACGCAGACTACATGCGCGATGCCGTCCTCAAGCCGCTGGGCATGAACGCCAGCTCCTACCAGCAGCCGCCGCTGCCGGAACGGGCGCGCCTGAACGCCAGCGGCCACCTGGCCGACCGCAGCGTGGTGGCCGGACGCTGGCATGCCTATCCTGAAATGGCGGCGGCCGGCCTGTGGGCCACCGCGTCGGACCTGGCGCGCTTCGCGATCGGCCTGCAGCAGGCCCTGGCCGGCAGCGCCAATCCGGTCATCCCGGCCGACTTGGCGCAGCAGATGCTGACGCCGCAAAAAGACAGCGCCGGCCTCGGTATCTTCCTGGAAGGGAGCGGCCAGGCGCAGCGCTTCCTGCACGGCGGGCGCGACCAGGGTTTCGATACGATGCTGACGGCGTTTTCCCGCACCGGCCAGGGCGCCGTCATCATGATCAACACCAACGACAATTCGAGGATGATGCTGCGGCTGGAAGCCGCCATCGCCCGCGCCTACCACTGGCCTAACGCGGACCAGGATGTGCTGCTCAAGCCGGCCGCCATCCCGGCCGACGCCGGCACGCTGGCGCGCTACGCCGGCCGCTATGAGCTGGCCAATAACGTGATGGGCAGCTTCGACGTCCAGCAGGGGCGCTTGCTGGCCATTGCCGGCGGCTTCCCTGACGAAGTCTTCATCCCCACCGGCCAGCACCGGTTTTACTCGACGTCGCGTAACTGCGAGCTGTTGTTTGTCCTGGATGCGCGCGGCGAAGTGGCGGGCGTGGAAGTTAGGACCAAGGACAAGACCAGCCTGGCGCCGCGCATAGGCCCGCTGATGCACACGCTGGCGTCGCGCCCGGATCCGGATCCAGCCCGTACCGCCGGGCTGCAAGCCCTGATTATCGCCGCCGCGCCGGGCGGCGCCGCGCTATCCAGCTCGCCCTTGGCCGCCGATGGCGTCAAGCGCGACTTTGGCAGAGATCCGGTCGGCGAACTGGCGAATATCACCTCGCTGACCTTCCTGCACGAGCAAGCGGTGGGCGGTGCCGGGTTCGAGCGCCACGGCGGCAAGGTCGCCAGCGTATTGGCGTTCCATGCGGACGGCAAGCCGCCGCGCAAGGTGCTGGTTTACCTGACCGCCGGTGGACTGTTCACCGACTACGACGTGGTGGCTGATTAATCAGGACGGCAAGTCCCAGGCGCCGTCGCGGTAGACCCGCTGGTCGTCGAGGTAGACCGCCTCCGTCACCGCGAACACGTCCACGTGGTAGCGCGCATCCTTGCGCTTGAACTGCGGCTTCTGGTACTGGCCATGTTTGGCGCCCAGCGACAGATGGATGCCGCACATGCGTTCGTAGGTGCCGATGTCGCTCACCATGCGCTCGCGCGAGAAGGCGCGGTTCATGCCGAAACCCAGCTCGCGCAGCCACACCTCGCCCTCGTGGGCGCGGATGATCTCCAGCATGCGGTCGAATTCCGGCGTGCTGTTCTCGGCGCCCACCACGCGGCCGCGCTCGACGACCATGGTGATCGGTTGTTGCGGGCGGTTGACGTGGAAGGAGGTGTCGCCGAACACGAACACGCGCACCCGGCCGCTGACGGCCTCCAGGTCCTTGGCCTCGGTGAACACTTCGCCCAGCGGGAACTGGCCGCCGACATTGTTCATCCCGCTGTAGTCGCCTATATTGAGTTTTGCGGGTTCCAGCGGCGAGGCGAACACCAGGCGCTCGCCGCCGCTATCCACCACGGCGCTGGCGGCGCGGTCGATGCGGGCCTTGAGTGCGTGGCCCACGCCACGGTAGTAGGCCGGGTCGTAGGCCAGCGATTCGATGTAGGCCAGCCCCTGCTCACCCGGCATGCGCGACAGGTGCACGTGCTCGATCACCTTGAGGCCGCGCTTGAACAGCTCGATGCGGATGCGGAAAGCCTCGAGGCGGAAGCTGCTCGACTGTATCAGCACCACCAGGTCGCCGGCCGCCAGGGTGGCGAAGCCGGCCAGCACCTGGTCCGGCGTAACGCTGTCGAAATCGACGAAGCGGGCGTCCGGCGCGGCGCGCCGGTAGGCCTCGGTCAGGGCGCGGCTGAGGTCGGTGCGAGTGTCGTACACGACCAAGGCATGGTGCGGGGCGGCGTGGCCTATGGCGTGGGCCAGGGTGTCGGCCACGTTGCGGGCGGCGGCGTCCACGGCCGTATCGGGGATGGCGCCGTAGCGCGGGGTGAAGGGGGCGGAAGTCATGGCAGGGCGGATTACGGTGATATCGCCAGCATTATACGTTGCTTGAAAGCCTCGTTTTCCTTGTACAGGGGGAGGGGGGCAAGGTAGAATCGGCAAAATATAGCCGTGTGGAAACTCGGCCGACTATGCGCGAAGGGTGTTTATGGCTACCTTGATGGGACAGGATTTACCGCTGGAGCGGCCGGATGCGACGGGCCGCGCGGCCTTGTTCGTCCCCACGCCGAACGCCAAGGCCGACATTTTGGAGGCCATCCGCAGCGGCGCCGCCGTGGTCGGGTTTGGCAATCATGACCGCACCTTGACGATATATTACGAAAGCAACCGTTTTAACGAGCCCAATCTGGTGAAGTGGGAGCAGAAGGCGCGCAAGGCCTTCGACCGCCTGATAGACAATCTGCCCACCGTGTCCAAGATGGTGGTCAAGCAGGATAATTTCGAGCAGGTCGGCTACATCAGCAGCAAGGGCATCCTGATACGTCGCATGGAAAAGCTGCGCAACTGGCTGGAAAAATCCGACTGCCTGGATGGTGCGCCGGAGTCGGAGGAAATCAAGTACGCTCCGCCGCCGCCGCCCAAGAAGAGCGTGGCGGACACCTGAGTCCGTCATGCCGTGCGCTGGCAAGGCGCGGCTTTGTGTATGCTCCGGTTCAAGCGGTGTTGTGCCGCGTACAACTATTCAGGAGCCAGACATGACCACTATCCGTACCCTGAGCGCGCTGTGCGCGCTGTCCCTTGCGCTGGCCGGCCTGGCCGGCTGCCAGAAAAAAGAAGACACCACCGGAGCCGGTCCGGCCGAGCAGGCGGGCCGCAAGATCGACCAGGCCACGGCCGAAGCGGGCGCCAAGCTGAACGATGCCGGCGCCAAGGTGAGCGAGGCGGCCGACAAGGCTGGCGCCCAGATGTCCGAGGCCGCCAAGGAAACCAGCGCCAAGCTGGACCAGGCCGCCGACAAGGCCGGCGACAAGCTCAACGAAGCCACCGACGCCACCGGCCGCAAGCTGGAGCAAGCCGGCGAAAAACTGCAGGACAAGGCCCGCGAAGACCGCGAAAAGTCCGGCAAATAACGCCCCCCGCCGCCGCAGTGCCGGCGGCAGTGTCCACCCTTTGTTGTCCACTCTTTGGTGTCAGGTCTGCCATTGGTACATGTGTCCACTCTTTGGTGTCAGGTCTGCCATTGGTACATGAGTTCGCTTGCTTAGGCAGCCTCATGTACCAATGGCAGACCTGACACCGGGGTTGGACATGACACCGGGGGTGGACACCGTGGCCGAGGGACCCAGTACGATGCTGAGGTCGACGTGGCCGGCGCGCCAGGCGCGCTCCAGGTCTTGTTCGATGGCTTCCATCGAGGTCTGCTCGAAATGGGCGAAGCCGCGCACGCCGTAGGCGCGGTTGCGGCCGTGGGCCTTGGCCAGGTACAGCGCCATGTCCACCAGGTTCACCGCCCGCTCCCAGGGCAGCGCGGCGTCGCCCGGGATCAGGGGATAGGGCGCAAAGCCCACCGAGACGTGCACCGTGATCTCGCGCTCCTGGTGCAGCACCGGCGTGTCCGCCATACTGGACAGGATGCGGCGCGCCACTTCGTCCAGGCTGTCGCGCGGCACCGCCGGCAGGAAGGCCAGGAATTCTTCGCCGCCCCAGCGGACTATCATGTCGGTTTCGCGCAGCGCCACCCGCAGGCTGTCGGCGATCGCTTTCAGCACGGCGTCGCCGGCCGCGTGGCCATGGGTGTCGTTGATGTGCTTGAAGTGGTCCACGTCCAGCAGGAACAGGGCGCCCACCAGGTCGTCCGCGCGCGGGTTGCGCTGTTCCGGTACCGCCGGCAGGCCCAGGTCCAGGCTGCGCATGTAGTCCTGGAAGTGGCGCCGGTTGTACAGCGAGGTCAGCGGATCGAGCGTGCTCTGCGCCTTCAGCTCCAGGTTCTTTTCCTTCAGGCGCGCATTGGTGTGGCGCACCTTGCGGTACAGCAGGCCGACCACGGCGGCAGCCAGCGCGAACACCAGGGCCAGCAGCCACCACACGCGCTGCTGCAGGCGGCGGTTGTCGATCTCGGCGCCCTTGATGGCGTTGTCGCGGCTGAGCAGGTCGATCTGGCGCTGCTTTTTTTCGGTCTCGTATTTTTCCTGCAGCTCCAGCACCGCCTTCTGGCGCTGCTTTTCAAACAGCTCGCTGGAGAGCTCGCGCTCGCGGTGGTACGCCTGGATCGCGCCCCGGTAGTCGCCCGCCCGTTCCAGCGCTTCGCCGTATTCCAGGAGCACCGATTGCAGGTCGGGCTTGTTGTCGCTCTTGAAGTAGAACGCCAGCCCGGCCTCCACATGCTTCTTGCCTTCGGCCACCCGGCCCTGCCCCAGCAGCGCCTGCCCGATGTTGAACTGGGCCGTGCTGGCCAGCGCGGGATCGTTCAGGCGGCGCGCGGCCGCCAGGGCCTCGGTGCTGAACTGCAGCGCCTGAGCATGGTCGCGCTGCTTGAGGTAGGCGTCGGCCAGGTTGACCAGGGTGTTGGCCTCCATCTGGCGCGCGCCCAGCCGGCGCTCCAGCGCCAGTCCTTCCACCAGCGCGCGCAGGGCCCGCTTGGGCTGGCCGGCGTCGATTGCCAGCCCGTATTCGGTGCTTCTGGCGATCGCCATGCGGCCCGGCGAATTGAGCGCGGCCGATACCGCCAGCTGCTCGTCCAGCGTGGCAAAGCCCTTCTCATACTCCTTCATCTGGGTGTACAGCTGGGTTAGCTTGTTGAGCGCGGCCGCCAGGTAAGTGCGGTCCGGCACGCTGCGCGACATTTCGACCCCGGCCTGCAGCTTGGCCAGCGCGGCAGGGAAGTTGCCTTCCTCGGCATAGGCCTGGCCGGACGAGACCAGGGACTGGGTCTGCAGCTCCTTGCGTCCGCTTCCCTGGGCCAGCGGTTCGGCCTGGAAGGTGAGCTGGTGGCAAGCCGCCACGTCGCCCTGCGCGAACAGCACGTAGCTCTTGGCCAGCATGCCCTTGGCGAGGATGTAGTCGCTGCGCTCCTGCTTGCCGAGCGCGATGGCCTGTTCGGCGTCGGCCAGGGCTTCCTGGTGGCGTCCCAGGCGCATGCGGGCAGCCGACAGCTGCACCATGATCTCGGCGCGCATCTCGGGAGTGGGATCGGGAATCTCCGCGCGCAGGCGCAGCAGGGCGCCCAGCGCCTGGTCCGGTACGAAGCGGCTCTGTTCCCGGATATCGACCAGGCGCTGCTCCAGCGGCGTCTGGGCGCAGGCGGGGACCAGTACGCAAGCCATGGCGAACGTCAGGGCACGCAAGGCCGCCCCCATCCTGATTGTGCTCCGGTCTGCCACCTGTGTGCCTTTGTGATGCCCCGCGCGCCCTCGCTCGGGGTGAGCCCCATTATATTCTTGTTGCAGGTTGGAAAGGCAGGCCGGGCGCGGCTTTTGGTACGAACGGCCTGATGGAGAGAGGTTTTTTTACTACAAGCTTGCCACTGCGTACTAGCCTTGCTCATGTACTTGAACAGTTGTTGACTCGCCGTCTATCTCCTCCGGCGTAGCCAGCTGCTGCAGCAGGTAGAGGCGCTGGTACAGGCCGTCCGGGATGCGCATCAATTCCTCGTGCGGGCCGGATTCGGCGATGCGGCCGTGGTTCAGCACGATGATGCGGTCGGCGTCGCGGATGGTGGACAAACGGTGCGCGATGGCGATCACCGTGACCTGGCCGCGCAGCTCGTCCAGCGCGGTCTGCACTATCTGTTCGGTCTGGCTGTCGATGTGCGAGGTGGCTTCGTCCAGCAGCAGGATGCGCGGCCGGCCCGCCAGGGCTCGGGCAATGGCCACCAGCTGCTTCTGGCCCACCGACAGGCGCGAGCCGCCTTCGCCCAGCATGGTGTCGTAGCCCTGTTCCAGCGCCTGGATGAAGCCGTGCGCGTGGGCGGCGCGCGCCGCATCCTCGATCTGCTGCCGGGACAGGCCGCGTCCCATGGCTATGTTCTCGCGCGCGGTGGCGGCCAGCAGGAAGGGATCCTGCGGCACCAGGCCGACCTCGGCGCGGAATTGCTCGTTGCCGATCTGGTCCAGCGGCTGGCCGTGCACCAGGATGCTGCCATGGCGCGCCGGATAGAAGCGCAGCAGCAGCGACAGCAGGGTGGACTTGCCGCTGCCGGTGTGGCCGACGATGCCCACAAAAGCGCCCGCCGGGATCTCGAGCGACAGGTCGTGCAGCACGGTCTGGCCTTCCACGTAGGCGAAGTCCAGGCGGCGGATGGCCACCGCCGGCGCCGTTTCCTCGCCGTTCGCCGCCGGTCTTGTCCGGCGGTCCTGCGGCGAGCCGGCTTCGATCCGCGGCCGGTGCTCGTGCGCGGCCGGCTGCTCCAGCAGGGCGGCCACGCGGGCGCTGGCCACCACCGACTGCTGCAGCTCGCTGAATTGCATGGTGATCTGTATCAGCGGCTCGATCACGCGCGCCAGGTAGCTGATGAAGGCGTACAGCACGCCCACCTCGGTGGCGGTCATCTCGCGCTGGCCGAACACATACACCACGGCCGCCAGCAGCACGATGTTGAAGAAGTCCAGCGCGGGCCGCAGCAGCCAGGCATTGGCGCGCAGCTCGGCCATGCGCGCATGGTAGTGCTGCTGGTTGACGCCGGCGTAGCGCTCGGCGTAGCGGCCCTCCGCGTTATTGGCCTGCAGCACGCTCATGCCGCCTATCGATTCGGCGATCTGGCCGTTGATCTCGCTGCGCAGGGCGCGCGCCCGGGTCACGGCCGGCGCGCTCCAGCGCTGGTACAGCCAGACGATGCCCAGCACGGCCGGCAGCAGGGCCAGCACGATCAGCATCAGGTGCCAGTCCAGCCAGGCCATGGCGGCCATGGTGCCCAGCAGGACAATGGAGCTGTCCAGCATCACGAACAGCACCTGGATGTACAGGCTTTTCACGGCCTCGGTATCGTTGGTCACGCGCGAGACCAGCTGGCCGGTGATGGCGCTGTCGAAGAAGGACATGGGCAGGCGCAGCACGTGGCCGTACACCAGCTCGCGCAGGCGCCGCACCGAGCGCATGGCCAGGCCGGACAGGCGCACCAGCTGCAGGTAGCGCAGGCCGCTGGCGATCCAGCCGGTCAGCAGCACGCCGGCCAGCAGGCCGGCCATGCGCGGCCAGTCCAGGTGGTGCGGCAGCAGGTGCTGGTCGATCAGGGCCTTGCCCATGATGGGGCCCAGCACTTCCAGCAGGGCGGCCAGGGCCAGCCACAGCACGGCCCAGCCCAGGTGGTGCTGGTCGGGGCGGGCGGCGTCGCGCAGCAAGGCGACGGCTTGCCGCGCCGCCTTGCGGGTGTGGGGCGGCAGGGTGGTGTCGGTGTCAGTCATCGAGGCTGGCTTCCAGTTGTTGATAGCGCCATTGGCTGGCGTACCAGCCGCCGCGTTCCAGCAGTTGTTGGTGGCTGCCGGTCTCGCTGATGCGGCCGTCGCGCAGCACGATGATCAGGTCGGCCTCTACCACGGCGCTCAGGCGGTGGCTGGCGATGATGGCGCTGCGACCCGGGCGGTTTTGCCGCAGTTCTTCCAGGTGGCGCAGGATGCGCGTTTCGGTGCCGGTGTCGACCGCCGACAGGGCGTCGTCCAGCAGCAGCAGGTCGTTATCGGCCAGCAGGGCGCGGGCGATGGCCACACGCTGGCGCTGGCCGCCGGAGAGCGTGATGCCGCGCTCGCCCACCGGGGTTTCGTAGCCCTGCGGGAACAGCAGGATATCGTCGTGGATGGCGGCCAGGGTGGCCGCGTGCTCGATCTCGGCGCGCGTGGCGTCGGGGCGCGCCAGGGCGATGTTTTCGGCGATGGTGGCGGAGAACAGGAACGATTCCTGCGGCACCCAGCTGGTGGCGGCGCGCAGGGCGTGCAGGGTGTAGGCGTCCAGCGGCTGGCCGCCCCAGCAGATGCGGCCCTGCTGCGGTTCCAGCTGGCGCAGGATCAGGCGCAGCAGGGTGGTCTTGCCGCTGCCGGTGGGACCGACCAGGCCCAGGGTCCGGCCGGGCTGCAGCGCCAGCGTGATGTCGCGCAGGGCGGCCTGCCGTGCCGGCTGCGCGGCATGGTTCATCTGCGCGGCAGGGTACTCCTGCGCCGCGTGGACGCCGTAGCTGTAGCTCACGCCGCGCAGCTCCAGCGGGCCGGCCTGCAGCTGCGCCAGCGTGCCGTGGTCCTCGACCGCCAGCGGCGCTTCCAGCATGGGATGCAGGCGCGCGTAGGCGGCGCGTCCGCGCTCGATCAGCGACAGCACCCAGCCGGCCGCGAACATGGGCCAGATCAGCTGCCCCAGGTACATGGTGAAGGCGGTCAGCGAGCCCACCGTCAGCTGTCCCTGCCAGATCAGGTAGCCGCCCAGGCCCAGGCTCAGGCCGGTGGCGGCGGTCAGGGTCAGGCCGACCGCCGGTTCGTAGGCAGCTTCCCACACCTGGGCCCTCAGGCTGGCGTCGGCGGCCTTGCCGGCCAGCTCGCCGAACTGGGCGGCGCTGCGCTGCTCCAGCCCCAGCGCGCGCAGGGTGCGCACGCCGGACAAGGTTTCCTGCACGTGGCCGTTCAGGGCCGAGAAGTGCTCCAACGATTCGGCCGAGGCCGTGTGGATGTGGTCCGAGATGCGCCAGAACGCCAGCGCCATCAGCGGGAAGGGGATCAGGGCGATGCAGGTCAGGCGCCAGTCCACGCCCAGCAGCATCACGGCCAGCACCATGGCCAGGGTCAGCATGCCGTCGAAGCCGGCCAGCATGGCTTCGCCGGCCGCCATTTCGATGGCGTCGATGTCATTGGTGGCCAGCGCCATCAGGTCGCCGGTGCGCTGGCGCTGGTAGAAGCCGGCGCCCTGCAGCGCCAGGCGCCGGTACAGGCGCACGCGCAGTTGCACGCCAAGCTGGTAGGCGGCCGCGTACAGGGTCTGGCGCCAGCCCACGCGCATGAAGTAGATGGCCAGGCCGGCAAGCAGCAGGGCGCCGATGTCCAGCAGCAGCTGGTGGCCGGACACTCGGTGCGCGGCCAGGCCGTCTATCATGGCGCCAACCTGGCGCGGCACCCAGGCGGTGAGGGCGGCGACGCCGGCCAGCATGAGGCCGGACGCGATATAAGCGGGGCTGTGCTGGCGCACGAAGGCGCCGATCAGCCGGGATAAGGTCATGTCGTATTCCAGGCATAAAGTAGCCCGCTAGGATACAACATGCGGCGGCCGGACGTGGCCGCCAGCCGTGACGCGGCGCTTACTTCTTGGGCGGGGCCTTGACGGCCGGCTTGGCCTTGCCCGGGGCCACCGATTTCACCACCACCGGGGCCGGTTCTTCGATGGGGGCGGCCAGCGGTTGCGGCGGCACGGCCGACACCGGCGTGGCCTGTTCCACCTCGGCCACGGCCTCGACGGCGGGCTTGAGCTTGGCGGCGGGCTTGGCGGCGGGCGCCGGTTCCGCTTCCGCCACCACTTCCACCGCCACCGCCGGCGCGGCCGCAGCGGGTGCGGGACTCTTCACGGCGGCCAGCAGCGGGGCCGGCGCAGCCGCAGTGGCGGCATCCTTGAACTGGGTGGCGGCCTTGATCAATTCATGCTGCGCCTGGGTGGCGATATCGAACAGCTCCTTGCCGTAGGCGCTCAGCTTGTCGAAGCTGGGCGGCTGCACCAGCGAGAACAGCTCCTTGGGGTCCTTGGCGTCCAGCAGCTGCCTGGCAGTGGCGGCGCCTTTTTCCAGCGTGGCCTTGCCGGCGTTCAGGTGCAGGTTGATGAACTTCTCGGCGCTGTCGACCGCAGTGCTGGCAATGGCGGTGACGACGTTGAACTGGGTTTCGAGTTGCGACTTCGTGGCTGCGGAAAACTGTTCTGTGATCGAAGACATGGTTTCTCCTGGACGATTAGAATGTCGGCTTGCCGGAATGGCACAAGAGTGGCGCAAGGTGGCGCCGTGGCCGATATTTGATGCGCTGCAATAAACCCATTTTAGCCACGAATCCCCGCGCTGAAAAGTTATTTTTATCTCTACTGTACAGCTTCGTGGCATTAAGCAATTTTCGCAGATAGTTATTTGCGATTCGTTTGATTTAGCGCAATATACCCAACAGAAAACGCGCATTTATTTGCCGTAAATTAATGCGACGCAGCAATTTCTATGAACCGCGTTGATACGAGGATGCTTATGGATGTGGTTATACGCAACGCCAGCCTGCCGGACGGCCGCCGGCAGACCGATATCGCCATCGAAGGCGGACGCATCGCCGCCATCGGCCCGGCGCTGCCGGTGCAAGGTGCGCGCGAGATCGACGCCGGCGGCGACCTGGTCTCGCCGCCTTTTGTCGACGCCCACTTCCACATGGACGCCACCCTCAGCTACGGCCTGCCGCGCGTCAACCAGTCCGGCACCCTGCTGGAGGGCATCGCGCTGTGGGGCGAGCTCAAGCCTGAGCTAAGCCAGGAGGCGCTGGTCGGGCGGGCGCTGCAGTATTGCGACTGGGCGGTGGCGCGCGGCCTGCTGGCAATCCGCTCCCATGTCGATGTGTGCGACGACCGCCTGCTGGCCGTGGAGGCCCTGCTGGAGGTAAAGCGCCGCGTGGCGCCCTACCTGGACCTGCAGCTGGTGGCCTTCCCGCAGGACGGCGTGCTGCGCAGCCCGACCGCGCTGGCCAACCTGAAGCGCGCCATTGCCATGGGCGTGGACGTGGTGGGCGGCATCCCGCACTTCGAGCGCACCATGGCCGACGGCGCCGAGTCGGTGCGCATCCTGTGCGAGTTCGCGGCCGAGCAGGGCCTGCGGGTGGACATGCATTGCGACGAGTCGGACGATCCGCTCTCGCGCCACATCGAGACCCTGGCCTACCACAGCCAGCGCCTGGGCCTGCAGGGCAGGGTAGCCGGCTCGCACCTGACGTCCATGCACTCGATGGACAATTACTACGTCAGCAAGCTGCTGCCGCTGATCCGCGAAGCCGGGGTGGCCGCCATTGCCAACCCGCTCATCAACATCACGCTGCAGGGCCGCCACGACACCTATCCCAAGCGGCGCGGCATGACACGGGTGCCGGAACTGCTGGCGGCTGGCGTCGAGGTCGCCTTCGGCCACGATTGCGTGATGGACCCCTGGTACAGCCTGGGTTCGGGCGATATGCTGGAAGTGGCGCACATGGGCCTGCACGTGGCCCAGATGACGGGCCAGGACGCCATGCGCGCCTGCTACACGGCCGTGACCGAGACCCCGGCCCGCATCCTGGGCCTGGAGGGCTATGGCCTGGAAGTGGGCCGCCACGCCGACCTGGTGCTGCTGGATGCGGGTTCGCCGGTGGAGGCGATCCGCCTGCGCGCCGCGCGCCGGCTGGTGATGCGGCGCGGCCAGGTGCTGGCCGAGTCGCCGCGCGCCGAGGCCCGCCTGCACCTGCCCGGCCGGCCGGACCAAACGGGCTTCCGGCTCGGGCGCTGAAGTTGGCACGGCTGCAACCGTACTGGACTTGAATGCCGAAATGCATGACAATCAGCCATCAAGTCCTCCATGGAGCCGCCTTGAAAGAGATAGCAATCCGTCTTGCATCGGAAAACGACTTCGAGGCCATGTGGTCGATTTTCCAGGAATTGATCGCCAGCGGCGACACCTATTATTTTGCCGCCGACACCAGCCGCGATGATTGCCACGCCTACTGGTTCGGTCCCGGCATCCAGAGTTTCGTGGCCATCCTCAACGGCGACCGCCTGCTCGGCATGTACCGCCTGGTGGCCAACCAGCGCGACCGCGGTGCGCACGTGGCCAACGCCTCCTTCATGGTCAGCCCGGCCGCGCAGGGCATAGGCATAGGCAAGCTGCTGGGGCGCGACTGCCTGGCCAGGGCGCGCGCCGAGGGCTACCTGGCGATGCAGTTCAATTACGTGGTCAGCACCAATGTGGCGGCGGTGCTGCTGTGGAAGAAGCTGGGCTTCTCCATCATCGGCACCCTGCCGCGCGCCTACCGCCACCAGCAGCTCGGTTTTGTCGACGTGTACGTGATGTACCAGCTGCTGGACGATCCCTCCAACTGGCCTGAGGGCTGACCATGCTGATACTGGAAACCGAACGCCTGCGCCTGCGCACCATGGAGCCGGAAGACGCGGCCTTCTACCTGGAGCTGGTCAACGACCCGACCTGGATCGCCGGCATAGGCGACAAGGGCCTGCATACGGTGGAGGCGGCGCGTGCAGCCATCCTGGACGGACCATGCGCCATGCAGCGCGAGCGCGGCCACTCGCTGTACGTGGTGGAACGCCGCGCGGATGGCGCGCTGCTGGGCCTGTGCGGCCTGATCAAGCGTGACGCCCTGCCGGACGTGGACATCGGCTATGCCCTGCGGCCCGCCTACTGGGGCCAGGGCTATGCCCAGGAAGCCGGCGCCGCCGTGCTGGGCCTGGCCCGCGATGGCTTGAAGCTGCCGCGCGTGCTGGCCATCACCAAGCCCTCCAACACCGTCTCCGGCAGGTTGCTGGAAAAGCTGGGCCTGTCCTGTACCGGCACCATCTCCATGCCGCCGGACGGCCGCGAAACCCGGCTGTACCGCATAGACTTCCCCTGACTGTTGTAGCGGCGGCGTGATTGCACGCCATTTCCCCTGCCACGGTGGCTATTTGCGCCGTGGCGCGGCATGATGATCGGTGAGCAGCTTTCGTTGTCCATCCGAACCATGGCGAGGGGGAACATTGTGAAATTGGCTAATCTCAAGATAGGCGTGCGCCTGGCGCTGCTGGGCGCCTTCTTTTTTCTGGCCTTGATGGTGGTCGGGCTGGGCGGCTGGCGCGGGCTGGACGCCAGCAATATCCGCAGCGCCCAGGCCCTGCAGCGTTCCGTGGCCTTGAGCGAGGCCATCGATACGGCGCGCAGCGCCCAGGTGGAGTTCAAGATCCAGGTCCAGGAGTGGAAGAACACCCTGCTGCGCGGGAATGACAGGGAGCAGTTCGAGCGCTACAGCAAGGCTTTCGTCAAGAGCGGCGAATCCACCCATGCCCAGCTGGAAAAGCTGGGGCGGCTGATGGCCGGGCTGCAGCTGGAGTCGCCGCTGGTGCAGGAGGCGCTGCGCACCCACGCCGAGCTGGGCCAGCGCTACCTGGCCGCGCTGCAACAATACGAACCCGCCAACCCGGACAGCGCCCACCTGGTGGACGCCCTGGTCAAGGGCGTGGACCGCGAGCCTACCCGGAAAATCGATGACATCGTGGACTACATCGGTGGCCAGTCCAGGCGCCTGATGCAGGACATGCAGGCGGAAAGCGAGCGCGCGCACCGCGCCACCGTGGCGGCCATGGCGGCCACCGTGCTGGTGACGCTGGTGGTGGGCTGCGTCACCGTGACCTGGCTGATACGCAGCATCACGCGGCCGCTGCATGCCGCCGTGGACGTGGCCCAGACCGTGGCCGCTGGCGACCTGCGCAGCGAAGTGCGGGTGGACAGCCGCGACGAGATCGGCGTGCTGCTGGGCGCCCTCAGGCAGATGCAGCATAACCTGGCCGGCATCGTCAGCCAGGTGCGGCAGGGGACCGAGGCCATCCATACCGCCTCGTGCGAGATCGCCACCGGCAATATGGACTTGTCCAACCGCACCGAGCAGCAGGCCGGTTCGCTGGAGGAGACCGCCGCCTCCATGGTGCAGCTGACCACTACCGTCAAGCAGAACAACGAGAACGCCAGCCAGGCCGCGCAGCTGGCCGATGCGGCTTCCTCGGTGGCGCAGCGCGGCGGGCAGGCGGTGCAGGAGATGGTGCGCACCATGGGCGACATCAATGCATCGTCGCGCAAGATCGTCGACATCATCGGTGTGATCGACGGGATCGCCTTCCAGACCAATATCCTGGCGTTGAACGCGGCGGTGGAGGCGGCCCGGGCCGGGGAGCAGGGGCGCGGTTTCGCCGTGGTGGCTTCCGAGGTGCGCAACCTGGCCCAGCGCTCGGCCTCGGCGGCGCGAGAAATCAAGCAGCTGATCGGCGATTCCGTGGGCCGGGTCGAGGATGGCAGCCGGCTGGTGGGCCAGGCCGGCGCAACCATGGGCGAGGTGGTGGCCAGCGTGCAGCGCGTCACCGCCATCATTGCCGAGATTGCCGTGGCCAGCGGCGAACAGCGCGACGGCATCGAGCAGATCAGTACCGCCATCAGCCACATGGATGGGGTGACCCAGCAGAACGCGGCCCTGGTGGAGCAGGCCGCGGCGGCGGCTGATTCGCTGGAGCGCCAGGCCGCCAGCCTGCAGCAGGCGGTCAGCGTGTTCAAGCTGCACGGCGACCAGGCCCGCCCGGCCGCGCCATCGGGCCGGCGCCCGCTGCTGGCTGGCTGAGCCGCTCGGGACCGCCGGGCGCCCACGTGCCCGGACCGGCCGGTAATCAGACTGTTGCGCCGCTGCCGCCGTGGTTTGATGCGGCGCAAACCATGGCCGATTGGCTGCTTGCCGCCGCGTCCGCTCGCCTATCATTGCCTTTCCGCCACGAACAGGCCGCCGTGCCCACGGAAGGAAGGGAAGCATGAATACCACGCTGCTTGCCGTATCCACATTTGCGGGCGTGCTGACGCTGCTGCTGGCTGTCAGCGCCCAGCGCGCCGTGCAATGGCGTTCGCGCTGCCATGCGCTGGAATCGGCCCTGGAGCAGGGCCGCGACGCCGAATCGCGGCTGGAATTCATCGCCCACCATGACGCCCTGACCGGGTTGCCTAACCGGGTCCAGCTGCAGATCCAGCTGCAGCACGGCATGGCCTATGCGCGCCGCCACGCCAGCCAGATGGCGGTGCTGTTCATCGATATCGACCGCTTCAAGGAAATCAACGACACCCTGGGCCACGACGCCGGCGACCAGCTGCTGGTGCAGTTCGCGCGCCGCCTGCAGCAGAGCGTGCGCCAGGTGGACACCGTGGCGCGCCAGGGGGGCGACGAATTCATCGTGCTGCTGTCCGAGCTGCGCACGGCGGCCGACGCGGCCCGCGTGGCGGACAAGATCGTGGCCGCCATGGCGGTGCCGTTCAGCATAGGCGAGGCCACGCTGACGGTGGCGGCCAGCGTCGGCATCGCCGTCTACCCGGACGATGACAAGGACCTGGACGCGCTGATCGACAAGGCCGACCTGGCCATGTACGCGGCCAAGCAGCGCGGCAGCGGGGCGCAGCGCTTCACGCCCAGCATGCAGGCCAGGGCCTATACGCGGGTGGTGCTGGAGACGGCCCTCAAGCACGCCCTGGAGCACAATGAATTCACGCTGTTGTACCAGCCCCGGCTGGATCTTGCTGAACGCCGCGTGTGCGGGGTCAAGGTGCTGCTGCGCTGGCAGCATCCCGAGCTGGGGCAGGTGCTGCCGGCCGACTTCATGCCGGTGCTGGAGAACAGCGCCCTGGTGCTGCCGGTGGGCGCCTGGGTGCTGTCCACGGTGGCCGAGCAGGCCAGGCGCTGGCTGGAGCAGGGCCACGCCGTGACGGTGTCGCTGACCTTGTCGCCGCGCCAGTTCTACAAGAAGGATATCGCCCAATACTTCGCCGCCATCCTCAAGGAAGCCGGGCTGCCGGGCCGCTGTATCGAACTGGATGTGGCCGAGAGCATCCTGATCGACAAGAACCAGGACTGCGCAGCCATCCTGCGCCAGTTCCGCCAGCTGGGCATGCGCATCACCATCAGCGGCTTCGGCACCGGCTACGCTTCGCTCAATTACCTGCGCCGCTTCCCGGTGGACCAGGTACGGCTGGACAAATGCTTCGTGGACGAGTTGCGGCGCGGCGCCCAGGGCGAGGGCGGGGCGGACGGCGGTTCCATGGTGCGCGCCATCATCGCCATGGCCCATACCCTGAACATGAAGGTGATTGCCGGCGGCGTGGAAAACGAGGAGCAGCTGGATCAGCTGCGGGCGCTGGGCTGCGACCAGGCCTATGGCTACACCCTGGGGCCGCCGGTGGCGGCGGCCGAGGTGGAGCGCCTGCTGGCGGGCCGCTGGCGCCAGTACGAGATGGCGCCGGCGGCCTAGCAGCCGCCTGGCGTGCGACCGGAAGCCGCTTCAGGGCCCCGCTGGCGCCGCGCCCACTGCCTTTACTGGCGGCGCTGGCAGGATGCGTATGCCATACAAGTCGGCCCGGTTGGACGGGCCGCGCACCCCGCCCGCGTCCGCGTAGCTGCCGTTACTCTGCAAATAGCTCATGTTGTAGAAGTCGCCCAGGCGCAGCGTGTAGCTGCCGGCCTTGAGCATGGCGGACAGCGGCGTCGAATACGCCGGCGCGCCATCGGCCTTCGAGTGCGGCAGCTGCACCACGCCTTGCGCCACCACGGTCCCTTGCTGGTCCAGCAGCGCCGCCCATTTCACCGCGCCCGTGATGCCCAGGTTGACCTGGTGCGCAGTGTTGCGGTACTTGAACTGGATGCGGTAGGCGCCGTCGCGCGCAATGGCGATGTTTTCCCGGGTGTAGACATCGGCCGGCGCGCCCCAGTCCCGCAGCGGTCCGTTGGCCGCCGGTCCGCCGGCCGCCGGTTCGCCGGCCGCCGGTTCGCCGGCCGCCGCGAGCTGCAACCCCGGGTCCAGGCAGGCTGGCGCGCTGTGGTGGCTGCGGTTGCCCGAATCGCGGTACACGGCTTCCACCGCGTAGCAAACGCCGTTGCCGCGCCGGTCGGACCAGGCGCCGCTGGTGATGCGCTGCGCCGCCAGCACGCCGTCGCGGTAGATGTTGTAGTAGATGTCCTTGCCGCCACCCTCCATGCGCAGCGTGGGCAGGCCGTAGGCGCCGCGTTTCAATTGCGTGATGCGCGGCTCGCGCGGGGCGTAGACGCCGCTGCCTTCCTGCAGCGGCCTGGCCTGCACGCTGCGCTTTTCCTGCAGGCCGGGCAGCAGCCGGCCGAGCCGGATCTCGATCACGTTGTCCTCGCCCAGCGCGTCCCAGGCGATATCGGCGCCGGCGGGCTTGCCGTTCAGGGTGATGCCTTCCACCGCGTAGTAGCCGTCCCTGGGATTTGCCACGGGCAGCTGTACCCGCACGGCGACCTGCTTGCCGCGCAGGCGCAGCTGGCGCAGTTCGATCCGGCCGCTGCCGGCAAAGGCCGTGCGCCGCAGCCTGGCCGTGATGAAGGGTTGCAGGCGCAGGCCGCTGCCGGTGGTGGAGACGCCGAACACCTGGCCCACCACCATGCCGAGGTAGCCGCCCACCGACCACAGCTGGCGGCGCGAATTGACCACCGGCCCGCTCAACTCGCCGTCGCGCAGCAAGGGCTGGCCACTCAGCCATTCCAGGTTTTCCATGTTGGACAGGCTGGTGGCGGCGCTGCGCATCAGGGTATCGTAGGCGGCGTCGGCCACGCTCACATTGGCGGCCAGCGCCGCCGCCTTGAGCCCGTAGGCCGTGACAAAGGGCCAGATGGCGCGGTTGTGGTAGATGGCCACGCCGCTTTGCTGCGGATAGATCACGGGCGCGCCCAGCGGGCCGTGCGGATAGCGCGCCAGGATGCTGCGCGCGCGACGCTGGTCCGCCACGCCGGTGACGATGGCCAGCGACTGTCCCAGCCAGTCGAACTTGTGCAGCGGCGCGCCATCGAAGTGGCCGGCCGTGAGGCTGCTGTACATGCCCTCGTCGTCCAGCCACAAACGGGTGTTGATGGCTTGCTTGAGCCGGGCGGCCCAGGCGGCGTACTTGTCCGCCAGCGCGGCCTGGCCCTGTTCGCGCGCCAGCTGTGCGGCCAGGGTCAGCGCCTTGTAGTGCGCCACGTTGGTGGACAGCGCCCTGGAACTGGCCATGCTGGCCAGGTCGTCCGCTATCCAGGCCGCGTAGCTTTGCTCGCGCCAGTCGAGGAAGGACTGTTCGCCGTTATACAAGCCGGTGGCGGCGTCGTAGGCGGCCAGCCTGTCGTTCTCTATGGTGTTGGACAGCGCCCGCAGCGCCACCGGGGCAAAGGCCGCGCGCTGCGCCGGCGCCAGCGCCTTGAGCGCCTCGTCGGCGCCGAAGGCCCAGCTGACGCGGTCGGTGCTGACCGGCCAGCTGCCGCCGCTGCCGGTGTCCTGGATGATTTGCAGGCCGTCCTTGCTGCCGGCCGCCTGGGCGCCGGGCGTGACGCCGTCGCGCCAGCCGGACAGCTTGAACAGCAGTGAATTGCGCACCCGCTCCGGGTCCAGCATGGCCAGGCCCAGCGAGGCCGCGTAGGACAGGTCGCGGGTCCAGACGTAGTGCCACAGCTCGCCCGTCTCGAAGCAGTCGCAGGGGATGGCCTGGCCGCCGTTGTAGCTGCCGTCGCGGATCTCGGATACGGCGTCCTGCCGCATCTCGCTGGCGGCCAGCGCGAACAGGGCGTCGAACGCCAGGCTGCCGCTGCGCACCAGCGGCAGGCCGGCCGCCTCGGCATAGGCAACCTGCTGGCTGGCGCCCTCCCGCATGGGCATGTCGCTGGCCTGGGTGTAGCTGCGCAGCGGGGCGTCCGCCTCCGGCGTGGCGTAGCGCACCGTAACGGGCTTGCCGTCCCAGGCCGGATACACGGTGCTGGAGGAGGCCGGCGCCGCCTGCAGGGCTGGCATCCATAATGCCCCCAGCGCGGCGGTCATGGCGGCCATGTTGGTCCTGGCGTGCGGGCGCGCGCTGGCGGTTGCAGCGCCGCGGGAGACCGGCCGGCGGGCGGTGATGCCGAGCATGCTAGGCCTCATGGCTGCACCTCCAGGATCAGGGCCGAGCGCGGCGGCAGTGTCAGTTCGCCGTCCAGGGCATAGCGCCGGCCGGTGGCCACGTCCACCCCGGCGCGGGCGCCGCGCAGGCGTTCCTGGAAGCGCGCGGTCTGTAGGGTGGTGGGCTTGTCGTTCTTGTTCAGTGCGACCATGATGTTCTGCCTGTCGTTGTAGCGGAAGTAGATATAGGTGTTCTGCTCCGGGCCGAAGTGGGTCATCTTGCCGCTGTGGATGGCGCTGGCGCCCTTGCGCCAGTTGAGCAGCTTTTTCAGGTAGGCCTGGGCCTCGCGCTGCGGCGCGCCCAATCCCTCGCCGGTGAATGCGTTGACCTGGTCGCCGGCCCAGCCGCCGGGGAAGTCGCGGCGGTAGGACGCGTCGTCGCGCGGGCCGGTGGAGCTGGTCATGAGGATTTCGCTGCCGGCGTAGAACTGCGGGATGCGCGGCGCGGTGAGCACGAAGGCGGCCGCCATGCGGAACAGGTCCGCGTCGCCATTCAATTCGCTGTAAATGCGCGACAGGTCATGGTTACCCTCGAACAGCACCAGGTTGGCGGCGTTTGGATACAAATAATCCTGGGACAGCGCCTCGTACAGGTTGTTCAGGCCCACCTCGTCGCCGTCGGCGGATTTGAGCGCGCGGCGCAGCGTGTCGGCCAGCGGAAAGTCCATCATGCTGGGCATGTGCGAGACATAGCCGTCGAAATTGCGCTTGCCGGCCTGCCAGTGCGCCACCACCGGGATCAGCGGACTCCATTCTTCGCCCACCAGGTTCAGGCGCGGATATTCGGCCATCACGGCGCCCGACCAGCGCGTGAGGAAACCCGGTTCGGAATAGCTGTAGGTATCGACCCGCAGGCCGGATAGCCCGGCGTACTCTATCCACCAGATGCTGTTCTGGATCAGGTAGGTGGCCAGCAGCGCATTGGCCTGGTTCAGGTCCGGCATGCCGCGTGCGAACCAGCCTTCGGTCTGGTTGCTGCGGTCGGCGGCCGAGGCGTAGGGGTCCTGCAGCGCCACCCGGTGGTGTTCGGTCGGCACGAACTTGCCGCCGTAGGTGAGCCAGTCCGGCGTGGGCAGGTCGCGCATCCACCAGTGGCCGGACCCGATGTGGTTCAGCACCACATCCTGGATCACGCCCAGGCCCTGGGCGCGGGCCTGGGCCACGAAGCGGCGGTAGCCCTCGTTGCTGCCGTAGCGCGGGTCGATGCGGTAATGGTCGGTTGCCGCGTAGCCGTGGTAGGAGAAGCCGGGCGAGTTCGATTCCAGCAGCGGCGTGGGCCAGATCTGGGTGTAGCCCATGTCGTGCATATAGTCCAGGTGCCCGGCCATGCCCTGCAGGTCGCCGCCATGGCGGCCGGAGCCATCGTCACGGTTGGCCTGCTCCAGCATGCCCGGCGCGTTGTCGTTGGAAGGATCGCCGTTGGCGTAGCGGTCCGGCATCAGCTCATAGATGACATCCTTGTCCCCAAAGCCCTGGCGCAGCGCCGAACCGGGCGCGCGCGCCTGCAGCCGGTATGGGTGGCGCAGCACCGCCTTGCCCTGGCCCTGCAGGCGCAGCTCCAGCTGGCCCGGCCGGGCGGCGGCGCCTATGTCCAGGGTGATGAACAGGTAGTTGGGGTTGGCGACGCGCTGCACGGCGGTGATGCGTACGCCCGGATAGTCCAGCGCCGGCTCCAGCATCCCCACATCCTTGCCATGCACCATCAGCTGCAGCGCCGGGTTGTGCATCCCGGTCCACCAGCTGGGCGGCTCGATGCGGTCGATGTCCTGGGCGGCGGCGGAACACGCGGCGCAGAGCGCCGCAAGCAGGGCAAGTTTCATTGTTGGTCTCCTGGTAGTCGTACTACAGATTCCTTGTGGGCGGCTGGATGGGCGAATGGCGCAGAGAATACTATGAAAACTGCGGCTTGCGGGTCGGATGAAACGATATTGATCTAGTCAAAATACAGCATTGCGCGCGCTAGCATGGTTGAAGTGTTGCGGTGGCGCAAAAACCCGGCTTCCCTGCTGCCTATTTCGCGTGCAGAATGTTTTTCATTTCAAATTTGGCGGCTTATGGTAGTCAATATGTAGTTCCACTACACCACCTGGACGTGTCTGCTGTAGCCGAAATACAACGCGCCCGCGATATCTGTACTGTGAGCCCATCTGGAGCGACCTATGGTTGCGTAACTGGATAGAAGTTTAATTGACACCAAATCTAGTTTTAGTACAAAATTCTCTCCTAGAACGTCTGTTAGAACGTTTGCAATCCAGGATCCCGTGTAGTCAAAAACGCCCATGTGTGGCTCGCGACGGGAATGTGTTTAGATGAATAGGGGACAATTGATGAAAAAATCCGCCATCCAGCGCGGCGCCATCCAGCGCGGCGCCGTCCAGGCGCGCACCAGCGTAGCCTTCAAACTGAGCCCGGTCGCTGCAGGCTGCGCCGTATTGCTGTCGGCCATGGCCGTCCCGGCGTTTGCACAAGACTCGTCCGCCACTCCGGCCGCGGACCAGCCCATCCAGAGCGTGAAGGTGACCGGTATCCGCCGCGGTATCGAGGACGCCATCTCCGTCAAGAAAGACGCCAGCTCCATCGTGGAAGCGATCTCGGCTGAAGACATCGGCAAGCTGCCCGACGTGTCCATCGCCGAGTCGATCTCGCGCTTGCCCGGCCTGGCCGCCCAGCGCGTGGCCGGCCGCGCCCAGGTGATTTCCGTGCGCGGCCTGTCGCCCGACTTTGCCACCACCCTGCTGAACGGCCGCGAGCAAGTCTCGACCGGCGACAACCGCAGCGTGGAATTCGACCAGTACCCGTCCGAGCTGATGGCCGGCGTGACTGTGTACAAAACCCCGGACGCCGGCCTGGTCGGCCAGGGCCTGTCCGGCACCATCGACATGCAGACCGTGCGCCCGCTGAACTTCAGCGGCCGTACCGTGGCGCTGAATGCCCGCGGCGAGAAGAACTCGATCGGCAAGATTGCCAATTCCAAGGATACCGGCAACCGTTTCAGCGTCAGCTACATCGACCAGTTCGCCAACCGCACGATCGGTATCGCGCTCGGCTACGCGCATCTGGAAACCCCCATCCTGTCGAATGAAACCGGCCTGTACGAGCCATGGAAGCGCGACACCCGTTCCGGCCTGACCGCCGGCACCTTCGCCACCGACGGCGCCAAGGCCGTGGCCCGCAGCGGCCGCAATGAACGCGACGGCCTGATGGGCGTGCTGCAATACCGTCCCAACAAGCAGTGGACCAGCATCATCGACGTCTACGCCTCGCGCTTCAAGAGCGAAGACACGGCCAACCAGCTGGAAGTGGGCCTGGGTAACTACAACGGCGGCTACACCCCCGGCCTGAACTACACCGGCACCAGCATCGTCAACGGCACCCTGGCCAGCGGCACCGCCACCGGCGTCTACCCCCTGGTGCGCGGCATGTACAACCACCGCCAGGACGACATCCGCGCGGCCGGCTGGAACAATGAATGGAAACTGGACGGCTGGTCGCTGGTGGCCGACGCCAGCTACTCGAAAGCCAAGCGCGACGAGCTGAGCCTGGAAAACAACCTGCAGATCAGCAACGCGGCCGGCGATCCTTTCCTGGACTCCGTCAAGATGGTCTACGGTAACGGCGGCTTCACCCAGCTGACCCCGGGCCGCGACTACAGCGACGTGAGCAAGCTGTACGTGCGTAACACCATCTACGGTTCCGGCTATGGCAAAACCCCGCACGTGGAAGATGAGCTGAAGAGCTTCAAGCTGGCGGCCAACATCCGCACCAGCGGCGACCTGGAGAAGTATTTGTCCAGCTTTGACGTGGGCGCCAACTACAGCGACCGCAGCAAGGACAAGCACCAGCCTGAAGGCAATATCAACCTGAAGGGCGCTCCCACCACCATCTCGTCCGATCTGCTGTACAGTTCGGCCAACCTGGGCTTTGCCGGCGCCGGCACCATCCCGACCTGGAATGTGCCTGCCGTGGTGTCCAAGTACATGGTGTTCGCCCCGGTGGACAACCTGAGCTACCTGATCCCGAAAACCTGGACCGTGAACGAAAAGATCACTACCGCGTTTGCGAAGGCTAATATCGAGACCGAACTGAGCCCGGACGTCAGCTTGCGCGGTAATTTTGGCGTGCAGGTACAGCATACCGACCAGTCCTCGGATTCGCGCTATTGGAACTCCGCCAAAGTCGGCAACGAAGTCACGCCAGTGCATGACGGTAAAAAGTACACCGACGTGCTGCCCAGCATGAACCTGGCCTTCGGCCTGGACAACCAGCAGACCGTTCGCCTGGCGCTGGCCAAGCAGCTGGCCCGTCCGCGTGTCGACCAGATGCGTTCCGCGCTCGAAGTCGGCATCGATACCACCAAGCTGCAGCCTGGTGGCAGCGGCGGCAACGCCAAGCTGGACCCGTGGCGTGCCAAGGCGTTCGATATCTCGTATGAGAAATACTTCGACAAGAAGGCTTATTTTGCTGCGGCTGCTTTCTTCAAGAAGCTGGACACCTACATCTTTACGCAAACCCGTTCGTACGACTTTGCGAGCAGCTTCGACTCGAAAATGGTGTGCGCAGTGGGGTGCCCGCTGCAGACCACGGTCGGCAACTACACCGCGGCATACAACGGCAACGGTGGCATTCTGAGGGGAGTGGAGCTGTCGGGTTCGCTGCCGCTGAACATGCTGAGCAAGTCGCTGGATGGTTTTGGCGTCAGCGCCAGCACCACCTACACTGACAGCAAGATCACGATCCAGGACCCGAACAGCAACATCGGCAACAACATTCCCCTGCCGGGCCTGTCCAAGCGCGTGAGCAACCTGACCGCCTACTATGAGCGTGGCGGCTTCGAAAGCCGCATCAGCCAGCGCAAGCGTTCGGACTTCGTGGGCGAGATCGGCAACTTCTCCAACGACCGCACCCTGCGCTACGTGGTGGGCGAGAACGTGATCGACTTCCAGGTCTCGTACACCTTCAACGAAGGTCCGATGAAAGGCCTGGGCCTGCTGCTGCAGGTGAACAACCTGCGCAACGCCGCCTACGAAACCTACAACGGCGACCGCAACCAGCAGCTGGAATACCAGAAATACGGCCGCACCGTGCTGGCCGGCGTGAACTACAAGTTCTAAGCCGCCTCACCGCAGCCCGCAACAACCCCGGCAGCCACGCGCTGCCGGGGTTTTTTTATTCAGGCGCCAATTTGACTCGCCGCATATGGTCGGCGGACTCCTCCAGTTAAGTTCAGGATCTGCGTCGCGTGAAAGGCGCGCCGTGTTTCGGCGTATAGTCTGGTTCGGCGAGCGTTCACTGCCCGCGATATCAGGACACTGCGCGAGACCGCCGAATTGCACAGAAAAATATCATATCTATAGCTGTGTGTGGAAGTTTAGCTGATACTATTCTGTGCATATGCCTAATCATTGCACATTGCAGGTCTTCCTCGAGGGAGAGTGGCGCGATGCTGCTGGCTTGACCGTGGCCGGCGAGGAGCGGCGCGGGATCGCGGCGCAGACTTTCCTGAGCTATGGGGCCGACTATGCGCTGGCGTATTTCCAGCGCCGCGATGCCGCAGCGTTGTCGGTCAATCTTCCGGTCGATCTTGCGGTGAGCCATCCGCCGACCTGGCCGCCGTTCCTGATCGACCTGCTTCCACAAGGTTACGGGCGCAAGGAACTGCTGACCCAGCTGGGACGGGACGAGAATGCGGGGCCTGCCGCCGACTGGGCCCTGCTGTGCGCCGGCGCTGGCAATGCTGTCGGGAATATCCGTGTCAGGGAGGCGCACGACTGGGCAATGGCGCATACGCCGGGACCGGGACGCGGCTTCACCATGGAGGAGCTGGCGCAGCGCTCGGACGACTTCAGCGCATATCTGGCGCAGAACGGGCTGTTCCTGGCCGGTTCGTCCGGTATCCAGGGCGAATGGCCCAAGATCATGCTGACACGGGCGTGCGACGGCCTGTTCTATCTCGACCATGCGCTACCCGACGAGCAGGCCGACCAGCACTACATCGTGAAGTTCGGCCGTGGTCCCGACCTGGCGCTGGCCAACATCTTGCGCTGTGAGGCGCCGTACATGCAGCTGGCGCGCAAGCTTGGGCTGCGCGTGCACGGCGAGCTGCAGCTGCTGGGGCGCGCGCTGTTTGTTCCCCGCTTCGACCGCGAAGTCGTGGATGGACGCGTCCGGCGCCACGCGCAGGAAAGCGTGGCCTCGGTGTGCCAGCTGGCCCGGTTCGGCGAGGTGCCGACCCATAACCAGTTCCTGCGCAGGCTGGCGGACTGCGCCACCGACAAGCGCCAGGAAACCATCGAATACCTCAAGCGCGACATTGCCAATGTGGTGCTGGGTAACACCGATAACCACGCCCGCAACACTGCCATCCAGCGCCGCGAGGACGGTTACATCGGCCTGACGCCGCTGTTCGATTTCGCGCCCATGTTCTTGCATCCGGATGGCATCGCAAGGCGCATGCGCTGGGAGCGCGATGACGGCGGGGCGCCCAGGTGGGCCAGCGTGATCGAGCAGGCGGCGCCCCTGGCTGGCATGGCGGAGGCCGGCCTGCGTGCCGCGCTCAAGGAAATGATCGCGCCGCTATCGACGCTGATGAAGGATGCTGGCGCACTGGGGATAGGCGAGCTGCTGGAGCCCAGGCGCATCACGGTCGACAACAATCTGAACCAGCTGCGGATGCTCTGATGGACAAGCGCTATGCCACCCTCACTCCGATCGAACAAAACCGGCTGCGCCACGAGCTGATGCTACGCTTGGCCGCCGCCCCGGAACTGCCCATCCCGCAAGTGCTGCGCGAAATCCGCAAGACGCTGCGCTACACCATACCGGAGTATGCGCAACTGTGCGGTGTGTCGCCGCGCACCCTGCAGGATATCGAGCGCGGCGTGTCCAGTCCCACGCTGGACACCGTCGACAAGCTGCTGCGGCCCATGGGCATGCGGGCCGGCGCGGTGCAGGCGGTGCGGCCCGGGCCGGGATGAGGCCCCGGGCCGCGCCAGCGCCTTATTTCTTCTCGGCGGCCGCGAAGGCGGCGTTCTGCTGGTCCAGCCAGGTCTTGAGCGGCGCAAAGTATTCGAGCAGCGCATTGCCGTCTATCTTGTCCTCGCCCGAGATCGCTTTCAGCGCTTCCGGCCACGGCTTGCTGGTGCCCAGTTCCAGCATGGCCTGCAGCTTGGCGCCGGCCTTGGCGTTGCCGTAGATGGAGCAGCGGTGCAGCGGGCCGGTGTAGCCGGCTTCGCGGCACAGCGCGCGGTGGAACTGGAATTGCAGCATGTCGGCCAGGAAGTAGCGGGCGTAGGGCACGTCGGCCGCCACGTGGTACTTGGCGCCGGCGTCGAAGCCGCTGCTGTCCGCTGCGGCCGGACGCTTCACTCCCATGTACTGCTCGCGCAGCGCCCACCAGGCTTTGTCGTAATCGGCCGGCTTGGTCTTGCCGGCGTAGACGTCCCAGCGCCACTTGTCCACCGTGTAGGCAAACGGCAGGATGGCGACCTTGCTCAGGGCGCGTTCCAGCAACTGGCCGATGTCGGCGCCGGTTTCCGGTTCCTGGTCCATCAAGCCCACTTTCTTCAGGTAGTCCGGTGTGATCGACAGCGCGATGGTGTCGCCGATGGCTTCGTGGAAGCCGTCGTTGGCGCCGTTGTGGAACAGGATGGACGGCTGCTTGCTGTAGGCCAGGTCGTAATAAATGTGGCCCAGCTCATGGTGGATCACGGTGAAGTCCTCGGCGGTCGGCGTGATGCACATCTTGATGCGCACGTCATCCTTCTCGTCTATGGTCCAGGCCGACGCGTGGCACACCACGTCGCGGTCGCGCGGCTTGGTCAGCAGCGAGCGCTCCCAGAACGTGGCCGGCAGCTGGCGCATGCCGAGCGAGGTGTAGAAGCGCTCGGCGTACTGCGTCATCTGTTTGGCGTCGGTCTTGCGCTGCTCCAGCACCTTGGTCAGGTCGAAGTTGCTGGCGCCGCTGGCCGGTTTCAGGATGGGGTAGAGATTGTTCCAGGTCTGCGCCCACATATTGCCGAACAGGTGGGACGGTATCGGGCCGGTCAGCGGCACCACGTCCGGGCCGTAGGTCTGGCGCAGCTTGTAGCGGGTGTAGGTGTGCAGCGACTGGTACAGCGGCTGGACCTGCTGCCACAGGCGCTCCATCTCGGCCGCGAAGGCCTCGGGCGGCATGTCGTACAGCGAGCGCCACAAGGCGCCGGTGTCGGCATAGCCCATCTGCCTGGCGCCCTTGTTGGACAGTTCCACGTACTCGGCGTATTTCTGCTTGTACGAGGGCGATTGCGCGTGCCAGCCCAGCCACATCTCCTTGAGCTTGGGCTCGTCGCGCGAGTTGGCCAGCACCTTTTCCATCTCGCCCAGCGCCATGCAGGCGTCGGAGCCGTCGGATTTTTTCGTGCAGTACTTGGCCTTGCCGTAGGCGCCGTTCATGGCGGCCTGCAGCGAGGCGTATTGTTCGCGTTCCTTGGGATCGGCAAACACCAGCGACAGCTGCAGCAGCTTGAGCTTGCGGGCGTCCTCGGCGGACAGCTTCAGGCCGTTGTAGCGGCGCGCCTTGAGCGCCAGTTCGCCCGAGGTTTCCAGGTAGCGCTCGGCGAAGTAGGAGGCGATGGCTTCCGTGTCGTCGGTGATGAAGTTGGAACCGACCCAGCTGGCGCGGGCGTTCTCGACGCCCAGCTTGTACAAGCGCGTTTCGGCATCGGTGAGGAAGCGCTGCGCTTCGGCGGTGGTGGGCTTGGCGGCTGTGGCGGCCAGCGCCGGCAGGGTGGCGCTGATCAAGCCCGCCGCCAGCAGCGCATGCGTGGTTGTGGATGGCACTGGAGTTCTCCCGGGTGTTGTTGTCGGCGCTACATGATACCCGGGAGGCATGCTGCTATCGTTCGGTTTTTGCCATCTTTTGCAGATGCTTATTTGGTACCCAATGCGATCGTCACCTTTCGGCTGGCGGCCGCGCTGGCCGGCAGCTGCACCTGCAGCAGCTTGGTGCTGGCGTCCCAGGCGTAGTCCACCTTCTTGCCTTCCACGCTGACAGCGGCCGGGCGGTTATGGATGTTATGCACCTGCAGGGCGATGCTGCGCTGCGGGCGCTGGTAGGCCTTGCCGGTTTCGGAGCGCAGCGTCAGCGCCAGCTGGCGGCCCTGCAGCTTGCTGGCGAAGTGCAGCAGCTCGTACTTGCCCTGCTCATAGGCGTTTGCGGTCTCGCCATCGTCGTCATACAGCTGGCCGCTGGCGCTGGCTACCGCGCCATCGTGCCAGTAGTGCAGCTCCAGCTCGCGGGTCGAGTAATCGCGCGTGGTCTGCACCACCTTGGCCAGCGGGACGAAGGCGCCGGCGCGCACGTAGACCGGGATGTGTTCGGGGACCAGCGCCACGGTCTCGGTGGCGCCGCCGGCGTGCTTCTGGCCGGTGTAGAAATCGTACCAGGCGCTGCGCGCCGGGAAGTACACTTCCTGTGTGGTGGCGCCCTTGGCCAGCACCGGCGTCACCAGGAAATCGGGACCCCACAGGTAGCTGGACGACATGGCGCGCGCCTTGGGATTGTCCGGCTCCTCATACACCATGGGGCGCATCAGCGGCATGCCGCTGCGGCTGTTCTCGAAACCCAGCGTGTAGTTATACGGCAGCATGCGGTAGCGCAGGCGCACCGCCTCGCGCGCCAGCGCCTTGGTGCGGGCCTCGCGGTAGACCGGCTCGGACGGCACTTCCTCCTGCGCGTGCGGGCGGAATACGGGCTGGAACACGCCGTACTGCAGCCAGCGCGTGTACAGCTCATCGTCCAGCACCGGGTTGGCGAAGCCGCCCAGGTCGGAGTGCATATAGCCCACGCCCTGCATGCCCATCTGCAGCGAGATCTCCGGCTGCGAGTGCAGCCCGCCCCAGCCGCGGTCGACGTCGCCCGACCACGGGATGATGCCGTAGCGCTGCGTGCCCGAATACCCGGCGCGCATCAGGATGAAGGGGCGCTCGTTGGGGAAGTCCTTCTTGTAGCCGTCCGCCACCAGCCCGGCCCACTGGTGGCCGTAGATGTTGTGCAGCTGGTCGGCCGTGCCGGTGGCGTGCCGCAGGCCGGTCGGGTGCACTTCCGGCTCGCCCAGGTCGCCCCATACGCCCACCACGCCTTTCGCATGCAGGCCCTTGTAGATATCCCACAGCCAGTCCTTGCCCCTGGTGCTGAAGATGTCGATCAGGCCGGTATTCCCGAAGAAGAATTCATACGTCATGGGCTGGCCGCCGGCGTCCTTGGCCAGGATGTCCCGGTCCAGCGCCTCCTGCCAGCGCAGGGAGGTGTTGACGATGAAGGGTTCGGAAATGAGCACCGTCTTCACGCCCTGCTGTTTGAAGTCGGCGATCATGCGTTCCGGCTGCGGGAAGTTGTCCCGGTCGAAGGCCAGGTTGCCCATGGTGCCCTTGACCTCCTTGCCGAACCAGAACAGGTCGAACACGATGGCGTCCAGCGGGATGTCTTCCTTGAGGTAGGCGTTGACGGTATCGCGCGCCTGCTGCTCGTTGCGGTAGCCGAAGCGCATGGCGAAGTTGCCGAAGGCCCAGCGCGGCGGCAGCGGCTGGCGGCCGGTCAGGCTGGTGTAGTTGGCCACCACGTCGGCCCAGCTGTCGCCGGCCACCACCTGGTAGGTCTTGCGTCCGCCTATGGTTTCGTAGCGCAGCGTGTTGTCATGGCGGCTGTCGAAGTCCAGGTAGCCGGTTTGCGGATTATCGAAGTGCAGGGCGTACAAGCGCGAGGACAGCGCCAGCGGCATGGTGTAGTTCAGCAGCGGCGATTTCTCGCCATAGCCGTAGTCGGCCTTGTTGTACAGCGTGTAGCGCTGGCCGCGCCGGTTCATGCCGACCGCGCGCGCACCGGCGCCATACAACGCTTCCTCGCCATCGAGCGTGAATTCCAGCGCTTCCAGTTCGCGGTCCTGGCCTTTGTTGATATCCTTGTGGCCGGTCGCGGCCTGGTCGATGACGCGGACGTAGCCGCGCTTTTCCGCCACCAGCGGCTTGCCCTTGTAGGCGTAGGCGATCTGGAATGGCGACTTGGTGATGGTGACCGTGATGCCGCCCGTGGTGTACACGATGGCTTGCGCGCCCTGGATCAGCGTGGCCTTGGCGGCGCCCGGCGCCAGCACCACGGCGTGCGAGGCCGGATCGAAGGTCTCTCCCTTGGGAATGAAGGAGGCTTCGACGATGGCCGGCGAGTAGGGCTTGATCAGGTAGGCGCCGTCGCTGGTGCGCAGTTCCAGCACATTGCCGTGTTGGCTAACCGCCTCCAGCTTGCGCTCGGCGTTCTGGGCCAGGACGACCGGACTGGCAAAGGCCAGGGCCAGGGCTGCGTGCAGGGTGTGCTTGTTCATGTGGGCGGGCGTCTCACTCTGATTTATGTTGTCTGACTACATTTGACTACCTGGTAAGGCGTCAAAACCGGCGTAATAGCTGGATTTTACTATGAAGTCCCTGTCATTGACACAGCAATACTGTCGTGTTATTTTGCTACAAATTATCCGGAGACCCGCAGTATGCAATCGTCCAGCAGCAAGCCCATCCTGTCGTTCTGGCAGCTTTGGAACATGAGCTTCGGCTTTTTCGGCATCCAGTTCGGCTTTGCGCTGCAGAATGCCAATACCAGCCGCATCTTTTCCACCCTGGGCGCGAATCCGGATGACCTGGCCCTGTTCTGGCTGGCTGCGCCGGTCACCGGCCTGCTGGTCCAGCCCATCATCGGCTACCTGAGCGACAATACCTGGCACCCGTTCTGGGGGCGCCGCCGTCCCTTCTTCTTCATTGGCGCCATCCTGGCCTCGCTGGCCCTGTTCCTGATGCCCAATTCCACCGCGCTGTGGATGGCTGTGGCCGTGCTGTGGCTGATGGATGGCGCCATCAACGTCTCCATGGAACCGTTCCGCGCCTTCGTCGGCGACAAGCTGGGACCGTCGCAGCAGACTGCCGGTTTCGCCATGCAGACCTTCTTCATCGGCTGGGGCGCGGTGATCGCCTCGCTGCTGCCGACCATCTTCTCCGACTTCCTGGGCGTGAGCAATGTGCCGGTCAATGGCGCCATCCCGGACACGGTGCGCTATTCCTTCTACAGCGGCGGCGCCATCTACGTGCTGGCCGTGATGTGGACCGTGTTCACCGCCAAGGAGGAACCGCCGGAAGACATGGCGCTGTTCCGCGCCGAGCAGAAACAAGGCATGGCGCACGCGCTGCGCGACATCCTGGGCGGCTTCACCCGCATGCCCAAGACCATGGCGCAGCTGGCCGTGGTGCAGTTCTTCACCTGGATAGGCTTGTTTGCGATGTGGATCTACACCACCTCGGCCATTGCCGACAACGTGTTCGGCACCACCGATGCGCAGTCGGCCGCCTTCCAGGAAGCCGGCAACCGCGTGGGCGTGATGTTTGCCGTGTACAGCGGCGTGTCGGCGCTGGCGGCTTTCCTGCTGCCGGTGCTGGCGCGCCACACCAGCCGCCGCTTCACCCACATGCTGTGCCTGATCATCGGTGGCATCAGCCTGATGAGCATCTACGCCATCCACGACCTGAACGGGCTGTTCCTGCCCATGGTGGGCGTCGGCATCGCCTGGGCCAGCATCCTGACCATGCCCTACGCCATCCTGGCCGGCGCACTGCCCGCCAAGCGCATGGGCTACTACATGGGCGTGTTCAATTTCTTCATCGTGATCCCGCAAATCGTCAGCGGCCTGCTGCTGGGCTTTGTGACCAAGCACCTGTTTGGCGGCCACACCGTCAAGACCCTGATGCTGGGCGGCCTGTGCATGCTGGTGGCGGGCGTGCTGACCATGATCGTCAAGGATAATGCGGCAGTGGAGCGTCGCTTGGCCAAGTAAATCATGTAATATTGTTCCCGTGGCAATTTTTTGCAATTCACCCATGCGGAGCGATCATGACAATATTAACGGTTAGTACCACCCCCTTCCCGGGCCAGAAGCCGGGCACTTCCGGCCTGCGCAAGAAGGTCACGGTGTTCCAGCAGCCGCACTACCTGGAAAACTTCGTGCAGAGCGTGTTCGACACGCTGGGCGACGCCAGCGGCAAGACCCTGGTGGTGGGCGGCGACGGCCGCTACCACAACCGCACCGCCATCCAGACCATTTTGCGCATGGCGGCCGCGCATGGCTATGCGCGCGTGCTGGTGGGGCAGGGCGGCATCCTGTCCACCCCGGCCGTGAGCGCCGTGATACGCAAGCATGGCGCCGATGGCGGCATCGTGCTGTCGGCCAGCCATAATCCGGGCGGCCCGGACGGCGACTTCGGCATCAAGTACAACATCACCAATGGCGGCCCGGCCCCCGAGAGCGTGACCGACGCCGTGTTCAAGCGCACCGAATCGATCAGCCAGTACCGCATCAGCGACGCGGCCGAGATCGACCTGCAGCGCCTGGGCAGCACCACCATCGAGCAGACCGAGGTGGTGGTGATCGATTCCGTGGCCGACTACGCGGAACTGATGCAGCAGCTGTTCGATTTCGACGCCATCCGCGCCCTGTTCGCGCGCGGCTTCACCATGCGCTTCGACGGCATGGGCGCGGTCTCCGGGCCCTACGCGAAAGCCATCATCGAAGGCTTGCTGGGCGCCCCGGCCGGCACCGTGATCAACGGCGTGCCGCTGGAGGATTTCGGCGGCCACCATCCCGATCCCAATCCCGTCAACGCGGCCGAGCTGATCGCCCTGATGGCGGCCGACGACGCGCCCGACTTCGGCGCCGCCTCGGACGGTGACGGCGACCGCAACATGATCGTCGGCCGCAGGTTCGACGTCACCCCCTCGGACAGCCTGGCCATCCTGGCCGCCAACGCCACCGTGGCGCCGGGCTACAAGAACGGCCTGCGGGGCATCGCGCGCTCCATGCCGACCTCGCAGGCGGCCGACCGCGTGGCCGAGGCGCTGGGCATCCCGGCGTTTGAAACCCCGACCGGCTGGAAGTTCTTCGGCAACCTGCTCGATGCCGGCCGCGCCACCCTGTGCGGCGAGGAGAGCTATGGCACCGGCTCCAGCCACATCCGCGAAAAGGATGGCCTGTGGGCCGTGCTGTTCTGGCTCAACCTGCTGGCCGTGAGCGGCAAGTCGGTGCAGGAGATCGTCACCGAACACTGGGCCCGCTTTGGCCGCAATTACTACTCGCGCCACGACTACGAGGCGGTGGACGCCCACGCGGCCAACGAGCTGATGGCGTCGCTGCGCATCAAGCTGGCCACCCTGGCCGGCACCAACCTGGGCAATTACACGGTGGATTTCGCCGACGATTTCGCCTACACCGACCCGGTCGACGGCTCGGTAGCCAAGCAGCAGGGCATACGCATCGTGATGACGGATGGCTCGCGCGTCGTCTTCCGCCTGTCCGGCACCGGCACCGAAGGCGCCACCCTGCGCGTCTACCTGGAGCGCTACGAGGCCGATCCGACCCAGCACCACCTGCCCACCCAGCAGGCGCTGTCCGCATTGATCTTGATCGCCGAGCAGGTAGGCGGCATTTCCGGATGGACGGGGCGCACGCACCCGACTGTCACCACCTAGTACCCCAAAGAGAGGACGAGACAGCATGAAATGGACACCCCTGGCAATGTCGCTGACACTGGCGCTGGGCGCCGCAACCCTGGGGGCGGCGGCCGCCGCGCCGGTGGCCCCGGCAGCGAAGGCGCCGTTTTCCTGGCAAAACGCCACCGTCTATTTCGTGCTGACCGACCGCTTCAGCAACGGTGACCAGAGCAATGACCTGGCCTACGGCCGCCAGGCCGACGCCGCACCCCTGCGCGGCTACCTGGGCGGCGACCTGAAAGGCTTGACCCAGAAAATCCGCGAGGGCTATTTCGACAGCCTGGGCGTGACCGCCATCTGGCTCACGCCGCCGGTGGAGCAAATCCACGCCGGCACCGACGAGGGCACCGGCAAATCCTACGGCTTCCACGGCTACTGGGCATCCGACTTCACGGCGGTGGACGCCAACCTGGGCACCGAACAAGACATGCGCGAGTTCGTCCAGACCGCGCACCGGCACGGCCTGCGCGTACTGCTGGACGTGGTGATGAACCACACCGGCCCGGTGACCGAGGCCGATCCGGTTTGGCCGGCCGGCTGGGTGCGCACCGAGCCGCAATGTACTTTCAAGAGCGCCGAGACCACCATCAGCTGCACCCTGGTGAAGAACCTGCCGGACATCCGCACCGACAGCGACCAGCCGGTCGAACTGCCGCCTGCGCTGGCCGCCAAGTGGAAGAAGGAAGGCCGCTATGCGCGCGAGATGCAGGAGCTGGACCAATTCTTCCAGCGCACCGGCTATCCGCGCGCGCCGCGCTACTACCTGATGAAATGGCACGCCGACTGGGTGCGCAAGTACGGCGTGGACGGCTTCCGCGCCGACACCGTCAAGCACGTGGAAGCGGGTGTGTGGAAGGAGTTGTACACGGTGGCCAGCGCCGCCTACGAGGACTGGAAGCGCGCCCACCCGCGTGAAAAACTGGGCGACGACCAGTTCTTCATGACGGCGGAAGTGTACAACTACCGCATCGCCGACGGCCTGCAGCACGACCTGGGCGACCGCAAGGTGAACTACTACGACAACGGCTTCGCCAGCATGATCAATTTCGGCCTGGTGGACGACGCCAGACAGGGCTATGAAACCTTGTTCAGCAGCTATTCGGCCAGACTCAATGGCGAGCTGCGCGGACGCTCGGTGCTGAACTACCTCGATTCGCACGATTTCGACCGGCCCTTCGATCCGGCCCGCACCAAGCCCTACGAGAGCGCCACCAAGCTGCTGCTGGCGCCGGGCGCCGCGCAAATCTATTACGGCGACGAGACCGCGCGCCGCCTGGACGTGGCCGAGGCGGTGGGCGACGCCAGGCTGCGCTCCTTCATGAACTGGGAGGACCTGAACAAGAATGCCGCCATCCGCGCGCACTGGGCCAGGCTGGGACTGTTCCGCAAGGCGCACATCGCCATCGGCGCCGGGGTGCACCAGCAGCTGTCGGCCCAGCCCTACGTTTTCAAGCGCACCTATGACAGGGATGGCGTGCGCGACCAGGTGGTGGTGGCGCTGGACCTGCCGGCCGGGCAGGGCGCCGCCATCGACGTGGGCGGCGTGTTCGCCGAGGGGCGCAAGGTGAAGGACTATTATTCGGGCGGCACGGCCGTCATCAAGGGTGGCAAGGCCGTGTTCGAGAAGGCCGGGCCGGTGGTCCTGATCGCCGAGTGATCTACTGGATCGGCAGCAGGAAGTCCGGATAGCGCGCCCGCAGCGCATTCAGCTCGGACAGGGTGCCCGACAAGTGGCGGCGCACCCAGTCCTGGGCCTGGGCCGGATCGCCGCTGGCAATGGCGTGGGCAATCTCCGTATGCTCTTCCAAGATGGACCTGGCCTTGCCGTTGAGTGGCAGGTGCAGCCGGCGCAGGCGGTCCAGGTTGCCGCTGCCGGCGCGGATGCGTAGCCACAAATTGGGCAGGCCGGCCGCCTCGTACATGGCCTGGTGCAGTTCCATGTCGATGGCGGTGAAGCCTGCCAGGTCGTCCTGTTTCAGGCAGGCCTGCTGGCGCGCCACCAGGTTGAGCAGGTGCGCGGCCAGGGCGGGATTGGCTTCCTGCGCCAGCGTATGCACGATTTCCAGTTCCACCGACAGGCGCAGGAAATGCGCCTCGCGCGCCGAATCCAGGTCCACCGCGCGTACCCGCGTCACATGCTGCGGGAAGACTTCCACCAGGCGCTCCTCGTCCAGGCGCGACAGGGCGTCGCGGATGGGCGTGAGCGAGACGTTGAAATAATCTGCCAGGTCGGCGCGCGACAGGGTGGCGCCCGGCTGCAGCGACAGGGTGACGATCAGGTCGCGCAAGTGCTCATATACTTGTATCGAAGCGCTGCGCGAGCGGTCGAGTTTGAAACTGCCGGGTAGGGTGGATACGCTCATGAGCCAGTGGTAGGTCGAGGCAACTTTAAATATTAGCATACCGGGCAAGCCCGTTAGCGGGCGCCGTCCGGCCGGATCAAGTTGGTGAGCGATTGGAACTAGCCATTCCCTGCATCGTCCATAACTAATATATTAGTATTTTCTATTGGGCAGAGGGGATCGCGTGCTCCGATCATTGATATGTGGCGCCGGCTTGCTGCTGGCGCTGTCCGCCGGGGCGGAGGAAGGATCACGCTGGGTAGCCAGCTGGGGCACCGCCCTGATGCAGCCGCCTGCCGCCAGCGCGCTGCGCGAGACGGAACTGCGCGACGTCACCTTGCGCCAGGTGATGCGGCTGTCGCTGGGCGGGCCGCAGCTGCGGGTGCGCATCAGCAACCTGCTGGGCGAACAGCCGCTGGTGATCGCGGCCGCCACCCTGGGGCCTTCCGCCGGGCCGGGCAGCGCCCGGCTGGATAGTGGACAGCCGCTGGCGCTGCGTTTCGGCGGCGCCGCCGGCGTGACGGTGCCGCCGGGCGAGGAGCGCCTCAGCGATCCCCTGGCGTTCTCCGCCGGCGCTGGCCAGGATGTGGCGCTCTCCCTCGATTTCACCGCCATCCCCTCCAGGCAAAGCGTCCACGTAGCGGCGCACGCCACCCAGTTCGTGGCGCCCGGTGACCAGAGTGCCCGGGCTACGCTGGAAGGCGGACGCGCCGTCACATCCTGGTTCCAGGTGGGCGGCATCGAGGTGCTGTCCTCCGCCCTGGCCCTGGTGGCGGCGGGCGATTCCATCACGGATGGCTCGGGTTCCGGCAAGGATGGCAACGAGCGCTGGACCGATTACCTGCAGCGGCGCCTGCGCGACCAAGGGCAGGGGCCGCTGGCGGTGATTAACAGCGGCATAGGCGGCAACCAGATGCTGCGCGACGATATCGGCCAGAACCTGCTGGAGCGCTATGAGCGCGACGTGCTGGCGCGGCCCGGCGCCGCCCACATCCTGGTGCTGATCGGGGTGAACGACCTCGGGCGCCTGCACCGCGGCGGCAAGGAGACGCCGCAATCGCGGCTGGAGCTGGTCGCCCGCCTGCAGGCAGGCTGGCAGCAGCTGGCCGAACGCGCCCACGCGCGCGGCCTGTGCTTCTACGCCGGCACCATCACGCCCTACGGCGGCAGCACCCTGTACCGTCCCGAACCCCAAAATGAGGAAGACCGCCGCGCGCTGAACGACTGGCTGCGCGCCTCGCCTCTGTTCGACGGCGTGGCCGATTTCGACGCCGCCGTACGCGACCCGGACGCGCCGGACCGGCTGCAGGCCGCGTTCGACTCAGGCGACCACCTGCACTTGTCGCCTGCCGGCTACCGGGCCATGGCGGACGCGGTGCCGCTGGAGCGGATCAGGGACTGCAAGCGGCTGGCCGCCCCCTGATTTCTCCCTGCATTCACATCACCCTTCTGGAAGCCACATGAGCACACTACCCTCGACCACTGGCCAAGCCAGGCCCGCGCTGGCCGTACTGACGGCATTGGCGGCACTGGTGGCGGCCGCCCCGGCCACCCCTGCGCAGGCGCGCGACGTCTACAACTTCAACCCCGGCTGGCGCCTGGCGGTGGCCGATCCGGCCAACGCGGCCCAGGCCGGGTTCGACGACAGTGGCTGGAAGGCCGTGACCCTGCCGCGTGCCTGGAATGAGGACGACGCCTTTGGCAAGGACATCACCGACCACTCGACCGGCATCGCCTGGTACCGCAAGCACTTCACCCTGCCGGCGTCGGCGCGCGGCCAGAAGGTGTTCCTGGAGTTCGAGGGCGCGCGCCAGGCGGCCGAGGTGTACGTCAACGGCAAGCGCCTGGGCCTGCACGAAGACGGCGTGACCGCCTTTGGCTACGACATCAGCGATGCGCTGGTGGAGGGCGAGAACGTGGTGGCGGTCAGGACCGACAACAGCTGGGACTACCGCGAGGCGGCCACCAGGCAGCGCTACCAGTGGTCCGACAAGAACTTCAACGCCAACTACGGCGGCCTGCCCAAGAACGTGCGTTTGCATGTGGCGGACCGGCTGTACCAGACCTTGCCGCTGTATTCCACGCTGGGCACCACCGGCGTGTATGTGTATGCGCGCGAGTTCGACATCGCCGGCAGAAGCGCCGCCATCCACGCCGAATCGCAGGTGCGCAACGAGCGCCCGGCGGCCGCCACCTTCACCTATGAGGTGGTGCTGCGCGACGCGGATGGCAAGCAGGTGGCGAAGTTCGCTGCGCCGGCGCAAACGGTGGCGGCCGGCGCCACCGCCGTGGTCAAGGCCAGCGCCAGGGTCAAGGGCCTGAACTTCTGGAGCTGGGGCTACGGCTACCTGTATAAGGTCGAGACCACGCTCAAGGTGGATGGCAAGGCGGTCGACACAGTGGTCACCCGCACCGGTTTCCGCCAGACGGACTTCAGCCAGGGCATGGTGAGGCTGAACGGCCGTGTGCTGCAGATGAAGGGCTATGCGCAGCGCACCTCGAACGAATGGCCGGCGCTGGGCATGTCGGTGCCGGCCTGGCTGAGCGACTACAGCAACGGCCTGGCGCTGTCCAGCAACGCCAACCTGATACGCTGGATGCACATCGCGCCATGGAAGCAGGACGTGGAATCGCTGGACCGCATTGGCCTGATGCAGGCCATGCCGGCCGGCGACTCGGAGGCGGACGTCACAGGCCGCCGCTGGGAGCAGCGCATCGCCGTCATGCGCGATTCCATTATCTACAACCGCAACAATCCCAGCATCGTGTTCTACGAGAGCGGCAATAAAGGCGTGAGCGAGGAGCACATGCGCGAGATGAAGGCGCTGCGCGATCAGTTCGACCCCCATGGCGGGCGCGCCTCGGGCAGCCGCGAAATGCTGAGCGCAAAGCTGCAATCGGTGGCCGAGTATGGCGGGGAAATGTTATACATCAATAAGAGCGCGCGCATTCCGATGTGGGCCATGGAGTATTCGCGCGACGAGGGCGCGCGCAAGTTCTGGGATGAGCTGTCGCCACCCTTCCACAAGGATGGCGAGGGCCCGCTGTACAAGAACCAGGATGCCAGTACCTACAACCGCAACCAGGACAGCCACGCCATCGAGGACGTCAAGCGCTGGTACGACTACTGGCGCGAACGGCCAGGCACCGGCACCCGCGTCAACAGCGGCGGCGTCAACATCATTTTCTCGGACAGTAACACCCACCACCGCGGCGCCGAAAACTACCGCCGCAGCGGCGAGGTGGATGCCATGCGCATCCCCAAGGATGGCTATTACGCGCACCAGGTGGTGTGGGATGGCTGGGTCGATATCGAGCAGCAGCGCAGCCACATCATCGGCCACTGGAACTATGCGCCGGGCACGGTCAAGACCGTGACCGTGGTGTCCAGCGCCGACCGGGTCGAGCTGTACCTGAACGGCAAGCTGCTGGGGCAGGGGCGCCAGAGCGAGCGCTTCCTGTTTACCTTTGACGACGTGGCCTGGCAGCCGGGCGAGCTGAAAGCCATCGGCTACGACGCCAGGGGCAAGCAGGTCTCGCAAGCGGTGCTGGTGACGGCCGGGGCGCCGGCTGCGCTGCGCCTGACGTCCACCGTGTCGCCCAAGGGCTGGCGGGCCGACGGCGCCGACGTGGCGCTGGTGCAGGTCGAAGTGGTCGATGCGCAGGGGCGGCGCAATCCGGTGGCGCTGGACCGGGTGAAGTTCGACCTGCAGGGGCCGGCCGAATGGCGTGGCGGTATCGCCCAGGGGCCGGACAACTACGTGCTGGCGCGCGAGCTGCCGGTCGAGGGCGGCGTCAACCGGGTACTGGTGCGCAGCACCACGCAGGCCGGCAAGGTAGTGCTGCGCGCTTCGGCCGCAGGCCTGGCGCCGGCCGAGCTGGCGCTGGACAGCAAGCCCCTGGTGGTGGAGGGCGGGCTGGCGAAGGAGCTGCCAGCGGACGGGCTGCCGCTGCGCCTGGACCGTGGGCCGACGCCGGCCACGCCATCGTTCAAGGTGTCGCGCGTGGCGGTGGCGGTGGCTTCCGTGGAAGCAGCCAGCAATGCGGCCGACGCGCTCAAATCCTATGACGATGACGAGACCACCTCATGGTCCAGCAAGCCGGGCGAAGGTGCGCCGGCCATCACCTACCACCTGGCCGAAGCCGCGACGCTGAAGGAAATCTCGCTCAAGCTGTCCGGCTGGCGCGAGCGCAGCTACCCGTTGCGGGTGTATGTGGACGGGATGGAGGTGTACAGCGGGATGACGCCCAAAAGCCTGGGCTACGTGACGCTGCCGCTCAAGCCGCATCGCGGCAGCAGCGTGAAGGTGGAACTGAACGGCGCGGCCGACGAAAGCAACGCCATCAAGTTAACCGAAGTGGCCAACCAGGCCAACGCCGACACCGGCGCCAACCGCACGCCCAGGGGCGCGCTGTCCATCGTGGAAATCGAGTTCTACCGCGCCCCCTAAAACCCGGGGTCAGATCTCTCATTAGTACATGAGCTAGCTTTGCGAAGCGAACTCTTGTGCTATTGAGAGACCTGACCCCGGTTTGTGCTCCCGGTTTGGGGTTATGGTTCGACGAACACGACGGCGGTGCGCGGCGGGATGGTGAAGCTGCCGCTGGCGCTGTCGTAGCGGGCGCCCTGGGCGGGGCGCCGGTCAGCTGCTTGCGGCGCCGTGTGGACCGGGTGCAGGCGGTAGGCGCGGCCCTGCGCTTCGGGCGCCGTGATGCTGTGCGCCTTGGTATCCACGTTGATCAGGTAGACCAGCGATTTGTATCCCGCACCGGCGTAGCCCTCGCCGTCCAACTGGGCCGCCACCACGGTGGGCTCCTGCTGGCGCCCGGTGTTCAGGAAGCGCAGGCGCTGTTCGATGTCACTGGCGCTGCGCAGGCGGAACAGGGTGCTGCTGGAGCGGATGGCCAGCAGGTCGCGGAAGGCGTCGCGGGCCCAGGCGATATCGGCTGGCGCCGGCTTGATGGCGGGATTGCGCAGCAGCGGCTTGATCAGCGCGTAGTCCTTGCCATTGTCCTGCGCTGGCGGCGCGCCCACGCCGTAGTAGTTGTCGCGGTAGCTCCAGTCCAGGCGGTTGAACCAGTCGCCCGATTCGAAGCTGTTGCGGTCCAGCGACTTGGAACGCAGGATGTCAAACCCCGCGTGGAAGTAGGCCACGCCCTGGCTGAAGGCGTTGATGGCCGCGCCCAGCATCTGCACCCGGGCGCGTTCGCTGGCGCTGGTATCCTGCGGCAGCTTGAAGGCGTTGATATCGTACAGGGTCTGGTTGTCGTGATTCTCCACGTAGTTGACGGTTTCGCCTGGCTCGCTGGCGTAGCCGGCCGGCTGGCCGCCGTAGTCCATGTCCTGCAGCCGGCGCGTGTAGCCGTCGGCCGTGGCCAGTTCGTAGCTGCGGATGGAGCCGGCCAGGCCCACTTTCACCATGTCCGACGCGCGCAGTAGCTCTTCCATGGGGCGCTGGCCGGCCTGGTCGTTGGGAGCATTGGGTGCATACGCCAGGCCGTTGATGTAGCCCTGCCTGGTGATGAGGTCCAGGCCGGAGTCGCCGGCGCCGCCGCCGCGCACGGCGTCGCGCGCGCGGTCGCTGAAGGTGCCGATGCCGCTGCCGTTCAGCGACAGCTGCGAGGCCTGCACGAAGCGGGCGCCATCGGCCACTTCGCCGAAGTTCCAGCCTTCGCCGATCAGGTTGACGTGGCGGCCGCTGTAGTCGTCCACGCGGCGCTGCAACTGTTCCATCACGGCGCGCGGCTGGTGGCCCATCAGGTCGAAGCGGAAGGAATCGATCTTGTAGTGCCTGGCCCACAGCGCGGTGGAATCGATCATCAGCTTGGCCATCATCAGGTTTTCAGTGGCCGTGTTGTCGCAGCAGGTGGAGCGTTCGATGGCCCCCTTGGCGTCCAGGCGGTGGTAATAGGCGGGCACCACGCGGTCCAGCACCGATTTCTCGTTCTGCCCGGCGATATAGGTGTGGTTGTAGACCACGTCCATGCCCACCCGCAGGCCGGTCTTGTGCAGCGCTTGCACCATCTGGCGGAATTCGATGATCCGGCGGGCGCCGTCGGCCGGATCGCTGGCGTAGCTGCCTTCCGGTGCGTTGTAGTGGTAGGGGTCGTAGCCCCAGTTGTAGCAATCGGTGTAGCGGGTCTTGGCCACCAGTGCCTGCTGGACTTCGCTGTCCGGGGCCGCTGCGGGCACCCTGGGCGTCACGCAGCCACGCTCCGGCACGCTGCCGATGTCATACACCGGCAGCAGGTGGATGTCGGTGATGCCGGCCTTGCTGAGCGCGGCGAGGTGCTTCATGCCGTTGGACTGCAACTGCGTGAAGGCCGTGTATTTGCCGCGTTTGCGGGCGCTGACGGTGGCGTCGTTGATGGAAAAGTCGCGCACGTGCAGTTCATACACCGTCATGTCGGTCTGCGCCTGCACCCTGGCCGGCGCGGGCGTCCGGTCCCAGCCTGCCGGCTTGAGCGCGGCGGCGTCCAGGTCGGCGATGTAGCTGCGTCTGGAATCCGTGGTCAGGCTGATCGAATAGGGATCGGTGACCATGTTGCGCACCAGTCCCGCCGACGGCGCCACCACATCCACCACATACTGGTAGTAGCGGCCGGACAGGTCTCCCGCCTGGCTGGCGCTCCAGGCGCCGGTGGCGGCGTCCAGGGTCATGGGGATAATGCTGCGCGCCTTGCTGCCGCCCTGGTCGTACAGGCATAGCGAGACTTGCTGCGCGGTCGGCGCCCACAGCTTGAAGGCGGTGCGCTCGCGGCTGACGGTGACGCCGTAGTCCCGGGCCTGGGCCGCGCCGGCGTACCAGTCGTCCAGCGCGCCGGCGATCTGCAGGGCGGTGGCGTCTTTCACTGTACCGTCTTCGGCTTCCAGCACCAGCATGGCCTGCTGGCGCAGCAGTGCGGGGACCCGGGCCAGGCCGGCTTCGGGGATGGACAGCAGCGGGCCGGCGCCGGTGAACCGGAAGCGGCGCGCCACCTCGTCCGGCAGCGCGCCGTCCAGGCTGTCCAGCGTCAGCGCGCCATCCGCGCCCGATACTTTGGCGCCGGGCCTGGCGTCCAGCGCGGCCTGCGCCGAATAATAGAGCTTGAACACGCCGTGACCTGCCGCGCCGGGCCACTTGATGATCTGGCGGTTCAGCCAGTAAGCGCGCGCCTCGGCGGCCGGGGCCTGGTGCAGGACGGTGGCGAACGGCCCGTCGCACACGGCCAGGAGGGGCGTACCGGCCGCCAGCGCCACCGGTCCCAGCACCACCGCGCCGCTCAGGAATACCCCCGCCGTCAGCTTTACACCGCCCATATCATCGTCTCCAGTAGGTAGTGGAGCTACAAAATACTCCACTTATGGTCTAAATCCGGCGATATGGTAAATCAAATCGTGTAGTTTAGGTACGCTCAAGCGCTGCGGTAATTATCCACCATCCGGTAGCGCAGGGCGTACAGGCCGAAGGCGACGGCGGTCACTAGGGCGAAACCGGCGAAGAAGAACATCTGGAACGCGCCCACGCTCATGCCGCTGCTGGCGATGTGGGCGCTGACGGCATCGTTCTTCACGCCCGCGTTCACGATCAGCACCCACAGGTTGCCCACCGTGACCGCCAAATACCAGAAGCTGAGGATGATGCCCTTCATCGAGGCCGGCGCCTGGCTGTAGGCGAATTCCAGCCCGGTGGCCGACACCAGCACCTCGCCCAGGGTCAGCAGCACATACGGCAGCAGCTGCCACAGGATGGAGACCGGCGCGCCGCCATCCATCTCGATCTGTATCAGCGCCACCGCGATCCAGGCCGCGCCGCTCAGGGCGATCCCGGCCGTCATGCGGCGCAGGGGGGTGGGTTCCACGCCCAGCTTGCGCATCAGCGGGAACAGGGCGAAGTTGTTCAGCGGGATCAGCAACAGCACCAGGATGGGGTTCACGGCCTGCATCTGCGCCGGCAGCAGGGTGAACTCGAAGCCGAAGATGGACAGCAGCGGCGAGTGCATGCTGTTGGCCTGCACGATCCAGGTGGAAGCCTTCTGGTCGAACAGGGACCAGAACGGCGTCACCAGGGCGAACACGATCAGGATACGCAGCACGGCGCGCACGCCTTCCACCGCCTCTCCGGCATGCTGGCCGCGGGCCCGCTCCAGCTGCATGGCGGTGCCGGCGCCGCCAAAGGCCAGCAGCAGCACCAGTGCCAGGCAGGCGGCGATCACGAAGCCCCATTGCGGCGTCATGGCCAGCGAACCGATGGCGCCGGCGGCGCCGACGGCGGCCATCACCAGGCCGGGACGCGACTGGCCCGGCTGATGGCTGAGCAGCGCCGTGCGCGCCACCTTGAAGAAGGAATCCGGATCGGCCGCCGGCGGCTTGACGTACACATACTTGTGGCGCCCCAGCCAGAAGGCCAGGGTGGCCACCGCCATCAACAGGCCCGGGATACCGAAGGCGATGCCGGGACCGTAGTCGCGCAGGAACACCGGCATCAGCAGGGAGGCGAAGAAAGAGCCGAAGTTGATGGTCCAGTAAAAGAAGTCGTACACGCCCTTGGCGCGGTTCTTGTTGGTCTGGTCGAACTGGTCGCCCATGAAGGCCGCCACCAGCGGCTTGATGCCGCCCGAGCCCAGCGCGATCAGGAACAGGCCGAAGTAAAAGCCGTGCGGATGGTCCTCGAAAATGGCCAGGCAGGCGTGCCCAACCACGTAGATCAGGCTGAACCACAGGATGGTGTGGTACTTGCCGAACACGCGGTCGGCCAGGAAGCCGCCCAGCAGCGGGAAGAAGTACACGCCGATCACGAAGGTGTGGAAGATGTGCTTGGCCTCGCCGGCGCGCTCGGCCAGCGGCAGGGACAGCAGCATGGTGCTGATCAGGAAGGGCGTGAGGATGTTGCGCATGCCGTAAAAGCTGAAGCGCTCACAGGCCTCGTTGGCGATGATGTACGGGATCTGGCGGGGCAAAGGCCCGTTGCCGGCTGCTTGCTGCATGGATGCTCCTGTAGTTTGACTACTGAATTTTGTGTTTAAATATCGCAGGCTATGATTAAGCTTTTGATTTTATTAGTGAAATCGCGTTTTTGGCGGATTCCGGGATTCATTGAAAAATCCATATGTGTGATGTATATTCTCTACAAGCACCTCCTGGCTCCCCCAATTCTCTTATGACTACGATTAATACTCAAGCCGCCGAACAGTGGTATCGCGACGCCATCATCTACCAGGTCTACCCGCGCAGCTACCTCGACACCAACGGCGACGGCATCGGCGACCTGCCCGGCATTACCGCGAAACTCGATTACATCGCCTCGCTGGGCGTGGACATCGTGTGGATCTCGCCGTTCTTCAAGTCGCCCATGAAGGACTTCGGCTACGACATTGCCGACTACTGCGATGTCGACCCCATGTTCGGCACCCTGGCCGACTTCGACGCCCTGGTCGCCAAGGCGCACAGCCTGGGCCTGAAGATCATGATCGACCAGGTGATGTCGCACACGGCCGAGGCGCATCCCTGGTTTGCCGAGAGCCGCTCCAGCCGCGACAATCCCAAGGCCGACTGGTATGTGTGGTCCGATCCGGCGCCGGACGGCAATCCGCCCAACAACTGGATGTCGGTGTTTGGCGGCTCGTCCTGGCAGTGGGACACGCGCCGCCGCCAGTACTACCTGCATAACTTCCTGGCCAGCCAGCCGGACCTGAATTTCCACAACCCCGAGGTGCAGCAGGCGCACCTGGATGCGCTGCGCTTCTGGCTGGAGCGCGGCGTGGACGGCATCCGCATGGACGCCTGCAACTTCCACTTCCACGACCAGGAACTGCGCAGCAATCCGCCCGCCACCACGCGCGACACCGCCACCGTGTCGGACGTGAACCCCTACGGCATGCAGGCCCACATCTACGACAAGAGCCGCCCCGAGAACCTGCCTTTCCTGCAGAAGCTGCGCACCCTGCTCAACGAATACAATGCGGTCGCCATCGGCGAAGTGGGCGCCGACGATTCGCTGGCCGTGATGGCCGAGTACACGGCCGGCGGCGACAAGCTGCACATGGCCTACAGCTTCAACCTGCTGGTGCCGGCCCTGTCGGCGCCCTACATCCGGGCCCAGGTCGAGGCCTTCGAGGCGCGCGTGCAGGGCGGGGTAGCCTCCTGGTCGGTCGGCAACCATGACGTGCAGCGCGTGGCGACCCGCTGGGGCGGGCCGCAGGCGCCGCTGGCCTTCTCCAAGATGATCCTCGCCATGCAGCTGTCGCTGAAAGGCACGCCCTGTTTGTACCAGGGCGACGAGCTGGCCTTCCCGGAAGCGGACGTGCCCTTCGAGCTGCTGCAGGACCCCTACGGCATCACCTTCTGGCCTGAGTTCAAGGGCCGCGACGGCTGCCGCACCCCGATCGCCTGGACCGACGGCGAGCACGGCGGCTTCACCACCGGCACGCCGTGGCTGCCGGTGTCGCCCGGGCAGAAGGCGCGCGCCGCCTCGCTGCAGGAGGGCGATCCCGAGTCGCCGCTGAACTTCGCCCGCAACATCATCGCGTGGCGCCGCAAGCTGCCGCAGCTGACCCGCGGCGACATCGTGTTCTTCGACGCGCCGGAACCGGTGCTGGCGCTGCGCCGCGATCTGGCGGGAGAGCGCAGCATCATCGCCGTGTTCAACCTGGGCGCCGAACCGGTGAACTTCGCGCTGCCGCAGGCAGCCGGCGCCGAGAAGCTGGAAGGCCACGGCCTGCCGGGCGAACTGGCCGGCACGCAGTTCACGCTGCCGGCCTACGGCGCCTGGTTCGGCTACGCGGCCTAAGAACCCGTTTAAAATGACCATGGCGTCGTTGCGGCTCCTCGCCGTGCAGGCGCACTGTCTTCGGAGCCGCGCCTCGCCCTGCTCATTTTGAAACGGATTCCAAGCGGATAAGCAAGCGGCCACAAGGCCGCTTTCCTTTTTCACATCGACTATTTCGGGTATCCTTGCCGCTTACTGTATAAACTGAATCGACAATGAAACAAGCTGACGTGGACCAGAAACTCCATCGCGCCGCCTTTGCCGACGGTCCGCGCCTCCTGGCCGACATCGGCGCCACCCATGCGCGCTTCGCGCTGCAGACGGCGCCGGGCGAATTCCACGCCGTGCGCGTGCTCAAGTGCGACGACTACACCGACATCGTCGCCATGGTCCGCTCCTACCTGTCCGACCATGCGGACCTGAACCTGAACCACGCCGCCTTCGCGGTGGCCAACCCGGTCAGCGGCGACCAGATACGCATGACCAACCGCGACTGGGAATTCTCCACCGACGAAGTGCGCCGCGCGCTCGGCCTGCACACGCTGCTGGTGGTGAACGACTTCACGGCCCTGGCCATGTCGCTGCCGGGCCTCAAGCCGTCCGACCTGATGCAGGTGGGCGGCGGCCGGCAGGCCGGCAATTCCGTCATGGGCGTGCTGGGTCCGGGCACCGGCCTGGGCGTGTCCGGCGTGATCCCCACCGTGGACGGCTTCGTGACCCTGGGTTCCGAAGGCGGCCACACCAACTTCGCGCCGGCCGACGAGCGCGAATACGCCATCCTGCAATACGCGTGGCAGACCTGGTCGCACGTGTCCACCGAGCGGCTGATCTCGGGCCCGGGCATGGAGATCATCTACCGCGCCATTGCCAAGCGCAACGGGCGCCAAGTGCGCGACCTGACGTCGCAGGAAATCATGTCCGGCGCCCTGACCGACAAGGACCCGCTGTGCCTGGAAGTGCTGGAATGCTTCTGCGCCATGCTGGGCGGCGCCACAGCCAACCTGGCCGTCACGCTGGGTGCGTTTGGCGGTATGTTCATCGGTGGCGGCATCGTGCCGCGCATGGGCGACTGGTTCGCCAGCTCGCCGTTCCGCGCCCGCTTCGAAGCCAAGGGCCGCTTCACCAGCTACCTGGCCGAGATCCCGACCTATGTCATCACCACGCCCAACCCTGCCTTCTACGGCGTGGCCACCATTTTGTCCGAGCACCTGCGCGGACGCAGCGGCGCCAACACGCTGATGGAGCGCGTGCAGCACCTGCAGCACGAGCTGACCCCGGCCGAGCAGCGCGTGGCGCAGCTGGTGCTGGAGCAGCCCCGACTGGTGCTCAACGAACCCATTGCCGACATCGCGCGGCTGGCCGAAGTGAGCCAGCCCACCGTGATCCGCTTCTGCCGCTCGCTGGGCTTCCTCGGCCTGGCCGACTTCAAGCTGAAATTCGCCAGCAGCCTGACCGGCGCCATTCCCGTGCGCCACAGCCAGGTGCGTGTCAGCGACAGCACCCACGACCTGTCCGCCAAGGTGATCGACAACACGGTGTCTGCCATCCTGAAATTCCGCGACCAGCTGGACGTGCGCTCGCTGGACAAGGCCATCGCGCTGGTGGCCAAGGCCAAGCGGGTCGAGTTCTACGCCATGGGCAATTCGCGCGTGGTGGCGCTGGACGGCCAGCACAAGTTCTTCCGCTTCCGCATCCCGACCGCTGCCTATGGCGATTCACATTTGCTGGCGCTGGCGGCCGAGCTGCTCAACCCGGGTGACGTGGTGATCGCGATCTCCAATTCCGGCAAGCTGCCGGAGCTGCTGGAAGCGGTGGACTCCGCCCGCGCGGCGGGGGCGGACGTCATCGCCATCACGTCCAGCAATTCGCCGCTGGCCAAGAAGGCCAGCGTATGCCTGGCGGTCGACCACACGGAGGACAGCACCACTTTCCTGTCCATGATTTCGCGCATCCTGCAGCTGCTGCTGATCGACATCCTGTCGGTCGGCATTTCGCTGGACGCGCAGAACGGCCGCGTGGTGGTCGAACGCAAGGCCAAGGGCGCTCCCCAGGCCGACACGCCGCGCCTGCTGATTTCCCACCTCGACGTGTGACGGCTGCGGCGGGCTTCAGGCATCCAGCCTCAGGCCCGCGCCGCCACATAGTGTTCCACCGCCTCGACCATGAAGGCGGCCAGCTGCGGGTGCAGCTGGTCGAAGTTGGCCTTGAAGCGCGGGTCGTCCACGTAGATGCGGGCCAGGCCGTTCAGCTGGGCCAGTTCCGGTGTCCAGAAGTGTTCCAGGTGGTCGCGCCAGCGCTGTACGATGTCCTGCACCGCGTCGCTGGCCGCACCCTGGGGCATGGCGGCCACCATGTCCGCATACACCGCGTTCCCTTCGGCCATGATGGCTTCCTGGGTCTGCGCGCCATAGCCCTTCCAGCGCCGGTTCGAGGCGCGTACTGTCTCGGCATCGTAGCGCTGTTCCGCTTCATGCGCATACTGTTCCTGCTCCGGTTTGTTCAGGCCGGAAAATAATCCCTTGCTGTCCATGCTGTGCTTTCCTTTCAGGTGGAGGATGGTGCCGTCCACAGTCGCGATCAGCTCCCGCAGGCGGCCGGCCTGGCGCGCCAGCGCTTCCTTGTGGCTGAGCAGGGCCGCCATGACGTCGAAGTCCGGGCTGCCCATGATGGCGCGCACCTCGGACAGCGGCACGTCCAGCTCGCGGTACAGCAGGATCTGCTGCAGCCGCAGCTGCGCCGCCTCATCGTAATAGCGGTAGCCGTTGGCCCCGACGCGGGCCGGCTTGAGCAGGCCGATCTCGTCGTAGTAGTGCAGGGTGCGCGTGGTGACGCCGGCCAGCCGGGAGAGTTGTTTGACTGTGAGCATGGAAAGCAGGATGGGGTATCACGTGGCGTGAGGGTCAAGAAAATTATATGAAAAAGTCCTTGAACTCTGCCAAAAACGGTTTAAGATATATCTTACTAAGTTATATCTTACTAAGTTATATCTTACTTGGTTATATCTTAAAAGGAAAAGACATGTTCAACTTTCATCACCATCACGGTTTCCACCATCCCATGCACGGCCACCACCACGGGGGCGGCCATGGCCGGGGACGCGGTCCCAAGATGTTCGACGCCGGCGCCATGCGCTACGTGGTGCTGCAGCTGATCGCGGAAAAGCCGCGCCACGGCTACGACATCATCAAGGAGCTGGAACAGCGCGCCGGCGGCGCCTACACGCCCAGCCCGGGCGCCATCTACCCGCTGCTGGCCATGCTGGTGGACATGGGCCACGTCGAGGTCACCCTGGACGGCAACAAGAAGCTGCACACCATCACCGCCGAGGGCGAGGCCTTCCTGGCCGGGAACCGCCAGCTGGTGGACGCCGTGCTGGCCCGCATGGGCGAACCGGCTGCGGCGCGGGGCGACCTGCGCAGCCACATGCACGCGCTCAAGGAAGCGGTGATCAAGCAGGCCCGCAACGGCACGCCCAGCCCGGAAAAGCTGGCGCAGATCGAAGCCATCCTGAAACGCGCCGCCAGCGAGATCGAGCAATTGGCCTGATCATGGTGGCTTTGCCCAGAACAACACGATGAAGCTACCGCTGGGTTGCGGCCGCGCTGACGGTGTTCACCGTGCTGTGGATAGGGACGGTGAAGGCGCGCCCCTTCAAGGTAGCGTAAGAACCCGTTTCAAAATGACCATGGCGTCGTTACGGCTCCTAGCCGTGCAGGCGCACTGTCTTCGTCGCCGTGCCTAGCCCTGCTCATTTTGAAACGGGTTCTAAGTCCATCCCCGAAAGGGTGGCGCCACGGTTTTTCCGCATCGGCCGGGCGGCAGAAGACGGGCGCGCGACTCCTTGCTACAGTGGGTGGGCAGCCAATCCGGCGCACACCAAGGAGATACGATATGGACTTGCAACTCGGCGGCAAGCTGGCGCTGGTCAGCGGCAGCACGGCCGGCATAGGCTATGCGATCGCGCACACCCTGGCCCAGGAAGGCGCCAGCGTGATCGTCAACGGCAGGACGCAGGCCGGGGTGGACGAGGCGGTGCAGCACATCCGCGCCGACACCCAGGGCACGGTACACGGCTATGCGGGCGACCTGAGCCAGGCTGCGGCGGCGCAGGAAGTGGTGCAGCGCTATCCCGGCATCGCCATCCTGGTCAACAACCTCGGCATCTTCGAGCCCAAGGCCTTCGAGGATATCCCCGACGAGGACTGGATGCGCTTTTTCGACGTCAACGTGCTGAGCGGCGTGCGCCTGGCGCGGCTGGTACTGCCGGCCATGAAGCAGGCCAACTGGGGCCGCATCATTTTCATTTCCAGCGAAAGCGCGGTGCAGATCCCCACCGAGATGATCCACTACGGCATGACCAAGACGGCCCAGCTGGCGGTGGCGCGCGGGCTGGCGGAATCGGTGGCGGGGACCGGCATCACGGTCAACAGCGTGTTGCCGGGGCCGACCAAGTCGCGCGGTGTGGGCGACTTTGTGGAAGACCTGGCCAAGGCGGACGGCAAGAGCTTCGAGCAGGTCGAGGCGGAGTTCTTCGTCCACGTGCGCCCGACCTCGCTGATCAAGCGCTTCGGCACGCCGCAGGAAGTGGCCTCGCTGGTGACTTACGTGGCCAGCCCGCTGTCCTCGGCCACCACCGGCGCCGCGCTGCGGGTCGATGGCGGCGTGGTGAAAAGCGCGTTTTGACGCTGCAGGCGGCTCAGCCGCCGGCGCTGGTGCGGCGCTCGGGGTGCTTCTCCTTGCGCCAGCGTTCCAGCGTCAGGGGCTGGTCGCTGTCGGCGTCGTCCACAAGGATTTCATCGTCGCTGGTGGACACCAGGAAGCTTTCCCAGCGCTGCACCGAGTCGGCGTCGTTTTCCACAAAGCTCAACTGCCAGTAGCGCTTGCCCTTCCAGTCGCGCGGGGCCGGATCGTATTCCAGCAGCGCGCCATGCGCCTTTCCTCCCGACGATTTCTCCAGCCGGGCCGACCAGGCCTGCAATTCCGGCAGCGCCATCAGCGCGGCCATGCCCTGTTCCTTGCTGCGGGTGGCGGGCGCCACCGGGGCCGCCGGAGCCACTGGCGCCGGGGCGACCGGCGCCTTGGCCGCAGCGGCGGCTGCCTTGGCCTGGTCCGATTGTACGAAGCGCACGCCGATCAGATAAGAGCCTAGGATGGAGCCTATCAAGGCTGTCGCGGCGCCGATGATGACGAATTTCTTGAGCGGGGAAGGGGGATGGTTCATGCGCTGCATACTAAACCAAGACCAGCCCCCCGGCAATCTTGGGGCTGGTATGGATATGCCATTTGGTTATGGGGCTGTCCAAATATTTCATTGGATTGTTATCCCGGAATTCTTTACCATATGCCCGCAGGGAGACCATTGATGACCGACACCATATTGGCAATAGACTGGGGCACGAGCAACCGCCGCGCCTACCTGATAGACCGCGCCGGCGCCTGCCTGGCCGAATACGACGATGCGCAGGGCATGCTGGCAGCCAAGGGCCGCTTCGGCCCGGCCCTGGAAGAACTGCTGGCCGCCATGCCGTCGGCCGCCGGCTCCCCCATCCTGATGTCCGGCATGGTGGGCAGCGCCTCCGGCTGGCAGGAAGTGCCCTACCTGGACAGCAGCGTGCCGCTGGAGCAGCTGCCGGCCCACCTGGCGCCCCTGAACGATCCCGCATGGGCCGGCCGCGCCTACATCGTGCCCGGCTATGTGTACCGCCAGGGCGCCGAGATCGACGTCATGCGGGGCGAGGAAACCCAGCTGCTGGGCGCCGTGGCCCTGGGCCGGCGCGACGGCTGGCTGGTGCTGCCCGGCACCCACAGCAAGTGGGTGCTGCTCAAGGATGGCGTGATCCAGTCCATCGCCAGCTACATGACGGGCGAGCTGTTTGCCATGCTGTCGGCCGGCGGCACCCTGTCGTCCATGATGGGCGGCGATGGCAACAATCCGGAAGCCTTCGTGGCCGGCCTGGAGCAGGCCCGCGCCCATGAACCCCTGTCCAACTCCCTGTTCCGCGTGCGCGCCCGCGTGGTGGCCGGCGCCATGCCCGCCGCGCAAGCCCCGGGCTTCGTCAGCGGCCTGCTGATCGGTAACGAATTCGCGGCCGCCGCCGCCGGCCAGGCGCGCAGCGTGGCCATCATCGGTTCGCCCGCGCTGGCGGCCCGCTATGCCGTGGCCGCGCGCCACTTCGACCTGTCCTGCGAGGTGCTGGACCCGCATGAGGTCTACCGCGCGGCCGTGTCCACCTTCATCCCCACATTCATCCAACAAGGTTGATGCCATGACTATTCAAGCTCCCCAGGCACCCGAGGTGCCGCTGGTCGCCATCCTGCGCGGCCTGGCGCCGCAGGAAGCGGCCGCCGTCGGCCAGGCGCTCTACAATGCCGGTTTCCGCGCCCTGGAAGTGCCGCTGAACCGCCCCGGCGCGCTGGAAAGCATCGCCATCCTGAACGACACCCTGCCCCAGGGCACCCTGATCGGCGGCGGCACCATGCTGACCGTCGAGCACGTGGAAGCGGTGCACGCGGCCGGCGGCCGCCTGCTGGTCTCGCCCAATTGCGTGCCGGCCGTGATACGCCGTGGCGCCGAGCTGGGCATGTATTGCGCGCCCGGCGTGGCCACCCCGACCGAAGCCTTCGCGGCGCTGGACGCGGGCGCCCACGCGCTCAAGCTGTTCCCGGCCGAGATGGTCGGACACGGCGGCCTGAAAGCCCTGCTCAGCGTGCTGCCGGCCGGTACCCCGCTGTGGCCCGTGGGCGGCGTGGCGGTCGACAACATGGCGTCCTGGGTACGCGCCGGCGCCACCGGCTTCGGCATCGGCGGCTCGCTGTACAGCCCGGGCGTGACGGTGGAAGCGCTGGCCGAGCGCGCCGCCGCCTTCGTGGCCGGCTGGCACGCGGCGCGCGCCTGAATCTCTCACCGACTTGATCACCCTGCGCGGGGGGGGGGGGGGGGGGGGGGGGGGGGGGGGGAGGGA
>NZ_JBKFEH010000026.1:0-71564 GCF_053572355.1 Duganella kummerowiae
GAACACCGCCTGGCGCCACCTCGTCATCCACAAACCAACGGCATGGTCGAGCGCTTCAATGGCCGTATCAACGAGCTTCTTCAGCAAACCCGCTTCGACAGCCAGGCCGAGCTGGAGACGACGCTGAGAAATTACCTCAAGCTGTACAACCATCACATTCCCCAGCGCGCCATCGGTTCAAAAACGCCGATTCAGGCCCTCAAGGAATGGCAGCAACAAAAGCCCGACCTATTTGTAAAACGGGTTTATGAACAGACGGGACTTGACACTTAGCGGACCAGCTCTCAGAAGACAACGCTCTTCGAAGTTTCGACAAGAAAATTGACTTGGTTGCCCAGCGGTCTGGATGGACACGCGACAAAGGCTACAGGGTCTTCGCCATTGCAAATTTCCTTGGCTATCTGGCGCTCGACCACGCGTATGAAATTCTCCCGGAGCGACCTCTCCATCTGCAGAGAAAATGACCTTATAGAGTGCTGTCTCAACGAAATGAAGGGAGCAGTAATGGCCGTGCACGAAAATCTTGTTATTGTCCAAAATAGCAATCTGTCGCTTGTAGAAGGACGGGGGCGCGAACGCATTTATCGAGTACTCGCTTACAGCGAATCACATGTCTGCTTGCATGAGTTGGGTATCGTCACGCTTACGAAGAGCGGCATACACCCGATTAGGTCATTTGCGCCGAATCCACCACCAAAAGGAATCCGGAGCCGTCTGGTCTGGCACAGGACTGAGGTAGAAAAACGTCTCGCGGAGGGCACACTCGTTCGCGTGGCGGAGCATGGCATTCCAGTGCAAATGGTTCAACAGGAACGTCCATCTGGCGTCGATGTGAAATTGGATTTGCGACGGCATGTGGTTGCGCATATTCAGGGTCACGGCGGCGAAGATGTGCTCGGGCACCCTGGAGCCTACGCACGACTTATTCGAACTGCTGCCGAGAGATTCAATGTATCCGCCAACTCGGCCCGCAAATGGTTTGAATCGCACCTCTTCTATGGCGGGCATGTAAACGCTTTGATAGACCAAGACTGGAGGAAAGGTGCACCGGGTGTCACCCGGCGAGACCTACGAGATGAACGCGGCCGTCCGGTGGCGCTGGGACGGAGAACCGATAGCGAAATTACGGGACAAAAGGGTGCCCATGCCAGAAAGCGCCTGACATCACAAATGCTCGCTAAATACTCATGTTTTTTAAAAGTGCAGGCTATAGATAGCAATGACCCTTTCCCAATCGTTTATCGCCGATGGGTGGAAAGCCGCGTGGCGTTCAACCGAGATAGCGATGGTAATCTGCGCACCTACCCTGTTGACCCAAAGACGCTTCCCGGCGAGGACAACATGAAAAGGGTTGGGCGTGCTTTGTTAAGGAAGTATCGCGCGGAGCGGGATGCGTTGCGGCGGTCCAAGCCGGGGAAGAACGGGGGCAGCGCGCAGGATATCGTCCATGACCAGTTACCGATTCTCGACATTGATGGAACCGTTGCATCGAACTTCGTCCTTTTTGGCGACGAGCAGATAGAAATTGACGGGCAGGGAAAGCCAACCGTTCTACTGGCAGTCGACCGAGGCAGTTTGGCCATCGTCGGATGGCATGTAAGCTTAGGTGCCGAGAACGGTGATTCGTATCTAAACTGCGTGTTTTCGGCTTGCACTTCTAAAGTGCGGGAGCTCCACAGATGGGAGGTTCCTCATCTCAAAGGTTTCGTTTTTGGCTGCACTAGCGCAGTTTTTATCGACCGCGGGCCCGGAATATCTATGAAAACTCAATCGTCGCTGGTCGGGAGGTTTAGGACCGCGGCCAAGATGGCGGAGCCTGGTAGCCCACAGTCCAAGGGACACGCTGAACAGGTAATGAGATATTTTCAAGAAGCGCTGACTCACCTATCGGGCTCGACATTTACCACTGGCAACCCCAACGAGGATAGGGTTCGGCAGAAGCATGCTCGGAAAGGTGCGGTTACTTTAAAGGTGTTTATGCAGGCCCTGCTAACGGCAATAAGTCGGCGTAATCTCGAGAGCGATGCTCGGCACCTTTTGACTACAGACATGATGAAAAATCGTGTTCTCCCCTGTCCTGCCGAAATCTATCGCTACAACAAGGCACGTAGACGCGGCGACGCGGCTTGGGATTGGGCTTCGGAGGATGTGTTTAGGAAATTGTGCGTTTCACACGAACTCAAGGCACCTCGGGGAGTAGTATCGATGAATCAGCGAAAGTTTTCATCACGCGAACTGGCGCTCTTTGCCAAGGCGCATGCGGCGCTGCATAACGATGAAAGCGTCAAAATCACTATCTACGAAATCCCTAATGCGCCTTTTGTTTTGCTGTGGGAGCTTCCTGGGCACGGCCTTGGCCTGCTGGAGGCAACCCCATCTACGAGGAAGCTGTTTGAAGACGGTCTTGAATTTTCAATAGAGTACCAAAATAATTTGCGTAACCACCTTTTTGCAGAAGCAAAACTTGTAGCACTTAAACACGCACAGGCAGCTGCTAGCGCAGCGAGGAAAATGCCTATGGCGCAGGTCTCGAAGGCTCAACAAGCGAAGATTGACTTAGTGGAAAGTCGCGCTGTTCCGGCCGCGTTACCCGGCGAAGGGGCGGCGAGTGCCAGAACGCAAGCGCGGCGCCATTTGGAACGCAGCGACGTCGACTCAATGGTATCTGGCTTGCAGCTAACCCAGCCTGTGCAAATGGAATCGCATGATGCGGTCGAGCATCTTGACCAACTGCGCTGTTCGATTAATGACGAACAAGATTTGATGCTAGACATATAGCGAAGCTGGTCTCTGCCATTCGAAGGCCATTCGTTCTCGTACTAAGAAGTATCACTGCAAGCGAGCCTCGAGAGCGGCGCTGCACCGCCTCGGCTAAGATTGCTAAGTGCAAAATGCCATATTAATTGGCGATAATTCTGTAAATTAGCTAATATATTTGGCATGCCCAAAGCCACCCTTCCTATGTTCCCCGCAGCGCTGAGGCAACTTTCCGACCTCGGGGAGCGGCTACGGTTGGCACGGCGCCGCCGTGAGATTACTGCAGGATTATTTGCTGAGCGCATGGGTGTGTCTCGCGAAACTCTGAGGCGCTTGGAAAAAGGAGACCCAACAATCGCGATGGGTACGTACCTTCGCGCACTGCGGGTGCTGGGTCTTGATAATGACGTTAACGCTATAGCTCGCGATGACGTATTGGGACGGAAGCTACAAGACATAGAACTTCTCAAACCGAAGAGAAAGAAGTCTAAGGGCGAGCTGACCTGACGGCGAAAAATGCGGGCTCGTATTGGGCGTTGCTACAAGCTAGTCATCGCAGTCCGAAGCGGGCATGTGCCAAAACTTGTCGACCGAAATCGCATCGCTAGGCTGATTTTGCTTATGTTGTCGCGTCGCTTACTCGTCTGATTTCAGACTGAAGCTCTCCCGTCGGAATCGGGCCGCAAACGAAGAGAGCTGGGCAATTCGGGCATGTGAACGACGATGTTTTCGCGGGAAACTGGCCACCCCGAATAGCCCCTAAATTGCTCTGAATAGTGCCACGACGATTGTCCATTTTCGTTGCGGTGAGGGTGATGGTCTTCGACTGCTTATCAGCCAAATAGACCAATTCCACAGTGGCTCGCGGGAAGGCTTGTGCTGTAGCGGCTAGAAAGGCTGCGGCACCGATGCTGTCTTCATTTCCTGAGCGACTATGGCCCGTCATGATTCTTCGCACCTTTACGGTGCCGTCCTTTCCCACGAGGACGTCGTCGGGAGTGACGATAATCTCCTCAGTGCCGAACGTCACGCGAAGGGCTTTTGGTTCCTCTGGCGTGTAGCCGGCACGCGATTCGAAGAAGAAACGAATCATTGCCGTCGCAAATTCATGGTAGTGAACAAAGTAGCCATGATTGCCCAGCCCTTCGTCTTGAAGCGCCTGTCCCATGTCTGCAGCTAGTTCCTCACCGCTCGACGAAATTTCCCCTGTAACCATCTTCTTGAAGACGGTGCGAACGGCGTCGTGCATTTGCATGAACGGGGTTGCGATTCGACGGCCACCGGTCTGCAAAACATGTGTATAAAGAAACCGACGTGGGCATCGGTCAAAAAGGTCCATCTGGGACACGGTTAGCTGAAGGGGGCCATTCAGGTCAAGAACGATTGGCTTGTCGCAAGAAGTAGGTGGAAGTGCTTGCGAGGGCACGACTGTACTCCGGGATAATCCCGCACCAAGGCGCGTCAGGAAGTTATCAGACAGCTTGCGATTCCGATTTGCCCTGTCCTTTGTGCAGGCGTATAGCACGAGCCGGTCTTTCGCTCTTGATAGAGCCACGTAGAACATACACTCCTGCTCTTCAACACGGCTCTGCTCAAGGTAGTCGGCGATTGTTCCAAAGGCTCCGTGAATCATGCCGCCAGGTGAAGGGCATGATGGTGCTGCTCGCCGTCTTCCTGGAATGGTGTCCTCATTTAGTCCGGGAATATGGACAGCGCGAAATTCTAGTCCTTTAGCACCATGAATGGTCATAAGGCGCACTGCATCGATACCCTGTGCCGCTGCCGGCAACTGGCGGAGGTCTTTGTCGTCGCTAAGGCGCAGTAGCCGTCGAATACGCTCAAGCAGACGAGATATGCGCAGCCCCGAACCGGCAGGTTGCGATTTGACGAAGTTCATGAACTGCCAAATGGCAATCCCTTCGGCTCGCGATGCGATGGACGTAGCGCGAGCAATATCCGCAGCTAGCTGGGTTCTATCAAGAAGAATGGTAGCCATTACATTCCATGGCGAATCTGTCGCGTCCAATCCCACGAATACAGCCTGCAGCTTCGCAAGTGAATCCACCCCGGCGTGGCTCAGGTCGGGAATGATATCCTTGTCTTCTAAGAACTGGAGAGGTATCGCTTCGTTCCGCCGTAAGTATCCAAGCACAGTGGCCACGTCCTGAATGCCCATCTGAAAAGCCGGCAGGCATGCCAGTCTAACAAGGCCCATTGCCCGCGAGTCCACCAGTAGGGAAAGAAACGAGAGCAAATTCTTGATTTCCGGGCGCTCAAACAGGCTCCCAAGGAAAAGCACAGGCACGCCTAGCATCTCAAGATGGCGTGCGAGCTCGGCGAGTTTCTCATTTCCGGTGCAGAGCACTACTTGGTCCCGGTAGCTGACCCCTAACTTATTCAACTCTTCGATGCACTCTGCGATTGCGACAGTCTGCTCGTCAGCCCCAGGTGTTATTCTGAGTTGCGGTGGTAAGCCTGCGTCCTGCCTAAAGGCTTTTAACTTGCTAGCAGCACCGCCAGTGTGCATCTCACGGGCGAAATTGGAGTACGCCTCTACAATCGGTTCCAGAGACCGATAGTTGCATTCGAGTTGCTTACGCTGGGCCCCAGGAAAATCCTCATTACCGAATCGAGAAACATTGAACGATGAAGCCCCGCGGAAGCGGTAAATCGACTGCTTCGCGTCACCTACCACCCACAGGTTCTGCCCTGTAGGGTTCAATGCTTGCAACAGCCGCACACTGCTTCGGTTTACGTCTTGGTATTCATCGACGAGGAAATGGTCATATCCAGCGGCTAAGTGCCCTCGCGTTTCTGCATTCCCTTCTAGCAGCTTGACCGGCAAGTACACTAAGTCACCAAAGTCGACGCAATTGCGTTCGCGCTTCAGCTTCTCGTAGGTCGCGTAAACCCGAGCCACTTCCAGCGCTTTTTCTGCAGCCGTTACTTCGTCTTCATTCGTGGCAATGCTTCTCATCTGCGTCGCGAGCCGCTCGTAGTCTTCAGGCCCTACAACTTCATCTTTGGCTCGCGAAATGGCATTCAGCATTTCAGTGATGACCTGAGTCGGGTCGTATAGGTCGCGATAATGCCGAAGGTTCAATTTTGCAAACTCATACTCAAGAAGCTCTACTGCTTCCGTTCGGTCAAGCATTCGGGGTTCTTTGGGCATTCCAAGCGCCTGATGAAACCGACGAACCATATCTAGGCCGAATGCGTGGAAAGTGCCAACCCAAAGGGCCGCAGCAGCCTGTGGCTGTCTTTTTGCGATGCGCTCGGCCATCTCGCCGGCAGCCTTGTTCGAGAACGTGAGCAGCAGAATGCGACGGGGGTCAACTCCCTCGGTTAGCAGCCCTTCGACGCGCGAAACCAATGTCTGCGTTTTTCCCGTACCTGGGCCTGCTCCGAGGAGGTATGGCACTCCACGGTGGTTGGCTGCAGCCTTCTGGCGCTCATTGAGTTGATGCTCTCGGCTCTCGTTTTCAACTAGAACAGTAGGTGGCAGGAGCAGTGCGTCGAGCAGCTGCTGGGCAACCACCTCGTAGGGAGCGCTAAGTTTTGTTGCAATGGCGGCGGCCGTCATTCCGGATTCGACGTGGAGCTTGCGAATATATTGTCGGGGAAGCAGAAATTCCCTCGCAAACAGGTCCATCTGGATTTCGCGCCTTTGCTTGCGGCTGTAGTCGACTACACGGTCTTCGCCCACAGGCGATGGCTCTGAACTGCGGGCGAAGTCCATTTCATGCACTGACGTGGAGGCATTTGCATCGCCAAGCAGTGCATGGCCCAACTCATGGGCAACTAACAACGCTTGCACGAATGAAGAACCCCTCTTCTCGTGAAGAATCAGTACTGCATCAGGCAGAAATTTCGCCCGCCCGCCGTCCAGCATATTCGCACCAGGTGTGACGCCTTCGACGTCATATCCATGGTGGTGGGCCTCAGCAACAGCGAATTCGTAGGCCGCCCAAGGGTCACCCCCCCGTTGGACCGCTTCATTGTGCAATTCGGCTGCCCGTTGACGAGCGAGTTCTGCGGCATCCATGTCAGATGTCCTCTCGCATCAGTTCTGCGATTTCCAATTCTGTCATAGAGGCATCTCTGATGAGCTGCTCAAAAGAGACTTTCTTGGGGACCTCGGGCGCCCGGTCGGACTTGTGCTGTGCGCTTGCGAAGCGAACTGGTGCAGAGAGCGCGAGCGTTATCGTTTCGAACGTGGCCCCCATTTCCATTGCAAGTTTCTGAAGAAACCGCTTCGGTATCGTCTCGACCAGCGCACGGTGTTCAGTCAGTGCGGTTAAAACACTTCGACGAATACCCAATCGCGTAGCCAACTCTCTTTGTCGAGGTGCTGGAAGTGAGTTCAGTGCATCCGAGGTTTGATAGGCTTGCTTGATGGCTGCCGAGGCCCGTTCAACCGCAACTGTTCCTCGGATGGCTAGGTCGTTAGGGGCAAAACCTACCTCCTGCAGTAGCTCGTCCAATTCATCATCAGGTGCGCCCATTATTAGAGCAATCTGTGCATCCAGGAACCGCTGGTCCTGGGGTTTTTTAGTGTTCATGGTTCACTCCTAGTATTCGAGCTTCTTCGCTGCGCGCATCAAAACCTTCCACGCATTACGGTAGTCAGCTTCTTTTACGTCCAGTGCCAGGCGGATTTCTTCATGGGTCTCGAATGGCTGTTTGCTGATGGCATCGAGAATCTTCGCTTCTAGCGTGCGATACTCGTACTGTGCTTTCAAGATGGTAAGCAGACTCTGTTCATTAGCCTCTAACTCTTGTGCCTCCAAGTGTTCTAAGGGTGTATTGGAGTCAGTTGCAACCTCTTCCAGGTTAAGCGCGCCGTCGCTCTCCTTCCCCAATGCAAACTCGTACTCCATAACCACCATATTGTCTTCCGTGGACTTCGTCTTCTCGAGGCTGGAAGACCAACTTTTCATTACCCCAATGACCAAACCGGGGAAGTCGACGCGGTTTTTTGGCCACATCCGCTTGCCAATGCCAATCCGTTCGAGAGCCTCCTGGAAAAGGTCCTCAGGCTGGTACTGGCGCTTTAACTGCGGCTTGCTTTGAAGAATCAGTGCGGCGATTGCAACGAGCCGCTTCATCATGGACACGTCGCGATACAGGCTCATGATTGCCTGTTGCACTTCAGCGTTGTTCGCCAGCTCATCGTCCGAGCGGCGGGAAATCTCGCCGTCTTCTGTTTTCTCGTCACCGTCATCTATTCGCACTGTGCTTCCTTTCAATGCTCTATTTAGATAGGGGTTTGCCATCTCCTAGAGAATTTACTCTAAATTTGTTTAGTCGTGGCAAGTATGGAGCCAAACAGAGCATTGATAGGTATGGGGGCTGTTCCCCCGATAAAGGAATCCATATGAAATCCAACCACAAAACTGTCGTGCTCCTGGCCGACAACGAAACCCTGAACTTCCGCAACCTTGAAGTGCCGTACAACCCCACCGGCGCTCAGATTCTGGAAGCTGCCAATGCGACCGAGACAGACGCGCTGCTCCTGCAACGACTGCCCAACGGCGACTTGGAGAGCATCCGTATGTCCGAGTCTCCGGATTTGAACGTTAGCGCCGAATTCATTCTCAGCTTTGGTGACCGGTCGTATTCTATGTTCGTCAACGACGCCGAGATGGTATGGGCTGCACGCCATATCTCCGGCGCGACCTTGCGCAAGCTGGCTCAAGTTCCCGAATCCCAGGACATCCTTCTGCTGCGTTCTAGCGATGACCCGCAAGTGGTGGAGGCCGGTGCCGTGGTCGACCTTGGCCACCCCGGCGTGGAGAAGTTCATCACCCGGGGAAAAGCTTGGAAGTTGCGGGTCCAAGGAGTCACTTTGGAATACCACATGTCGCACGTAAAAGTCGGCGACGCCATGAAACGCGCCGGTTTCGACCCGACCAAGGCCTGGGATATCTTCCTGCTCGTTGCAGGTCAGCCGAAGAAAAAGGTCGATATCAACTTCGAAGTGGACCTCAATACCCCCGGTATTGAGCGCATCCGTCTGATGCAGCGTAACGTCGATAACGGCGATATGTCCGCGTCCAATCTGCGCCGGGAATTTAACCTTCTCGCTGTTGACGAGACGCACTTAGACGCGACAGGGCTGAAGTGGGAAGCCGTTACGTCCGATGGGCGTCGTTGGCTCCTTATCCACGACTATCCACTGCTGCCGGGATACGTCCCAACCGCGGTTAAGCTGGCCTTGGACATACCCAAAGACTACCCGCAAGCGCAAATTGATATGTTCTACTTTGACCCAGCTGTAGCTCGCTGCGACGGCGCTGCGATTCCGAGCACGCAGGTGACGGCGGTCATTGATGGGATTCAGTTCCAAGGCTGGTCGCGGCATCGCAATGGCGCACACCCTTGGGACCCTTTCACGGACAACGTAGCTACCCACCTCGCCCTTGTCGAGCACTCACTGGCCCGGGAGTTTGGCGAATGATTCCCAAGTGCACCCTTACGATGACGCAACGGGAGCATCAGCAGTTGAGCCAGCATCTCTTTCCTGGCGATAAGAAAGAGGCTGCTGCAGTACTCGTTTGCACCCGCGTCTCAGGTGCGCGCCAGCGGCTGCTCGTCCAGCATGTCATTCCTGTGCCTTACACGGCCTGCAGCCAGCGCGATGCTGCGTACATCAGTTGGCCCTCGGAGTACATTGAACAAGGCATTGACTTGGCTGTACGGAGGAAGCTGACGCTCATCCTTATTCATTCACACCCCAACGGTACGCCTCAATTTTCACCCACGGATGACCGCAGCGACCAGGAAATTATCCCCTGCATCTTCGCTGCAGGCGGCAGCCTTCATGGAACGGCAGTTATGCTGCCCAACGGCTTCATCTTCGGCCGAGTCTACACCCCAGAAATGGACGTCTCGCCAATCGACCTTGTCAGCGTGGTCGGCATGGACTTGCAGTTCTTCTGGGCGAACGACCATACCCGCATCAAAGCACGCCCTATGGCATTCTCGAGTGGAATGACTGCGGAACTCGCTAACCTTACCGCCTGCATTGTTGGCGTCTCGGGAACGGGCTCCATCGTCGCTGAGCAGGTATGCCGGCTTGGGTTCGGGCGTGTTATTCTCATTGAGTTCGACAAAGTTGAGGAAAAGAACCTGAACCGCATCTTGAATACCGTCAAGACGGATGCCGACAGGAATGTGCCGAAGGTGAGGGTTTTTTCGAACCGTGCAAACCAGTACCGGGCCGAACCATATGTATATCCAGTGGACGCCAATCTGCTTTCACGCAAGGCGATTCTTGCTGCGGCCGAGGCTGATGTGCTGTTTTCCTGTGTCGATAAGCTACGTGCGCGCAGCGTCGCAGACCTCATGGCACAGGCATTTCTGCTTCCCTTGTTCGATGTCGGAGTGGGAATCTCCACGCGCCGTACAGCAAACGGTGAAGTTGTCGTCGATGAGGTCACCGGCCGCATTGACTATGTTCATCCCAATGGCAGCAGCTTGTTCGCGCGCGGCGTGTATTCCGCTGCGACTTTGCAGGCCGAGGCGCTATCCGAATCTGACCCGGAAGCACATGCAGACCAGATTCGCCGAGGGTATATCGACGGCGTTCCTGAACAAGCACCGGCTGTCATCAGTTTGAACATGCGCGCGGCCAGTGCCTGCGTCATGGAGTTCATTGCCCGTGCATACCCATTTAGGCAGGAGTGCAATAGTCGGTATGCCCGCACGCGATTCATGTTGGCTGAAGGCATTGAGGAATTTACGGCGGAAGAGGAATTTGCCGCTCGAGCTTCGCCAATTGTCGCGCGCGGGGACGAAGAGCCACTGCTCGGTCTACCCACATTGGTTGACGAAGGGGGCAGCCAATGAGGTGGCCGATGTGGGTTCTGGGCATCTGTGAGAAATTTCTGCCGCCCCGAAAGCTAGAAATTTTCGTAGGTGAGGCTCTCCCGAGTACGCTCCCCTGGCGTAATCTGGTACTCCTCCGGGATGCAGGCGAAGATTGGAGCATTGGGATGCGATGTCCCTGTGGGTGTGGTCAGGCAATTGAACTTGCTCTTATTCGAGAAGCCAAGCCTCGCTGGAATCTGTACGCAGAGCAAAGTTCCCCGCCCACGCTCTCGCCCTCAGTCTGGTTAAGAGAGGGATGCCGCTCTCACTTCTTCGTACGACGGGGGCGTGTCGAGTGGGTTAGAAAGACGGAGAATCCTCGCGGGCCGCGTTAGCTCTTGGCAGGGACGAGGGGGCACACCATGGACTGCTCGGAAACCTCGACGCACGCAGCGTCGGTTTGCGTCTCTAGCCCCTCGAGCGGAGCACTGCCAAAAGGCAAACTGGTATCGCTAGCGCGTGCAGAGCGCAGCCTACAAAAATTGTCCGATACCTGCTCACAGCGCAATGTCGCCACTTCAGTTACGCTCGGACGTGTTTCCAAGGCTCATGCTGACTGGAGCGTCAAGGCATCTTTCGCGAAGGCGGTTCATAATCCATTGCTGCTCGGCTTCAGTGAACTTCCACTTCCCTTCCGCAGCCTTGTTTATCAGTGCAAGGCGAATCCGTTCTAGGTTCCTTTCAGCCGTCCACTCCGGGTACTCTGTTTTCTTACGATTGAAATACTTGAGCAGCTGGTTGACGATGTCGTCAGCGATTTCAAATCGATGCAGAATGTCTTCAGGGGACCGTCTCGGGCTCACGTAAGTCCCGTTTTCGCCTCTACACAGGAGCAGTTTCGGCTGCGACCCGCTAATGGCGCCAGGGTTTGGGCTGGTCGGGAAATCCGGATGTATCTCGTGCATGGCTTTTTTCGGGAGGTCAGACATTGGTGTTCTTTCCGTTGTTGGACCTGCTTAACAAATAAGACTGACCACACGTAGCTACGCCCCGTCAGCGCGACAACAACCGTGGGAGCGCAGCACCAATTCGCACCGCCCACACTGGTAAGGAGGCTAGGTCAGCCTTGGTCATTTACACCGTACCAGACGGCTTTATTACGGGTCAACAAACACAAGCCCGCGTTGGCAAATTAGGATTTTTGAGGTACACGGACCGTTGTTTAAAGTCCGCAATGGCGAGCGCCTGCTGGTCAGAATGTGACGTGCAGATTTCAGAACTTCTCGGCTACAGCGCAGGTAGAGCATTCTTGAATCGGCTCGTGGCAACGGCAGCCTAATCGCCCACGTCATTTAACGCGTGTCGTCCTACTTGGCAAATTATCTTCAAATCGATTCCGACTGCTCTCATTTAGAAAAATGGTCGCGCGACGCTAAGTATCCAGGCGCCAGCACTGCATTCTCGACACCGTGCAGTGCCAGAGGGTCGCGTAGCCACAAAGGAAATTCGAGTGCTGGTAGGCTATGCGACGGCGAACAGTCGACCCTCCAAAGCTGGAGCAGGTATCCCAAATTGGTGGCTCGAGCACGAACTTTCAATACGCCCTCAATCATTGGATAGTCGCGCTGCACAACCTCAGGGCGCGGATGCTCAGGGTGCACAACTAGCTCTAGCTGCACTATGCGACTCCATTGAACATCGCGCTCCGGCGTCTCTTCACGACCGGCGAATGAGTCCTCGAGAATCTCTGGCGCCTCCATCCGCGTTAAGACGAAATCCCGAAAATCCGCAGACTTCCTATCGTATGCCCTTACGTGCCAGCGTACGCCATTGCTCACTAGGCCGAATGGAACAATCTCGCGCCTTCCCGTGCCGCTACTTACGGAGTGATACGTGATTCGGATGGCTCTTTCTCGATGAATTGCACGAGTTACGGCCGCTAGAGTACCCATGTCTGGCTGGTTAAGTGAGAAAGGCACCTCGCACCTGATGAGGGCACCCCCCACCTCCACTCCTTCGCCAAATCCTTTTGAAAGTGCGGTGAGCGCGCGTTGCGGTTCGTGTTCGAACAGTGGCTCGAACTGTGGTCTCAGGAGATAGACCTTGGTTGATGCATCCAAGTCCAGGTTATTCGGCGCTATTTGCCTGTACATCGCAATGTCCCGGGTTGCGCCGGCTGGTCCAATGCCAAAGCGCTCCATCAAGTCGCTTCTTCTCAACTCGCCCAAAAAGAAGAGCCGGAAGTCGATATAAGTTAAACGCTCAAGTTGAGGGCGTGCAATGTCACGCAGGAGGTCGTCTGGCAGTTGGGTTCGATGTTGATGCATTTTACTAGTCTAACACAAACGAGGACGTAAGCACATCATTAAGATTACTTGACATCATCAAAATGATTTAATATTCTGTATTCACCTTAACCTTCGGTATCGGAGAATGACATGGCAAAAAACAACCCGCCCCGCGACGGTCAACGTATCGGCGCAGTGAAGAACAGGAGCCAAACGCAGACGCCTTCCGGCAACTGGGTCAAGCGGGATGCTGGTACCGGTCGCTTCCTCGATGTGAAGACGTCCGACAAGACACCCTTCAAAGGTGTTCGCAAGGAAAAATAAGGAGTCCAGACGAGACAGCTTCAAGCGCGCCGCCGGTATAAAAACGAGGTGGTCCACCTCCATGTCCACCTAAATGCCCATGAACGACATCGTCTCCCACCTGCACGTTAAACAACTCGACACCCAGATGGCCGGCCCTGCGGCGGGGCTACTGGACCTCTCCCGGCAACAGCGCAACCTGCTGCTGCTGCGTCCGCTATTCGCACTCGAGTTGAATAAGCAGCGAATCGGTGAAGAGACCAAGCTGTTCCAAGAAATCGACACGCACTACCTGGTACTGAGCGCGCTTGACCAAATGATGGAAGGCACGACGGTTTCGACGGGCTGTTCGAGCGACGAGGTGCTGGAACACATTGCGATGGCCGCAGCCACGATGAAGCCAGGATTGTCCAAGGCCGAACTGGCAAAGGTCGCAGATTCGGTCCTCGCAACCCTCGACAACAAAGCCGACGGTTACCGGGAATTTTCCTACGAATTCTACGACGCGGCTCGCCGGACCACGGCCACGTTCCGCTTTCGGCTTGTCACTTACGAGCCCGATTTCGAAGATGTTTATCGTTACCGCCCCACTTCCGAGGGCTACCTGGTCTACTTGGGCATGCTGGACCTGGCTCCTGAAGACGCGCAGGAGCTGATGGAGAAAATGCTCGACATGTTGGTAAAGCGCGGCCGCTTCGAAGCAGCGTTGGAGATTGCGCGGCGCGCTAGAACCCTGTCCATCGAATTTCGCCAGCTCATCCGCGACCGGCTGCACCAGGCGTACCGGGCGCCCGGTACGGTCAACTGGGCGCGCGACATGGCGCCTCGTCTTGACGGCGCGCGGCAACACGTTCGGCTGCGCCAGAAGGAGGACCAGCGAATGGAGGAAGCTGTTCGCGACGCCCTGCGCCACGCCGAAGAGCCAAAATCGCGTGAAAACCTGGCGCTGCTGCTGAAAACGCTTCAGGGAGCGGGCACCTTACGCAGCCAGCTTGTGGGCGACATCAGCGCTGCAAATGACCGCTTTTTGGAATCGCAAAGGTCCGCCTTTCGCGCGCGTTCCCCGTCCGGGTTGCCGGACCTCGAAACCAGGCTGCTCCCGCAGCTCCTGGAATTGTCCACCGACGAGCTCGCTCAGCAATCGGAATCAGCTCTGGCGGCGGTGTACCCGCCGGTTCCGCCCCGGTTGTATGACCTGAACTCCTTGTTTGCCCTGTTGCTCGAGCGGCGCGGCGATGAAGGTGAGCTGGACGATGACGAAGGGGAAATCACGCCGTTCGTACCGCCGCCGTTTCAGTTTGACGAAAGCACCATCCAGGAGGTCACCAGTTGGCTGAGGACCAAGTTCGCCTCGGAACAATCTTGGCAGTTGGACGAATTACTGATGGAAGCCGATGACGCGGGTTTCGACTGGGCCATGCGCCGTTGCGTGGTACTCATCCTCTATCGCGCCTATTCACATTCCGAGTCGGAATTTCCAAATATGACGGCCGACGCATTGGACGAGTTCATTTCCGACGTCGCTCGAGGCACTAATCTGCGCTTCAGTCCAAAGGAGGGACAGACATGAGTGACATGCAACTGGGGGCACGGCAAGCCGCACGGCTTGTCTACAAGGCTTTACACACGAACTTGGCTCCTGCGAACGACCAGGAATACCGACAGCTCCTGGCTTACTACCGGGCATATCCGAGCTTCGCCGCAGACGTCCAAGACGTCGCGGACAGCTTTGAACTTGTCATCCTGGATATCAGTGAGCGCGGTCTCATCGTCGCGCCCGCTTCGCGTAGCAGTCGATTTGCTATTCGCATGGTCGACATCCGGGTGAATCTGGACGCTGAACAGAAGGCGTGCATGTTGCTCGCCCACATAGCCATCGCCGCGGCCTTCTTCCCGACGACGGACGGGCTGGACTCCGACACCTACACGCCTCCGCCAACCGCGGTCTCGACATTCCGAGACACGCTGTACGCGCTGGCGCGACGGTTGAAAGAATGCAGCACTTTGCCTGCAGAAATTCCGCCAGAACTCGCGCCGGGCTGGGAAGCCATCTGTGCCATGCCGCTTGTGTTCCCGGCCGGGCAGCGCGCTTCCGCCAGTTCGCTGGTGGGCGTCCTCAAAATCAGTCTGAGCAACATGCAGGTACATGGCTTGGTTCGCCAGGACCGCAAAGCTGACGACGATATCTCCGCGGCCTTCACACCCACCCACCGGCTCCGAGTGCAGCTTCGCGAGTTGGCATTGCGACGGTTATTCGATATTGCCCAAGAAGTCGCTCGACCAACTAAAACTTTAGAGGTGTGATATGCAGCGCATTACCCGGATTTACTTAGGCAACTGTGGATATCTCATGGCGTGGTATGACGGCACGGTCCTCGACTTGGTCGACCCCGAAAGCAGGGAACCAACGGACACCATCTTCAACTTGGAAAATGGCGGCGGCAAGACCTCGCTCCTCGCGCTCATCTTTTCCTGCTTCGACACCAGCCTGGACCGCTTCCTGAAGCATCTGCAGAACAAGAACAATCACTTTTCGCAATACTTTTCGCAGGACGGGCTGCTCGGATTTATTCTGGTGGAATGGGAGATGCCTCCGCGTACTGCCGGCGGTGCGCCGTACCGACTGGTGGTCGGCCAAGCTGTTTCCATTCGGCCTGGCGCCGACGCGCCCGAGTGCGACCGGCTCTTCTTTAGCTTTGAAGCCGTGAACGGTTTGACCCTAGAATCGGTCCCCGCACCGAAATTGGCTTCCGCCACAGCCAACACGATGGCGGAGTTCTCGCGCTGGGTTCAAGAGGAGCAGAAGAAGCGCCCCGACGTCTACTTCACGCGTAAGCAGGTCGACTGGCAGCGGCACCTCCGCGACGAACGGCTGATTGACCTCGAGATGCTGCAAATGCAGGTCAATTTTTCGGTTCAGGAAGGCGGGTTCGACACCGGCTTCCTCAACTTCACGAGCGAAAGTGCTTTCCTGCAGAAGTTCTTCCACCTGACGCTGGACGGACAGCGCGCATCCGCCGTGCGCGAGGCGGTGGCCATTGCCTGCGATAAGCTGCGCCGCAAACCGTCGTATCAGGCTAGGCTCGAGGAGCTCGGCAAATTCTCCACCGTGCTAAACACATTCGCCGGCAAGGCGCAGGACTATCACCGCGCAATGGCTGAGCAGAGCGCGCAAGCATTTGACGGGGCCCGCATGGCGCTGGCACTTCAGGAACGCTCTGCCGAGCAACGTAAAAAGCAGCAGCGTGAACTTGGCTACGAAAGTGACCAGCGCGGGCTTGCGGCCAGTGCTGGTGCGGACGTACTGAGCTATTCTGCCCAAGCCGCCAGCATGTCGTCGTTGATGTACTTGCGCACCGCGCACGCTGCCGCAGCGCGCGCGGCCCAAGCCGAAGCCACGCTTGAGACCATCAAAAACGACATCCAGCTCGTGCGCGGCGCCCGAGCATTGTCGGGGGTGCAGGCGCAAGAAGTGCATGTGGAGGAACTCGAGACGCAGGCGAAACTTGCCGGGGAGGGACTGCTGCCGTTCCGAGCTAAGGTCGAATTGCAGGGCGCGCTGCTTCGCACCGCCCTGAAGCACAGCGAGCAGATAGAGCGGAATACGTCCGACAGGATTGCGCGCGAGACAGCCGAGCGGAAGCAAGCTGCCGATGCACATCGAAGGGCCCTGACCGAGGACGACAAGGGTCACAGTGAAACGGCCATCTCGTTGGAGCGTCTTCGCAGTCAGGAAGAGCTCTGCGGCAAGGAACTCAACCGCCATGTGAATGCCGGACGACTTGCCGATAAGCGCCAGTCCGCGCAAGCTGGTCTGGACCGCTGGACGGAATCGCAGGACAATCTGCGGCGCGAGGAAGCAGCCTACCGTGGGCAACAAGTACAGCACGAGGCGCACGCGCAGGACTGGCAGCGCAAAGAGGTTCAACTTGGCGCATACATCGGACGGCTCAGTGGTGAAATCCAGAGCGCCGTAAACTTCCTCGGCGAAGGCGCGGCCGCGCGGGAGGAGCTGGTGCAGCTGCCGGTCGCGCAGCTGGCCATCGAATCAGACACTGTTGACCCCGACTCCCCCGCGCTGCCAGGCGCATTGGACGAGGTAGCCCGCGCGTCTGCGGTTGAGGTATCAATCTGCGACGCTCGCCTGCGGGACTTGCGCACGACCGCCGAAGCCATCGAGGAAACCGGCGTTGCCGGTAGGAGCCCGGATGTCACTCGGGTAGTGGCAGGGCTGCGGGACGCCGGTGTGCGTTCGGCGCGAGCCTTCAACGAGTATCTGGCTGACGCACTGGACGATGCGAGCGCTGCGCGTGCGCTCGTCGTCAGCGACCCCGCCCGGTTCCTCGGCGTTTCTGTCGCGCCAAGCGAGATGGAGAAGGCGCGCGCGGTAAACTTGCAGGCGCAGAGGCTCACGCATCCTGTGGTGGTCTCTCCGATTGCGCTTGCGGCCGCGTCCGCGCCCGCCGTTCGTTTTGTCGTCGCCGCCGATAGTGATGCGGCCTACAACAAACAGGCAGCAGCGGCTTTGGCAAAGACGCTGAGCGAGAGCGTTGCCGATGAAGAGCAACGCCGCAAGGAGTACGATGCTCGACGTACCGATGCGCTCGCGGCGATAGAAAAGCTGGGCGCGTACAAAAAGCGCTTTGGCGATGGCCAATTGGCCGCGATTTTCGCCAAGCAGGCGCAGTTGTCCACCGACCTTGAACTGGCGACCGCGCGCCAGGATGAGGCGAGTGTGAAGGGGCAGGAGGAAGCGGAGTTGGCCAAGCAGTGCCAGGTGAACGCGGACGAGCGTGCACGTGCCGCTATCGCGGCGGCTGGTCATATTGAAGAGCTGCAGCGCTTCCTCAGCGACCACGAAGCCGGCCGTGCCGAGCGCCTCCGTGAAATCGACGAGCTGAGTCTGCAGCTGGAAGAACTGGCAGAACGGCGAGAAGCCGCCCGCGGTGCGATTGAAGAACTCGCTGACCTAACGCTGAAAGAAGGTCGCGTTGCTGCCGAGGCTGACGCCAATGCCGGTACGTTCGTGCGTGAACACGCAGCGGTGGAATTTTACGACAATTCAGTGGCTGCGGCGGAAATGCTTGTGTCCCAGCCGCGGGACCTCGACTTCCTGCGCAGGACCTACCGCGAGGCCCTGTCTGCGTTTCAGGCAAAGGAACAGGACAAGCTTGGGGTGCTGCAGGTGCAACTGCAGGGCGCCCGCGACCTGTGCAGCGAGAAGCGGGCTGAATTTTCCCGGGATTTCAGAGCAATCCCGGAAGAAAAATTATCCACCTATTTGGATGTGGACCATACGGCGCTGCTGGGTGAGCTGGAGGGCACACTCACTCCTGCGCAGCGCGAGTGCATTGAGGCATTGTCCGCACGGCAGACCGCCAAGAATGCATCCGAGGCGTGGCACAAGAAGAATCAGCAGGTGAAGCCGGCGACGCCGGACCTAGAAGCGCTTGATGACGTGCTGCTGGAAGACAAACGCGACGAAGCACTTGAGCTCAGCAAGGTGGCGAGCGAAAGACAGGCGCAAGCGGAGCAGGAAGCCGACCGCGCGTTGAACCTCGCCAAGGAGCTGGGTGAAAAGGCGACCAACGACGCCCGCTGGGCCGACATGCTGTTGAACCTGACTAAGCTCGAAGACCCACCACAGCTTGAACTGCTCTCGTTGGAAGTCGCGAAGTTCTCCGGGCAGGAGCCGGTGAACCCCGGCCAACTGCCGCCGGTGGTGCTCGCCGAAGAACCTGGCGAGGACGTCAAGCGTACTATGAACATCTACTCAGCGAAGCAAAAGTCATGCGATACAGCACTGCACCACGCCCGAACTGCTTTCGAGGGATTAGGTAGGGCCGCCGCCGCGCCGGAACTGCAGAAAGTCGAGCCCGAACTAACCTCGGCCATGCTGAGCAATGACTTTTATGCGGCGTGCAGCGACGCAGCGCGACTGCTTGAAAACTTGACCGACCGCATTCAGACCACTCAAGACAACGTGGACAAGATGCAGGCGGACTTCGATGCCTGTGTCGAGGAGCTGCTTGTCTTATCGCGCGTGGCTATCAGCCTACTGCACTCCGCAGTTGATAAGCGCGTGCCGGCGGCAGCTCCCTACGTGGCAGGTAAGCAGGTCCTGAAAATGCGGGCCAATTTTACTGGCATCAACGCTGATACCCGGCGGCAAGCGTTGACGCACTACTTGGATGGGCTTATCCAGAATCAGGTGGTGCCGGCGAAAGGCTCGGACTTGGTGGCCGAGGCGCTGCTCCGCATGTGTGGGGGCCAGTCGTTGGGGATTCAGGTGCTGCGCATGGTCGTCGACGAGAACCAGCAATACACCCCGGTGGACAAGATTTCCAACTCTGGCGGCGAAGCGGTGGTGATGGCGATGTTCCTGTACGTTGTGATTGCCCAGCTGCGCGCCGAGACCCAGGCGAAGCTGCACAAACTGGCGGGAGGGCCGCTCATCCTGGACAACCCGTTTGCCAAGGCCACGTCGCCGACCATGTGGAAGGCGCAGCGGCTGCTCGCCCAAGCGATGGGCGTTCAGCTGGTCTTTGCGACCGCCATCCAGGACTACAACACGTTGGGTGAGTTCTCTTCCTTCGTGCGCTTACGCCGTGCCGGCCAGAACAGCAAGAGCGGCCGCTGGCATCTTGAATGCGTGCGCTACAGGCTCAATGAAGAGCCGGCCGTCGATATCGAAAGTGCGGAGTCGGCATGATAGCGCCAGAATTTGTTGGGCGGCTTACTGAGTTGCCGAGGAAGCGCGTTGCACTCGCGCAGCTACGGCAGCTCTACTTCGAGCTCCACCCCGAGGTGCAAAACCATCCCGAGCGCAGCTCCAGGCTGTTGCAGGCGCTTCAATCCTTGGCTGGCGACGGCGTCCTGACGCTGCCAGGACCGGACAGTTGGGAACGCGTCGGGCAGCCGATACTGCCCAAATGGGTCACCCTTGTGCGGGAGTCCAGTTCCGCTCCCGCGCGCGATTTCGCGCGGGTACCGTGGGTGCCGGAACTGGGCTTTTGGACCGAACTCAAATCCAGCCAGTTGGAAGTGGCCTTCGTCATCAACGAATACCTGCTTCGGCACCGGAATTCCTTGTTCCTGGTCCCTATCAAGGAGCGTTCGCTGGAAATCTTCGGGGACGAAAAGCGGCTGGACATAATGCGCTCGTCGAACACGCTGTTCTCCGGCCGCCTGCCGCTTGAGGTGCTGGGCGCCTTTGTGGTTCCCCCACCCCTTCCATATCGACCGGCTGCAGCAAGCGGTAAGCCGGTGCTCGTGGTCGAGAACCACAACAGCTACTGGAGCTTTGGCGAGTGGAACCAGTCCGCACGCCGGTACGCCGCCGTTGTCTATGGGGCGGGCGAGGCGTTTCGCAGCAGCGGCGCCGCGCTGGGCGAGGTCTTACGCGAGGTCGGCGGAACAGGTGCTGTCTACTTGGGAGATTTGGACCCAAAGGGCGTATCCATTCCACTTGATTTCAACAGGGGAACGTGCGGCGACATCAGGGTAGCGCCGGCCACTGAATGGTACGAGTGGCTCTTAGTTAATGGGCGCCGGCGTGACCGGCCCGCCTGTGGCGACCTCATTCCATTGGCGACTCAATGGCTCGGCCGCGAGCTGGGAAAGGCACTGAGCGAGCTCTGGTGTAAAGGTCTATGGATACCTCAAGAAGCGCTGGGATTCAGTAAATTGCGATTCCTGTGATGCCAGCGGATATTGGTGCCTGCGTCGGGACTTCGATAGCGCAGGTGGGTAATGTCCGCGCAATGGAGCAGATGATTGCGTGCTGAGCTGTATTAAAGTCCCTATATTCAACCATCAGTAAGTGCGAATCAGCCGAGACGATAAGGCCATCGATATGACCTTCTTGCAGAAGCTATTGCACTGCTCCTCCATTATCGGGGTTGTCTGCGTTCACGTTAGCCAGTTCCAGAGCAGTGCATTAACGCACTATTTAAAGTTTGCCTTAGTCAAGAAACTCTTAATGACACCAAAAATAAATTTATGCGCTTCGTGCAGCGACATCGCCTTGGTCTTATTTTCTTTAACAACTTCTTTAAAACCATGCCTGGAATCAAACCCGGATAGAGAAAAATTATTAGCGGTGTTGGTGAAAGCCGTTCTTGCCGACTTATCAATTCCAAGATTCACCCCCTTTGCTTTTGCGAATCCCTCGACGGCTTCTAGCAGTTTGTAATATGTGACCCAACCATGTTCCATGTCTAAGTATTTTAAAATTATAGATATATCTTCATTCTCAGTGGCGAGGTGCAACAATGGAAATCTGGGACTGCTCTTTGCACTTTTTGTTATTTGTTCATTTATTTGATGGCGCGAGATTGAGGCCGGGCCAAGTAGAGCCCTGACAGGCATTGGAGCAACATAATCCAACTGTTTTCCATCATATAAAATTGTATTTATAGAAGCTTTCTGGTAACCATACCGGAAGAGCGCCGACGCACCGTTGAAGAAACTCAACAATTCATAACCAATCTGCCATATTACAACGGGGTCGCTCTCGCCTTCGCAATATATGGTAGTCATGCGTAAATCGTCATTACGACAGTCGTTCCAATGGTCGATACCGCCATAAATATTGAAATACGATGTTCCAGGCTTCTCCGAGAGGCTTCGGAAATCTTGAGCATCACCATCCAACAGAAATTCCCAGCTTGAATAATCAGACAAATCATTCACCTAATTTGAAGTATAAAACCTATGCGGCGTTCGCGTAAGGCGGGGGTATCCTTTGTAGTTACGGAACAAGTCCAGTAGGTCGAAAAGGTCGTTGATGTCGCCCCACGCAAGCCGGTTCTCTCGACGCGAAAAGTCTTCGAGCTCGCCGAAGGGCGCGAAATGCTTAATGCGAATGAAATGCGCCTCTTGAGCCAGCATATTTACGAAGCGCTTGAGGTTCGCATAGTCTACAGTCTCGAACCATACACACCGTTGTCACGGGTTCGCAGTGTATCCTCCCAGGCGGGGTGTCTGCGTCGTTCCTTAAGCTGCCAAGCGCTTCGCGAGCTCAGCAGCCCACATCCTTTCGCATAAGTGCGACACGAATAATATAAAGTTTGACTGTATAGCTAGCCATGACGACAGACCAAATCAATGACGACCAGCAGACGCTGGGCACGCAATCAGCACCAAGCGGCACTTCACCCGAACTAACGGGCGGCCAAGGCTTCAGCTTCGAGGATGCTGTTTCTTCGGTATACACAGCAGCGCTGCTCTGCGAGACGACAGCGCCAGGCCTGCCGGGCCGCGTAGTCCGACATGTCTCCGTGCAGCAAGGTTCGTTCGGACACCCGCTCGATGACCTCATCGTTCGGGCAGAAGGTGCCGACGAGGTCTCGATAGCGTTCAGCGCCCAGGTCAAGCGTAAGCTGGTAATCAGCGCGGCGAGCACGAACACTGACTTCCGAGAGACGATTGAACGCGCTTATGAAACACTCTCGGGCGCCGGATTTCAGGCCTCGTTGGACAGGGTGGGCGCCATCGTCGGCGAAATCTCGGACGCAGCCAAGAGAAGCTTCGAGACGCTATGTGAGTGGGCGCGAGCAGAAAGCGCCTCGGAACAGTTCGTCCGCAAGCTGCAGACCGATGGTGCCGCGGGAGACAAGCTCTCGCAGTTCGAGACGGTTCGCGACATCCTCTCGTCCAAGGTGGTGCCCGGCGAGCTTGATGTAGCCACCCACAAACTACTGAGTCACTTCGTCCTCATACGCCTGGACTTGCTGACCGAAGGCTCACCGACCGAGGCGCAGACAGTTGCGGGCCTTGCTAACGCCCTGGCTCCGGTGGACCGTCCTCGCGCTGACGACCTGTGGCGCCGGTTGCTGGCGTTGGTGCGGGTTTCGCAAGGGCGCGCAGCAGGGTATGACCGCAAGACGCTCGTCGCTCGTCTGAGCGGGGCTCTCCGGCTTGCCGAAGCGCCGAGTGCGCAAGCAGCACTACAAGCCATACAGCAGGAGAGCCGACTTGCCGCTGCCGAAATCACGAACTGCATCTCTGGCTTGAGCGTGCCGCGCGACACCAGCGTTCAAGCGGTGGTCGAAGCTGCAAAGTTGCCCGGCTTTGTGCAGATTGGCGGCATGCCCGGTGCGGGCAAGTCGGTCGTTCTCCGCTCGGCGGTCGAACAACTTGCCGCCTCTGGAACGGTCCTCTTCCTAAAGTCCGACCGTCTGTGGGGGAGCACGTGGGCGCAGTACGCCGCCGCCGCGGGCATTACGCTCAGCAACTTGGAGGAGCTTCTGGTGGAGCTTTCCGTGTCCGGCTGCAGCATGCTGTTTGTCGACGGTATTGACCGTGTCGAGGTCGAACACCGTGGCATCCTCCTTGACCTGCTGAACACCATCCACTCCTCGCCGTTGCTGTCAGGATGGTGCGTGGTAGCCACCGTGCGTGATACGGGAATGGAGCCGCTTCGCACTTGGCTTCCTGCGCGTCTGTTCTCAAAAGGAGTGCGGACGCTGAACATCGACTCTTTCGACGACGAGGAAGCTGAGGCACTCGCGCAAGCAAAGCCAGCCCTTCGACCACTGCTTTTCGGCAGTGATTCTGTTCGCGCGGTCGTTCGTCGCCCCTTTTTCGCGGCTGTGCTCGCCAAGGAGGTTGACTCGTCGAGCGCGCAGGCTACCTCTGAGGTCGACCTTGCGGCTCTGTGGTGGGAGCGCGGCGGCTACGGCGCTGACCCCATGCGGGTGGGCTACCGGCGAAATGCCCTGGTGGAGCTGGCCAAGACAGGCGCACATCAACTTGGCAGACGTATCCCCATTGCCGATGTCGACGCTCAGGCACTCGCCGAACTCGAGGCGGACGGCATCGTTCGACCCGTTAGGCGCGGACACAGCGTGCAGTTCTCCCACGACATCTTCTTTGAATGGGCGTTCCTTCAGCACTTGGTCCGGGCGGACGACGCCTGGCCGGACGTCATTCGCGAAGTTGGAGAGCCGCCGGCGCTTGGTCGGGTAGTCGAACTGCTCTCCCAGACGGAGCTTGCCCGCGGCGAGAACTGGGCCAACCACTTGGCCGCCTTGGAGGGAAATCAGAGACTTCGCTCCCAGTGGCTGCGCGCGTGGATGGCCGGGCCGTTTTCCTTGGAGACGTTCGCGCAGAACTCTACTGCCTTCGACCGAGCGATGCTCGACACTGCCCACTCGCGGGTCCGCAAGGTCGTAGTTTGGTACCAAGCTGAAAAGACGAAGCCGAATACAGCCATTCTCGAGCGCTCAGACGCTCCTGACCTCGACCTTGCCCAGCGCATGCTGTACGCGGACATGTGGGGGTATCCTTCGGACGTCGCAGCCTGGGCTCGCTTCTGCGACTGGCTTCTGGACCACGCTTCAGACATCCCAACCAGTGTAATTCCAGACGTCGTCTCGGCGTTCGAGGTCTGGCAGAACATGTTCTCCCATTACCGAAACCGAGTGTCCGAGCGCATCGTTCAGACCTGCCTCGCCTGGCTGTACCACATCCAGCATAAACGCTATCGAAGGGAGTTCTTGACGGACCGCGGGGTCTGGAGCGAGATTGATGATTCGCGGGACGGTTTGGACGAGCTCGAGTCCGCGCTGCGCATGTTGGTGCTGAACTCTTCGCTCACCCAAAGCTCATTGGTCGCTCAGTACCTCCGCGATTTACGCCGCCTGGAACGGATGCCACATCAGGCCGTGCAGTCCGTGTTTACACATGCCCCATTGCTCTCGCGTGCTTGTCCTGCGGAGTTGGTCGATTTCACCCTGTCCGCCGTGCGCAAGAACCTCCCCGTGGTTGTGACGAAGGACATGCGAGGCCGGGACTACTTGGTGTCTCACAGCTTCGGTCACTATGAATGGGAGCATCTCTCTATCGACGACCACTTCTCCTTCTTTCCTGCGGCTCCGACAAGGGAGCCGTTCCACTCACTGCTGCAGCAAGCACCGGACCAGGGGAGGCGCTTGGTTCGGGAGGTCGCTAATCACTCCATTCGGTCATGGCGGCAGCTGCATCGGCTCTCCTACGAGAGAAAAGGAACGCCTATCCCGCTCGTCATGCAGTTCCCGTGGGGCACGCAAGTATTCTGGGGCGATAGCCGTCTCTACTTGGGTGCACGTGGAAGCTTTGGGCCGTCGACCGTCAACTCAGGCTGGATGGCTCTTGAGGCCTGGGCGTTCGGTGAGCTTGAGAAAGGCATTCCAGTTGACGACGTCCTCAAGGCGGTCTTGGAAGGCAACCAGTCCGTGGGTGCCCTTGCTGTTGCCGCTACCATCGCCCTGCAGGCGCAACACACGTCCGCAACAACTCTGCCTATCGCGACGAATCAGCGTCTTTGGCACTGGGACATTCGGCGTCACGTGCAAGACATGGCACAGACAGCGAACCTTATCGGGTTTATAAAGCCGCAGGACAGACCTCACGGCTTGGCCGTAAAGGAGGGCAACGAACGACCGGTGCGCCGTGCAGACATCCGCTCGCTCGGCACCCTCATGGTACTCAGGGGGGGAGAGCTAGGTGCGCAAGCGGCTGTGGCCATCCAAGGCTTCTCGGGGGACCTGCCCTTTGACTACGCTGAGCAACGGAAAAACGTTGAAGTCTGTTCGGAGCTCGCAAGAACAGCGGAGATATGGTCGGAGTTTGGCAAGCCAGAGAACTATCGCGCGGAACTCAGCTCGGACGAATCTAAGGTGGTCATCTCCCACGAGAATCCGAAGGCAACAGGCGCGGACGTCCAGGCGATGCAAGCCCGGCACAGCGAGATGGGACGCTATCTCACACTTCTGAACTGGGTCTATTCCTACTTCGATGACGGCAAGCTGAAGGATTCACTAACGCTTGAAGCTGCTACAACAGCAGCAAAGGAGCTTGACTTCGAAGGCCTCTTCGCCACCGGATATGAACATACTGAGCTGGCGCACCAACGGCAATCGGCCATTGCTGGTGTAGCTGCAGTCCTCTTGCTGGAGAAGGCTGAAGCGCACCTGCAATGGGCGAGCGAAGTGTGCGCTCGTGCTGCGCAGACGCCGGAGGTGCCACAACCGTTTTTCATTCGCACTGCGAAGTTCATGTACCATCCTGTGCTCTACGCCGCCAAGGGGCTGGGAGCATTGTTCGCGGTTGCTGAAGACGACGAGGACGTCGAGCCACTGCAGTCTTTCCTCACGGAGCTGTGCGCTCACCCTTACGAGGAAATCGCAGTCGCGGCATTAGGTGCCTTGCTGGGTGCTTGGTCCAAGTATCCAGACATCGCGTGGTCAGCGATGCGGCTGGCTACGGCGCTAGCGCTCTTCGAGGTGCAGTATGGTCCCGAAGGAGACGCGGAGGCACGACACTTCGCACGAATTCAGAGGGTCGTCACCGAGGAACTCCAACGTCTCCAGGATGGAGTACCTGTGGTCGCTCCCCTGCTCACTTGGCCTGAGCCGTGGGTGCCGATTACTGAGGGCGAACCTGGTCAAGCTAGCCGGCGACGTGGCCGCACTATCAATGCCGAGTGGCGGGTCAACCCAGTGCACGTCGACACCTCGCTCCTCGAGAAGGTTCTGCAGGTCATCCCCTTGGGAGCCGCATTAGCGGACCAAGAGCACGCGACGCTGTTCCTTGACTGGTGCGAGGGCCTAGCCAAGTGGACCATCGAGCGAATCGCGCCTGCCTGGGCGAGAAGCAGGCGAGACCTTGATGACACCCACGGCCCAAACTACTTCGAGTGGCGTAGGCATCTCTACCGATTCCTGGCCCGGGTCGCGCTGAAACTTCCCGTAGAGGAAGGTACACGGCGGTTCCTGCAACCTGCCATGACCACCAATGACGAGGCCTTCGCGAGCTTCGGTGAGTGGTTCACTAGTCATCTGATTGCCCACGTGGCGGACAGCTCAGAGATTCCACAAACTGCATTGGAGTTGCTATCCGTCGTCACGCAGCGTGTTCTGGCCTATCGCGACTGGCGCCACGCCGGTCACGGCGGGCACTCAGAGCAGGACTTCGTCGAACTAGTAAAGCATCTCTTCTTCGCTGAGCTCGGGTACGCAGGTGGGGCTGTTCGCTTTGCGAACCGAAACTGGGCCGAAGTTGGAGCTGTGGTCCCAATCTTCGAGCCGATATTGCGCGCCCACGGTTCTGTCACCTTCGTTGCACGCGCCTGGATGAACCTTTGCGAAAGCAGCTTCGAGCACTACCCAGTTCAGCACTTCGTCGACAATCTTGAGCACCTCCTGGTCGGAGAGGGAATCCCTCTGGGATGGCGCAACACGCAGTTGCCGGGGCGACTATCGGGGTTGATTCAGCGCTTCAGCGAGCGCCAGCAACCCATGCCCTTGGCGATGGCGCAGAAGCTGCTGGGAGCACTCGACAGGCTCGTAGACATGGGCGACAGGCGGGCAGCCGCTGTACAACTTAGCGAAGTCTTCCGCTCCGTTCGCGTCACGGGCTGAAGGCGTCACTGCTCAGACAGAGCGAGGGTAATGCGCTATAACCCCGAAGTCTGACGTGCATAGACGCATGGCGGAATGTTCAGTCACTAAACTCAACATTGAACTTCTTAGCTGAAATCGTGGAACTTGGTGCCTTAGCGCAGGAGGCAGAAGGCAGAAGGCACTACGCGGGACGTCTGTCCACCTCCAATGCACTAACGCAGAAGATGCCATTCTGGTCTCCACGGCAGGTTTCGGGAACGCTTGTATTTCCCGTCGGCCGTTTTGTGCGTTTGCTGGGGGACTTGGAAATGATAAAAGCGTTCCTTGACCAGAAAATTTCCCTAGTTTTCAGGCGGTTAGACACTTTAGCCCTCGCAAAGGGAACGCTACTCTTTACCGCCCACACCAAGGAAGCATTGACTGATTCGCAGCCGTGCTGCACTGATGTGGCCAATGGCTGGTGAAGCCGATCTTGACCTATCGACGTCAGCTACGCCGCGCGTCACGCAACATGAGAGGCGACATGCCGTAACGTTCGCGGATCGCACGGCTAAAGTGGGCCTGGCTCGAAAAACCCCATCGGAACGCGATTTCGCCAACGCTGGTCTTGAACAGCCGGGGATCGGTCAACTCACGGTACGCATGCGTCAGCCGTTCCGACCAAATGTATTGCGTGATCGATACGCCTTCCATGGCAAACAGACGGCTCAGGTGACGTTGAGACAGCCCGACGGCGTCGGCAACCGACTGTGGCGCCAGTTCGGGGTCGCCAAGACGGGTGGCAATGTACCGCTTGGCGGTGAGCAGGTAAGACAAGGTGGCACGCGATGCATTGGCGCCATGTACTTCTCCCATGACCAACTCGGCGACCAGCATCCGAGCGTATTCCGAGAAGCCCATCGTATCGTGGTCAGCCGGATCCCGCATGAACCGCTCGACGCTTTTGCATAGCGTCTCCCCGAGCATGCCGCCAGCACCCGGCCGTGGCGAGATCTTGAGAGGCAGTGCCGTCAGTTCCGCATCGAGCTGACGATCGAGGGTCGTGAACGGAATATCGACAAGCAGCTGCCTGGTCGAGGTCAGGAATCCGAACACATAAGGGATGCGTGTGTCGTAAACAATCCAATCGCCCGCTTGCGCCAGCACGCACTGGTCGCGCTGGATGAAATACGCCCGCCCGCTCACCACCTGGCTGGCAAACAGCGATTCCTTGGGCAGCCGCTGTACCTGCATGGGGCCGCGCTCGACCAGATGATCGCAGCCGCGAATGTCGGCAACCACGAGACCGGGCACTGCGATCGAGGTCGCTTCCACCTCCAGCCCACCGGGCGAAAGCGACGAACAGCGCAGGCCGACGAGCGTCGTCCCGATGAGATCTTCCCAATACGCTATGCGGTCTTGGGGTGGAACGTCGGCCGTAGAGCCCCGGGTGCGCGAAAGAACCGTCGAAGTGCTCACTTTGTCTCCTGCTGTCGCCTTGCGTGCGCATGGCACGGCTGACGAATCGTTTGTCTGTGTACGGACATGTCGTCATGGCCGGCCTGATCAAGTAATTCGGCCAGCACAGTCAAAAGCCGCTGAAACGGTCAAGCTAGAGTTCAGCCCACGACACTAACTCAAAAGGAGACATACCGTGGTCGACAAAGCCCTTTCTGAATTTTGGCAAGATATCTCGCCGATTGTCAATCCGTTCAAGCCCGATGCACTGCCCGAGGCTTACATCGCCAACGCCGCGACGGAAGACGAACGCTACTATGTGCCGTTCACCGAAACCGTCTCGTCCCGGCCTCTGTGGATCTCGCCATCGCAAAACAAATGGTGCGACATCCTGATGGCCAAGAAGGCTGGACTCGTCAACCGGCACTATCACCCCCACGAAGTGTTCGCGTATACGCTGTCTGGTAAATGGGGCTATCTCGAGCACGACTGGACGGCAACGCGAGGCGACTTCGTCTACGAAACACCAGGCGAAGGCCATACCCTCGTCGCGTTCGATCATCCGGAGCCGATGCGCGCATTTTTCATCGTGACCGGTCCCCTGATCTGGCTCGACGAGGAGGGCAATCCCGACGGCTACTTTGACGTGCATTCGTATATCGCAATGTGCAAGGCGCATTACGAAAAGGTCGGGCTCGGCGCCGACATGATCGACAAACTGTTCCGCTAGACCAGACGAGGCATGCCATGACACTTCGTTCGTCATCGACGTTCGCCTGGACCTACGAGAACAAGCTGCTGCTGATCCTGTTCATGACCTTTGGGTTCGTGTTTTTCGACCGTCTCGCACTATCATTTCTTTTTCCAATGATGTCCGCCGAACTGCATTTATCGAATGCACAACTCGGCATGGTGTCGTCCGCACTTGCGCTGATGTGGGCGTTGTCGGGTACGGCCAGCGGGGCCTGGTCGGACGCGCGCGGCAAGCGCAAGCCTCTGCTGATCGCAGCGGTCCTCGGCTTTTCCGTATGCTCGGCACTGTCGGGTCTGGTCGGCGGATTCGCGAGCCTGCTTGCGTTCCGCGCATTGATGGGCATTGCGGAGGGACCTGTCCTGCCGCTGTCACAGTCGCTCATGGTGGAGAGCTCGACGCCAGGCCGCCGTGGGCTCAATATGGGCTTGCTGCAGGGCTCCGCCGCCGGCCTGCTTGGCGCCGTTATCGGACCACCGGTGGTGACGGCGATCGCCACGTCCTACGGCTGGCGTAATGCGTTTTACGTATCGTGCATCCCTGGCTTCCTGATCGCACTATGCATCTGGCGCTGGGTACGGGAAACACCTCCTGAGGGGGTAAACAATGCGAACGCCGGCGCCGGCACGCACACGGCACACGGTCCCGCCATCAGCCGCTGGGCCTTGCTAAAAGAACGCAACGTCGTGCTTTGCATGCTGATCAGTTGCTTCTTCCTTACCTGGTTCGTTGTCATCATCTCGTTTGCGCCCACCTTCCTTGTCAGCCGCGGCCTGTCCACGGCCGACATGAGCATCGTCATGGCATGCCTGGGCGCCGCATGGGTGTTCTGGGGCTTCGCGGTGCCGGCGATTTCCGACCGTATCGGGCGCAAGGCAACGATGATCGTGTTCGCATTCATTGCCGCCGCCTGTCCCGTCGCGCTGATCTACGGCGCATCCGTCTGGGTGCTGGGTGCGCTGGTGTTTGCGACATACACCGGCCTTGGCTGCTTTACCCTGTTCATGGCGACCATTCCGGCCGAAAGCGTTCCGTCCCGCGCCATTGCGAGCGCGCTGGGCTTGATCATGGGAGCCGGTGAACTGATCGGCGGCTTCGTCGCGCCCACCATCGCCGGTTTCGCGGCGGATCGCTATGGCCTATCGCTGGCGATGTGGATGTCGGCGGCAGGCGCCATCCTGGCGGCGGTCCTGTCGTTAGGTCTGGTCGAAACAGCACCGGCCGTGCTGCGCCGACGCACACCGGCGCATGGCCTGCGCCAGTTCGACCAGCACAGCGTGGGAGGCCGATAACGTGCGCGCACTTCAATGGCATGGCCCCCGAGACGTTCGCCTGGTGGAAATCGATACGCCGCCTGTCGGTCCGGGCACCGTAAAAATCGAAATTGCCTATTGCGGGATCTGCGGCAGCGACCTGCACGAATATGCTGACGGCCCGCACGCGATTCCAGTCGACAGCCCGCATCCCTTATCGGGCCGCACGGCGCCGCTTACACTGGGACATGAGTTCTGCGGAACCATCGTCGAAGTCGGCGGCGGGGTCACGGCATTACGCGTGGGCGACCGGGTCGCTGTCGAACCGGAATATCGGTGCAGCCAGTGCAGATACTGTCGTTCCGGTTCCTACAATTTATGCGTGTCCATGGGATTCGCCGGCTTGATGGGCGATGGTGGCATGGCCGATTTCGCCGTCATACCGGCCTACATGCTGTACAGGCTGCCCGACGGCGTGAGCCTGGAGCAGGCCGCTGTCATGGAACCGGCGGCCGTCGCGCTGCACGCGTTGCGGCGCGGGGCGCTGCAGCTGGGAGAAACCTGCGCGGTATTCGGGCTCGGGCCTATCGGACTGTTATCCACCATGCTCGCAAAATTACAGGGCGCCACCACGATCATCGCCGTCGATGTGTCGCCCGAGCGGCTGGGTGCAGCCAGGCGCCTGGGAGCAACCCATGTATTCGACGCGACCGTGCTGGACGGGACGGCATTGCAACAGGCAATTCTGGCGGCAACCGGCGGTGCCGGCGTGGACGTCAGTTTTGAGGCGGCCGGACTGCAGTCGACCTTCGAGTCGGCGATGCGGGCGTTGCGCAAGGGCGGCCGCTTTGTCATGGTCGGCTTGATGCCGCGCGTCAGCTTTGATGCCTTGCGTGCGGTCAACGACGAGCTGACCTTGCTGGCGAGCGTAGGCTACCGGCACGCCTACGAGGATCTGTTGCGGATGGTTGCCTCCGGCGCTCTCGATCTGACGGCGATCGTCACACGCATCGTGTCGCTCGAGGATGCAATCACCGATGGCTTCGGCGCGCTCATTGCGGACCGGGCACAGATCAAGATCCTCATCTCACCGATACACCGACCCAATCTTTACGTGCCCAACTAGAGGCGCATTTGGAGGAGACATTACACATGAAAAACAAGACTATCGCGCTGCTCGCCGCCTGCATTCTTCCGTCGACGGCGCTGGCACAATCCACCGTGAGCCTATGGGGACTGCTGGACAGCGGCATCAGTTACGTCAGCAACGAAGGCGGCCACGGCCAAACCAAATACGAAGACAACATCTATGTTCCCAACCTGGTCGGGTTCGAAGGCAAGGAGGACCTCGGCGCCGGTACCCGCGCGATTTTCCAGCTCGTCAACCAGTATTCGCTTGGTAGCGGGTCCATCATCGGCGGAGGGCTGTTCGCGCGCACCGCATATGTGGGTCTGGAAAACCAGCGCTACGGCAAACTGACGCTTGGCAACCAGTATGAATTCATGGTGGATGCGCTGGCCGGCAGCGGGAACGAGATCGCGCCAGACCTCGTCGGCTTGTATGCCCATCGCAATGGCCCGTTCGACAAGCTCAATCTCCCGGACAATGTGACTGGGGCGTTCGATTGGGATCGCGTCGCAGGCAGTAACCGTGTGCCGAATTCGATGAAATACACCTCCGCATCGATGGCGGGTTTTACGGCAGGGGTACTGTACGGTTTCAACAGCGCTACCGCGTCAGCCGGCGCAAACAACACCATCAGCGTCGGCGGGAGCTACGACGGCGGCGCCTTTGGCGGCGGCGTGGCCTACACCAATCAGAAGTACGCTTCAGCAAGCAGTATCCAGGCAACGAGCGTACGTAATTACGGAGCGGGCTTGCACTACACGGTCGGGACAACGACTGCGAAAGCGCTGTTCACCAGCGTGCACAATGCACAGAATGGAGCGGGAATCTGGTCGGTCGAGTCCGGCGCGCTGTGGCATCTGCCGGGCGCGTGGAGCGCGGGCGCCGCTTACCTCTACATGAAAGGCAACGAAATACTGGATAACGCGCACGCCCATCAAGTCTCGGCGACCGTACACTACTCGTTGTCGCCACGTACCATGCTTTACGTGGCGGGCGTGCACCAGCGCGCCAGCCACGGCAGCACTGCACGGATCAACGGAGTCATGGGTACAGACAGCGGGTCAAGTAACATGCTTCAGTCTATCGCCCGGCTCGGCCTCAGTACGCGGTTCTGATCTGGACGACCGTGACCTCGGCATGCTCGTCCAGGAACTGGCCGGACTGCCGGACGGTGGAATCGGCTCAGGCGGCGCAGGCATAGGCCCTGGGCCGGCTTCCATCGGCCGAGCCGCCATCATCGCAGGCGGCGGTATCAGCCCACAAGCGCGGAGACAAAGTCGCGGTAACTTTGCAGCGGGCGTCCCAGCATGGCGGTCAGCCGTTCGCGGTCGCCTGCCTGCGGGATCATGCCGTCGCTGACATAACGCTGCGCCATCAAGCGCATTTCGTAGGCCGTCCACTTCGGCATGAAGGTGGCCATGCTGGCTTCGAAGGCGCCCGGGTCGTCGCCGCCGTAGGCCACCGGGCGGCCCAGCACCTCGCTCCAGATGGCGGCCGCGCCCTCGCCGGTCAGCGTATCGGGGCCGACCACGTTGATGGTGGCAATCGGCAGCTTGCCGGGCGCCTGGTCGCGGCGTATCAGCTCGATGGCCGCCACTTCGGCGATGTCGCGCGCATCCACCATGGCCACGCCCTTGGGGCCTATCGGCATGGGATAGACGCTGTGGTTGATGACCACGTCCTTGACCATGGCTTCGTTGTCGATGAAGTAGGTGGGGCGCAGGATGGTGGCGCTGAATCCCATCTCGTGCAGCATGCGCTCGGCGCCGTACTTGACGGCGAAGTGCGGCACGTTGACAGCCCGGTCGGCGTCGAACACGGACAGGTAGACCACCCGCTCCATGCCGGCCTCGCGGGCGATGTTCAGGGTGATGAGGGCCTGGGTGAATTCATCGCCGGTGACGGCGTTGAGCAGGAACAGCGTGCGCATGCCGGCGAAGGCAGCGCGCAAGGCGTCGAGATCGAGCAGATCGCCCTGAGCGACCTCGACCCCGGGGCCGAAATGGGCCTTGGCGGGATCGCGGGTCAGCACGCGCACGCTGGCGCCGCGCTGGACCAGCTGCTGGACAAGATGGCGGCCGACGCGGCCAGTGGCTCCGGTAACGAGGATGGTCATGATGTACTCCTGTGTGGTTGGTTGGTGTGGCCACTGTAAGGCGTTTCATTTACGCGGCATAGACCGTAAAATGTAGACCTTGTGTTCCAAAATCGAGACATCATGGACTTGAACGCCCTGGAGGATTTCCAACTCGTCGCCAACCATGGCGGATTCGGCAAGGCCAGCCGCGCCACCGGCAAGGCCAAGGCCACACTGTCGCGCCGGGTGGCCGAGCTGGAACAAGCATTGCAGTTGCGCCTGATCGAACGCGGCGCCCGCCAACTGGAGCTGACCGAGGCCGGCAGCCTACTGCTGGCGCGCACCGCCGGGCCGCTGCGCGAGATAGGCGAGGCCATCGCTGCCGCGCGCGACGGCCTGTCCGCGCCCAGGGGACGGCTGCGCATCGCGGCGCCGCTGCTGTTCTCGCAGGTGGCCCTGGGCCGGCTGGCGGCCGACTTCCACGCCCGCTACCCCGAGGTGCACATCGAGGCGGTGTCCGAAGACCGCCTGAGCAACCTGGTCGATGAGCATTTCGACGTGGCCATCCGCATCAACCCGGACCCGGACAGCGCCCTGGTCGGCAGGTGTTTTGCGAGGGACAGGCTGGTCCTGGCGTCCGCGCCCGGCGTCCGCATACCGAAGCCGCGCTCCGGCCAGGCTGCGGACATCCCCGCCGTGGTCACGCCGCATCACCGCGACGGCGATACCTGGCAGGTCGGCGACGGAAAGATCCGCTATGCGCCGCAGCCGGTGCTGCGCCTGTCATCCCTGCTGACCATACGCGACGCGGTGCTGGCCGGCGCGGGCGCGGCCATGCTGCCGCAGTCGCTCATCGCCGGCCTGCTGGAGCGGGGCGAACTGCGGTCCTGGGGCGTGTCCGGGCGCGACACCGAGCTGTGGGTGCTGCACACCTCGCGCCGCCTGCAAAGCCCGAAGGTCAGGGCCTTCGTGGACTTTATCTGCAGCCAGTATCCCAGTGGATGGTTTGTCTCCAACGGTGAACGGCTACCTTGACGTTGAGCAGAACTTGATAAGGTGTCAGAAGTATCCTCAGCTTCCAGCCGTCGTTATGGAGAAAGAGGATGAACAATCTGAAAAACCTGATTGGCACCACAGGCGAATACTTGTGCGGAGCCGAGCTGATGCGCCCTGTAGCAGGCGGGTTATTTCTTTTCGACGCCTATTTGATGGGAGGCACGGCCCCTACATTCGATTACATCGTGTATTTGCTCGATATGTATTGTGACCGAAGCGGACCGTTCTTTTTCCTGCAAGTTAAGACGACTTTTCGGCCCAATCGCGGAGCACCATACCTCATCGACTTCAGTGCGCGCGATGTCAAAAGGGCTCAGGCTACAAAAATTCCTTTTTTTCTTTGCGTGATTGATCTTTCGGTGCCACGATTCGAGAAATTCTTCATCAAAGGTGTAGACTCGACGCGTACCAAGGGCATAGCACGTGTTGCGCCAAGGTTTGATCTGGCGTCGGACGCCGTAAAACTCGGCATTCACAAGGAAGTGACCCGCTTGTGGGCGGTCCAGCAGACGCCTGCGCTTGCTGAATTTATCTAAGGAGACCGCTATGAACTCCCATAATCCTGCTGTTCCGGTCCGATTCGCCGAGTATCTCGTCGGACAGATGCTGCAGAGGAGAAAAGTGAACTTTGCCCAAGCACGGCTATCCTCTGAAAACCATCCCGCTTTCCATGTCCAGAATGGAGACGATGTGGCTGCGATTGAAGTTCAATACGCGTCGGACCCGGTACAAGCAAAGTCCATGTGGGAAAACTGGGCCGGCGCGGCATCCGATGTGCACTTGGTTATCATCGCAGGTAATGGTGCCATGGTGTTTTGCGATAGCGAGATCGCACCTCTCCTTGCGCCGGACGACCGCACCTCCCTTTCGCTATTGGACCGTCAGCCCCGCGCCGAAGCGTGCTGACAATCCGAGCCATCGAAGAATACCTGCTTGCCATCGCCTGACCGCGCATCCCCCTTCAGCGCCAGAATGGGCGCCAGCCTCTCCACGGCAAAATCGATGAAGGCGCGGATGCGCGGCAGGCCAGGGAACAAGACTTGTGAATAATCGGCATCTTTTCCATTCGTGCGCCGGCTTGCCTCTGATATCATAAAAATATTGATCTTCTGCCAGGACTAACATGGTGCACGCTGCAGGCTTGCTGGGCGCGGTGGATTGGGCCAGCTCGCCACTAGGGCCCATGGACCAGTGGCCGGCGCCGCTGGCCTTTGCCGCCGGCCTGATGGCGCATTCCAGGTCGGCCATGTTCCTGGTCTGGGGCGAGCAGCGCATCTTCCTGTACAACGAGGCTTACCTGCCAGTCCTGGGCAGCAAGCATCCGCGCGCGCTGGGCCGGCCCATGGTGGAAAGCTGGGGCGAAGTGTGGGATGAAGTCTCGGGCCTGTTGCAGCAAAGCTTCGGCGGCGCCTCGCTGCGCTTCGAGAACCACCCCTTCACCATCCACCGCAACGGCAGGCTGGAGCAGGCCTGGTTCGATTTCTCCTACACGCCCATCCACACCGGAGACGGCGGCATCGGCGGCGTGCTGTGCATCCTGTCCGAGACCACCGGCCAGGTGCTGGCCGAACGCGCCCTCAAGCAACAGGCCGACATGCTGCGCCAGCTGTTCGAGGACACGCCCGGCTTCATGGCGCTGCTGCGCGGCCCCCGGCACGTGTTCGAGCTGGCCAACGCCAGCTACCGCGAGCTCATAGGCGGGCGCGATCCGGTCGGCAAATCCCTGCTGGAGGCGCTGCCGGAGATCGCCGGCCAGGGCTTTACCGAGCTGCTGGACGACGTTTACCGCAGCGGCGAGAGCTTCCTGGGCCGCCGCGTGCCGGTCACGCTGCAGCGCGGCGCCGGCACCGCCCTGGAACAGCGCTGGGTGGACTTCGTCTACCAGCCGGTGTTCGACCGCGAAGGCGCCGTCAATGGCGTCTTCGTGCAGGGCACGGACGTGACCCACCACGTGCAGACCGAGACCGCCCTGCGCGACAGCGAAGCGCGCTTCCGTGTCATCGCCAACGCCATTCCGCACCTGGTGTGGTCGGCCCTGCCGGATGGCACGTTCGACTTCTTCAACGACAAATGGCGCGATTACACCGGCCTGGAAGACATGTTGGGCAAGCACGACTGGCAGGCCATCGTGCACCCCGGCGACCGCGCGCAGGCGGCTGCCCTGTGGGCCGACGCCATGGCGTCCGGCCAGCCCTACGAGGTGGAATACCGTTTGTTCCACCAGCCATCCGGGGCCTACCGCTGGTGCCTGGGCCGGGCCTTGCCGGTGTGCGATGCGGACGGCGCCGTGATACGCTGGCTGGGCAGCTGCACCGATATCCATGAGCAGCGCAGCCTGACCGAGGAACTGCGCCAGGCCGCCGAGCGCAAGGACGAATTCCTGGCCATGCTGGCGCACGAACTGCGCAATCCGCTGGCGCCGGTGCGGGCCGCGGTCGAGCTGCTCAAGCTGGACGCTCCCGGCCAGGACCGCCAGGCCAGGGCGGTGGCGGTGATCGACCGCCAGGTGGGCCACATGACGGCGCTGGTGGACGACCTGCTGGACGTGTCGCGCGTGACGCGCGGGCTGGTGTCCCTGGACCTGCAGCCTGCCGACCTAAACGCCGTGGTGGCGGCGGCGCTGGAGCAGGCCAGACCGCTGATCGAGGGACGCGGACATACCCTGCATGTCCAGGTGGAAGCGGAGCGCGCCGTGGTGCTGGGCGATGCCACCAGGCTGGTCCAGGTGGTGGTCAACCTGCTGTCGAACGCGGCCAAATACACGCCCAAAGGCGGGCGCATCGAGGTCGGTGTGGCGGCCCTGGATGAACAGGTGCGCATCGTGGTGCAGGACAACGGCAGCGGCATCGAGGCCGAGCTGCTGCCCCAGGTCTTCGATATCTTCACGCAGGGCAAGCGCACGCCGGACCGCTCCGAGGGCGGCCTGGGCATAGGCCTGACCCTGGTCAAGAGCCTGGTCAGCGCGCACGGCGGCAGCGTGCTGGCGCACAGCGCCGGCCCGGGCCAGGGCAGCCGTTTCGAGGTGCTGCTGCCGGCCTGCCGCGACGCGGGAACGGCGCCCGATGCCGCTCCCGCCGCGCCGCCGGCCAGCGCCAGACAGCGCATCCTGATTGTGGACGACAACACGGACGCCGCCGAAACCCTGGGCCAGCTGCTGGAAGTGCTGGGCCATGAGGTGCGCGTCTGCTTCGACGGCCGCAGCGCGCTGGCGCTGGCGCCGGCCTTCCAGCCGGACATATTGATCCTGGACGTAGGCCTGCCGGACATGAATGGCTACCAGCTGGCCGCCCGCCTGCGGGAGATGGCGCCGCTGGAGCAGGCCCTGTACATCGCGCTGACCGGCTACGGACAGGAACATGACCGCGCCCAGTCGCGCGCCGCCGGGTTCCAGCACCACCTGGTCAAGCCGGTGGACCTGGGCCTGCTGATGCAGGTGCTGGGAGCGCGCGCAGGGACTTGACCGTGTTGGTACGCCCGCTAACGGTGTGCGTTGCCGGTCGCGGCGTATGCTTGGCTCATCCATACCCACACCGACACAGGAGTTCCAAGATGACCAGCCGCAGCCTGCTCTCCTCCGCACTGATAGGCGCCGTCGCCAGCGCCCGCTCCATGACGCCCATGGCCACCCTGGCCACGGCGCGCCTGGCCGACCGCAAGACCCCGGGTGAATTGTTCCTGCTGGACCGCCCGCTGTTCAAATACGGCGCGCTGGCCATGGGCGCGGGCGAACTGATGGGCGACAAGATGAAGACCGCGCCCGACCGCACCGTGTTCCTGGGCCTGCTGGCGCGCGTCATGAGCGCCGGCATCGCCGGCGCGGCGCTGGCGCCCAAGGGCAAGGAAGCGTCCGGCGCGGCAGTCGCGGTGGCCACCGCCGTGCCGCTGGCCTACCTGACCCTGGCCGGCCGCAAGAAAGCCATGGCGCGCATCGGCCAGACCCCCAGCGGCCTGATCGAAGATGCGCTGGTGGTGGCGGCCGGCGCCGTCGTGGTGGCGCTGGCCACCGGCGGCAGGGACCAGCAGCCCTGAGGAACGCGGCTGCCGCCCTTGCCTGCCAGGCTGGCGGCCGTCTGGAGCGCCCCACCGCGTCGCGCCTGGCCGCGTGCTGCCAGGCCGGCCGTTACAGCGACACGCCCACCGTCAGCGTCACCACGTAGCCGTCGGTGACATTGCCGGTGACGGTCGCCATCTGCAGCGAGTAGCCATCGCTGAACACATTGTCCGAGGCAAAGTTGATGCTGGCGAAGTTGCGCACGCTGCTGCTGTAGCCGCTGGTGGCGTACACCTCGTTGCAGGTGGCGATGGGGAAGGCCATCTGCGAGGTTTTCACCCGGTTGGCGGCGCTGGTGGCCTTGGCCAGGCTGGGATAAACCTCGAAGTGGATGTGCGGCATGCGGCCCGCGTAGCAGCCGGGGAAGATGGTGGTGAAGGTGGCCAGTCCGGTGCTGTCGGTGGCTTGCACGCCGCGCAGGTAGTTTTCATTGGTCAGCCCGCTGGAATACATCGAGTAATTGCCGTCGCGGTCGCAGTGCCAGATGTAGATGGCGGCGCCGGACACGCTGGCGCAGCTGCTGTTCACATTGACCAGCTGGATCTTGACCGTGGTCTTGACCCCGGCCGCCGTCGCGCTTCCGGGCGAGACGCTGCTGCGGATATCGCTGCGTACGATGCCGGACAAGGTCAGTGCATTGGCGATGCCGCTGCCGTTGCTGTTGGTGCCATCGCCCGGATAGGGGCCGTTGGTTTCTTCCGGGATGACCGAGCAGCTGCCGGTACTGGTGCCAGTGCCTGTGCTGCCCGAACTGCTACTGCTGGACGAGGACGAGGACGTGGCGGCGGCCGTGGTGCTGGCGCCGCTGTCGGTTCCGCCGCCGCCGCAGGCCGCCAGCGGCAGCGCGGCGGCGCCGGCGCTGGCCAGCAGCCAGCGCAGCGAGCCGCGGCGGTCGGTGTGGGTGGACAGGATGCGCGCGATGTCTTCGGCGAGGCTGGTGTGGTGGTCCATGCATTATTCCCCTTAACTGGCGTGTTGCTTTACTTATCGATCGGACAAAAAAAATGCCGGCTGGGCCGTGCCGGTATTGTCTTTGAGAGAAATGTAAAGCGGGGTCAGCTGCCGTAAATCGCGGTAAAGACACAGCGTGTCAGGCCGCCATCAAGGCCTCGTTCCGCACCAGCCGCGCCGCACTGCGCTCCAGGTGGCGCCGCAGTTCGGCGCCCAGCTCGCGGGCCTGGGCCAGCAGGCCGGGGTCGGCCGCCGCCGGCGCTGGAGCGGCCCCACGGCTGAGCAAATCGCCACGGTAGATGTTGGCAAAGCGCTGGTAGCGCAGGCGGAACGACCAGCGTGCAGACAAATAAGCATACACCTGGGCGCAGCGCGTATGCATCAATTCGTGGCTGACCACCAGGTAGCGCTCGTCCGGCAATGCCTGCAGGGCCCGCAATATCATGCGGTTGTAATGGATCCATGCCCGCAGGTAGCGGTTGTAGTTGCGGTCGCGGTGTTTGTTCAGCCGCAGCGGGCGATAGAAGTACCAGACGGCGCGGTGCAGCCAGCTTTTCTGCTGGTAGCGCTCATCGATATGGCTGAAATCGCGTTTCAGCAGCGATTGCACGACTTCCTCGTGGTCGCGCAGCACCACCAGGTAGTTGGCGCCCGGCAGCAGCTGCGCATAGCTGTCGAGGAACAAGCAGGTGCGCGGTTCCTTCCAGCCCCACTGCGTGTGGCGGGCGTTCCTGGCTGCGATGACGGCTGCCATCCTGGCCTGCTGGCGGGTGCTGGGGGCGACCTCGTAGGGGCCGCGCAGGCCTGCCGTGTCGGCGCCGTGGGCGGCCAGGATGTCCTCATGCAGCTGCAGGAAATCGAGGTCCTCGAAATGGCCTTCCACATTGCCCTTGCCGGCCTGCAGCAGGCGTTCGCCCACCTGCAGGCCGCAAGCGTGCAGCCAGTGCGTGAGCAGGGAAGTGCCGGAGCGGTGCATTCCCGTGACCACGAGTACCTGGTTGGCCATCTCAAGCCCTTCTGCGGCGCTGGGCGACGGCGGTCTGGCTCAGCACATAGTCGCAGATGCGCGCGGTGCAGTCGGCAATGCCGGTGTCGCGCGTATTGAAGTACAAATCCGGTTCGGACGGCGGTTCGAAAGGATCGTCAACGCCGGTCAGGCCGTGCAGCTTGTCCGGGGCGCCATCGGGCAGTGCGGCGCGGCGGTACAGGCCCTTGGTGTCGCGCCGGCGCAGCTCGTCGAGCGCGCAGTCGATGAATACCAGTTTGGCGTCCGGATGGCGCTGCAGCAGTTCCTGGCGCGCCTCCTCGTAGGGGCTGATGGCGCTGATGATGGTGACGATGCCGTGCGCCGCGAACTTGCCGGCGACAAAGCCAAGCCGGCGCAGGTTCTCGGCGCGGTCCTGGCGGGTAAAACCCAGGTCGGTGCATAGCTGGGCGCGATACTCATCGCCATCGATGATTTCGACGGGAACTGCTGCCCGGTTCAACCGGGTTTTCACGCTATGGGCCAGCGTCGATTTACCGGCTCCGGAGAGGCCGCAGAAAAGCAAGATCATGATATCCCTTCATTGGTTGACAAGGGACGCCGCAGGGTCGGGGCGACAAATAGCGGGGAGCTATTTACGGATGAGCTTAGCAAGCTCCATACGGTGGATGAGCGACAATTACTGCTTGATACAAGTTGTACACGTACATATAAAGCTGAAACAAAACCTGTACAACATGCAAATTTGTGTGAAGACGCTGAGCGATGGTGTAAGAACCCGGGTTCTAAGCAAAAATTGAGGATCGACCGTGATATTCGGGACGGCTGCGGAACGCTAGCCGGCCGGCCCGCCCGGCGTGCCGAAGTTGAACGCCACCGACACCCGCGGCCGTGGTCCGTGGAAGGGATCGACCGCATGCAGCAGCCAGGCCGGGAACAGCACCAGCATGCCGGGCTGCGGCCGTATCGACTCGATACCGCCGGCGCTCAGGCAGCCCTCGACGCGGAAGCGCAGCAGCGGATCGTGCATGGCGGGCAGCACGCCGCGCGGGTCCTGGAACACCAGCGCGCCGCCATCGTCAGGTCCGGCGCCGCCGTCGTCGGCGTAGTACACGGCCGACCAGTAGGCGCCCGGATGGCCGTGCAGCGCATTGCTGGCGCCGGGCGGATTGACGTTGACCCAGGCGTTCACGCGCCACGCAAGGGCCGCTGGCGCCAGTCCGCCGGGTGTCTGCAGCGCGGTGGCCGAGTTCACCACCCGCGTCACTGCCCGGCACAGCGCCTGCGCGGCTGGCAGCGCCAGCGTGTGGAAATCATCGTCCGATTGCCAGCCGCCCAGATTGCTGTGGCGGCGTCCGTGCCGCTGCCGCGCCAGCGGCAGGAAATGCGCCAGCAAGGCGTCGTTGATCGTTGGCGCCTCGTCGAGGCGGGTGACCAGCACCGGGGTGCTGAACAGTTTATGCACCTGCAGTTCTTGGTTCTCCATCCCGCCTATCATAACCGCGCGCGGCCGGCTGGACGGGCGCCACGGTATCGCAGGGATGGTAAAGATGTGTAAAGAGCCGGGCGGCTTACCCGCCGTCGGCGACCCGCCCTATCCTGACCAGTACGCCGGTCGGGTCGCTTACCGCGAATTCGTAGGTGCCCCAGGACTTGAGCGCTGGCGTGCCTTTTTCGATGATCTGGCCGCGCATCCGCTCGGCCACCGCGTCCACGTCCTGCACATACAGGTACAGCCCGAACGGATTGTCCTCCACCCTGGCCGGCCAGCCTTCGATGTGGTTCAGGTGCAGATGCCAGCCACGCCCATCCTCCAGGATGAGGTATTCGCCATAGTCGCCCGCCACCTCGAATCCCAGCTGCCGGTAGAACGCCGCGCTGGCTGCCAGGTCCTTGCTCGGTACGATAGCCACTACCCGGTGCTGTTCGCTCATTGCCGTCTCCAGTAGGTTGATGCGCTGATCATACACCCCACGCGCATACACAACTTCTGGTTGCTAGTGATATCGCCCCGCGCCAACTACCCGCTGCTTCCCCCGCTGCGTAAAGTGGACCCCGTCAACCGACATCAACGACCAACCCGCGAAGGAGCATGAACATGAACACCAATGACAACAACCTCAACGGCCGTGTCGCCGTCGTCACCGGCGCATCCAGCGGCATGGGCCGCGCCACCGCGCTGCTGCTGGCTTCCCGTGGTGCAAAGGTGGCCCTGCTGGCGCGCCGCCAGGAGGCCCTGGAAGCGCTGGCGGCCGAGATCGGCGCCTTGGGCGGCGAGGCGCTGGCGCTGCCCACCGACGTGACCGACCAGGCTTCGGTGCAGGCGGCCGCCGGCGCCGTGCTTGCCCGCTACGGCAATGCCGACCTGGTGTTTAACAACGCCGGGTTGATGCTGCCCGGCGCTGTCGGCGCCCAGCCCCAGCGCGAATGGGAAAGCCAGATCGACCTCAACGTGACCGGCGCCATGCGCGTGATCCAGGCCTTCATCCCGCAGCTGGAAGCCGCCGCCGCCGAGGGCAAGGTGGTGGACCTGATCAACACCTCGTCCATCGCCGGCCAGTACCTGTACGGCTACTTCGCGGTGTACTCGGCCACCAAGGCCTTCGTCAGCCACCTGACGCGCCATTTGCGGCTGGAGCTGGGACCGAAGAACATCCGCGTCTCGGTGATCGAGCCGGGCATCACCGAGACCGAGCTGCAGGGCCACGTCACCTTCCAGGGCGCCATCGACTGGCTGGAAAATGCCGCTCTATCGATCGAGTTCCTGAAAGCGGAGGACATCGCGGCCACGGTCGGTTTCATCGTCTCCATGCCGCGCCACGTGAACATGCAGCAGATCGTCGTCATGCCGACCCGGGAAGGCATTTAAGCGCGCGCCTGGCTGAGCGCCAGCAGTTCGGCCGGCGGCACGTGGAAGCCGGTGCCGCCGCGCAGGCGCCCGGCGGCGAAGTCGATGAAGCGGCGCACGCGGCCCGGCATGTCGCTGCGCTGGGCGTAGTAGAGATACAGGCCCATGCGCTCGCTGGTGCTGTCCACCAGCAGCGGCACCAGTTCGCCGCTGCGCAGCAGCGGGGCGGCGTTGATGCTGTCGATCTGGCCCACGCCCAGGCCGTGCAGCACCGCCAGCATTTCCGCTTCCGGATCGCTGCAGCACACCGCGTATGGCATGGCGTGGTACCGGGTCTCGCCGTCGAGCTGGAATTCCCACGGCAGCGGGCGTCCGGTGCCGGGCTGGCGGTAACCCACGCAGCGGTGGCCGGCCAGGCTGGCGATAGTGGCCGGTACGCCGTGCGCGGCCAGGTAGGCCGGCGTGGCGCACACCACCAGCTGGATGGAAAACAGGCGCCGCGACACCACCTGCGCGGTGGGCGCATTGCCGGCCTTGAAGCCGAGGTCGATGCGCTCGCCGACGGCGTCGGTGGCGCCATCCTCCAGCACCAGATCGAAGCTGACGCCGGGATGGTCCCCGCTGAATTCGGCCAGCAGCGGCATCAGCACCTTGCGCCCAACCGCGCTGCCGGCGCTGATGCGTATCAGGCCCTGGTCCTCGCGCGCCGCATTCCTGACGCGGCCCAGCGCGCTGCTGAAGCCCTCCAGGCTGGGACGGACGGAATCGAGCAGCAGGCGGCCATCCTCGGTGAGTGAGCTCTTGCGGGTGGTGCGGTGGAACAGGCGCACGCCCAGGTGCTGTTCCAACTGGCGCACGGCCTTGCTGACTGCCTGCGGGGTGGTGCCCTGCGCAGTGGCGGCGCGGTTGAAGCTGCCCAACTCGGCGGCGCGGATGAAGGTGGAGATCGCGCGGAGTTCGTCCATACCTGTCCTCGATATTGTGGACGAAAAGTATAGCCCACCGGCTGGTGCGGCATTTGTCCAGGCAGGGGTTTTTGGCCTACACTGAAAATAACCTGGAACTTTTCCGCCGTCCGGCGCGAATAGCTCACAGGCGCCATCCCGGCGCGCTCAACCTGGAACGGGAGACATGATGCTTGCATACAGAAAGTTCGCCGCGCTGGCCGCCATTCCGGCCATCCTGTTGCCCTTGGCCGCCGGCGCCCAGGCGCTGCAAACTGGGCCGGTGAGCGGCCCGGTGAGCGGCCCGGCGGCGGCGCCGCCGCTGGTCACGGTGAACGGCCAGCGCCTGGTGGCCGATCCCACGCAATTCCTCGCCGCCAACAGCCCGGTGCTGAACAGCTCGCGGGCGTCCTCCTGTTCTTACCTGTCTGGCTACAACGTCTACGACGATGACGAGTACGTCAACTACCTGCTGAACTTCTATCCCGATGGCCGCATCCCCGGCCTTGCCGTGTTCAGCGATCTATCGCCCTTCGGCGACGCCTCCACCGAGCCCCGTACGACAGGCCTGTGGGGCATGGGCGGCGCCATGGGAGTAATGGGCCGCGGCGCCTGCGGCGGTGCCGACCTGCGGTTCGCGGCCGGCCGGCACGCCATCGAGCGCAAGGACCAGACCCTGGCCCGGGCCATCGCGGCCTACCGCGCCGGCGACTACAGCGCGGCCCTGGCCGGCTTCAAGGCCAACTACGACAAGCTGGGCTACGATATTTCCGCCCTCATGGTGGCCGATATGTACCGCCAGGGCATAGGCGTCCCGGCCGACAGCGGCCAGGCCGTGGCCTGGCTCGACAAGATCGTCAACGCCCGCTTCAACCCGCGCAACAGCATGCGTTTCGATCCCCGGCATCCGGACCACATGAGCGTGCGCGCCGAGGCCGCCATGACCCTGGCCCGCATGGTTCAGTCCGGCCAGGGCGTGGCGCGCGATCCGGCTGCGGCGCGCAAGTATTACCAGCTGGCCGCCGACGCCGGCTATGTGCCTGCCGAGGCCATCCTGGCCCAGGACTACCTGGCCGGCGGTAATGGCGTGAGCAAGGACGTGGACAAGGGCGTGAAGATGCTGGAACGTGCGGGCGAGGCCGGCTATGCGCCTGCCCTGTACCAGCTGGGCCGGATGTACTACAGCGGCGATGCCGGCCTGGCGCAGGACCTGCAGCGCGCTGGCGCCTATTACGCCGCCGCCGCCAGGCTGGGCGACGCCCGCGCCCAGTACGCGGCCGCCAACATGTACGACCATGGCGAGGGTGTGCCGGTCGACCAGCAGCGCGCCATCGCCCTCTACAAGGAGGCGGCGGTGAAAGGCTATCCGGCGGCGCAGAACGCGCTGGCGACCTATTTCTACACCGGCGAAGTGGTGGACAAAAACCTGGACACGGCGCGCAAGCTGTTCAAGGAAGCCGCCATGCGCGGCGAACCGGAGGCCATGTTCAACCTGGGCGTGATGACCAACAATGGCGAAGGCGGCCCGCAGGACCTGGCCATGGCCTATGTCTGGTACCGCCTGGCCCAGGCCAGCGGCAAGGCCGACGCCGCCGTGGCCGCCCGGCAGGTGGCGCCCAGGCTCACCAGTGACCAGCGCAGGAAAGCCGATGCCATCCTGGCGCCTGCCCCGCTCGGCTAGCCGTGCAGCGCGGCCGCCGCCAGCCAGCGGCGGCCTCTGCTTGACGGCAGGGTTGATAATCAAGCTATAATCCATGCAGGGTGACCGTACCGCCATGGTACGGCAGGAATCGCGCTGGTCGGGCCGCCACGCGGCTAACCCGCGTCCTCATGCGCTATCTCCATCACGCTCCCTATCTTCTCCCCCATACTGGTTTTTTCGCCGCCTGTGGCCACGGCGGTTTGCTGTCGTCTGTCCGTAGCATTCACCTGAAAGGAAGTCTGAAATGAACCAAGCAGCGTTGAAGGCCGTCATCGGCATCGTCATCTTGCTCCTGCTGGTCGCGCTGGCGCCGTTCGGCACCGTGCCGGCCGGCCACCGGGGCGTGCGCACCACCTTCGGCAGTCCCAGCGGCGAGGTGCTGAGCGAAGGCATCCACTTCCGCATTCCGCTGGCGCAGAAAATCAACCTGGTCAATGTCTCCATCCAGAAAGGCGAAGGCGATGGCGACGCCGCCTCGCGCGACCTGCAGACCGTGCATACCCGGGTGGCGCTGAACTACCACGTGCAGCCAGAGGCCGCCGTGTCCGTGTTCCGCGACCTGGGCAACGAGCCCGGTGCCCGCATCATCCTGCCCTCCGTGCAGGAGGCGGTGAAGGCCGTCACGGCGCGCTTCACGGCCGAGGAACTGATTGCCAAGCGCACCGACGTGCGCGACCAGATCGTGACCCAGCTGCGCGAGCGCCTGGCGCGCCACGGCATCGTGGTGGACGAGTTCTCCATCGTGAACTTCAACTTCTCCCGTTCTTTCAACGACGCCATCGAAGCCAAGACCACGGCCGAGCAGCTCAAGCTCAAGGCCGAGCGCGACCTGCAGCGCATCGAGGTGGAAGCCAAGCAGCGCGTCGCCCAGGCCCGCGCCGAGGCCGAATCGCTGGCGGTGCAGCGCCAGCAGGTCACGCCCGAGCTGATACGCCTGCGCGAAATGGAAAACCAGCGCATGGCCATCGACAAATGGGATGGCAAGCTGCCGCAGGTGGCGGGCGGCGGCGCCGTCCCTTTCATCAACGTGAAGTAGGCGCCGGCAGCAGGGCCGCCACCGCCACCGCATCCAGGGACACGGCGGAATTGGCCAGCACCACCACGCCGCGCCTGCCGTCCGCCGTATAGCCGGCAAAGCTGGCGTAGCCGCCCGTCATGCCGTTGTGCCACACCACCGGCACCCCCCGCACGGGCGTGACGTGCCAGGCCAGGGCGATGCGGCCGGCCGCTCCCGCCTCGCGCCGCGGCTGCTGGGCCAGGGCCATGGGGCCATCCTTGCCGGCCGCCGCCATCATGGCGCGCAGGTAGCGCAGCAGGTCGCCGGTGTCGGAGTGCAGCGCACCGGCGCCGGCCAGGGCGTTCATGTTCCAGCCTGGCGCGGCGCGGCCCTGCGCATCGTGGCCGGGCGCCAGCCGCTCACGCATGGCGGGCGTCAGCGCCACGCCGGTCGATGCCATGCCCAGCGGGACCGCGATACGCTGGCGCACCAGCTCCGCATAGGACAGGCCGGCCTGCTGCGCCAGCGCCTGTCCCAGCAGGCCATAGCCGAGGTTGGAGTATTCGTACTGCGTGCCTGGCGCGCGGGGCAGCTGGTAGCCGCCCAGGAACGCTTTCAGTTCGGCCACGCCGTAGTCGGCGTACGGATCCTCCATGCGCGCCGGCTTCAGGTTGGCGGGCAGGCGCGGCAGGCCGGAGGACTGGGTGGCCAGGTCCAGCAGCGTGATGGGCGCGCCCTGGTAGTCCGGCACCGTGTAGCCGGGCAGCAGCTCGGCCACCGGCTGCTCCAGCCGCACCTGCCCCGCCGCTGCCGCCTGCGCCAGCAGCAGGCCGGTAAACGTCTTGCTGAGTGAACCGATCTCGTACACGGTGCGTGCGTCCGGCGTCGGCGTTCCCGCCTTGGCAATGCCGTACACGGCGCTGTCCTCGCCATCGATCAGGCCCACCACCACCCCGGCCAACTCGCCGCTGTCGACCCGGCTTTGCAGCGCGGCGCGCAGCGCCGGGTCCAGCTGCGGCGCGGCCTGCGCCGCCGCGCCCAAGGCCAGGCCGGCCCACAGCAACAGTGCATGTTTCATCTTCCTTCCTTTCATGGTTGATTGGGCTTGCTATCCCATACAGTCATTGCCGGGCCCGTTTTCTTACAGCGGGCGGTGTGGTATTCCCGCCGCAAATCGTTTCCACAATCTCACAAAATGTCACAGCGGTCCCCTGATCGGAGTAACATGTTTCTGTAAGTAAATTAACTTTCCACGCCGTGAATCCGATCCCGCTCCGCCTCCTGGCCCTCGGCCTGACCATGCCCGCCTCCCTGGCCCATGGCGGCGAGACGGACGAGCTGAGCACCATGCCGCTGGAACGCCTGATGGAAGTGACCATGGTCAGCTCGGCGTCGCGCTTTGAACAGCGCGTCAGCGACGCGCCGTCGGCGGTGTCGGTGCTGACCTCCCAGGATGTGCGCGAACACGGCTGGCGCACCCTGGCCGACGCGCTGGCCACCCTGCCCGGACTGTACGTCTCCAGCGACCGCAACTACGCCTACCTGGGCGCGCGCGGCTTTCTGCGCCCCGGCGACTACGACAGCCGCTTCCTACTGCTGATCGATGGCGTGCGGGTCAACGACAGCGTGTACGACCAGGCCTCGATCGGCACCGAAAGCCTGGTCGACATGGACCTGGTGGAGCGCATCGAATACGTGCCGGGCCCGGGGGCGGCGGTGTACGGCTCCAACGCCCTGTTCGGCGTCATCAACGTCATCACCAAGAGCGGCAGCGCCATGGCCGGTCGCCACGCCGTGCTGTCGGCCGGCGGCCAGGGCGAGCGGCGCGGCCGCGCCAGCTATGGCTACCATGCCCAGGATGGCACCGATGTGCTGCTGTCGGTCAGCGGCCTTACCCGGCGCGGCGGCGACCTGTACTTTCCGGAGTTCGACACGCCGCAACAGAACCACGGCGTGGCCCAGGGCCTGGACTATGACCGTGCGCGCAGCGCCTTTATCAAGGCCACCCTGGGTCCCTGGGGTTTCAGCGCCGGCCACGTCAACCGGGTCAAGGGGGTGCCCACCGCCGCCTATGGCGCGCTGTTCAACCTGCCCGACCAGACCCGCGACGCCCAGACCTTCGCCAGCCTGGCCTACAACGGCGCCCCGGTGGGCCAGGTGGCGCTGTCGGCCCGGCTCAATTGGGGCCGCGCCGATTACCTCGGCCAGGGCTGGTATCCGGACGCCCGGCAGCAGCCGCGCCGTAACATCGATGGCGACCACGCCGCCTGGTACGGCGCCAGCGTCAACGCCACCTGGAGCGGCCTGGCCGGCCACAAGCTCTTGCTGGGACTGGACGGGCAGCGCAATGCGCGGCGCGACCAGTTCAACTTCGATCTCGGCCCCTATCAGCCCCGGCTGGACGACCGCCGCGCCGACACCCGCGCCGGCGCCTACCTGGAGGACGAGCTTCGCCTGTCGCCTTCGCTGCTGCTCAACGCCGGCCTGCGCTACGACCACGACAGCGGCACGGGCGGGCGCTTCAATCCGCGCACCGCGCTCAACTGGCAGGCCGGCCCGCGCGACACCCTCAAGCTGATCCATGGCACTGCCTACCGCGCGCCCAACGCCTATGAGATGTACTACGCGGTCGGCGACGAGGCCGGCGCCCAGCGCGCCAATCCGCAGCTGCGCGCGGAGCGCATCGCCACCAGCGAACTGGTGTGGGAGCGCCGCCCCAACCCCTACACCCAGCTGTCGCTGTCCGTGTTCCACTACCGTATCGCCGGGCTGATCACGGAAACCGGGCTGCCGGACGCCACGCTCATATTCGATAACACCGAACGCGCCACCGCCAACGGTATCGAAGCCAGCGGCGAACGCCTGTATGCGGGCGGCGCCCGGCTGCGCCTCAACTATGCCTACCAGCAGGCGCGCGACGGCCGCCGCGACTGGCTGGTCAATTCGCCGCGCCACCTGGCCAAGCTGAACGCCACCTGGCCGCTGCCGGGCCAGGCGCTGCGGCTGGGACTGGAAGGACAGTGCGTGTCGCGCCGCCTGACCGAGCATGCCGCCGTGGGCGGCTATTGCAACTGGAACTTGACGCTGGTCCCGGCCCGGCGCGCCGCATCCGGCTGGGATTGGTCGCTCGGCATGTTCAACGCGGGCGGCCGCCGCAGCGCCGATCCGGCCGGCCCGGCCTTCGTGCAGGAAGCCATCGCGCGCGAAGGGCGCAGCGTGCTGGCCAAGGTGGCATATGCCTTCTGACCCGCGCCGCACGGGCCTGCCGCCGGCCTTGCTGGCGCTGGCCATGCTGGCGCTGGCGCGCGGGGTTCAGGCCCAATCCGACGAGGTGGCGCTCAAGGCCGCCTATGTCTACAACATCGCCCAGTTCACTACCTGGCCCGCAGCGGCCCCCACGCGGCCCTTGAACGTGTGCCTGAACCCGGCCCACGCGCTGTGGGACAGCCTGCGCAAGCTGCAGGGCAAGCCGGTCGGCGAACGGCGCCTGGCGGTGCTGGAGCCAGGCCCTGGCGCCGCCTGCGACGTGGCCGTGCTGCGCGCCGGCGCCGCCCGCCCGGCCGAGGCGGTGGCGGGCCTGCTGACCATCGTCGATGGGCCGGGCAACGGCTATGCCGGCGCGGTGGCCCTGGTGGAGGAAGACCAGCACCTGCGCTTCGACATCGACACCGTGGAGGCGGGACGCGCCGGCCTGCGCTTCAGTTCGCGCCTGCTGCGGCTGGCGAGGAATGTGCGATGAAGCGGCCGCCTATCCGCCAGGGGGCCACCATTGCCGGCGCGCTCGGCACCGGCCAGATCATCGCGGCGTTGGCCGCGCTGCTGGTTGCCGGCGCCGTGCTGATCGCCTACCAGTTGCTGGACATGCGCAGCAGCCTGGCCGAGAGCGCGCGGGTGCAGGCCGCCATCGTGGCCGACAGCGTGGCCGCGCCGCTGATGTTCGGCGACCACGAGGCCGCCAACGAGGCGCTGCGCTCGTTCCGCTATGCGCCCGGGCTGAAGGCGGCCGGCGTGTATGACCAGCAGGGCCGGCTGTTTGCCGAATTCTCCTATCCCGGCAGCCGCCTGCCGGCGCGTGTGGAGCAGGCCGAGGCGGCGCCGGACGGCATGTTCACCGTCACCGACACAGTACGCTACCGCAACACCACCCTGGGCCGCACCGTGCTGCACACCAGTACCGCCGGGCCCCGTGCCGCCATGCTGCGCTACCTGGCGCTGCTCACGGTGGCCTGCCTGGCCGCCATGCTGGCGGTGCTGGCGCTGAGCCGCAAGACACGGGCCCGGGTGGCGGCCGCCGAGCAGGCGCTGGACTACATGGCGCACACCGACCACGTCACCCGGCTGCCCAACCGGCACGCCACCTATGCGCGCCTGGAGGCCGGACTGGCGCAGGCCGCCGCCGGCGATGCGCGCCTGGCGCTGCTGCTGATCGACCTCGACAACTTCAAGGTGGTCAACGACACCGCCGGCCATGCGGCCGGCGACGAACTGCTGCAACAGGTGGCGACCGCCCTGTCCGGCGCAGTGGGCGAGTGCGGACTGGTGGGGCGCATCGGCGGCGACGAATTCGCCATCATTGCCGCGCCGCTGCCGGACCGCGCAGCCGCCCTGGCCATCGCGGCCCAGGTGACGCTGGCGCTGCGCGGCCCGTTCCAGCTGGCCAGCGGCGAATTCTTCGCCACTGCCAGCGTCGGCCTGTGCCTGTATCCGGACGATGCCCAGGCCCTGCATGAGCTGGTGAGCAGCGCCGATACCGCGCTGTACCACGCCAAGCACAGCGGCCGCAACCGCCTGGCCGAATTCGAACCGGGCATGAACGCCGCCGCCCAGCGCCGCGCGGCGCTGGAGCGCGAGCTGCGGCGCGCCATGGAACAGGAAACGCTGGCCGTGCACTACCAGCCGCAGTTCGACTGCGCCACCGGCGCGCTGTGCGGCGCCGAGGCCCTGCTGCGCTGGCACCATCCGGAATACGGCCCGGTGTCGCCGGCCGAATTCATCCCGGTGGCCGAGGACAGCGGCCTGATCGTGCAGCTGGGCAGCTGGGTGCTGCACCGCGCCTGCCGCGACCTGGCGGCCTGGGACTGTGCCGGCGGGCCGCGCCTGGGCGTGGCGGTCAACATGTCGGCGCGCCAGCTGCGCGAGCCGGGCTTCATCGACGATGTCACGCGCGCGCTGGACCAGAACGGTATCGAGCCGGGCAGGCTGGAGCTGGAATTGACGGAAAGCCTGCTGATGGAGGAGGTCGACAGCGCCATCGCCTTCATGCAGGCGGTGCGCGCCTTGGGTGTACGGCTGGCCATCGACGATTTCGGCACCGGCTATTCCTCGCTGGCGTATTTGCAGAACTTCCCCATCAACCAGCTCAAGGTGGACCGCAGCTTCGTGCGCCTGCTGCCGCAGCGCGGCGCCACCGTGATCCAGGCCATCCTGGCGCTGGCGCGCGGCTTCGGCCTGACCGTGGTGGCCGAGGGCGTGGAGGAACAGCGCCAGCTGGACTGGCTGCGCCAGGCCGGCTGCGACGTGGCCCAGGGTTTCCTGCTGGGCGCGCCGATGCCGCCCGAGGCCTTCGCGGCGCGCTACCTGCCGCCCTCGGCCTGACGCGCGAACCACATGGGCCGGGCCAGCAGGTAAATGCTGCGGGCCTGGACCCAGCCCAGGTCGCAGACGACGTCCTCCACCTTGAGCACTTCGAAGCCGTTGGCGCGCATCAGGGTGGCGAGCGACTGCTTGTTGAAGAAGTTGATGTGTTCGTGGAACTGCTCGGGATGCGGGTTGGCTTCCGTCAGGTCGTTGGGGACGTCGATGAACACGACGGTGTCCCGGTGGCAGACGGTCTTCATCTCGTTCAATACCTCGGCCGGGTAAGGAATGTGTTCCAGCACGTTGGCGTTCATCACCAGGTCGACCGGCCCGATGGCGGACAGTTTGGCGATACGCTCCACCCCGGGAACGGTTGCCGCGCCGGACACTTCATACACGTATTTTTTCACCAGTGATGGATAGTCGGGAATGTTCTGGCCCTGGTCGCCGCCGTAGTCGAGCACGCTGCCCAGCCTGGAGGTGTCGACTTCGCCTTCCAGGAAGTCTTTCAGTGTCGCCATGCGGTTGGCGGTCTCCTGCGGATTCACGCCTATTTTGGTGTTCAATTCCTTGTAGCCCGGCTCATAGGCGTTGCGCGCGTCCGCATAGGCTTCGCTGCGGTAATCGCGGTAGATGCGCGCCATCTCGTCGTCCTCGTAGCGCAGCTGCGAAAAAATGAATGTACAGTCGTTGCAGAGGATGGAGTTGGTGAAGCACACCGGCGTGAAACTGCCGCCGCCGTATTCGACCCGCACGGTGGGCAGGTCGAATACCCGGTGCGCGATGAAGGGGCTGATGAAGCCCACCTTCTTGAGGAAGTTGCTGGAATGGCAAACTGGGCAGCTATGGGCGATTTTCATGGGCGTGTGGATGAGGGGGGGCGGGCCAGTATGCCATAGCTTGGAAGCCGTTTCAAAGTGACCACGGCATCGTGACGGCTCCTTGCCGTGCGCATGTGCAACGGGTTCTCAGCGCGGCATGGACTGGAAATGCCCTGCCAAAAAATCGATGAAGGCGCGCGCGCGGTGGGTCTGGTTGCGCTGGCTGGGGTAGTAGACATACAGGTCGGCCGGGGGCAGCGTGAATTCGGGCAGCACGATGCGCAGCCGCCCGCTGTCCAGGTAACGCGCCAGGTCCCACTCGGAGCGTATCAGGATGCCGTGGCCGTCCAGCGCCCAGCCCAGCACGATGTCGCCGTCGTTGCTGGACAGGGCGCCATGCACCTTCACCACCTCGCTGTGGTCGTGGTGGGTAAAGCGCCAGACGCCGTAGGCCTCGTCGTTCTGGCGGTGGATGATGCAGCGGTGCCGGGCCAGGTCGGCCAGGCTGGAGGGCGCGCCGTGCCGCTGCAAATAGCCCGGCGAGGCGCACAGGAAGCGCCGGTTGGACAGGATGCGGCGCGCGTTCAGGCGCTGGTCCGGCAGCTCGCCAAAGCGTATCGCCAGGTCGTAGCCGCTGTCCACCAGGTCGACCGGACGGTCGGTGACGTCCATCTGCACTTCCACTTCCGGATAGCGCGCCGCGAAGGCCGACACCAGCGGCGCGATGGCGGTGCGGCCGAAGCCCAGGGTGGCGTTCACGCGCAGCAGGCCGCGCGGCGTGGCGCGGCTGTGCGACAGCACGTCTTCCATCTCCCGGATGTCGGCCAGGATGCGGCTGGCGTGCTTCAAATAGGTCTCGCCCTCGCTGGTCAGGCTGATGCTGCGGGTGCTGCGGTTCAGCAGGCGCACGCCCAGGCGCGCCTCCAGCGCGGCCAGCCGCTTGCTGGCGGCAGGGGGCGTCAGGTCGAGCGCGCGGGCGGCGCCGGCCAGGCTGCCCAGACGCGCCACCAGCACGAAGAACTGCATGTCGGTAGCCGGTACATTCTTCACTTGAATTCACTTCTTAATGAAATTTTGGTGAATTATAGTCCTGCGGCCGGGATTTAAGCTGGCGTCTTTCCAAACCGGGAGACCGCCATGAACATCGTCGACATCCGCGAAAAAACCGTAGCCATCAGCTCACCCATCCGCAACGCCTACATCGACTTCAGCAAGATGACCCTGAGCCTGGTGGCCGTGGTCACCGACGTCATCCGCGACGGCAAGCCCGTGGTGGGCTACGGCTTCAATTCCAACGGCCGCTACGGCCAGGGCACGCTGATGCGCGAGCGTTTCATCCCGCGCCTGCTGGAAGCCGATCCGGCCTCACTGCTGACTGACGACGGCGGCAATCTCGATCCGCACAAGATCTGGAACCGCATGTTCATCAACGAAAAGCCGGGCGGCCACGGCGAGCGCTCGGTGGCCATCGGTACCATCGACATGGCGGTGTGGGACGCCGTCGCCAAGATCGAAGGCAAGCCGCTGTTCCAGCTGCTGGCCGAGCGCTATGGCAATGGCCAGCCGGAACGCAAGGTCTTCGTGTATGCGGCCGGCGGCTACTACTACCCCGGCCAGGACCACGACAAGCTCAAGGACGAGATGCGCAGCTACATCGACCGCGGCTACACGGTGGTGAAGAAGAAAATCGGCGGCGCATCGCTGGACGAAGACCTGCGCCGCATCGACAGCATCCTTTCCGTGCTGCAGGATGGCCAGAAGCTGGCGGTGGACGCCAACGGCCGCTTCGACCTCGACACCGCCATCCGCTACGCCAAGGCGCTGTCGCAATACGATTTGTTCTGGTACGAGGAAGCGGGCGATCCGCTGGACTTCGAACTGCAGGCCACGCTGCGCAGCTACTACCAGAATCCGATGGCGACCGGCGAAAACCTGTTCTCCATGCAGGATGCGCGCAACCTGATACGCTACGGCGGCATGCGCCCGGACCGCGACTGGCTGCAGTTCGATTGCGCGCTGTCGTATGGGCTGGTGGAGTATCTGCGCACGCTGGACATGCTGCGCGAGCATGGCTGGTCGCCGCGCCGCTGTATCCCGCACGGCGGGCACCAGATGTCGCTCAACATCGCGGCCGGCCTGGGCCTGGGCGGCAACGAATCCTACCCGGACCTGTTCCAGCCCTACGGCGGCTTCCCGGACGGCGTCAAGGTCGATAACGGCTACATCACCATGCCCGACCTGCCGGGCATAGGCTTCGAGGGCAAGGCCGATTTGTATGCCGAGATGCGCAAGCTGTCGGAGTAAGCTTCACAGATGCCTGGCGGCCTCGCACACCCTTCAAACGGCGGGCCCCAGGCGCTGGCGATAGGCGGCCGGGGTCTGGCCAAAGGTGCGGCGGAACAGGCTGATGAAGGCGCTGGCGCTGGCATAGCCCAGATCGAGCGCGATGGCCGTGACCGGCGTGCCGGCCGCCAGCAGTTCCAGTGAGCGCATCAGGCGCGCGCGCTGGCGCCAGGCCGTGAAGGTGTAGCCGGTATCGGCCACGAAGCGGCGGCTCAGGGTGCGCGCGCTGACGGCGGCCCACCCGGCCCAGGCTTCCAGGCTGCGCTCGTCGGCCGGATCGTCCATCAGCGCATGCGCCACCTTTTGCAGGCGGACGTCGCGCGGCAGCGGCAGGTGCAGGGTTTCTGGCGGCAGGCTGCGTATCTCGTCCAGGATGACGGCGGCCAGCCTTTCCTGCTGTTCGGCCGGCGCGCTGTCCGTCCATTGCGCCGCGCGCAGCACGGCTTCGCGCAGCAGGCCGGAAGTACGGATGGTGCGGGCCTGGGCCGGCAGGCTGGCGCAGGCCGGTTCCGCCACATACACGCTCCAGCCTGAAAACGGCCCGTGCGAGCGGCCGTAATGCAGGTGGTGCGGTGGCACCCAGACCGCATGCGTGGCCGGCACCACCCACATGCCATCCTCCACGCCCAGCGACAGCAAGCCCTGGAAGGACCCCAGCAGCTGGCCGCGCGCATGGCGGTGGCCTAGCGCGGCGCGCTCGGCGTCCTGCATGCCGGCCATGGCAAACACGGTCGGGCCGTCGGCTGCATTGAGGAAGGGGTACATGGCGTCTTTGCGTTATCGCTTGGCTGGAATGCCGTATGGGCGCCATGAAAAATAGCAGTAAGCTGTGTTCCAGTCAAACGGAGAACACCATGCCCCTTACCCACCACGACCTCGACGTACTGTACGCGCCGCCTTCGGAGCGCATCCTCAGGGCGGTCACCCGGCGGCTGCTGCCCGGCCACCTGGCCTACCTGCGCGCGGCCACCTTCTTTTGCCTGGCCACCGGCCGCGAACAGGGGCTGGACGCCTCGCCGCGCGGCGGCGCGCCCGGTTTCGTGCAGGCGCTGGACGACACCACGGTGGCGTTCGCGGACTGGCCCGGCAACAACCGCATCGAATCGCTGCGCAACCTGGTGGAGGACCAGCGGGCCGGCATGCTATTCCTGTTCCCGGGGCTGGACATCTTCATGCGCATCAATGGCCGCGCGAATGTGGTGACCGATCCGGAGCTGCTGGTCCGGCTGGCCGAAGGCGGGCGCCTGCCGCGCAGCGCCATCGTGGTGGCCATCGAGGAAGTGCTGATGCATTGCGGGAAGGCGGTCAACCGGGCCCGACTGTGGGACCCGCAGGCGCAGCTGGCGGGCGGCGCCCTGCCCAGCGTGGGGCAGCTGCTGGCCGAGCTGGAATTGCTGGAGGGCGCCGACCCGGCCATGGTGGACGCGCACTACGCGCACGCCGTCAAGACCGAGCTGTACTAGTCCTCAGCCTGGCCGGGCGTGGCGGGCGCGACCTTGATGCCGCGCCGCGCCAGCGCTTCGCGCAGCAGGAATTCGATTTGCGCGTTCACGCTGCGCAAGTCCTGGGCGGCCAGGCGCTGCACCTGCTCCCATAAGGCGGGATCGATGCGCAGCGGATAGGCTTTCTTGCCGGGACTTGCCATGGTGGATCTCAGTTATACAGCGTGCCTGCGTTGATGATGGGCTGGGTTTCGCGATCGGAACACAGCACCACCAGCAGGTTGCTGACCATGGAGGCCTTGCGCTCCGTGTCCAGTTCCACGATCTCGCGTTCGGCCAGGCCCTTGAGCGCATCTTCGACCATCGATACGGCCCCTTGCACGATACGGGCCCGAGCGCTGATTATCGCCTGCGCCTGCTGGCGCCGCAACATCACCTGGGCGATTTCCGGGGCATAGGCCAGGTGGCTGATCTTGGCGTCCAGGGTTTCCACCCCGGCTTCCTCGAAGCGGGCCTGCAGTTCGTTGCGCAACGCCAGGGCCACTTCGTTAGCGCCGCCGCGCAGGGTCATCTCGGTGGCGGTCAGGTCGTCGCCCTCGTCGTAGGCGTAGTGGGCGGCAAGGTGGCGCAGCGCGGCCTCGGCCTGCATGGTCACGTAGCGCTCGAAATCGTCGACCTCGAACAGGGCCTGGGCCGTATCGCGCACCCGCCACACCACCACGGCGCCGATCTCGACCGGATTGCCGCGCTTGTCGTTGACCTTGAGGATGGGCACGTTGAGGTTGCGTGCCCGCACGGTCAGCTTGCGCTTGCCGTACAAGAAGAAGGCCCAGCGCAGGCCCTCGCTGCGGTCGGTGCCCACGTACTGGCCGAACAGGGTCAGCACGGCGGTTTCATTCGGCTGCAGCATGTACAGGCCGGCGCTGGCGACCAGGCCGGCGGCGGCCAGCAGCAGGCCCGAGCCGATCAGCCAGGCATCGCGGCCATTGGTGACGCCCTTGACCACCAGCAGCGCGCCGACCGCCACGGCCAGCAGGCTGCCCACCAGCGAGAGATACCCATTCATCGAAACGAACTGCTTTTCCTGCCTTACTGGTGCGGACATGCTGCTCTCCTTGGTAACATCAACAATATATGAAAGTGATATCACTTTAGGCGCTTGATGCCAGGCTGTCAAGCTCTTATGTAGCCCTTCTTATGGCTGAGCCAAGCTCGCTTGTCGCGTCCATGCTTTTGGCGCAGAATTGGCGCGCGGAATTTACTCGGAATTTACTCCGAATTTACTCTTCTCTCACCCAGCCTAAGGGATTGCACATGAGTAGCGACAAGACCGGAGCAGCCTGCCCCTTCCACCACACCACGGGACGCGGCACCACCAACCGCGACTGGTGGCCCAACCAGCTGCGGCTGGACCTCCTGCACCAGCATTCGACCAAATCCGACCCCATGGGGCCGGACTTCGACTATGCCAGGGAATTCAACAGCCTGGACCTGGCCGCCGTGAAACAAGACCTGGCGGCCGTGATGACGGATTCCAAGGACTGGTGGCCGGCCGACTTCGGCCACTACGGCGGTCTGTTCGTGCGCATGGCCTGGCACAGCGCCGGCACCTACCGTACCGGCGATGGCCGCGGCGGCGCCGGACGCGGCCAGCAGCGCTTTGCCCCGCTCAACAGCTGGCCCGACAACGTCAGCCTGGACAAGGCGCGCCGCTTGATCTGGCCGGTCAAGCAAAAGTATGGCCGCAAGATTTCCTGGGCCGACCTGATCATCCTGACCGGCAACGTCGCGCTGGAAACCATGGGCTTCAAGACCTTCGGTTTCGCCGGCGGCCGCAAGGATACCTGGGAACCCGACCAGGACGTCTACTGGGGCCGCGAAACCACATGGCTGGGCGGCGACTTGCGCTACGCACACGGTTCCGAGGGTGTGGACAAGCCGGGCGGCGTGCTGGTCTCGGATGACGACGCCGACGGCGACGTGCACAGCCGCAAGCTGGAAAACCCGCTGGCCGCCGTGCAGATGGGCCTGATCTACGTGAACCCGGAAGGCCCGGACGGCAATCCCGACCCGCTGCTGGCCGCCAAGGATATCCGCGACACCTTCGGCCGCATGGCCATGGACGACGAGGAAACCGTGGCCCTGATCGCGGGCGGCCACAGCTTCGGCAAGACCCACGGCGCCTCGACCTCCGATAACGTGGGCCCGGAACCGGAAGGCGCCGACCTGGCGGCCCAGGGCTTAGGCTGGCACAACCGCTACGGCACCGGGCGCGGCGCCGACACCATCACCAGCGGCCTGGAAGTGACCTGGACCAGGACGCCCGTCCAGTGGAGCCACGACTTCTTCGAGCACCTGTTCAAGTACGAGTGGGAACTCAGCAAGAGCCCGGGCGGCGCCCACCAGTGGGTGGCCAAGGATGCCGAAGCCACCATTCCGCACGCGCACGACCCCTCCAAGAAGCTGCTGCCCACCATGCTGACCACCGACCTGGCGCTGCGCTTCGACCCGGCCTATGAACAAATCTCGCGCCGCTTCCTGGCCAACCCGGACCAGTTCGCCGACGCCTTTGCCCGCGCCTGGTTCAAGCTGACCCACCGCGACCTGGGGCCGAAGGCGCGCTACCTGGGCCCGGAAGTGCCAGCCGAGGACTTGCTGTGGCAGGATCCGCTGCCCCAGGCCGACCATGCGCCGCCGGGCCAACAGGAGATTGCCACCCTCAAGGCGGCCATCCGCGCTTCCGGCCTGAGCGTGTCCGAGCTGGTGTCCACCGCCTGGGCCTCGGCGTCCACCTATCGCGGCTCCGACATGCGCGGCGGCGCCAACGGCGCCCGCATCCGGCTGGCGCCGCAAAAGGATTGGGAAGTGAACCAGCCGCAGCAGCTGGCCAAGGTGCTCAAGGCGCTGGAGGATCTCCGCGCCAGCGCTGGCGTGCAGATTTCGCTGGCCGACCTGATCGTGCTGGCCGGCGGCGTCGGCGTCGAGGAAGCGGCGCAAAAGGCCGGCCATGCCATTACGGTGCCGTTCACCCCGGGCCGCGTGGACGCCACCCAGGACCAGACCGACGTGACTTCCTTTGCGGTGCTGGAGCCGGCCGCCGACGGCTTCCGCAACTACCAGAAGGCGCGCTACGCGGTCCCGGCCGAAGCCCTGCTGGTGGACCGCGCCCAGCTGCTGACCCTGACCGCGCCCGAGCTGACCGTGCTGGTGGGGGGCCTGCGCGTGCTGGGCGCCAACGCCGGCGGCTCCAAACACGGGGTGTTCACCCGGCGCCCCGGTGCGCTCAGCAACGACTTCTTCGTCAACCTGCTGGACATGGGCACGGAATGGGTGGCGGTGTCCGGCACGGACGAATTCGAGGGCCGCGACCGCAAGAGCGGCGCCGCCAAATGGACGGCCACCCGCGCCGACCTGGTGTTCGGCTCCAATGCCCAGCTGCGCGCCCTGGCCGAGGTGTATGCCAGTGCGGATGGCGAAGCCAAGTTCGTGCAGGACTTTGCCGCCGCCTGGACCAAGGTCATGAACCTGGACCGCTACGACCTGGCCTGGCGATAACCGTAACTGCCGCAAAAACCATGGAGACATGCCAAAAACGTGCATGTCCCATGGTTTTTTTTCATCGGTCCATGGCAAGGACTCCTGATAGTATGGGTGCCCAGCGTCTTCAGCTACCCAACTTACTTAGAAAGTCCGAATATGCCAGCAATCAAACTTGCCATCGTAGGCGTGGGCAAGATCGTATATGACCAGCATTTGCCGGCCATCCAGGCCGATGCCGATTACGACCTGGTGGCCACCGCCAGCCGCAACAACACCATAGACGGCATCCCCAGCTACCCCACCATCGAACAGCTGCTGGCCGAGCGTCCCGACATCGAAGCGGTGTCGCTGTGCATGCCGCCGCAGTACCGCTACAAGGCCGCCTACACGGCGCTGGCCGCCGGCAAGCACGTGTTCATGGAAAAGCCGCCCGGCGCCACCCTGGCCGAAGTGGCCGACCTGGAAGCCTTTGCCGCGTCCAAGGGCGTGAGCCTGTTCGCCAGCTGGCACTCGCGCTACGCCCCCGGCGTGCAGCCGGCCAAGGCCCACCTGGCCGCCCATGCGCCCGCCGCCATGCACGTGATCTGGAAGGAAGACGTGCGCCACTGGCACCCCAACCAGGACTGGATCTGGCAGGCCGGCGGCCTGGGCGTGTTTGACCCGGGCATCAACGCCCTGTCCATCGTCACTGAAATCCTGCCGGCCGCCGTGTTCCTGACGCGCGCCGCGCTGGAATTCCCGGAAAACCGCGACGCCCCGATTGCCGCCGACCTGCACTTCACCAGCGGCGCCGGCCTGCCCGTGCACGCCGAGTTCGACTGGCGCCAGACCGGCAAGCAAAGCTGGGATATCGTGGTGCAGACCGCCGACGGCGAACTCAAGCTGTCCGACGGCGGCGCGCGCCTGTGGATCAACGGTATTGAACAGGCCCTGGAGAAGGAAGCGGAGTATCCTTCGCTGTACCGCCGTTTCGCCGAGCTGGTGAAGGGCGGCCGTTCCGACGTGGACGTGGCGCCGCTGCGCCACGTGGCCGACGCCTTCATGCTGGGCAAGCGCAAGGTGGTCGAGGCCTTCCACGACTGATAACCCGTTTCACGGAGGACGCCATGTACCGTGGCAGCTGTCTGTGCGGCGGCGTGGCTTACCGGGCCGAAGGTCCGGTCAATCATGCCAGCCATTGCTACTGCACCATGTGCCAGAAGCAGCATGGCGCCGGAGCCGGTTCCTACTTCAACGTGGACCGGAGCGGCTACGCCATCGAGCGCGGCGCCGGGCTGGTCACGGAATACGCGTCCTCCGAGGATGGCCGGCGCGGCTTTTGCCGGGTCTGCGGTTCCACCCTGTACTGGCGCAGCACCCGTGCACCGGATCGTATAGCCGTCACCCTGGGCACGCTGGACCAGCCGTATGACCGGCCGGTCGAGCGCGAGCTCTACACCGACACCAAGCCGGCCTGGCTGCCGGTGAAGTGACTCAGAACTTGATTTCGGCGTTGGCGCCCAGGCGTACCGAGGCCGGGGTGCGCGACCAGTTCTGGCTGGCGCCGCTGGCGTCGCTGTAGCGCGACAGCGCGCGGTTGTCCTCGCCCAGCAGGTTGCTGGCCGTGAAGCGCAGCTGCAGGCCGGGACGCACCTTGTACAGCAGGTAGGCCTCCAGGTCGCGGCGCGCATACAGCTGGGCGCTTTGCTGCTCGGAGATGCGCACCGGGCCGCCGGAGCGGAACGCCAGGCTGCCGCCCACGGTGTAGCTGGCGTCGATCTTGTAGTCGGCGCCCAGCGTGGCGCTGATGGGGATCTGCTGGTCCAGGCGGTTGTCCGGTCCCGGCACCGAATCGACTTGCGACCAGTTGCGGTTGGCGCTGGCGCGCAGGTCCACGGCCGGGCCTTCCTTCCACACCGTCTTGAGCGGGAATTTCAGCTCCAGGTCCAGGGTGCGCACATTGGCCGTGCCGTCGTTGACGGGACGGTTCAGCCAGTAGCCGTTGGCGTCCTGGCCCAGGGTGGTGCGGATATAGTCGGTGATGCGGCGCACCGAGGCGCCCACCGAGAACACCGCCCCCGGCGCCCAGAAATGCTCGTAGGTCAGGTCGATGCCGGTGGCCAGTTCCGGTTTCAGGTAAGGGTTGCCGCTGCTGTCCGGATTGAAGCGGGTGTTCAGGTCGGACTCGTAGCGGCGCGCCGTCAGCTGCTGCACGGTGGGCGCCTTGAAGGTGCGGGTCAGGGCCGCGCGCAGCTGGCGGCCGCTCTTGTCCGGGAATTTGTACAGCGTTTGCGCTACGGGGCTGAGCACGTTGTTGCGCGATTCGGTGGCCTGCAGGCCGCTGCCTTCGCTCTCGGTGCGTATGCTTTCCCAGCGCGCGCCCAGGTAGACCGACCATTGCTTGGTAACGTTCCATTCGTCCTGCGCGAACACGGCCATGCGCGTTACCTGCGGCTTGAATTGCTCGACGATGCGGGTCGGCGCCACCGTGGTGTAGCCTTCCACCCGCACGCGGTCCTCGTCGGTGCTCTCCCTGCGGATTTCCCAGCCGGTGGCCAGGTTGTGGCCGTCCTCCAGCGAGCGCGTGTACTTGCCGCTGGTGCTATAGGTGTTGTAGTCGCTGTCCGAACTGGTGACGCGGCGCAGGTTGATGGCGTTGCCCACCGTGCTGGCCAGGCTGTTGTAGTCCACGTCCACCTTGCCGGCGAAGGCGCCCACCTTGGCGTCGAGCTTGCCGCCGGCCAGCTTGGTCACCCAGTTCAGTTCGGTGCCCATGAAGCGGATGTCGACTTCGGTGCCACCCACCCGGCGGATGTAGTCGGGCGCCGGGAAGCTACCCACCAGGTTGTTGGTGACAGTGCTGCTGTCGTTGTCGTTGCGCGCAATCTGCACAAAGCCCGACAGGTTGAGCTGGTCGTCATTGTCCAGCTTCCAGCTCAGGCGCGGTTGCAGGCCGAGCGCGCTGTTGCGGTTGTTCTGGTACGAGGTCAGCTCGCGCGCCTGCACCAGCTGGCCAGCCGGCGTATAGAACTGGTCGCCGCTGTAGCTGGTCGGCTTGCCCTCGGCGTGGTTGAGAACGCCGTTGATGAAGTAGGACAGCCTGCCGGAACGGTCGGCCAGGGTGCCGGACAGGTTCACGTTCTTGTTGTCGTTGCTGGCGCCGGTAGCGTTCAGGCGCAGGTCGCGCTGCGGCTTGGCCACCACTTTTTTCAGCACGATGTTGACCGTGCCGGCGATGGCCTGCATGGAGAACTCGGCCGAGGCGGCCCGCACGATCTCGATGCGCTCGATCTGGTCGGGCGTCAGGTTGTCCATGGAGAAGCCTGGCGGCGGGCGCTCGCCGTTGACCAGGATTTGCGTGTAGCCATTGCTCAGGCCGCGCATGCGGATACTGTTGCCGGTGATGGTCACGCCGGGAGCGCGCTTGAGCACGTCGTACACATTGGTGTCGCCGTACTTCATGATGTCTTCCTGGGTGATCACGGTCTTGCTGGCGGTATCGTCGCGGCGCGCATCGTAGTCCTGGCCGCTGCCCTTGATCTCGACCTTGGTGATCTCCTCCTTGGCGGCTTCCTTCTTGAGGGCCTGGTCCTTGCTGGCGGGCTGCTGCGCGTAGGCGGTACAGCTGGCGCCGACCAGCGCGAGCGCGGCGGCGCTATGCTTGCGGGATATTTTCATTTCCGGAACGGTGATTGGTAATTTCTTAATTATAGATTTCGCCATTCCCCCTTGGAATGAATTGCGACGAAATGCACAAAAAGGGGCCTGAGCTACCCATAGGCGGCGTGGACGGGGGTGCGGCTATTGCCCGCCAGCTAGAAACGTGAAACAGCCAGCCATGCCATAATCGGCCGTTGCAACCCAAGGAGGCCGCGTGAGCAAGCTTTTTACTCCCATCCAGCTGGGGCAGCTGGAACTGCCCAACCGCATCGTGATCGCGCCCATGTGCCAGTATTCGGCCCAACAGGGCAACGCCACCGACTGGCATGTGATCCACCTGGGCCAGCTGGCCCTGTCCGGCGCCGGGCTGCTGATACTGGAAGCCACGGCGGTATCGCCCGAGGCCCGCATCTCGCCGGCCGACCTGGGCTTGTATTCGGATGAGAACGAGCAGGCGCTGGCGCGTGTGCTGCAGGCGGTGCGCCGCCATTCCGGCATTGCGCTGGGCGTGCAGCTGGCGCACGCGGGCCGCAAGGCCTCCACCCGCGCGCCCTGGGACGGCGGCGCGCAGCTGCCGGCTGAGGACGGCGGCTGGCAGACCGAGGCGCCATCCGCGCTGGCCTATGGCGAGGGTGAGCGTCCCCCGGTAGCGCTGGACGATGCCGGCCTGCAACGCGTGCGTGAGGATTTCGCCGCTGCCGCCCGCCGCGCCGCGCGCCTGGGGCTGGAGTTGGTAGAGCTGCACGCCGCGCACGGTTACCTGCTGCACCAGTTCCTGTCGCCGCTGTCCAACCAGCGCGGCGACCAATATGGCGGCGCGCTGGAAAACCGGCTGCGCTTCCCGCTGGAAGTGTTTGACGCCGTGCGCGCCGCCTTCCCGGCCGACAAGCCGGTCGGCGTGCGCCTGTCGGCCACCGACTGGGTCGAGGGCGGCTGGGACCTGCAGCAAAGCGTGGAATTTTCCCGGGCCCTGGAGCAGCGCGGCGCGGCCTATGTGCACGTGTCCAGCGGCGGCCTGTCGCCGCGTCAGAAAATCGCCGTGGGGCCGGGCTACCAGATCCCGTTCGCGCAGGAGATCAAGCGCCATGTGGCGATACCGGTGATAGGCGTGGGCCTGGTCACCGAGCCGGAACAGGCCGAAACCATCCTGGCCGATGGCAGCGCCGACCTGGTGGCGCTGGCGCGCGCCATGCTGTACGACCCGCGCTGGCCCTGGCATGCGGCGGCCAAACTGGGCGCGCAGGTTAGCGCGCCCAAGCAGTACTGGCGGTCCCAGCCCAGCGCCTACAAGACGCTGTTTGGTCCGGCGAAATAATTATTCGGCGGCCTGCTGCTGGCGCAGCAACTCTTCGACCTGTTCGATGGCGCGCTGCACCTCCGCGTGTTCTGGCGCCAGTTCCTGCGCGCGGCGGAACGCGGCCAGCGCATCTTCGGCGCGGCCCTGCAGCAGGCGCACATTGCCCAGGTTGATGTGGGCGGCCGCCATGGCCGCGTCCAGCGCCAGCGCGTTGGCGTAGCACTGCGCCGCCGAGTCGAGTTCGCGCACATCCTGCAGCGCATTGCCCAGGTTGAGCCAGGCCGAGGCGTTACCCGGATTGATGTCGCACGCGGTGCGCAGATAGCGGATGGCCTGCTGCGGCTTGCCATTGTGGCGGCAGCTCACCCCCATCAGGTGCAAGGTGTCGAACACGGCAGGATCGCTGCGCAGCAGCTGGAAGAACATGGATTCGGCGGCATCGAATTCGCCCGCCTTGAGATGGTTGTAGCCTGAAACTAATAACGACATGGGACCGCCTGGAGTGAAGCGGGCAGTGTGACACATGGGCCGCGCGGCGGGAAGGGCCGCACGGCAGAAATCCGGGGTTTATCCGCCCTGCTTGCGGTGTATGTCCAGAAAAACGCAGTTGGTCGCCTGCCGCGTGGCAGGCGCGGGCGTCGTGCCTATAGTGTGATTTCCACAACGTCCACCGAGAGGAAGCCATGCTCAAACTGTCCCCCCTCGCGCTAGCCGTCTGCCTGCTGGCGCCCCTGCCCTACACCCTGGCGCAAACGCCGGCCACCGCCGCAGTCGCGAGTGCGGAGGCGGCCCGCATCGATGCCTTGGTCAACAGCTATTTCCCCGCTGACATGCCGGGCGCCACCTTGATCGTGGTCCGCGATGGCCAGTCCCTGCTGCGCAAGGCCTACGGCCTGGCCGATGTGGAGCACCAGCAGGCCATGACGCCGCAAGCTTCGCTGCGGCTGGGTTCCATCACCAAGCAGTTCACGGCGGTGGCCATCATGATGCTGGTGGACCAGGGCAAGTTGTCGCTGGCCGACCCGGTCACCACATTCTTCCCCGATTACCCGGCCCAGGGCCGCAAGGTCACGATCGAGCATTTGCTGACCCATACTTCCGGCATCGCCAGCTTCACCGGCAAGCCATCCTACGTCCCCAACATGGCCAGGGACTACAGCGTGCGCGAGATGATAGACGGCTTCAAGAACGACCCGCTGGAGTTCGAACCCGGCACGCGCTACGCCTACAATAATTCCGGCTACTTCCTGCTGGGCGCCATCATCGAGAAAGTCTCGGGCATGTCCTATGCGGACTTCCTGGCGCAGCGCATCTTCATCCCGCTGGGCATGGACCAGACCGCCTATGAAGGCCACGAACGCCATCCCATCGTGCAGCGCGCCCACGGCTATACCCGCAACCATGGCAAGGTGGAGGCGGCCGAAGCGCTCAGCATGAGCCAGCCCTACGCGGCCGGTGCGCTGGTGTCGACCGTTGACGACCTGGCGCGCTGGAACGCGGCCGTCACCGCCGGCAAGCTGCTGACGGCGGCCAGCTGGCGCCGCGTGCTCACGCCCTACATCCTGGCCGACGGTAAATCGACCCGCTACGGCTACGGCTGGGCCATAGGCACCCTGCGCGGGGTGCCGGACATCAGCCACGGCGGCGGCATCAACGGTTTTAATACCCACGCCGTCAGCGTGCCGGGTGAAAAAGTGTATGTCGCCCTGCTGAGCAACAGCGATGCGCCCCCGGTGGAACTGGAGCTGATCGCCAACCAGGCTGCCGCCATCGCCATGGGCAAGCCCTATCCCGAGCTGAAACCCATCGCGCTCGATACGGCCACCCTGGACGCCTACGCCGGCGTGTACCGCATCGACGAGCAAGCCACCCGTACCGTGCGGCGCGAGGGCGACCATTTGCTGGTGGGCCGCACCGGCGGCACCCTCAACCCGGTACAGGCTTATGCCGATAATGCCTTTTTCACGCCCAAGTCGCTGACCCGGTATGAGTTCCGCCGCAATGAGAAGGGCGAGGTGGCGCAGCTTGTACTAGTGCGCGACGGCCAGGAAACCATCCATCCACGCGTAGGTAGATAGGCCAGGCATGGCGTGGTGTTATTGGCCTGCGCAGCCTGCAGCGCAGGGGCAAGCCGATGCGCACTTACAATGATGTGCGCGGACGTCCATCATTGCGGCGCTCGCCAGGAATGGTCAAATGCTGTGAACCGGGCCCGGCACATCGAAACCCTTGCCCGGAGCAGGGGGCACGCCCACGCAGCGTGCTTGGCCATCTGGCCCGATCACCCACTGAAAAACTGGAAACACCATGCCACCACCGCACACTATTTCCATTTCAACGTTATTCAGGTTTTCCATCACTTTCTCCTTTATCAAAAAATTAGATATTTTGGACACTGCCAGGCTTACTCCGGCCATTTCCAGGGGCGGTCATTAGGCTCCTAGTTCCCGCAACATCACCCGGCGCAGGATGCGAAGTATGAAGATCGGCCCAGTAACAGTCAGTCCTTGTTCCGATTTTTGCACCAGTACGGCATTTTCATGCCAGCGCAGCAACCGCGGCAGACGTGGAACATAAAGGTCGCATGCATGCGGCTTCGGGTGGTAGCCTTGCTTCTGCAAATGCGTGCGCAAGCGCTTCTCCTCCCACCCTGTGAGATCTGAGTTATCGGTGTCGATGCGCCAGCGAGCTGGCAGCACTGCTGCAAGAAACCCCGATGAACCCACTACAGCGCCGAGTACACAGGGCAGCCAGGGCACCGATTGATCGATGCCAACAAATAGCTTCAATAGCCCTGCACCGATGAGCAAGCATGCCCCGTAGCTGAGGCCCTGCGACCACGACTGCAGCGGCAGCAGCCACCGTAATGGGCCGGTCAATGATTCGACCTTTAACACCCGCACAGTCATTTCAGCCTTTCACCACGAGTAAGCTGGGCGCTTCATTGGCATTTTGGCGTCCGCCGCACTGATACCGCCTGCTACCACTGCCAGCTCCATTCCTTCGAGTTCTTGCATGATCATTCCTCTTGTCGTTGGTTACCGGCTTCCAAGTGGGAACCGGGTGATACGCCGTGGTACTGCCCCGGCGCTGGGCTAAAGCAATCGGTGCTACGTCAGGTTTTATGCCGCTCTCATTTCTTCAGCGTTGGCACATTGATTGATCATGACCACCCGCTGGGCGATGCGTATGGAGTCAGGCCGATGCGCGACCAGTACCCGGGTTAGCGGTAGTTGGGCGATGGCGCGATTGACGTCGGATTCCCGTTCCACATCGAGGTGGCTGGTGGCTTCGTCCAGCACCAGCAGTTGTGGCGACGCATACAGCGCCCGCGCCAGCAGGATGCGCTGCTTCTGGCCGCCCGAGAGGGAATTGCCCATGTCACCCACCAGCGTCGCCTATCCCATGGGCATGCGTGCAATGTCGTCGTGGACTGATGCCATTGCAGCGCATGTTTGTATGCGGGCTGGGTCCGCACCCGGAGCGAAGAAGCTGATGTTGTCGCCGATACTGCCCGCGAACAGCTGGTCGTCCTGCATGACCGTGCCGATCATGTCTCGATAGCGCCGGTAGCCCAGTTGTTCCAGCGGCACGCCGCCTATCCGTATCTCGCCGCTGGTCGGACGCAGCAGGCCCAGCAGCAGTTTGATCATGGTGGACTTGCCGCACCCAGACGGGCCGGCCAAGGCCACGCATTCCCCGGCCTGCACCTTGAAGCTGACGTTGTGCAGCACCCACGGCTCGTTGTCCGCATAGCGAAAGCTGACACGGTCGACTTCGATACTCAGCTCATGCGGTACAGAATGGTTCTTAGAATGGTGGGTCTGGTCTTCCGCTTCGGCCAGCGCCACATCCGCCACCCTTTCCAGGTGCAGCGCGAGCATGCGGAATTCCACGTAGCGGTCGACCAGTGCGCTGGCACGCCGTATCAGTACGGTTTTATAGGAGATGAACGCGAACAGCATGCCGATCGACAGCGAGCCGTCCATGACCGCCCTGGCCCCCATCCACACCGCCAGGACGTTCTCTACGCCAAAGATCAAGGTATTGCCGGCCTGCTGGAGCAATCCCAGTGCGTGCGCCCGAACCGCCGCATTGGTACTGGCGACCAGCATGTTTTGCCAGGCTGAGCGGCGCAGTAGTTCCCGGTTGAACAGCTTGATGCTTTGTATGCCGCGCACGGATTCCAAGAAATGGCTGCTTTGCTGTGCCGCGCGTTCGATATGCTCCTGGCTCGCCCGTTGCAGCGGGCCATACAGACACAGCCGGAGCAACGCGTACAGCACGCACGCGGCGGCTGCCACCGACGCCAGGGAGGGGCTATAGAGCAACATCATGGCGAGCATCGTGAGCGCCATCACGCCATCCAGTCCGGCTTCCAGGAAACTGCCGGTCAGCGCACGTTGTATCGCGTTCAGGGATTCGAAGCGGGATGCGATATCGCCCAGGTGGCGGCGCTCGAAATAGGCCATTGGCAGCGCCATCAGGTGCCTGAACAAATTCCTCATCATCTGCAAATTGACATGCGTGCCAAGGTACAGCACCATCCACGAACGCAGCGCGCCGAATCCGGCCTGTATCAGCGCCAGCATCAGGAAGCCGAGAGCGAGCACCGTCACCAGATCGCGGTCCATGGCGACCAGCGCCTGATCGACCACCAGCTGCATGTACAGCGGCGTGACCACGGCCGCCAGTTCCAGCAACAGTGCCAGCAGGAGGATTTCGGCAACACTGCCACGCCAGCCGGCCAGGTGCCCGACCAGTTGTCCCAGTTTTACTACCCGCCGTTCCCGCACCGGCTTGAACTCCGCCGCCGGTGCCAGTTCCAGTGCCACCCCGGTGAAGTGGCGGGATAATTCGGCCACCTTCATGCGGTGTTCGCCGCGCGCCGGATCGTGGAGCACGGCGATATCGCCGCGCAGGGCTTTCAGTACAACGAAATGGTTGAAGTCCCAATGCAGCACGCACGGCAGGGCGAGCTTGCCGATGTGGTCCAGATTCAGCTTGAGCGCGCGCGTATCGAGTTTCAGCGTCGCTGCCGCCGCCACCAGGTCGGACAGGCGTGCTCCTTTGAGTGACAGCGGGAAGCGCTGGCGCATACTATTCATGTCCAGCTCGTGGCCGTGGTAGCTTGCAATCATCGCGAGGCAGGCCAGGCCGCATTCGGCAGCTTCATC
>NZ_JBKFEH010000027.1:0-40936 GCF_053572355.1 Duganella kummerowiae
CACCAGATCAAGCTGCGCGGCATGCGCATCGAGGCCGGCGAGGTGGAGGCGCAGCTGCGCCGGCTGCCCGGCGTGAAACAGGCCGTGGTGGCCGTATCCGGCACGCGCCTGGCGGCCTACCTGGTCGTGCAAGAAACGCCACCGGACCAGCGGTCATGGGCGGACGCGTGCCGCGAACCGCTCAGGGAGTTCCTGCCCGACTACATGGTGCCGGAACTGTATGTGCCGCTCACGCGGCTGCCCCTGACCCGTACCGGCAAGGTGGACCGTCGCGCCCTGCCGGACCCCGCGCCGCTGCGCAAAGCCGCCTATGTCGCGCCGCGTAGCGATACGGAGGCGGCCCTGTGCCAACTGTGGCAGGACGTCCTCAAGGCTGGCCGGATAGGCGTGGAAGACAATTTCTTCGCCTCGGGCGGAGATTCCATCACCTCCATGCTGCTGGTGGCGCGCGCGCGCCAGCAGGGGCTGCCCTTTACGGTGCGTGAGCTGTTCCAGCACCAAACCATTGCCGCGCTGTCGACCCAGGTGCTGGCGCCGCGCCAGGGCGGGTGCGGCGCCGCGCTGCCCATCAGCGGCGCCCAGGCCTATCTGCTGGAGCGCAGCAGCCATGCCTGCGGACTGATGCAAAGCCATGCCATTGCGCTGCCGCGCCGGCTGCGGCAGGATGAGCTGGACGCCATGGCGGCCGCCCTGTACCGGCGCCATGACGCGCTGCGGATGTCGCCGGCAGGCGGCACCGTACGCTTCGAGGCGGCAGACTCGCCGCCGCCATCCGCCGCCTCGGCGCAAGCGGACGGCGATCCGCTGCGCGCGCACTACGACGCCATCGTGGTGCGCCGTTCGGCCGCGTTCCGCCTGTCGCAGCCGGCCGGCCAGCCGGTCCTGCTCGTGTCCATGCACCGCCTGGCGTGCGATGCCAGGTCATGGCTGCAGCTGGAAGCCGACATCCAAACGCTGCTGGCCTGCGCCGAAGCCGGTGTCCGGCCGGACCTTGGGCGCGGCGCTTCGTACGCCGGCTGGCTGCGTTCCGTGCCGGCGGCGGACGGCGCCCGCGCCCTCGCACCGGAGGATGGCGTTCCGCCGTTCGGGCGAGGCACGGCCCGCCTGGCGTCGGCCTGGATCGGCTTCGACGGGGATGCCCTGAACAAGGCTTACCGCACCAGCACCACGGAGCTGCTGCTGGCGGCCCTGGCCGGCCTGCGTCAGGAGCAGGGGGACGGCGCGCCGCTACATCTGGTGGTGGGTTGCGACGCCCGCGCGGACGGGCAGGGCACCGATTACGGCGCCACGGTGGGCTGCTTCCTGGCGCTGCGGCGGTTGACCCTGGCACTGCCGGGCGAGGCCGCGTTCGAATCCTTGATCGCGCACGTCAAGCGGCGCCAGCGCGAGGCGGCGCCGCTGGCGGCGGGCCGCGACAGCGAGGATGCCGTCCGCTTCGACCTGGCGCAGGCGCAGGGTCCGTGCCCCGAGCGCATGCCACCAGCCGCGCCGCTGCTGCGTGGCGAGGCGCAGGCCATCGAGCACCTGGTGTGCGGTGACCGCATCCATATCACCATCCAGGCCGCCGCCGGGGAGGACGGGCCGGATCCCGCCATCCTGCTGGCGCGCTACATCGACCACATCAACCGCATAGCGGCGCTATGCAAGGAGGAATTGCAGCTGCAGGCCACGCGCGAACATTACGCGCACACGATCTCGTTCAACGAGGCCGATCTCGATATGTATGGGGAGGAATTCTGATGAGTACCATTTGTCTGATGCACGGCGAGTCCGATACGCCGCACCTGGAGCTGCCCTGCGACCGCGCCCGGCCGCAGGAGGGCGTGCGCCTGGGCGCCGCCATCGCGCACCGCCTGGAGCCGGCGCTGGCGCGCGGTGTGCGCTCCTTGAGCGGGCGCCGCGGCATCTCGGCGTCCACCACCCTGCTGGCCGCCCTGGCGGCGGTGCTGGCACGCCTGTCCGGCCAGGGCGAGGTGACGCTGGGTGCGCGCATCGTGGGCCGCGCCCCGGCGCGCCTGGTGCTGCGCGTGGGCGAGGACGACAGCGTGCAGCGCCTGCTGGACCAGACCTCGACACAAGTGCGGCTGGCCTCGGCGGCGGCGCGCGGCCTGCACCTGCCGCGCGTGCAGTTCGGTTTCGTCTACGATGCCGTGTCGGGACCTGCCCTGAGCGGCGAGAGCGACGCCCTGGCCGGCTGCGATGTCGCCCTCAGCGTGTGCGACCTGGGCGGCTCGTTCGAGTGCACCTGGCATTACGCGCCCTGCCTGTACGACCAAGCCACGGCCGAACGCCATTTCTCGCACTGGCGTACGCTGCTGCTGTCCATGCTGCGCGGCGAGGAGCAGCGTGTGGGCGACCTGGAACTGCTCACCACCCAGGAGCGCCACCGCATCCTGGTGGAATGGAATGCGACCGCCAGCGATTACCGCCCGCAGCGCTGCGTGCACGAGCTGTTCGAGGAGCAGGCCACGCGCAGTCCTGACGCGCCGGCCGTGCTGCACGCCGGCGGCGCAACCAGCTACGCCGAGCTCAATCACAAGGCCAACCGGCTGGCGCGTTGCCTGCGCAGTCAGGGTGTGCGCATAGGATCGACGGTGGCCATCATGCTGGAGCGTTCGCTCGACCTGATTGCCGCCCAGCTGGCGGTGCTGAAATGCGGGGCGGTCTACGTCCCCATCGACAACGCCTTCCCGGCCGAGCGCAAGCAGTTCATCCTGCGGGACACGGGCGCCTGCGTGGTAATCGGCAACGGCAACGCCGACCACCCCGATCCGGAAGCGAAAGGCCTGCTCGACATCGACACCGCCACCCTGAACCGGCTCGATACCGGCAACCTGGGGACGCCGCTGGACAGCGAGGCGGCCGCCTACATCATGTACACCTCCGGCTCGAGCGGACAGGCCAAGGGCGTGGTCGTGCCGCACCGGGCCATCAATCGCCTGGTGCTCGACAACGGCTACGCCGATTTTGGGCCGGCCGACCGCATCGCCTTCGCGGCCAATCCGGCGTTCGACGCCGCCACCATGGAAGTCTGGGGCGCGCTGTTGAACGGGGGCTGCTGCGTGGTGGTGAGCCAGGAACTGTTGCTGGACGCGCGCCGCTTCGGCACCGTCCTGCGCGAGAGCCGCGTCAGCGTGCTGTGGATGACGGTCGGCCTGTTCAACCAGTTCGCCGAGGAGATGGCGGACAGCATCGCCCGGCTGCGCTACCTCATCATCGGCGGCGATGCGCTCAATCCGGAAGCAGTGGCCGGTGTGCTGCGGCGCAGCCCGCCCGGCAGGCTGCTCAACGGCTACGGTCCAACCGAGACCACCACCTTCGCCCTGACGCACCACATCCGCGCGGCCTGTGGCCGCGAGCCTATCCCCCTGGGCCGGCCGATCGCCAATACCCAGGTCTATATACTGGACGCCGGGCGCCGCCCGGTGCCGGTCGGCGTGGTGGGCGAGATCTACCTGGCCGGCGCCGGCCTGGCGCACGGCTACCTGAACCTTCCGGAGCTGAGCCGCGAGCGCTTCGTGCCCGACCCGTACAACCCGGCGCCCGGCGAACGCATGTACCGCACCGGCGACCTGGGGCGGTGGCGCGCCGACGGCGTGGTCGACTACCTGGGCCGCAATGACGCGCAGGTGAAAATTCGTGGCTTTCGGGTGGAACTGGGCGAGATAGAGGCCAGGCTGCGCGAGCAGCCGGACGTGCGCGACGTTGCGGTGGCGGCGCTGGCCGATGCCGGCGGGGACAAGCGCCTGGTTGCGTATGTGGTGGCGCGCGAGGATGCCGGTGGCGGCGAGGCACTGGTCGCGGCGCTGCGCGCAGGCCTGCAGGAGCGGCTGCCGGCCTACATGCTGCCGGCCGCCTACGTATGCCTGCCGGCGCTGCCGCTGACGCCCAATGGCAAGCTCGATCGGCGCGCCCTGCCGTCGCCGCCGGCGCAGGCGTACGCGGTGCAGGCCGGGTATGAAGCCCCGGAGGGCGAGACAGAAACCACGCTGGCGGAGCTATGGTGCAAGCTGCTCAGCTACGAGCGCCCGGGCCGCTACGATAACTTCTTCAGCCTGGGCGGCCATTCGCTGTCGGCCGCCAGGCTGCTGTCGCGGATACGCGATGTCTTCGGCGTCGAGCTGGGACTGGCGGCGGTGTTCTCGGCGCCGCACCTGGCGGCCCTGGCGGAGAGCATCGTCGATGCGCAGCTGGCCCAGTTCGACCTGGACGAGCTGGCCGGCCTGTACGATGGAGGACCGCCCGCCATTGCCGCCTGAACCTCGCACCGGCCGCCTGGATGGCGGCCGCGTTCCCCCATCCCGGCCACGCGCTCCGTCCGCGTGGCCGCGCTTTTTTATCCTTCCGCTTTCGTTTCCGGGCCGTGCCGCGCGCTGTCAAGCCTGACAGTGTTGCAAATTGTGGGGCTGGCATCTAATGGCAACTGTGTAGTTGTCCATCCACAGACCCAAGATGCTGGCGCCATCCAGCGCGTTCTGAAAGTACATCGAAAATGAAGACTAGTGACCTGAATCGCCTGGATATCGAAGCCCGCGAACAATTACTGAAAGCGGCGCGCGCCGCCAAGCTGCAGCGCAGGTCGGCCTCTGCGGCGCCGATCGCCCGCGCCACGGAGCAGGAGCGCGCCATGCCGTCGTTTGCCCAGCAGCGCCTGTGGTTCCTGGCCCAGATGGATGGCGCCAGCGCGGCCTACCACATTCCGTACGGCCTGCGCCTGGATGGCAGCCTGGAGCCGGAACTGCTGGGGCGCGCCCTGGACCGCATCGTGGCCCGCCACGAAGCCCTGCGCACCGGCTTCGATTCCATCGATGGACAGCCCCGCCAGCGCATCCTGCCGCCGCAGGTGGGGTGCCCTCTGGAGCGGCACGACCTGGAAAGCCATCCGCACGCCGAGGCCGAACTGCAGCGCCTGGCGGCCGTGGAGGCCGGAGCCCCGTTCGACCTCGGCACCGGCCCGCTGCTGCGCGCCCGCCTGGTACGACTGGGCGCACAGCAGCATGTGCTGCTGGTCACGCTGCACCATATCGTGGCCGACGGCTGGTCGATGGGCGTGCTGGTGCGCGAACTGGGTACCCTGTACGCCGCCCTGCTGGAGGGCCACGACGATCCGCTGCCAGCATTGCCGGTCCAATATGCCGATTACGCCGCCTGGCAGCGCAGCGCGTTGCGCACGCAGGTCGAGGCCCAGGGCGAGTACTGGAAACGCACCCTGTCCGGCGCGCCCGCGCTGCTGGAATTGCCGTCCGACCGCGTGCGCCCGGCGCGCCAGGATTATGCTGGCGGCTCGCTTCCCTGCGTGCTGGACGCCGGGCTGACGGCGTCGCTCAAGGCGCTGTCTCAGCGCCACGGCGCCACCCTGTTCGTGACCCTGCTGGCCAGCTGGGCAGCGCTGCTGTCGCGCCTGTCCGGCCAGGATGAAGTGGTGATCGGCACGCCCCACGCCAACCGCTCACGCAGCGAGCTGGAAGGCATGATAGGGTTCTTCGTCAACATGCTGGCACTGCGGGTCGACCTGGCGGCCGCGCCCACGGTGGCCGAGCTGCTGGAGCAGGTGAAGGCCAGCACGCTGGCGGCCCAGCAGAACGTCGACATTCCGTTCGAGCAGGTGGTGGAGCAGGTGCGGCCGGCGCGCAGCCTGGCGCACAGCCCCTTGTTCCAGGTGGCGTTTGCCTGGCAAAACACGCCGCAGGAGCTGCTGGCCATGCCCGGCCTGGCCAGCGTAGCCCTGCCGCCATCGCCGGCCACCACCGCCAAGTTCGACCTCAGCCTGTCGCTGGAGGAGCGTGATGGCCGCATCACCGGCACCCTGGAATATGCCAGCGCCCTGTTCGACGCGGCCACGGTCGAGCGCTACCTGGGCCACTGGCGCGTTTTGCTGGAGGCCATGGCGGCCGGCCAGCCGGCGCCGGTCGGACGCCTGCCGTTGCTGGACGCAGCCCAGCGCCACGAGCTGACTCATGTCTGGAACGACACCGCGGTCGATTTCCCGCGCGGCCTGTGCATACATGAGCTGTTCGAAGCCCACGCGGCGCGCCAGCCGGATGCGCCGGCCCTCAAGCACGGCTCCACGCTGCTTACCTATGCCGGCCTGAATGCGCGCGCCAACCGCCTGGCGCATTATCTGCGCGGACTGGGCGTGGGGCCGGATCGGCGCGTGGCGATCTGCCTGGAGCGCGGCCCGGAGGTGGTGCTGGCCATCCTGGCGGTGCTCAAGGCCGGCGGGGCCTATGTGCCGATGGACCCGGCCTATCCGGCCGAGCGCCTGGCCGCCACCCTGGCCGACAGCGAAGCCGTCGCGCTGCTGACCGATGCCGGCCTGGCGGGCGCCTGGAGTGCCGCCGCCGTGGCTGGCGGCATGCACCTGGTCGACCTGGCGGCCGGGCCGGGACCCTGGGAGCGCTGTCCGGACGCCAACCTGGCGCCGGCCGAACTGGGACTGGCATCGAGCAACATGGCCTACCTGATCTACACCTCCGGCTCCACCGGTGTGCCCAAGGGCGTGATGGTCGGCCACGACAACCTGTGCAACCTGATCCTGGACTGGACCACGCGCTACCCGCTGGCGGCCGGCGAGGCGCCCGATTATGCGTCGTGCTGGGGCAGTTTCGGCTTCGATGCCTCGGTGTTCGAGGTGTTCGTGCCGTTCGCATACGGCGCCTGCCTGACGCTGGTGCCCGAGCAGGTGAGGGTGGACGCGGAACTGCTGCTGGCGTGGCTGGTGGACAACCGCATCACCCTGGGCTACCTTCCCCCGTTCCTGATCCGCAGCCTGGCCGAAGCACCGGAGCAATGCGTCGCCGCGCTCTCGCTCAAGCAGGTCATGGTCGGCGTCGAGCCGCTGCATGAGTCGGAACTGCGGCGGCTGATGGACCTGCGGCCCGGCCTGGCTATCATCAACGCTTACGGTCCCACCGAGACCACGGTGCTGTCCACCACCTACAGCCACATTCGTGCGCTGCCGCGCAACGCGCCCATAGGACGTCCGATCGGCAATACCCGGGTGTATATCCTCGACCGACACCTGCAACCGGTCCCGGTCGGCGTGGCCGGCGAACTGCATATTGGCGGCCATGGCGTGTCGCGCGGCTACCTGAAGCGTCCGGAGCTGACGGCCGAGCGTTTCATCGAGGATCCTTTCGTTCCCGGCGCCCGGATGTACAAGACCGGCGATTTGGCGCGCTTCCACCCCGACGGCAACATCGAATTCATGGGCCGCAACGACTTCCAGGTGAAACTGCGCGGCTTCCGCATCGAGTTGGGCGAGATCGAATCGCGCCTCACGGCCCACCCGGACCTGGCCGAGGCGGCGGTGCTGGCGCGCGACACCGGCGCCGGCACCAACCTGGTGGCCTACTACGTGCCGGCCCGCGCCCCGGGCCGGGATGCGGTGACGGCGGAGTCGCTGCGCCTGCATCTGGCGGCGTCGCTGCCCGAGTTCATGGTCCCGGCCATCTACGTCAGGCTGGACAGCCTGCCGCTGACCACCAACGGCAAGCTGGATCGCAAGGCGTTGCCAGAGCCTGAGCTGCAGGCTGCGGACGGACATTACGAAGCCCCCCGGGGTGGCCTGGAAACCGTCCTTGCGGAAATCTGGTCCGGGCTGCTGAAGACCGGCCCGGTCAGCCGCCATGATAATTTCTTCGCCCTCGGCGGCCACTCCCTGCTGGCGGTACAGATGATGTCGCGCCTGCGCCACCAGCTTGGCCTGGAGATCTCCGTCGGCGCCGTATTCGCGCACCCGGTGCTCAGCGACCTGGCGCGGGAGCTGGGCGCGGCCGGCGCGGACGCCGTGCAGGTGATACAGCCCGCCGGCGGCGAGGACCGCCTGGCCCTGTCTTTCGCCCAGCAGCGGCTGTGGTTCCTGGCCCAGATCGACGGCGGCAGCGAGGCCTACCATATTCCTTATGCACTGCAGCTGGAAGGGGCGCTGGACCGCGAAGCGCTGGTGCGTGCACTGGACCGCATCGTGGCCCGCCACGAGGCGCTGCGCACCACCTTCGTCGAGGCCGGGGGGCAGCCGCGCCAGTGCATCGGCGCGCCGGACGCCGGCTGCGCGCTGCTGGAGCACGACCTGGGCGCGCATGCTGATCCGCAGGCCGCCCTGGAGCACCTGATGGCGCTGGAGGCGCGCGCGCCGTTCGACCTGCGGGCCGGCCCGCTGGTGCGCGCCCGCCTGGTGCGGCTGGCGGCGCAGCGGCATGTGCTGCTGCTGACCCAGCACCACATCGTTTCCGACGGCTGGTCCATGGGCGTGCTGGTGCGCGAGCTGGGCGTCCTGTACAGCGCCTTCCGCGCCGGCGCCGGCGATCCCCTGCCGGCGCTGGCGGTGCAGTACGCCGACTACGCCGCCTGGCAGCGCGGCGCCCTGAGCGAGCCGATCGCGGCCCAGGGCGAGTACTGGAAACGCACCCTGGCCGGCGCGCCGGCGCTGCTGGAGCTGCCGGCCGACCGCCAGCGTCCGGCCAGGCAGGATTACGCGGGCGCCTATCTGCCGTATGCGCTGGACGCGGAGCTGAGCGCCTCGCTCAGGACGCTGTCGCAGCGCCACGGCACCACGCTGTTCATGACCCTGCTGGCCAGCTGGGCGGCGCTGCTGTCGCGCCTGTCCGGCCAGCAGGAGGTGGTGATCGGCACGCCGCACGCCAACCGGGCGCGCAGCGAGCTGGAAAACATGATTGGCTTCTTCGTCAACACGCTGGCGCTGCGCATCGACCTGGGCGGCTCGCCCAGCGTGGCCACGCTGCTGGAGCGGGTCAGGCAGCACACCCTGGCTGCGCAGCAGAACGTGGACATTCCGTTCGAGCAGGTGGTGGAACAGGTGCGCCCGGTGCGCAGCCTGGCCCACAGCCCGCTGTTCCAGGCCATGTTCGTGTGGCAGGGCGCAGCCCAGGCGGCGCCCGTGCTCGAAGGGCTGGCCACCCGTAGCATGGAGCTGCCGCATGGCGGCACCGCCAAGTTCGATATCAGCCTTGGCCTGCACGAGCAGGACGGCCGCATCGAAGGCGGCGTGGAATACGCCACCGCCCTGTTCGACGCGGCGACCGTGGCGCGCTACCTGGGCTACTGGCGCACGCTGCTCGAAGCCATGGTGGCCGACGCCGGCCAGCCGGTGGACCGCCTGCCGCTGCTGCAGGCGGCCGAGCGCAGCGCCATCATCGACGGCTTCAACGCCCCCGCCACCGCGCCCGCCGCCATCGGCCAGGCCTGCATCCATGCGCTGTTCGAGGCCCAGGTGGCCCGCACTCCGGACGCCCCGGCGCTGCTGGTGGAAGGCCAGACCCTGAGCTACGCCGAACTGAATGCCCGCGCCAACCGCCTGGCCCATCACCTGCGCAGCCTGGGCGTGCGGCCCGACCAGCGCGTGGCGCTGTGCCTGGAGCGCGGCGCCAGCATGGTCACGGCGCTGCTGGCCGTGCTCAAGTCCGGCGGCGCCTACGTACCGCTCGATCCCGATTATCCGCAGGAGCGCCTGGCCCACATGCTGCGCGACAGCGCGCCGGTGGCCCTGCTGACCGAGACCGGCGTGGGTGGCGCCTGGCGCGCCGCGTTGCAGGACGCGGCCCCGGCGCTGCCCGTGCTGGACCTGTCCGACCCGGCGCCGTGGGCGTCGCAGCCCGGCGCCAACCCGGCCGCCGCGGCCACGCCCGCCAACCTGGCCTATGTGATCTACACTTCCGGCTCGACCGGCCTGCCCAAGGGCGTGATGAACGAGCATGCGGGCGTGGTCAACCGCCTGCTGTGGGGCCAGGCCCATTACGGCATGGCGGCCGGCGAGCGCGTGCTGCAGAAAACCCCGTACAGCTTCGATGTCTCGGTGTGGGAATTCTTCTGGCCCCTGTCCTGCGGCGCGCAGCTGGTGATGGCGCGTCCGGGCGGGCACCGCGATCCGCATTACCTGGCGCGCCTGATCGCGCAGGCCGGCATCACCACCATCCACTTCGTGCCTTCGATGCTGCAGGTGTTCCTGGGCCAGGAGGGAAGCGACACCAGTTCGCTGCGGCGCGTGATGTGCAGCGGCGAGGCGCTGCCGTACGCGCTGCAGCAGCGGGTGCGCGAGCGCATGCCGCAGGTGGAGCTGCACAACCTGTACGGGCCGACCGAGGCGGCCATCGAGGCCACCCACTGGCGTTGCGGCGATGCCCATCCCGGCATCGTGCCGATCGGCCATCCGATCGCCAATGTGCGCATGTACATCCTGGACGCGCATGGCGAACCGGTGCCGGCCGGGGTGGCGGGCGAACTGCATATCGCGGGGGTGGGGGTGGCGCGCGGCTACCTGAACCGTCCCGAACTGACGGCCGAGCGCTTCGTCGCCGATCCCTTCGTGGCCGGCGGGCGCATGTACAGGACCGGCGACCTGGCGCGCCACCTGCCGGACGGCGCCATCGAATACCTGGGCCGTAACGACTTCCAGGTGAAGGTCAACGGCCTGCGCATCGAGCTGGGCGAGATCGAATCGCGCCTGCTGGAGCATGCCGGCGTGGCCGAGGTGGTGGTCACGGCGCGCCAGGACGAACTGGGCACGCGGCTGGTGGCCTATTACGTGGCCGGCGGCGAACTGGCCGCCGAATCGCTGCGCGCCCACCTGGGCGCCAGCCTGCCGGAATTCATGGTCCCGGCCATCTACGTCAGGCTGGACGCCCTGCCGCTGTCGGCCAACGGCAAGCTCGATCGCAAGGCGCTGCCGGAGCCGGACCTGCACGGCCGCGACGACCGCTACGAAGCGCCGCAGGAAGGCCTGGAAACCGCGCTGGCCGGGATCTGGGAAGAATTGCTGAAAACTGGCCCCATCAGCCGCCATGACAACTTCTTCGCCCTGGGCGGCCATTCGCTGCTGGCGGTGCAACTGCTTTCGCGCCTGCGCCAGCGTCTTGATCTGGAGATATCGCTGGGCGCCATTTTTGCCCGGCCCGTGCTGAGCGATCTTGCACGCAGCCTGGCCGCCGCCGGCAAGGGCAGGCAGGACGCCGTATTGCAGCCGCTGGTGGCGGCGATGGGGGAACAGCGCGAGCAGCTTTCATACGCCCAGCAGCGGCTGTGGTTCCTGACGCAAATGGAAGGCGGCAGCGAGGCCTACCATATGCCCTATGCGCTGCAGCTGGAAGGGGCGCTGGACCGCGAAGCGCTGGTGCGTGCACTGGACCGCATCGTGGCCCGCCACGAGGCGCTGCGCACCACCTTCGTCGAGGCCGGGGGCCAGCCGCGCCAGTGCATCGGCGCGCCGGATGCCGGCTGCGCGTTGCTGGAGCACGACCTGGGCGTGCATGCGGATCCGCAGGCCGCCCTGGAGCACCTGATGGCGCTGGAGGCGCGCGCGCCGTTCGACCTGCGGGCCGGCCCGCTGGTGCGCGCCCGCCTGGTGCGGCTGGCGGCGCAGCGGCATGTGCTGCTGCTGACCCAGCACCACATCGTTTCCGACGGCTGGTCCATGGGCGTGCTGGTGCGCGAGCTGGGCGTCCTGTACAGCGCCTTCCGCGCCGGCGCCGGCGATCCCCTGCCGGCGCTGGCGGTGCAGTACGCCGACTACGCCGCCTGGCAGCGCGGCGCCCTGAGCGAGCCGATCGCGGCCCAGGGCGAGTACTGGAAACGCACCCTGGCCGGCGCGCCGGCGCTGCTGGAGCTGCCGGCCGACCGCCAGCGTCCGGCCAGGCAGGATTACGCGGGCGCCTATCTGCCGTATGCGCTGGACGCGGAGCTGAGCGCCTCGCTCAGGACGCTGTCGCAGCGCCACGGCACCACGCTGTTCATGACCCTGCTGGCCAGCTGGGCGGCGCTGCTGTCGCGCCTGTCCGGCCAGCAGGAGGTGGTGATCGGCACGCCGCACGCCAACCGGGCGCGCAGCGAGCTGGAAAACATGATTGGCTTCTTCGTCAACACGCTGGCGCTGCGCATCGACCTGGGCGGCTCGCCCAGCGTGGCCACGCTGCTGGAGCGGGTCAGGCAGCACACCCTGGCTGCGCAGCAGAACGTGGACATTCCGTTCGAGCAGGTGGTGGAACAGGTGCGCCCGGTGCGCAGCCTGGCCCACAGCCCGCTGTTCCAGGCCATGTTCGTGTGGCAGGGCGCAGCCCAGGCGGCGCCCGTGCTCGAAGGGCTGGCCACCCGTAGCATGGAGCTGCCGCATGGCGGCACCGCCAAGTTCGATATCAGCCTTGGCCTGCACGAGCAGGACGGCCGCATCGAAGGCGGCGTGGAATACGCCACCGCCCTGTTCGACGCGGCGACCGTGGCGCGCTACCTGGGCTACTGGCGCACGCTGCTCGAAGCCATGGTGGCCGACGCCGGCCAGCCGGTGGACCGCCTGCCGCTGCTGCAGGCGGCCGAGCGCAGCGCCATCATCGACGGCTTCAACGCCCCCGCCACCGCGCCCGCCGCCATCGGCCAGGCCTGCATCCATGCGCTGTTCGAGGCCCAGGTGGCCCGCACTCCGGACGCCCCGGCGCTGCTGGTGGAAGGCCAGACCCTGAGCTACGCCGAACTGAATGCCCGCGCCAACCGCCTGGCCCATCACCTGCGCAGCCTGGGCGTGCGGCCCGACCAGCGCGTGGCGCTGTGCCTGGAGCGCGGCGCCAGCATGGTCACGGCGCTGCTGGCCGTGCTCAAGTCCGGCGGCGCCTACGTACCGCTCGATCCCGATTATCCGCAGGAGCGCCTGGCCCACATGCTGCGCGACAGCGCGCCGGTGGCCCTGCTGACCGAGACCGGCGTGGGTGGCGCCTGGCGCGCCGCGTTGCAGGACGCGGCCCCGGCGCTGCCCGTGCTGGACCTGTCCGACCCGGCGCCGTGGGCGTCGCAGCCCGGCGCCAACCCGGCCGCCGCGGCCACGCCCGCCAACCTGGCCTATGTGATCTACACTTCCGGCTCGACCGGCCTGCCCAAGGGCGTGATGAACGAGCATGCGGGCGTGGTCAACCGCCTGCTGTGGGGCCAGGCCCATTACGGCATGGCGGCCGGCGAGCGCGTGCTGCAGAAAACCCCGTACAGCTTCGATGTCTCGGTGTGGGAATTCTTCTGGCCCCTGTCCTGCGGCGCGCAGCTGGTGATGGCGCGTCCGGGCGGGCACCGCGATCCGCATTACCTGGCGCGCCTGATCGCGCAGGCCGGCATCACCACCATCCACTTCGTGCCTTCGATGCTGCAGGTGTTCCTGGGCCAGGAGGGAAGCGACACCAGTTCGCTGCGGCGCGTGATGTGCAGCGGCGAGGCGCTGCCGTACGCGCTGCAGCAGCGGGTGCGCGAGCGCATGCCGCAGGTGGAGCTGCACAACCTGTACGGGCCGACCGAGGCGGCCATCGAGGCCACCCACTGGCGTTGCGGCGATGCCCATCCCGGCATCGTGCCGATCGGCCATCCGATCGCCAATGTGCGCATGTACATCCTGGACGCGCATGGCGAACCGGTGCCGGCCGGGGTGGCGGGCGAACTGCATATCGCGGGGGTGGGGGTGGCGCGCGGCTACCTGAACCGTCCCGAACTGACGGCCGAGCGCTTCGTCGCCGATCCCTTCGTGGCCGGCGGGCGCATGTACAGGACCGGCGACCTGGCGCGCCACCTGCCGGACGGCGCCATCGAATACCTGGGCCGCAACGACTTCCAGGTGAAGGTCAACGGCCTGCGCATCGAGCTGGGCGAGATCGAATCGCGCCTGCTGGAGCATGCCGGCGTGGCCGAGGCGGTGGTCACGGCGCGCCAGGACGAACTGGGCACGCGGCTGGTGGCCTATTACGTGGCCAGCGGCGAACTGGCCGCCGAATCGCTGCGCGCCCACCTGGGCGCCAGCCTGCCGGAATTCATGGTCCCGGCCATCTACGTCAGGCTGGACAGCCTGCCGCTGTCGGCCAACGGCAAGCTCGATCGCAAGGCGCTGCCGGAGCCGCAAGCGCAGGCCGCGCACGTACCCTACCAGGCGCCCGAAGGCGAAATCGAGATCCGGCTGGCCGCGATCTGGGCCGAACTGCTGAAAGCCACCAACCCGGTCGGCCGCCACGACAATTTCTTCGCCCTGGGCGGCCATTCGCTGCTGGCGATCCAGCTGGCCAGCCGGGTGCGCGCCGAACTGGGCATCACCATGGGACTGCGTGCCCTGTTCGAAGCCCCCACCCTTGCCGAACTGGCGCTCACCTTGCCTGCACCCGGGCCGGCCGTGCGCGAAGGCTCCATCGTCGCGGCCAGCCGACAACAGCGCCTGCCGCTGTCGCATGCGCAGGAGCGCCTGTGGTTCCTGCAGGCGCTGGAGGGACCCAGCGCCACCTACAATGTGGTGGCAGCACTGCGCCTGCTGGGCAAGGTGGATGACAGCCTGCTCTCGGCCAGCCTGCTGCAACTGGCGCAGCGCCATGAAATCCTGCGCACCAATTTCGTCACCGGCGACAGCGGAGAGGCCTGCCTGCGCATCGCGGACACCCTGGATGTCCCGCTGGCCGTGACCGAGGCGCAACCGGGCGAGGTCTGCGCGCGCCTGCAGGCCAACGCCGGTTTCGTGTTCAACCTCGCCGATGGCCCTTTGCTGAAAACGGAGCTGGTGCGGCTGGCGCCCGAGGAGTCGGTGCTGGTGCTGACCGTGCACCACATCGTGTGCGATGGCTGGTCCATGGGCCTGATGCTGGACGAGTGGCTGACCCTGTACGACGCCATGGCCTGTGGCCGCACACCCGATCTGGCGCCGCTGCCGCTGCAATATGCCGACTACGCCTGCTGGCAGCGCAGTGCGCAGCAGCAGGCCGCACTGGAACGCCAGCTGGCGTTCTGGGTCCGCAAGCTGGACCAGGCTCCCGAACTGCTCAACCTGCCGACCGACCGCCCCCGTCCCGCCATCCAGCGCTTCGAAGGCGCGGCCGAGCATATGCTGGTGGCGCCCGAACTGGCGCGCCGCCTGCGTGCGTTGAGCCTGGACAGCGGCGCCAGCCTGTTCATGACGCTGGTGTCGGCCTTCTCGTTGCTGATGTCGCGCTACAGCGGCGAGAGCGACGTGCTGGTCGGCACCCCGGCAGTGAACCGCGACCGCAAGGAGCTGGAAGGGCTGGTCGGCCTGTTCCTCAACACCCTGGTGCTGCGCACCGATACCAGCGGGCGGCCCAGCTTCCGCCAGTTGCTCGAGCGTACCCGCCAGTGCGTGCTGGAGGCCTATGAAAACAGCGACGTGCCGTTCGAGCGCATCGTCGACGCCCTGCCGCTGCAGCGGGACCTGAGCCGCAACCCGCTGTTCCAGGTATTCTTCAACATGCTGAACCTGCCGTCGGCAGCGCCAATGCTGGACAGCCTGCGCTGCGAGGAGCTGGGCGCCGATGACGCGGGCAGCATGCAGTTCGACGCCAAGTTCGAATTGACGCTGTACGCCCAGGATACGGCGGCCGGCCTGGACCTGCACCTGGTCTACAACCGCGGCCTGTTCGACGCCGAGCGCATGCGCGAACTGCTGCGCCAGTATGCCTTGCTGCTGGAGCAGGCCGCGGCCGCGCCGGACGACTGCATCGACAGCTACCAGCTGCTGACGCCGGAAGCGCGCGCCGTGCTGCCCGATCCCGCCGCCGTCCTGGCCACCGGCTGGGCCGGCGCCGTGCACGAGATGTTCGTCGACTGCCAGGCGGCCCGGCCGGACGCCATGGCCATCGTGTCGCACGAGCGCAGCTGGACCTATGCCGAGCTGCACGAGCAGAGCGAGCGCATCGCCTGCCACCTGCAGGCGCATGGCGTGGTGCGCGGCGACATCGTGGCCATCCACGCCGCCCGCAACGCCATGGTGGCGGCCGCCGTGCTGGGCACGCTCAAGGCTGGCGCCGCCTTCATGATGCTGGACCCGGTGTACCCGTGCGCACACCTGGAAGCCTGCCTGGAAGCGGGCGGCCCGCGCGCCTTCATCAATGTCGAGCCGGACCCCATCGAGGCCGGCAAGGCCGCGCTGCTGGCCGCCATACCGGTCCGGCTGGACCTGGGCGGCGCCGGACAGGCGGAGCTGGAACAGTACGCGGGCTGGCGCGCACAGCCGGTGCCGGTGGACCAGGATGACCTGGCGCTGATTGCCTTCACGTCCGGCTCGACCGGCAAGCCCAAGGCGGTCGAAGGCCGCCACGGCCCGCTGAGCCACTTCATCCCATGGCTGGGCGGCTACTTCGGCCTGGGCCGGGAGGACCGCTATTCCATGCTGTCCGGCCTGGCGCACGATCCGCTGCAGCGCGACATCTTCACCACGCTGTGCCTGGGCGCCACCCTGCACATCCCCGATCCCGAGCTGATCACGCCGCAGCGCCTGGCGCGCTGGATGGCGCGCGAACGCGTCACCGTGGCCCACCTCACGCCGGCCATGGCGCAGGTGCTGAGCGAAGCCCCGCCGGAGCTGGTGCTGCCCGACCTGCGCTATGTGTTCCTGGTCGGCGATGTGCTGACCAGGCGCGACGTGCAGCGCCTGCGGGCGCTGGCGCCGGCCATGCGCGTGGTGAACTACTACGGCTCGACCGAGACCCAGCGCTCGGTCAGCTACTATGAAGTGAGCCGCGAGACGCCGGCCCAGGCCCTGCGCGAAGTGATACCGCTGGGCCGCGGCATCCCGGGCGTGCAGCTACTGGTGCTGAACCCGGCCGGACGCCAGGCCGGCATCGGCGAGCACGGCGAGGTTTACATGCGCAGCGCCCACATGGCGCGCGGCTACAGGGGCGACCCGGAGCTGACCGCGCAGCGCTTCCTGCCCAACCCCTATGGCGCCGGAGTCCACGACCGGCTGTACCGCACCGGCGATCTGGGCCGCTACCTGCCCAACGGCATGGTCGAATGCCTGGGGCGGGCCGACACCCAGGTCAAGCTGCGCGGCTTCCGCATCGAACTGGGCCACATCGAATCGCTGCTGGGCCAGCATCCGGCGGTGCAGGAAGCCGTGGTGGTCGCGCGTGCCGATGGCGGCCGCGAAAAATGCCTGGCGGCCTACATCGTCAGCCATGGCGAGGCGCCCAAGTCCGCCGCGCTGCGCCAGTTCCTGGCCGCCCGGCTGCCCGATTACATGCAGCCTGCCGCCTACGTGTTCCTGGACGCGCTGCCGCTGACCCCGAACGGCAAGGTCAACCGCAAGGTGCTGCCGGCGCCGGAACTGGAGGAGGGCGGCGCTGCCTACGTGGCGCCCGCCACTGCGCAGGAGAGCGCCATGGCCGCGCTGTGGGAGTCGGTGCTGCAACGCGAACAGATCGGGGTGAACGACAACTTCTTCGCCCTGGGTGGGCACTCGCTGCTGGCCACGCGCCTGGCCAACCTGATCGGCGAACGGCTGGGGGTGGCCTTGCCGCTGCGCGCGCTGTTCGAGCATCCCACCATCGCCGGGCTGTGCGCCCGGGTGGCTGACAGCGCCCGGGACGGCGCCGGGGCGGCCATCCCGCCATGCGGGCGAGCCGCGCCGCTGCCGGCCTCCTACGCCCAACAGCGCATGTGGTTCATCGACCGGCTGGGAGCCGGCAGCGCCGAATACAACCTGCCGCTGCCGCTGGAACTGGAGGGCGAGCTCGATACCTCGGCCCTGCGCCAGGCGCTGCAGGCCATCGTCGACCGCCACGAAGTGCTGCGCACGACCATTGAAGCCGGTGCCGATGGCCAGCCGCTGCAGCGCATCCATGCGCACGCCGCCGTGGCCTATACCGAGCACGACCTGCGCGGGCTGGACGGCGACGCCCGGCGCCAGGCGCTGGCGCGCCTGTGTGCAGGCGAAGCGGCCGCGCCCTTCGACCTGGGCCGCGACGTCATGCTGCGCGCCCAGCTGTGCCGCCTGGACCAACAGCGCCATCACCTGCTGCTGACCCGCCACCACATCGCGGCAGACGGCTGGTCGCTGGGCATCTTGCTGCGCGAGCTGAACACTTTGTACAACGCGCTGCGCGCCGGCCGCCAGCCGGCGCTGGCGCCGCTCGAGGTGCAATACGCCGATTATTCCCAGTGGCAGCGCAGCCAGCTGCAGGGCGAGCGCCTGGAGCGCGCACTGGCCTACTGGTCGGCCCAGCTGGCCGGCCTGCCCGTGGCCCACAGCCTGCCGCTGGACCAGCCTCGTCCCGCCGCCCAGCGCTTCCGCGGCGCAGCGCATGGCCAAGTGGCGGACGCCGCCCTGCTGGAGCAGATCAAGCGCTATTGCCGGCGCGAGCAGGTCACGCTGTTCATGTTCATGCACACGGCGTTCTCCATCCTGCTGGGCCGCTACAGCAACCAGACCGATATCGTGTGCGGCACCCCGATTGCGGGCCGCGCCCATGCCGCCGCCGCGCCGCTGATCGGCCTGTTCGTCAACAACCTGGTGCTGCGCTGCGACCTGTCCGGCAATCCGCGCTTCCGCGATCTGCTGGAGCGCAACAAGCAAATGGTGCTGGCGGCCTACGAGCATCAGTCGGTGCCGTTCGAAATGCTGGTGGAGCGGCTGCAGCCCGAGCGCAGCCTGAGCCACAGCCCGCTGTTCCAGATCCTGCTAACCCTGCACAACAACGAACGCCACGCGATCGACATGGATGGCCTGCGGGTGACTCCGCTGGCGGCCCCGGAGCGGGCCGTCAAGTATGACCTGGAGCTGGCCATGGGCGAATCGGACGCCGGCCTGGAGATCGAATGGCAGTACAGCGTGGACCTGTTCAAGCAGGCCACGGTGGCGCGCATGGCCGCCAACTTCGAGGTGCTGCTGCGCGCCATCGTGGCCGACGGCGAAACCCGCATCGGCGAGCTGCCGCTGCTGACGCTGCAGGAGCGCCAGCGCCTGCTCACGGCAGGCTACGGCAGTGCCCAGGCCTATCCGGACGCCACGCTGCACGGCCTGTTCCAGGCCCAGGTGGAGCGCACCCCCAGCGCGCTGGCGGTCAGCGACGGCGACACGGTGCTCAGCTACGCCCAGCTCAACGACCGCGCCAACCGGCTCGCGCAATACCTGCGCCGCCAGGGCGTGGAAGCGGACACCCTGGTCGGGCTCTGCCTGCGGCGTTCGGCCCGGATGGTGGTGGCCATGCTGGCCATCGCCAAGACCGGCGCCGCCTACGTGCCGCTCGACCCCGACTATCCGCAGGCGCGCCTGGCCTACATGCTGGACGACGCCCAGGTGCGGGTGGTGCTGACCGAAGGCGACCTGGCGGCCGGGCTGGAAGCGTTGGACCTGCGCACCGTGTGCCCGGACGACCAGGCCGTGCAGGCCGCGCTGTCCGTGTGCAGCGGCGCCAACCGCGCCGGCGAGGCAGGACATCCTGACCAGTTGGCCTATGTAATCTACACCTCGGGCTCGACCGGCAACCCGAAGGGCGTATGCATCCAGCACCGCGCCCTGTGCAACCTGCTGCAGTCGATGGCGCAGTCGCCCGGCATGGGCGGACGCGACCGGCTGCTGGCGGTCACTTCGGTCAGCTTCGACATCGCCGGACTGGAACTGTTCCTGCCGCTGGTGCGCGGCGCCCAGCTGCACATCGCCAGCGCCGAGGCGGCGCGCGACAGCCAGCAATTGCAGGAACTGATCGCCCGCCACCGCATCACCATGATGCAGGCCACGCCGTCCACCTGGCGGCTGCTGCTGGACGGCGGCTGGCAGGGCGCGCCCGGCCTGGCCGCCCTGTGCGGCGGCGAGGCCTGGCCGGCAACGCTCAACCGGGAGCTGCAGTCGCGGGTCGGCTCGGTGTGGAATGTGTATGGCCCCACCGAGACCACCATCTGGTCCACCATCGAGCGGGTACCGGCTGGCGCAGCCGCGGTCGCGCTGGGCAAGCCGATTGCCAACACCGGCGTCTATGTGCTGGATGAACACCGCAACCTGGCGCCGTGGGGCGGCGTGGGCGAGCTGTATATCGGCGGCGCCGGGCTGGCGCGCGGCTATTGGAACCGCGCCGAGCTGACCGCCGAGCGCTTCATCGCCAGTCCCTTCGACCGCGGGGCGCGCCTGTACCGCACCGGCGACTTGGTGCGATGGAATGCCGAGCACAAGCTGGAATACCTGGGCCGCCAGGATTTCCAGGTCAAGCTGCGCGGCTTCCGCATCGAGTGCGGCGAGATCGAGGCGGTGCTGGAAGGCCACCCCGAAGTGAACCAGGCTGCCGTGGCGCTGACCCGCAAGCCGGACGGCGACGCCTTCCTGACCGCCTACCTGGTGCTGGCGGACGGCGCCCTGAAAGAGGACCCGCGCCCGGATCGGCTGCGCCGCATTGCCGCCGCCAGCCTGGCGCCCTACATGGTGCCGAGCTGCTACGTGGTGCTGGAACGCTTCCCGCTCACCCTGAACGGCAAGCTCGATCGCAAGGCCCTGCCGGCGCCGGAATGGCGGCGCGAAGCGGCTGCCGACATGGAGCGTCCGGCCAACGACGCGGAACGCGCCGTGGCAGACGTCTGGGGCGAGGTGCTGGGCATGGCGCCCGGACTGATAGGGGCGCAGGACAGCTTCTTCGAGCTGGGCGGCCATTCGCTGCTGGTGCTGCAGGTGGCCAACCGCCTCAACGCCCGCTTCGACGCCGGGTTGCAGATCCGCGACGTGTTCGCCCATCCCACCGTGCGCCAGCTGGCGCTGCTGGTGGAGCGCGCGGCCGGACAGGGCGGCGACGCGGCGCTACCGGCGTTGGCAGCAGCGACCGGCCTGGCGCCTTGCCCGTCGCTGGCGCAGGAGGGGCTGCTGTACATCAACCAGTTCACGCGCGGCGATGACATCGGGTACAACATGCCGTTCGCCTTTCATCTGCGCGGGGCGCTCGATCACGGCGCCCTGGAGCGGGCCCTGAACACGGTGCTGGAACGGCACCAGGTGCTGCGTTCGCGCTTCCCGCTGCCACGGGACGAGCATGAGGCGCGCCGGGTCGAGCTTGGCGGATTGCGGCTGTCCATCGCGGTGGAGGACGTCGGCGCGGACCAGGTCGCGGCCAGAGTGGCGGCCAATGCCGCCACGCCGTTCGACCTGGAACACGGTCCGCTGCTGCGCGCCGGCCTGCTGCGCACGGCGCCGGAGCGCCATGTGCTGCTGCTGAACGTGCATCACGCCGTGTTCGACGGCTGGTCGATCGGCATCCTGATGCGGGAGCTGACGGCGCTGTATGCGGCGCGTGCGCCGCTGCCGCCGGTGGCGCTGCAGTATTACGACTACGCCCACTGGCAGCGCCGCTGCATGGATACGCCGGCCTACCGGCGCCAGGTCGATTACTGGCGCGGCGCGCTGGACCGGGCCCCGCAGCTGCTGGCCCTGCCGCTGGACCGCGAGCGTCCGCCGCTGCAGGACAACCGTGGCGCCATGCTGGGATACACGGTGGAAGCGCCGCTGGCCACGGCGCTGCGCCGGCTGGCCTCGGCCTGCAACGTGACGCTGCCGATGCTGATGCTGGCCGTGCTCAAGGTGCAGCTGTGGCAATACAGCGACCAGGACGACCTGGTGGTGGGCGTGGCCTCGGCCAACCGCCTGCGTCCCGAACTGGAAGGCGTGATCGGCATGTTCGTCAACACGCTGCCGGTCCGCACCCGCATCGATGGCGAGGCCGGTTTCGGCAGCCTGCTGGCCCAGGTCAGGGAGGGCATGCTGGGCGCCTTCGACCACGCTGACGTACCGGTCGACCATCTGGTGGACATCGCCAACCCCAAGCGCAGCTTGGCGCATGATCCCCTGTTCCAGGTGATGTATGCCTTCCACAGCATGCCGGCCGGCGACCTGTCGCTGGACGGCGTCGAGATCAACCAGATCGCACCGCACGTGGTCAGCGCCAAGGCCGACCTGGCGTTCAGCCTGCAGGAGCAGGGCGAGGCGATTTCGGTCCACGTATCCTACCGCACCGGCTTGTTCGAGGCGGGCACCATCGCCCGCCTGGCGCAACATTACCTGGTCCTGCTGGAGACCGTGGCGGCCGGCACCGCGAACAGCCTGTTCGACCTGCCGTTGCCGCCGTCCGCGCCGGCATCGCGGCCGGCCGGAACGCGCGTGCTGCGCAGCGAGGGTGATTTGCTGGACCTGTTCTCCGCCGGCTGAACTTCGGCGCGGCCGTCGTCCATACGGGCGGCCGGCGACGATACCGGTTTGTAGTCTCCTGTTTGGCCGCCGCAAGGCGGCTTTTTTTGCGCGCGCGCCACGGACGGGGCCGATGCGGCAAGAACAGCCGGTTGTTGCGGGCCACGGCGGCCGTCAGCAGCCGGTTCCGGATGGGCAGGGAAAGCAGGCGCAACGGCGCCCGGGCCGCTTGAAAACGGCTCCAAAAGAAAGGCGCCCGTTGCCGGGCGCCTGGGGGAGAATGCCGCGTGCGGACGCCGCGGCGGCGGGGAGGTTCAGGCCCGGGCTGCCAGGGCGGCCTGGATGACTTCAGCCTGCGAGATGATGGAGGTGCGGTCGCGGAACAGTTCGGTCAGCGGTATGGTGGTCTTGAAGTCCTTGTTGATGCGCGCGCCCAGCTTCACCTGCAGCAGCGAGGAGCCGCCCAGCTCGAAATAGTCGTCGGCACAGCTGATGTCGTTGATCAGGAACGAGCCCTCCCATAGCTGCAGCAATGCCTGCTCGACCGGGTTGGCGGGTGCCACAAACTGGCGCCGCTCATGGCTGATTTCCTCCGGGCTGCGCAAGGCCTGCTTGTCGACGCCGCCGCTGGACAGCAGTGGCAGCTGTTCCAGGAACACGTAGACCTCGGGCACCAGGGGCGCAGGCAGGCGCTCGAGCAGGTGCTTCTTGCAGCGGTGCACCTCGGCAAAGTATTCCTCGTCCTCGGCATAGTGGTTGGCGGTGCCGGTAAAGCCGTCGTCGAACACCACATAGGCGACCAAGCGGGCGCCGTCGCCGTCGTCGCGCTGCAGCACGGCGCAGGCATGCACCCCGTCCGCCGCGGCCAGGTGGGCTTCGATCTCGCGGTAGTCGGCCCGATAGCCGCCCAGGTCGACGTGATCGGGACTCGGCTGGACTATCGCCACGCGGCCGCCCTGGAGGCGGGCCAGGTCGCCGGTGGCGTGCAGGCGCGCGCGGTCGCCCACGTGCAGCGCGCCCGGGGCGCCTTCCGGCTGGATGCGGCCCAGCCGGTCCAGCACGAGGAAGCTGGAAATGCCGGGAATGGCGGAAAAGGCCGGCGGCTGCTCCAGGTTGTCGCGGGTGACGCGGTGTACCCCGGCCACGGCGGCATGGCCTGCGTAGCCCAGGTAAAGGTCGACCCAGCCGATATCGGCGGCCTGGAACAGGCGGCGCAGGTCGGCTGGCGCAGGACGGCTGTCGAACAGGGTGACGCCGCGTACGCCCTCGAAGCCGTAGGAGCGTGCGTACAGGCGCGCCAGCTGGTCAGCGCCCAGCGCCAGTTCGGTGGGCGCCAGCGTGTGGTTGATGCACAGGTCCAGCACGTCGTTGGCCAGCTGCACCTCGGCGCCGCCGGCCAGGGCCGCGAACAGCTCCAGCGAGGCGCGTTCCAGCAATACCGGGCTGGCGCACAGCACGCGGCGCTGGCCACCCGTTCCGCCTTCCGGCCCGGCCCGGCCGTTGTGCCACTCCACCATGGCCGACAGCAACTGGTGCGGCACCGCGACCGGGCGCGGATAGCCATTCTCGCCGGAGGCGAAGTGCACATAGGCGAGGGCCGGGCCGCCGCTGTTGGCGCTGCTCAGCGGGACCGGCTTGGCGCTGCTGGCGCGGTGGATCTCCTTGGCCACCTTGGGGTTGTCCAGCAGGATGATCCTGGCGTCGGCATGGCCGAAGCGGTCCGCCCCCTGGCTGTCGGTCAGTACGTAGCGCACGCCGGCGGCGCGCAGCTTGTGGGCGATGCGCTGGTCGGGCTCCTTGGCCTCCAGCAGCACGTAGGCGGCGCCAGTCTTGAGGGTGGCCAGCATGGTGGTCACCAGCTCGGTGGAGCGGTCCAGCAGGATGGCGACCTTGTCGTTGTGCCGCACGCCGGCGACGATCAGGTAGTTGGCCAGGCGGTTGGATTTCTCCGCCAGCTGCTGGTAGCCCAGGGTGGAGAAGTCGTAGCTGACGGCGGCGGCGCGCGGCTGGCGCGCGGCGGCGGCGTCGACCAGTTCGGCCACGGTGGGCAGCGCGGCTGCCGGGACGAAGCCGGCACCGATTTGCGGGAACTGCTGTTCGCCGTCCAGCGCAAGCAGGGTGGCGCCGGCCTCGGCGTCGGCCAGCCTCTCCAGGGTCTGTTTCAGGCGGGCCGCCAGGGCCAGCGCCGTGCCAGGGGCGACCCGCTCGTCGTGTCCGATGTCGAGCTGCAGGCGCTCGCCGACCAGGGAGCCGTTGAGCACCAGGGCGAAATTGTTGTCCTCGGCGTAGCCGCTGTTGGCCAGGGTGACGTCCTGCAGCAGCTCGTCGCCGTCGCTGCGGCCGTAGTCGGGATAGTTCTGGAACACCACCGCCGTCTCGAACAGCGGCAGCTTGCTGGAAAAGCCCAGCGCCGACTGCAGCTTGTCGAGCGCGACGTGCCGGTATTCGGTGCTCTCGGCGCCGTCGCGGGCCAGCGCCGCCAGCGCCGCGCCCACGGTCAGGGAGGGGTCGAACCGGACGCGCACCGGCACCGTGTTGACCAGCAGGCCCAGCATGCGCTCCACCTGCGGGATGTCCGGCGGCCGCACCGAGCCGACCGAGCCGACCACCACATCGTCCAGGTCCAGCTGGCGGCCCAGGGTGTAGCACCAGGCCAGGTTGAGCAGGGCGTTCATGGTGCACTGGCGGCGCGCGCAGGTCTCCACCAGGCGCTTGGACAGGCCTGCGCCGACCTCGATGGGGGCCCTGCCGAAGCCCGGCGCGCTGCCCGCGGCGGCGGGAAAGTGCGGCAGGCGCGGCGCCGTGTAGCCCGCCAGGTAGCCGGTCCAGTAGTCCTGCACCGCCTGTTCGTCCCGGGCCGCCAGCCACCCGATGTAGCGGCCGAAAGGCACCGAGGGCGCCAGCGCCGGCTGGCGGCCGGCTGCCAGCGCCTGGTAGCTCTGGTTGACCTCGTCTAGCAGCAGCGGGATGGACCAGCCGTCCAGCAGCGCGTGATGGTAGGTGCACAGCAGATGGCTGCGGTCGGCCGCCAGCCTGACCAGGTTGATGCGCATCAGCGCAGGCCTGCCGTAGTCGAAGCGGGTGGCGCGTTCCTCCGCGCGCAGTGCCTCCAGCCAGGCCTGCTGGTCGCCGTCCTCGCCGCTGCGGTCGATCACGGTGACCGCGATGTCGGACTGGCGCGCTACCAGCTGGTGGATCTCGCTGGCGCCGAAGCCGACGAAGGCGGTGCGGAAGATATCGTGGCGGCCGACCACGTGCTGCCAGGCCTGGGCCATGGCGTCGATGTCGAGCGCGCCGCGCAGGTCGAAATAGATCTGGCGCGTATAGCAGGTCTCGCGGCCGGCGTAGGTCTCGTGGAAGAACATGCCCTTTTGCAGGGCAGTCGCGGCATACAGGTTCTGCAAGTCTGGATGGGCCTGGCGCACCTCGGCGAATTCGGCTTCGCTCAGGGTGGCCTGCGGGTAGTCCGCCACGCTGCTGGTGTCGCGCTTGCTGAGGATGCGCAGCAACTCGTCCTTGCTGGCGCGGATCTGTTCGCGCAGTTCCGGGGTCAGCTTCTGGTCCGGATCGGCCACGCGCAGCTTGCCGTCCGCCACGCCGATCGACATGTGGTTCTGCTTGAGGGTTTCAAAGATTTCGACGACTGACATGTTGGTTTCCTTTATGCGTAAATGTTGGATGCTCCCCGATTGCTGCCACGAGTGTGCGTAGTTGATCCCATCGCGGCGCGCAGCGTCAAGCGCGCAGCGGCCCAACCTGTAGACCTTGACAGGGCCGTCCAGCAACGCTGTCAAGCTTGACAGTGTTGCCATCGCAGCGGCTGGCGTTTAATGGCCGACATGTGTGATCACGATATGGGGCGCAAGCATGAAAACTACGCACGCAACGACTAGCCCGGCGGCGCCGCAGCCGGTCCGGATGGACAGGCAGATCGAGCGCAAGCGCTGGCCGGCCCGCCGCATCGCCGTGGTCGCGGTGGGGGCGGCATTGCTGGTGTCGCTGTTCGCGGCATCGTATACGGCCAGCTCGGCCCACAGCGCGCAGGTGCAGCTGGACCAGGTGCAGCTGGCCAAGGTGGAACGCGGCATGTTCCGCGACCTGATCCCGGTGCGCGCCACCGTGGAGCCGGTCAAGACCGTGTTTGTCGACGCGGTGCAGGGCGGCAGCGTGGCCGAGGTGCTGGTTGAGGAAGGCAACAGCGTCAAGGCCGGCGACGTGCTGCTGCGGCTCAAGAACGTGGCCTTCCAGCTGCAGGTGTCTTCGCAGGAGGCGCAGATCGCCGAGCAGCTCAACACCAACAGCTCGGTGCGGCTGCAGCTGGACCAGAACCTGCTCAACATGAAGCAAAAGCTCAACGACACCAACTACTCCATCACCAAGCTGGAACACTCGATCGAGCGCACCCGCGCCCTGTTCGACCACAAGATGGTGTCCTCCAACGCCATGGAGGTGCTGGTCGATGAGCTCAACTACCAGGTCGGCCAGCGCAAGCTGCTGGAGAAGGCCATCGCCGATGAGAAGGCCATCCGCGAACCGAAGATGGCGCAGCTGGCCGAGAGCGAATCGCGCCTGCGGTCGGACGCGCGCATTATCAGCAATACCCTGGACAGCCTGCTGGTGCGCAGTCCGATCACGGGCCTGCTGACCCAGTTCAAGGCCGAGGTGGGACAGATCATCACCAGCGGCCAGCGCATCGGCCAGGTCGACAACGTGGATGCATTCCGCCTCAAGGCCGAAATCGACGAGTTCTACATCTCGCGCGTGGAAGCTGGCCAGAAGGCCGTCTACAGCTTGGAGGGCAGGGAGCACACCATGGTGATCGACCGGGTCTATCCGCAGGTCACGGGCGGCAAGTTCATCGTCAGCCTGGCCTTCGCCGGCCCGGTGCCGCCCTCGGTGCGTCCCGGCCTGCGCATCCCGGCCCAGCTGGAACTGGGGGCCAGCACCAACAGCCTGCTGCTCAAGCGCGGTTCGGCATTCCAGGATACCGGCGGGCAGTGGGTGTTCGTCACCGACGCCCAGGCCGGCAAGGCGGTACGGCGCGAGATCCAGAGCGGCCGCAGCAACGCGGACGTGATCGAGATCAAGGGCGGGCTGAAGGAGGGCGAACGCGTGCTCATCTCCAGCTACGCCAATTTCATGAACGCCCAGGAAGTCCATATCAAACACTGACACCCGAGAGGATCCCATGTTGACACTTGAATCGCTATCCAAGTTCCACCGCACCGACACGGTGGAGACCACCGCGCTGGACAATATCGACCTGCACATCGACCAGGGCGAATTCGTCTCGATCATGGGGCCGTCCGGCTGCGGCAAGTCGACCCTGCTGAGCATACTGGGCCTGCTCGATTCGCCCAGCGCCGGCAAGTACCATTTCATGGGGCGGGAAGTGGCCGGCTACGGCGAGCGCCAGCGCGCCGATCTGCGCAAGAACGTGGGCTTCGTGTTCCAGAGCTTCAACCTGCTGGACGACCTGACCGTGGCCGAGAACGTGGAACTGGCCCTGCAGTACCACAAGATCGCGGCGCGCGAGCGCAAGCAGCGCGCCGGCGAGGCGCTCGAGCGCCTCAACCTGTCCGGCCGCGCCGACCACTTTCCCAAGCAGCTCTCGGGCGGCCAGCAGCAGCGCGTGGCGATCGCCCGCGCCACGGTGGGCAACCCGCCCATCCTGTTCGCCGACGAGCCGACCGGCAACCTCGATTCCGTCAATGGCGAGGAAGTCATGCAGCTTCTGACCGGGCTGCACGCGGCCGGCACCACCATCGTGATGGTGACCCACTCGCCCGACCACGCCACCTACGGCGACCGCATCATCACCCTGCTGGACGGAAAATGCGTCGCCGCGCCGGTGTCCGCCAAGGCCGCGCCGGCGCGTCCGGCGCTGGCCGCGCTGGGCTGAGGCCCGACCACCCGAAGAGGAACCCCCATGTTTAAAGACTACTACCTGATGTCGCTGAGAAGCCTGGTGAAGAACCCGCTGTTCTCGGCTATTAACATCCTGGGGCTCACGGTGGGCATGGCCTGCTGCATCCTGATCACCATGGTGGTCAAGTATGAACTGAGCTTCGACCGCCACTTCAGCGATGCCGGGCAGATCTACCGCCTGGGCACCGAGATCCGGCTGCCGGGACATGACGACCTGGTGCCGCTGGCCGGCACCGTGATGCCGGCCACGCCGCAGCTCAAGCTCGATTACGCCAGCGCCGTGCAGGCCTACGCCCGCATGCAGGGCAATATGCTGTCGTTCCGCCGCCAGCACGAGGTGTTCGCCGAAAACGTGTATTTCGCCGACCCCGATTTCTTCCAGGTGTTCGACCTGCCTTTCGTGGCCGGTTCGGCGCAGGCGGCGCTGCAGCAGCCGCTGTCGGTGGTGCTCACGCGCAGCATGGCCCGGAAATATTTCGGCGATGCCGATCCGGTCGGCAAGACCCTGCCGGTGGAGGACCGCGGCGAGCTGAAAGTGACGGGAGTGATCGAGGACGTGCCGCAGAACACCCACTTCGACCTGGGTATCGTGATTTCCATGAATTCCATGGAGGCATTGATGGGACCGGAGAGCGCCGAGCAGCTGCTCAGCTGGGAGCCGGTGGAATCGGCCTATGGCTACATCAAGCTCAAGCCGGGCGCCGCCATCAGGCCGCTGCGCCAGCAGCTGGACGCCTTCCTCGCGCGTAACGCGGGCGAGGTGCTGCAGGTGTTCCCCTTCAAGGTCAACCTGCAGCGCCTGGACGACATCCACCTGCACCCGGGCAGCGACGAGCCGGCCCCTGCGCGCGGCAGCCACATCGCCTTCGTGTACGGCGCCATCATACTCGGGCTGCTGATCCTGGCCACGGCCTGCATCAACTTCATCAACCTCACCACGGCGCGCATGAGCCAGCGCACCAGGGAAGTCGGCATCCGCAAGACGGTGGGCGCGCATTACGGCCAGCTGGTCACCCAACTGATGGCCGAGACCCTGGCCCTGGTGCTGATCGCCACCGCGCTGGCCTACGGCCTGGCGCGCCTGCTGCTGCCGTTGCTGGGCAACCTGCTGGACCGCGAATTCGGCATGGCGCAGATCTGGGACCTTCAGTTCGCGCTGGGGGTGGCGGTGCTGGTCCTGGCCACCACCGTGCTGGCCGGCCTGTATCCCTCGCTGGTGCTGTCGCGCATCCCGGTGGTACGGGCGCTCAAGGGCGAACAGGGCGGCGGCCGTCCCAGGAACCGCTTGCGCCAGGGCCTGATCGTGGTGCAGTTCACGCTGGCCACCATGCTGATCATCGTCACCATGGCCGGTAGCGCCCAGGTCGACCTGCTCAAGCACCTGGACCTGGGTTACCGCCAGGACCAGACCTGGATGCTGACCCCCATGCGCAGCGACTCGGCTACTTTCCGTTTCATGGAGGACGTGCAGGAGAACTTCGAGACCATGCGGGTGGAACTGGCGCGCGGCCCCGGCATCACCGGCGTGACCGGCAGCTTCGCACCGCGCATCAAGGCCGGCAACTTCAACGTGCGCAAGCCCAGCCAGCAGCCGGGCGAGCGGGTCAGCATGAACGGCAACCAGGTCGACGCCGATTACGTCAAGGTCATGGGCATCAAGCTGCTGGCGGGGCGTGGCTTCTCGCGCGACATGGCCGGCGACCTGCTGGGCAAGGCCGGCGGCGCCGCCATCCTGACCCGCTCCGGGGCCCGCAAGCTGGGCTATAGCGATCCCAAGGACGCCATCGCCCAGAAGATCGTGTTCAACCGCAGCGAGCTGGAAGTCATCGGCGTGACCGAGGACGTCAACGCGGCCGGCGGCTACCGTGCGCTAAACCTGGACATCCTGGTCAATTCCAACCGCATCAACGCCGTGATCGTGCGGCTGGACGGCGAGCGCGCGGCCGACGCCCTGGCCCACATCGAGAAGACCTGGACCAGGCTGCTGCCGCAGCGCCCGCTCAACCGCTTCCCGATCGCCGACATCTACGCCATGCAGCGCGGCGCCTTCGACCGCATCGTCGGCGTGTTCGGCGCCTTCGCCATCCTGGCCATATCGATCGCCTGCTTCGGGCTGTACGCCATCGCCCAGTTCGTGGCCGAGCGGCGCAGCAAGGAAATCGTCATGCGCAAGGTGCTGGGCGCCTCGGTGGCCGACATCGTGCGCCTGATGCTGTGGGACTTTTCCAAGCCCATCATGCTGGCCCTGGCGATCGCGGTGCCGCTGGCCATCCTGTTCCTGGCCCAGGTGCTGAACCGCTTCCCGCAGCACGTGACCATGGGCTTTGCCGCCTTCGCCACGGCGGCCGTGACCACGGTGGGGCTGGCGCTGATGACGGTGTCGCTGCATACCTGGCGGGTGGCCAACATGAACCCGGCGCAGCGCCTGCACCAGGAATGACAACGGCTTGCTAAAGGATCTGGAGAGGACATGGACCTGGAATTGCTCTTATCCCGCGTCAAGGCGGCCGGCGCCAGCCTGGGCGCCCTGAACGGCAAGCTGCTGGTGCTGGATCCGGCCAAGCGGCTGCCCGACGAGTTGTGCGACCAGCTGGACGACCATCACGATGCCCTGGTCCAGCACTTCCAGCGCCAGGCGCGGCGGCAGGACGCCTGGTGGCGGCGCGCGATCGGCGACAGTGTCGCCGCCAGCACGCTATGCGGCGCCGGCGTGGAGGCCGGCGACGGCTGCGCCAGCGCGCGCCTGGAACTGCCGGCGCAAGCGGTGGCCGACCTGTGCGCGCTGGGCGGCGACGGCGAGGCCGAAACCATGGCCGGACTGGCGTGGGCCTGGCTGCTGTCGCGCTACACCGGCGAGCGCCGCATCACCTATTTCGCCGCCACTTCGGGCCGTGGCCTGGGGCTGAGCGCGATCGCCGGCATGAAAGGCCTGGTGCTCAACCTGCATCCGGTCACCCTGGAGCTGGGCCAGCCGGAGCAGCTGTGCCGGCTCTACGAGGAGCTGGCCCTGGCACGCCGCCGCGACGCGGAATATGGCTATCCTGCCTATACCGACCACAACAAGTTTGGCGGCGCCACGCATCAGCCGGAGACCGTGCTGGTGTTCGAGCGCGGCGGGCGCAAGCCGGGGCAGCCCGGCGGCGAACTGCATTCGCTGTCGGCCCTGGCCGCGCTGGATCCCAAGGGCGTGCTCATCGTCGCCGACGATGGCGCCGCCATGGCCCTGGAATTCCAGTACGCCACCGCTCACTGGAGCGCGCCCCGGGCCCAGGCCCTGCTGGCGCACCTGGCGGCGGTGCTGGCGCAGCTGGCGCGGGGCGCCGCCACCGGGGTCGCGCCCGGCCCCATCGAGATGGTGCGCGGCGCCGAGCGCGAGCGGCTGCTGGCCCTGGGCCGCGGCGCGGACGGCGCTGCGCCGGAGGCGGCTTGCCTGCACCAGCTGGTCGAGCGCGCCGCCGCGCGCCATCCGGAGCGTACCGCCGTGCTGTGGCGCGGCGTATCCCTCAGCTACGCAGAACTGGAGCGCCGCGCCAACCGGCTGGCGCACCGCCTGCTGGTTCGGCGCAGCCGGCCCGGCGCGGTGGTGGGCATCTGCCTGCCGCGCACCCCGGAGCTGATTGTCGCCATGCTGGCGGTGCTCAAGGCTGGCTGCGCCTACCTGCCGCTCGATCCGGCCTACCCGGACGCGCGCCTGGACTACATGCTGGAGGACGCCGGCGCCGAGCTGGTGATCGCCGATGGCGCGCAGGCCCGGCGCCTGGAGCGTGGCGCGCTGGCGGTGCTGGACCCGGCCACGGTGGCGGAGGAAGGAGGGGACGGCGCACTGCTGGCGGGTGGCGCCTCCCCCGGCAGCCTGGCCTACGTGATTTATACGTCCGGATCGACCGGCGCGCCCAAGGGTGCGATGATCGCGCACCGGGCCGCCACCAGCCTGCTGCAATGGGCGCGCGGCCGCTTCCAGGACGCCGAGCTGCACAGCGTGCTGTGCTCCACCTCGGTGTGCTTCGACCTGTCCATTTTCGAGATTTTCCTGCCGCTGGCCACCGGCAACCGCGCGGTACTGGTCGACAGCCTGCTGGAATTGGCGAGCGGCGGCGTCCAGCCGGAGATCACGCTGATCAACGGCGTGCCCTCGGCCGTGGCCGAGCTGATCGGCAACAGCGGCATCCCGGCCTCGGTGCGCACCGTGTGCCTGGCTGGCGAGCCGCTGCGGCGCAAGTTGGTCGACCGCATCCACGCCCATGCGTCGGTGGAGGCGGTATACAACCTGTACGGGCCGTCCGAATACACCACCTACGCCACCTGCAGCGCGCTGGCGCGCGGCGGCGCCGGCGAGCCGGGCATAGGCCGGCCGCTGGACGGCGCCACGGCCTATGTGCTGGACCCGGACGGCGGACTGCTGCCGGCCGGCGCCAAGGGCGAACTGTATCTCGGCGGGCGCGGCATCGCTGACGGCTACATCGGCCGTCCGGACCTGAGCGCCGAGCGTTTCGTGCCCAATCCGGTGGACGGCGAAGGGCCGCCGGTGCTGTACCGTACCGGCGACCTGGTGCGCTGGAATGACGCCGGCGAACTGGAGTTCCTGGGCCGCGCCGACGCCCAGGTCAAGCTGCGTGGCTTCCGCGTCGAGCCGGGCGAGATCGAGGCTTGCCTGAACGACCTGGACGGCGTGGAGGGCGCCGCCGTGGCGGTGCGCGAGCAGCAGGGCGAGCAATGCCTGGTGGCTTATGTGGTATGGCGGGGCGTGGCCCCGGATGGCGCCCGCGAGGCGCTCAAGCAAGCGCTGGCTGCACGGCTGCCGGCCCATATGGTGCCGCAGGTGCTGGTGTTCCTGCCCGGGCTGCCGCTGACGCTGAATGGCAAGCTGGACCGCAAGCGCTTGCCGGCGCCGGACGGCGGCGACCTGCAGTCCGGCCAGTACACCGCGCCGCGCAGCGATACCGAGCGCGTCCTCTGCGCCCAGTTCGAGAAGCTGCTGGGCGTCGCCCGGGTCGGGGTGCACGACGATTTCTTCTCCCTGGGCGGCCATTCGCTGCTGGTGTTCCGCCAGTTGATCCTGGTGCGCAACACATTGGGCGTGGAGCTGCCGCTCAAGGCCCTGTTCGAATGCCCGACCGTGGCCCAGCTGGCCGTGCGCATCGCCCAGGTGGGCGGCGCACCGGCCCTGCCGCCGCTGGAGCGCTGCGCGCGCGGCGTCCCGATTCCGGCCTCGCCCGGCCAGCAGCGCTTCTGGTTCCTGTACAGCGCCGATCCGGCCAGCGCCGAATACAACCTGCCGCTGGCCTTCCTGCTGCGCGGCGCACTCGACCTGAACGCCTGCCAACTGGCACTGGACGCCATCCTGGTCCGCCACGAGGCGCTGCGCACCGTGCTGTGCGAGCAGGACGGCCAGCTGTTCCAGCGCATCATGGCCGCCGCCCCGGCGGCGCTACGCCGCCTCGACCTGTCGGCGCTGGAGAGCGCTGAGGCGGCGCGGCAGGCGCGCGCCGCCTTCGCCGCAGACCAGGCGCAGCCATTCCGGCTGGAGCAAGACATCCCCGTGCGCTTCCTGCTGGTGCGTACCGGCCCCGATGAGCACCGGCTGCAAATCAACCTGCACCACGCGGCGGTGGACGGCTGGTCGGTCAACCTGATCCTGCGCGAGTTCGCCCGGCTGTACGACCATCATGCCCACGGCGATCCGCTGGACCTGCCGGAGCTGCCCATCCAGTACGCCGATTTCGCCCAGTGGCAGCGGCGCTGCCTGGAGGGCGGCGCCATGGCGGCGCTGCGGACCCACTGGCGCGCCGCCCTGGACGGGGCGCCGCTGCTGCACGCGCTGCCGCTCGACCATCCGCGTCCGGCCGTGCAGCGCGGCGTCGGCCGCGCCCTGCGCAGCGTGGTCGCGCCGGCGCTGCTGGCGCGTTTCAAGGCGGTGTGCGCGGCGCGCGGGGCGACGCTGTTCATGGGCCTGCAGGCGGTGTACGCCGCGCTGCTCGGCGGCTGGAGCGGGCGCGGCGACATCGTCATGGGCACCCCGGTGGCCGGCCGCACCGCGGCCGCCGCCGAGCCCCTGGTCGGCTTCTTCATGAACAGCGTTGCGCTGCGCAGCCGGATTGCGCGGCAGGCCAGCTTCACGGCGCTGCTGGCGCAGGCCCGCGGCATGATACTGGGCGCTCTGGAGGCGCAGCAGTTCCCGTTCGATGCGCTGGTGTCCGAACTCGAGCTGCGCCGCGACCCCAGCTTCCAGCCCGTGTACCAGGCCTGGTTCGTGCTGCAGAGCCAGACCGAAGACTATCCCGCCATGCGCTCGCTGCGGCTGGAGGGCCTGGAGCGGCGCGACCAGGACGAGCGCCGCGTGCACTTCGATCTGTCGCTCAACGCCACCGAGCTGGAAGACGGCCTGGAGCTGCTGTGGGAATACCAGCACGACCTGTTCCGGCCCGCCACCATTGCCTGGCTGGGCGGAGCCATGGAAGCCCTGCTGGCGCAGGCCGCCGCCGCACCCGAGGCGCCGCTGCTGCAGGCCATGCCGGCGCCGCACCCGGCGCGGGACGATGGGGGCAGGGAGAACATGGAGGACGTGCGCGGCTACCCGCTGCCGCTGCGCCAGCTGGAGCGCCGCATCGCCGCGCTGGGCGGGGTGGGCGGCGCGGCGCTGGCCTGCGTGGACGGGCCGCGCCTGGTGGCGCTGCTGGCCACGCCCTCGGACCTGGCCGCGCGCGCCGCCTTCCTGGCAGGACTGGACGCCCGCCTGCGCCCGCTGTTGCCGCTGCACCAGCAGCCCGACGCCCTGATTGCGGTGGACGCGCCGGGACCGGACGCCGGCTGCGCATCCCTGGCCGGCCTGCTGGACCCGGCGCACGCCGTGCTGGCGCACCGCCTGGCCGCGCTGGACCAGCTTGAACTGGCGGCCGGACCCGGGTCCGGGCCTGGCGGTGAGGTTGACCTGGTGCTGGACGGCGGGCGCGCCGGGTTGCGCATGGCGGCATCCGATACGGCGCCCTGCGGGCTGGCGCCCGGCCTGTTCCTGGCCTGCGCCTACGCGATGCTGATGGCGCTGGAGCTGCGGCGAGGGGCGCTGTGCGTGTCGGCCGCCATCCTGGACCCGGGGCAGCCGCTGCTGCTCGAGCGCGGCGCGGCCGCGCCGGCCGCGCCGGCCGCCGTGCAGCCGTGCCGCCTGTCGGGCGAGGATACGCTGCGCGCGGTGGCGTCCCAGCTGGCGCCGGGGCTGGAGCAGCCGGCCGCGCGCCTGGCGCCAGCGCTGCTGGCAGGCCAGCCCGGACTGGAGCGGCTGCAACGCGCGGCCGACTGCCAGTTCGTGTACCTGCCGCAGGACGGGGTGTGCGGGCAGGTGGCGCCATCTGGCGCGCTGAGCCTTACCGTGGCCTGCGGCGACGGCCAGCTGGAGCTGTCCTGGCGCAGCCACGGCGGGCAGTACACGGCCGAGCGGCTGTTGGCCCTGTCGGGCCGCTTCCAGCGCCTGGCCGGACTGCTGCGGGAGCAGCCCGATATCACGCTGGCGGCGCTGGGCCGGCGCCTCGACACCGAGGCCAGGGGCCGCATCATGGGGCTGCGCAAGCGTTTTGAACTGAACACTATCTAGGAGCACGGCATGCAGTTCGCACAATGGAAGAAGGAGCACCGCGTGGCGGTGCAGCCGGCCCCCCGGGCCGTCACGGAACAGGGCAGGGTGGACGGTTGCGGCGCCATGCCGGCGGTGCACCGCGCGCTGGTGCCGGGCCTGGACCTGGCCACATGGTATGCGTTGCATGCCGAGCGCCTGGAGCAGGACCTGGTGCGCCACGGCGCGCTGCTGTTCCGCGGCTTCGACGTGCACAGCGAGCAGGCCTTCAAGGACTTCTCCAGCGCCGCCATCAGGAGCCAGGCCGAGTATGTGCAGGGCGCCACGCCGCGCACCAGGCTGCAAAGCGGCGTGTACACCTCCACCGAGTTCTCGGCCGAGCACGAGATCCAGCTGCACAACGAGCTTTCCTATGTACTCCAGCCGCCGCGCAAGATCGCCTTCTGCTGCCTGGTGGCGGCGCGCGAGGGCGGCCAGACCCAGATTGCCGATGTCAACGCGGTGTACCAGCGTCTCGACCCCGCCATCGTGAACGAGTTCCGCGAGCGCGGCGGCTGGATGCTCAGGCGCCATTTCCATCCGAATTTCGGGCCTACCGTGTTCAAGAGCTTCGTGGCAGACAGCGTGGCGCAGATCCAGGACTATTGCGCCCGCGAGCAGGTCGAATTCAGCGTGCTGTCCGACCACCACTACGCCACCCGCCAGGTGCGCGACGCCGTGCAGGTGCATCCGGACAGCGGACTGCCGCTATGGATGAACCACGCCGCCTTCTGGCACGTGGACAGCCTGCTGCCAGAGGTGCGGGCCAAGCTCGGCGAGATGTTCGCATCCGACCAGTTCCCGTACAGCACCTGCTACGGCGACGGCACGCCGATCGGCGCGCATACCGTGGCCGCCATCGCCGCCGCCTACCGCCAGTCCGAAGTGCTGTTCGACTGGCGCCCCGGCGACGTGCTGCTGCTCGATAACTGGCGCGTCGCCCACGGGCGCAAGCCGTTCGCCGGCGAGCGCCGCGTGATCGTCGCCATGGGCGCCTAGCCCGTACCCGATACCTCCATCAGAAACGCCTACAGGGATAGACCATGACACCGACTACCGTTACTACCGCTTCTCCGATCCAGCGGGAAATCTGGCGCCAGCGCGCACAGCGGCCAGGCGCGGCAAGCGCCTGGGCCAGCGTGGCGGCCAGCTGCCCCGGCCGGCTCGATGCCGGCGCGGCGCGCGCCGCCCTGGAGGCGCTGTGCGCGCGCCACGACGTGCTGCGCGCGTCCTACCACACCGATGAAAACGGCATCCTTTGCTTTGGCGCGCGCGCCGAAGCCAGGCTGCTGGTGCAGGCGCCCGACTGGTCGGACTGGGAACCCGCCCGCATCGCCGCCGAGCAGGCCCGCCTGTGCTCCGCCCTGCGCGCCGACGACGGCGCCGGCGCCGACGCCTGGCTGGTGTGCGCGGCCCTGCCCGGTGACCGCAGCTGGCTGCTGCTCGGCTTGCCCAGCCTGGGCGCCGACCTGGCCAGCGCGCTGCTGGCTTTGGAAGCGCTGGCCGACGGCGCAGTGCCGCAGGGGGAGGCCGTCCAGTACGCCGACGTGGCCGACTGGCTGAACGACTTCCAGGTCAGCGAGGAATTGGCCGAGGCGCGCGCCGCCTGGAACCCGGCCTGGGCGTCCCGCGCGGCCGCCTCCAGCATCGGCCTGCAGCGCTACCGCACCGAGGCCGACACCGAGGCCGAACCGGCACTGCTGCGTGTCGACCTGGAGGACTGGCGCGCGCGCTGGAGCGAGGAGGGTCCCCGCTTCGCCGACGCCGTGTGCGCCAGCCTGCGGCTGGCGCTGGCGGCCCATGGCGGGCAGGCCCTGCTGGCGCGCACGGTCGATCTGCGCAGCGGCGCCCTGGCCGGTGCGCTGGGGCAGATCAGCCAGACCGTGGCGCTGGAAGTGGCGCTGAACGGCGGCCTGGCCCTGGCCGCGCACGCCGAGGCTGCGCAACTGGAGCAGCACCGCGACTACCTGGAATCCTACTCGCGCGCCGGGGCTGGCGCCTTCCCCTTCGTGTTCAGCAGCGCCGCCATCGGCGGCAGCACGCTGCGCATCGAGCATGCGCATGGCGCGGCCGAGGCCGCGCTGCTGGAATTCGTGCTGGTGGAAAGCCCTTCCCAGGCCACCCTGTGGATACACTATGACCGCGGCCGGATCGCCGGGTCGGCGCTGCGCCAGTTCGCCGCCCACTGGCAGGACCTGGCCGGTGAGCGGGGCCATGCCGGCGCCGCGCTGCCGGGAGCGGCAGTGGCCTTGCCGCGGGGACGGGCCGACGTGGTGACCTGGTTCAGCGCCAGCGCCGCCAGCGGCCGCGGCGCCGTAATGGTGCCGGGCCCGGACAGCGGCGCGCCGGCGCGCAGCGTGCCGCTGGCCGAGATCGAACGCCGCGCCAACCGCCTGGCCAACCACCTGATCGGCGCCGGACTGTCGCGCGGCGAACTGGTGGCGCTGCGGCTGCCGTCCTCGGACCGCTTCGTGGTGGCCATGCTGGCCGTGCTCAAGGCCGGCGCCGCCTACGTGCCGGTCGATACCGCCCTGCCGGATGCGCGCGTGGCCGCCATGCTTGCCGAGTGTGCGCCGCGCCTGGTGATACGGGACGGCGTGGCGCCGGACGGCGCCGCCAACGAGCTGGACATCGGCGCGCTGGAGGCCGCCGCCCACGATGAGCGCCCGCCTGGGATCGAGATCGCGGGCACCGACCTGGCATATGTGCTGTACACCTCGGGCTCGACCGGCAAGGCCAAGGGCGTCGCGGTGCCGCACCATGCCCTGGCCAACCACATGGCCTGGATGCTGGCCGAATTCGGCTTCGGTCCGGACGACGTGTTCCTGCAGCGTACCTCGGCTGGCTTCGATGCCTCGATATGGGAATTCTGGGCGCCGCTGCTGGCCGGCGCCACCTTGCTGGCCGCGCCGCGCGAGGCCAATTACGACCCGGCCCTGATGGGCGCGCTGCTGCGTGGGCACGGTGTCAGCGTGCTGCAGCTGGTTCCCTCGCTGCTGGCGGTGCTGCTGGAGCAGGGCGGCCTGGATGGGGCGCCGGCGCTGCGCCAGCTGTTCCTGGGCGGCGAGGCGCTGCCGGCGCGGCTGGCGCGCGAAGCCGCGCAGCGCACCGGCTGCCAGGTGGTCAACCTGTACGGACCTTCCGAGTGCTGCATCCAGGTCACCTATGAGCGTTACAACGCGGACCTGCTGTCCGAGCAGGTGCCGATCGGACAGCCGATCGACAACGTGACCTGCCTGGTGCTGCGCGACGACGGCCAGCCGGCGGCCCCCGGCCAGGAAGGCGAGTTGCTGGTGGCGGGCCCCTGCCTGTTCCAGGGCTACCTGGGCCAGCCCGGCCTGACCGCCCAGGCCGTGGCGCTGCGCGACGGCGTACGCTACTACCGCACCGGCGACTGGGTGCGGGTGCTGCCCGACCAGCGCCTGTACTTCATCGAGCGCAAGGACGAGCAGATCAAGCATAATGGCTACCGCATCGAGCCGGACGAGGTGGCGCGCGTGGCCGAGGCCTGCGGTCTGGCTGCCCACGCCGTGTGCATCTACGACAGGGCGCGCAGGCAGCTGGCCCTGTTCCTGGCCGGCGCGGCGGCCGGCGGCGAAGCCGTCCTGGCGCGCCTGCGCACCGTGCTGCCCGAGTATATGGTGCCGGCCGTGGTGCTGCCGGTGCCGGAGTTCCCGCGCCTTGCCAGCGGCAAGATCGACCGCAAGGAGCTGGCGCGCCGGGCGGCCGATGCCGCCGGCGCCGGCTACGCCGCACCGGCCAACGAGGCCGAGGCCGCGCTGGCCGCCTTGTGGCAGGAACTGCTCGGCCACGCCGCCCCGGTAGGGGTCGACAGCGGGTTCTTCGCCATCGGCGGCGATTCGCTGCTGGCGATGCGCCTGTCGAGCCGGATCACGGAACGTTTCGGGGTCGAGGTCAAGATGCGCGCCATCTTCGAGCACGACACCATCCGCACCCTGGCCGCCCACATTGCGGCCCAGGGCCGCACCGTCAGCACGCTGGCGCGCCGCGAGCATCCGGAGCTGCCGGCGCCGCTCTCGTTCGCCCAGCAGCGCCTGTGGTTCGTCGACCAGCTGGCGGGCGGCAGCGCCGCCTACAACGTGCCGCGCGCCTTCCGGCTGCACGGCGAACTGGACGCCGCCGCCCTGCGCTCCAGCCTGGACGCCATCGTCGCCCGCCACGAGGTGCTGCGCAGCGGGATCGCGGCCGGCGCGCAACAGCCGCTGCAGCAGGTGCGCGCCGCCGCCGCGGCGCCGTTCGCCTGCACCAGCCTGGAGGAGCTGCAAGGCGAGGCGCGCGAGGCCGCCCTGGCCGCGCTGCTGCGGCGCGAGGCCGGGCACCGCTTCGACCTGGGCGGCGAGGTGCTGCTGCGTGCCCACCTGGTGCGCCTGGCGGCCGACCAGCATGTGCTGGCGCTGAACATGCATCACATCGTCTCGGACGGCTGGTCGCAGGGCGTGCTGATGCACGAGCTGGGCACCCTGTACGCCGCCAACGCAGGCCGCCCCGTGCCTGCGCTGCCGCCGTTGGAGCTGCAATACGCCGACTACGCCATCTGGCAGCGCACCCAGCTTGACGGCGGCGCGGCGGCCGCCAAGCTGGCCTGGTGGAAGGAGCGCCTGGCCGGCCTGCCCGAGGTACACAACCTGCCGCTGGACTATCCGCGCGGCGCCGGCCACGCGTCCGGCAGCGCCACCCATGCGGTGCTGCTCGATGGCGCCCTGGGCGCCGACATCGCGGCCTTCTGCCGCCGCCATGGCGTAACCCGCTTCATCTTCCTGCAGGGGGCGCTTGCCGTGCTGCTATCGCGCTACAGCGGCGAGACCGACATCGTGATAGGCACGCCGGTCTCTGGCCGCGCCGACCGCAGGCTGGAAACGCTGCTGGGCTGCTTCGTCAACAGCCTGGTTCTGCGCAACGATTTGTCGGACAACCCGATCTTCAGCGACTTCCTGCAGCGCGCCAAACAGGTGTGCCTGGATGCGCAGGCGAACCAGGAGATCCCGTTCGACCTGCTGGTGGAAGAGCTCAACCCGGAGCGCAGCCTGAGCTACAACCCCCTGTTCCAGGTGATGCTGGTGTCCGAAAGCGCCGAGGGCGGCAGCCTGTCGCTGGACGGGCTGTGCGCGGAAGCCGTACCCCTGGAAGGTGCGGCGGCCAAGTTCGACCTGCTGCTGGGAGCGCACGACAGCGCGGACGGGCTGCGCCTGTCATGGACCTATGATACCGGCCTGTTCGCACCGGCAAGTATGGCGCGCATGGCGGCCAATTTCGAGCAGCTGCTGCGCGCCATCGTGACCCGGCCCGAAACCCGGGTTGGCGCCTTGCCGCTGCTGGCGGACGCCGAGCGCGAGACCCTGCTGCACGGCTGGAGCGACTCCGGCGCCGTCTTCGGCGGGCCCGCCACGCTGCCGGCCTTGTTCGAGGCGCAGGCGGCCGCCACACCCGATGCCACGGCCCTGCGGGATGAGGCGGAAACGCTCAGCTATGCCGAA
>NZ_JBKFEH010000028.1:0-13980 GCF_053572355.1 Duganella kummerowiae
TTCTCATCTCCAGCTAAAAATGCGGAGTTTGGACTGGGGCTACATGGATTCATAGGTGGATGCGCTGGCCGCTTACGATCAAACGTCAATATTCCCCGCCCGCAGCGCATTATTCTCAATAAACGCCCGACGCGGCTCAACGTCATCCCCCATCAAGGTCGTAAAGATCTGATCCGCCGCAATGGCATCCTCGATCTGCACCTTCAGCAGCCGGCGGACGGCCGGGTCCATGGTGGTCTCCCACAGCTGCTCCGGGTTCATCTCCCCCAGCCCTTTGTAGCGCTGCTTGGACACCACACGCTCCGCCTCGTCGCGCAGCCACTGCATGGCCTGGTGGAAGTCCACCACCACCGATTCCTTGGTGCGCTCGCCTTCGCCGCGGCGGATGATGGCGCCCGGGCCGATCAGGCCGCTGAAGGTGGCGGCCGCGCTGGCCAGCACCTGGTAATCCGCGCTTTGCACGAAGTCGGCATCGATGGCGCTGACCTTCACGTTACCGTGGTGCATGCGCTCGATGCGCAGCATGTGCTTCTCGGACAGCTCGTCCGAGCGCACCACCACCTTCACGGCGATGTCGTTGATCTGGTCCGCCATGGCCTTGGCCGAGGCTTCGGCCGCTTCCTGGGTGCTCAGGTCCAGGGTCACGCCGGTCATGATGGCGGTCAGCGCGGCGCGGTCGATCACGCGCGTCAAACGCGTCATGATGGCGTTGGACATATTGAACTGGCGCACCAGCTCGCCCAGCGCCTCGCCCTGTATCGGGTCCTTGCCTTCGGCCGGAATCAGGGCGGCCGTGTTGAGCGCCACGTTCATCATGTAGCCGGCTTCCTCCAGGTCGTCCTTGAGGTAGCGCTCGTCGCGGCCAGCCTTGACCTTGTACAGCGGCGGCTGGGCAATGTAGATGTGGCCGCGCTCGACCAGTTCCGGCATCTGGCGGTAGAACAGGGTCAGCAGCAGGGTGCGGATGTGGGCGCCGTCGACGTCGGCGTCGGTCATGATGATGATGCGGTGGTAGCGCAGCTTCTCGACGTTGAATTCGTCCGGGCCGATGGAAGTGCCCAGGGTGGCGATCAGGGTGGTGATCTGCTCCGAGGACAGCATCTTCTCGAAGCGCGCCTTTTCCACGTTCAGCACTTTGCCGCGCAGCGGCAAAATCGCCTGGAACTTGCGGTCGCGGCCCTGCTTGGCCGAGCCGCCTGCGGAGTCACCCTCGACGATGTACAGTTCGGACAGCGCCGGGTCTTTTTCCTGGCAGTCGGCCAGCTTGGCGGACAGGCCCAGGCCGTCCATCACGCCCTTGCGGCGGGTCAGGTCGCGCGCCTTGCGGGCCGCTTCGCGCGCGCGCGCCGCTTCCACGATCTTGGCGCAGATGATCTTGGCGTCGTTCGGCTTTTCCTGCAGGTAGTCGGACAGGGTCTTGGCGACGATCTCCTCGACCGGGCCGCGCACCTCGGACGACACCAGCTTGTCCTTGGTCTGCGACGAGAACTTCGGCTCCGGCACCTTCACGGACAGCACGCAGGTCAGGCCTTCGCGCATGTCGTCGCCGGACACTTCCACCTTGGCCTTCTTGGCGAATTCGTTTTCTTCGATGTACTTGTTGATCACCCGCGTCATGGCGGCGCGCAGGCCGGTCAGGTGGGTGCCGCCGTCGCGCTGCGGGATGTTATTGGTGAAGCACAGCACCTGTTCGTTGTAGGCGTCGTTCCATTGCATGGAGACATCCACCGAGATATTGGTGCCCTGGTCGGACAGGCGCTCGCCGGTGGCCTGGAATACGGTCGGGTGCAGCACCGTCTTGGCCTTGTTGATGTATTCCACGAAGCCGCGCGTGCCGCCTTCGAAGGCGAAGATTTCTTCCTTGCCGGTGCGCTGGTCGGTCAGCTTGATGTTGACGCCATTGTTCAGGAACGACAGTTCGCGGATGCGCTTGGCCAGGATCTCGTAGTGGAATTCGACGTGGGTGAAGATTTCCTCGTCGGCCCAGAAGTGCACGTCGGTGCCGCGCTTGTCGGTTTCGCCGATGACCTTGATGGGCGAGACGGCCACGCCGTCGCGCATCTCGATTTCGCGGTTCTGCGCCACCCCGCGCACGAATTCCATCTGGTGCACCTTGCCGTCGCGGCGGATGGTCACGCGCAGCAGCTTGGACAGCGCGTTCACGCAGGACACGCCCACGCCGTGCAGGCCGCCGGAGACTTTGTAGGAGTTCTGGTCGAACTTGCCGCCGGCGTGCAGCTCGGTCAGCACGATCTCGGCAGCCGAGCGCTTGGGTTCGTGCTTGTCGTCCATCTTGAGGCCGACCGGAATGCCGCGGCCGTTGTCGGTGATGGAAATCGAGTTGTCGGAGTGGATGGTGACGTGGATTTCCGAGCAGTAGCCGGCCAGCGCTTCGTCGATCGAGTTGTCCAGCACTTCGAACACCAGGTGGTGCAGGCCGGTGCCGTCCGAGGTGTCGCCGATGTACATACCGGGACGCTTGCGCACCGCCTCCAGGCCTTCCAGGATCTGGATGGAGGAGGCGCCGTATTCTTCGGTCTTGACCGGGACGGGATTCTGTTCTGGAATGGCGGACATGGACTGCTTTCTCAAAAAACGAATTGCTGGAAATTTCTGGTGGTGCGCGCGCGGCTAGCCAGCCGCTTAGATCCGCATCGGCATGACGACGTACTTGAAGTCGGCGTTGTCCGGTATCGAGATCAGGGCCGATGAATTCGAGTCGCCCAGCGCGATGTTGACCTGGTCGCACTTCAGGTTGTTCAGCACGTCCAGCAGGTAGGTCACGTTGAAGCCGATGTCCACGCTGTCGCCGCCGTAGTCGATCTCCAGTTCCTCGACCGCTTCTTCCTGGTCGGCGTTGGTGGAGCTGATCTTCAGGCTGCCCGGGGTGATGATGCAGCGCACGCCCTTGAACTTGTCGCTGGTCATGATGGCGGCGCGCTGCAGCGAACGCAGCAGCTCATCGCGGCTGATGGTGAACTCGTTCTTGTAGCCCTTGGGGATGACGCGGGTGTAGTCGGGGAACTTGCCTTCCACCAGCTTGGAAATCAGCTCGATGTCGGCGAAGTTCAGCTTGACCTGGCTGGCGGCGATGTCCAGCTGCACCGGCTCGTCGTTTTCTTCCAGCAGGCGCTGCAGTTCAATGATGGTCTTGCGCGGGATGATCACTTCCTGGCGCGCGAACGATTGTTCGGTCTCCACCTGGCAGAAGGCCAGGCGGTGGCCGTCGGTGGCCACGGCAATCACGTTGGTGCCGTCCAGGACCAGCAGCAGGCCGTTCAGGTAGTAGCGGATGTCCTGCTGGGCCATGGAGAAGTGCACCATGTTGAACAGGTGCTTCAAGGTCTTCTGCGGCAGGGTGACGGTGGCGTTGAAGCTGTCTGCCTGCTGCACGGTGGGGAATTCCTCGGCGGCCAGGGTCTGCAGGGCGAAGCGCGATTTGCCGCTCTGTACGGTCAGGCGCTTGTTCAGCAGGGTCAGTGTCACGTCGCCGGATTCCGGCAGGGCGCGCAGAATGTCCAGCAGCTTGCGGGCGGCCACGGTGGTGCCGGTCACGTCGGCGCCGGAACCGATCTCGGCGTGGGTGGTGATCTGCACTTCAGTGTCGGTGGACAGGAAGGATACGCTTTCGCCGTCCTTGCGGATGAGGATATTGGCCAGAATCGGCATAGTGTGCCGACGCTCGACAATACCGCTCACGATCTGCAGTGGCCGAAGTAACGTATCTCGGGTGGTTTTGACCAGTTGCATGGATTATCCTCTTGGTAAGTTTGAAACAATTCTTCTTTGCTGCGGTTTGCTTAAATCATAATGGCAAAGCCCCGTGGCCGCCACCGTCGCACCCGCGTAGGCGGGTGCCTAGGCTGAGCTGGAGTCGCGTTGGCGTCAGCGCAGCATGGGCTCCCGCGTTCGCGGGAGCGACGGCCTATCCTTTCAAGGTCTGCTCCAGGACGTGCAGCTCGTGGTTGCACTCCGGGTTCTTGGTGCGGTCCTGGGCGATCTTGCGCACGGCGTGCAGCACGGTGGTGTGGTCGCGGCCGCCGAACAGCTCGCCGATCTCGGGCAGGCTTTTTTGCGTCAGCTCCTTGGCCAGATACATGGCGATCTGGCGCGGGCGCGCGATGTTGGCGGGGCGGCGCTTGGAGTACATGTCCGCCACCTTGATGTTGAAGAAGTCGGCCACCGTCTTCTGGATGTTTTCCACGCTGATCTGGCGGTTCTGCACCGACAGCAAATCCTTCAGCGCTTCCTTGACGATGTCGATCGTGATGTCCTTGCCATGGAAGCGCGAGTACGCCAGGATCTTGCGCAGCGCGCCTTCCAGTTCGCGCACGTTGGAGCGCAAGTGCTTGGCCACGAAGAAGGCCACGTCGTCCGAGAAGGTCACGCCTTCCTGCTTGGCTTTTTTCAGCAGGATGGCCACCCGCATTTCCAGCTCGGGCGGCTCGATCGCCACCGTCAGGCCGGAGTCGAAGCGCGAGATCAGGCGGTCGTCCATGCCGGTGATCTCTTTCGGATAGGTGTCCGAGGTGATGATGATCTGTTTCTTGGCCGCGATCAGCGCTTCGAAGGCGTAGAAGAATTCTTCCTGGGTGCGGCTTTTGCCGCCGAAGAATTGAATATCGTCGATCAGCAGCATGTCCAGCGAGTGGTAGTAATGCTTGAAGTCGTCGAAGCCCTTGCGCTGGTAGGCGGTCACCACGTCGCGCACGTACTGCTCGGCGTGGATGTAGCGGATCTTGGCGCCCGGCTGGTCGGCCATGACCTGGTTGCCGATCGCGTGGATCAAGTGGGTTTTACCCAGGCCCACGCCGCCGTAGAAGAACAGCGGGTTGTAGGACACGCCGGGATTGTTGGCCACCTGGATGGCGGCCGCGCGCGCCAGCTGGTTGGCCTTGCCGGTCACGAAGCTCTCGAAGGTGAGGTCGGTGTTGATGCGGCTTTGCTCGCGGCGCGGGGCGGCCGAGGCCGGCAGCTCGGGCACGCTGGGCACCGGGTCGCCGGTGCGCATGGCCAAGCCGGGGGCGCCGCCGTTGAAGTCCGGTACCGGCGTGACGGTGGCCGGCTTCTTGGGCGCGTTCGTCCGCGGGTCGAGCACGAACTGCACCTCGGTTGGCGCCTCCCAATACTGGCAGGCCAGGGCCGTGATGCGGCTGGCGAACTGCGTCTTGACCCAATCGAGCTTGAAGCGATTGGGGGCGGCCACGCGCAACTTGCCGTTCTCGTAATCGAGCGGCACCAGGGGCTTGATCCAAGCACTGAATTGTTGCGGCGTCAGCTCCAGTTCCAGTTGTGCGGAACAGGTCTGCCAGAAATTTTCCATGAATCGTCTACTGTAAAAAGCTTGGGAGGGCGCTGCCGGAAACCGCTGCATGCGCCACACGTAACGCGCTATTCTACCCCCGAAGTCCAAAGTTATCCACAGGGGCGCCGGGAAAATTTGTTAACAACTCGCGGGCCCGGGCGCTGGCGGGCCTTGCCCGGAGGTTGACAAGGGAGGGGGAAATGCTGATAATTCAGGGTTCCCCGCCCGTATTCCGTGTTTATCCGTGTTTTTGCACCAGGCGTTATATGGAGTAAGCAGGGATTTTTAGAGGACGTTTCAAAATGAGCGTGGCGAGGCGCGGCTCCGAAGACAGTGCGTCTGCACGGCCAGGAGCTGCAACGACGCCATGGTCATTTTGAAGCGTCCTCTTGGCGGGCGATGAAATGACCTGCTTGTGCCGCGCAACGTTGGCATGAGTGCGCGATTGTCATTCGCACCTATTTGACGGGAAGTTGTTCCCGATTTTGCATTTTTTTTGCTTTCTAGCGAGACCAACATGAAACGTACTTACCAACCTTCCGTCGTGCGTCGCAAGCGTACCCACGGCTTCCGCGCTCGTATGGCTACCCGTGGTGGCCGTGATGTCCTGAACGCCCGCCGCGCCAAGGGCCGCAAGCGCCTGGCCGTATAAGCCTGCTGCTTGTACGCTGATCGCGTGGACAGCTGTTCTTCCAACGGCTCGACAGGCGAAGGTTCACACGACTTCGCGCGCGTTCGGCGCATCGTTAAAACGGATGAATTTTCATCCGTTTTTCGTTTGCGCCCTACGCAAAAAAGCGCGCACTTCGTGCTTTACACCCGCCTGAACCAATTGCCGCACGCGCGGCTGGGCGTCGTGGTGGCCAAGCGCTTTGCGCCGCGCGCCGTCACGCGCAATACCATCAAGCGCGTCACCCGCGAGCTGTTCCGCGTTACCGCATTGCCGGCCATCGACTGCGTGGTGCGCCTGGCGCGCCCCGTCAACAGCAAGGACGGCCCGGCCACCACGGCCAGGCTGAAGGCGGAACTGCGCGCCGAGCTGGCGCGCATGTTCGCGGCCCAGGCGCGCCAGTCGGCCAGGCAGGCCGCGCCGGCGCCATCGCCTGCGCCGTCCGCGCCGGGTGCCGCTGCCGCGCCCGTCGTCGCGCCTGCAGTAGCGCCGGTATTGGCGCCGGCTGCCGCCCCGACTGACGCGCCGGCGGCTGCACCGGCCTCCACGCCATCGCCATGAGTGCCATCCTGCGTTTCCTGCTGCGGGCCTACCAGCTGACCATCAGTCCGCTGCTGGGGCCGCGCTGCCGTTTTCATCCCAGCTGTTCCAATTACGCGCTGGAAGCGCTGCAAGTGCACGGCGCCGCGCGCGGCAGCTGGCTGGCCGCCAAACGCGTGTGCCGCTGCCATCCGTGGAATCCGGGCGGGCATGATCCCGTGCCGCCGGCCGCTTCCTCAACGACCGCTTGCGGTTGCAACCACTCCTGATAAAGACCCTAATGGATATCAATAAGCGTACCATCCTGTGGATCGTGTTTGCCGTGTCCCTGGTTGTTCTGTTCAACAACTGGCAGGTCTCCAACGGCCATCCCTCCATGTTCGCGCCCGCGCCGCCGGCCGCCAAGGCGCCTGCGGCCAAGCCGTCCGAGCTGCCGGCCGCCGCCGTCGCCAGCGCCAATCCATCCGCCGTACCGGGCACGCCCGGCGCCGCTGAGCCCTTCAAGAGTGAGCGCATCACCATCACCACCGACGTGTTCCGGGTCGATATCGACACCCTGGGCGGCACCATCAAGCGCCTGGAACTGCTCAAGTACAAGGCGGCCGGCCATCCGGGCTGGTTCGGCGGCTGCTTCGGCCTGCTGAAAGCCTGCGCCCCGGACGACAACCAGAAGAACGAAGTGCTGTTCGACGTCGACGAAAAAGTCGGCAATGTGTACCTGGCCCAGAGCGGCCTGGTGGGCGCGCCCAACCTGCCCAACCATAACACCGGCTTCGTGGCCCGTCCCGGCGCCCGCATGCTGAACGACGCCAACCAGGTGCAGCTGGTGCTGGACGCGGAGCAGGGCGGCGTCAAGCTGACCAAGACTTACACCTTCAAGCGCGGCGACTACGTGATCGACATCCGCAACGACGTCACCAACGTGGGCGCGGCCCCGGTGGCGCCGCAGCTGTACATGCAGCTGGTCCACGACGGCAACAAGCCGGTCGGCGATTCCTTCTTCAACAGCAGCTACACCGGCCCCACCATGTACACGGCGGCCGACCACTACAAGAAGATGAAGTTCGACAGCCTGGAAAAGGCCGCCGAGGAAGCCCAGAAGACCGGCAAGCCCATGGCCCAGGACCATCCGGTCAAGGCCGACAATGGCTGGGTCGCCATTTCGCAGCACTTCTTCGTGTCCGCCTTCATCCCGCAGGACAAGCTGACGCGCGACATCTTCACCAAGAAGGTCACCACCAACCAGTACGCGATCGGCACCGTGCAGCCGCTGGGCACGCTGGCGCCGGGCGCCAGCGCCACCAACAGCGCGCGCCTGTATTCGGGGCCGCAGGAATCGAAGCTGCTGGAGCCGGTCAGCCCGGGCCTGGAACTGGTCAAGGACTATGGCTGGCTGACCGTGATCGCCAAGCCCATCTTCTGGGTCATGGAGCAGATCCACAAGGCGCTGGGTAACTGGGGCTGGACCATCATTGTCTTCACCATCCTGATCAAGCTGCTGTTCTTCCCGCTGTCGGCGGCCGGCTACCGCAGCATGGCCAAGATGAAAGTGGTGGCGCCCAAGATGCAGGCCATCCGCGAGCGCTACAAGGGCGATCCGGCCAAGATGAACCAGGCCACCATGGAGCTGTACAAGACCGAGAAGATCAACCCGCTGGGCGGCTGCCTGCCCATCCTGGTGCAGATGCCGGTCTTCATCGCGCTGTACTGGGTGCTGCAAGCCTCGGTGGAAATCCGCGGTGCGCCCTGGATAGGCTGGATCACCGACCTGGCCCAGCATGACCCGTACTGCATCCTGCCGGTGCTGTATGCAATCTCCATGTACATCACCACCAAGCTGAACCCGGCCCCGGCCGATCCGATGCAGGCCAAGATGATGCTGTTCATGCCGCTGGCGTTCTCGGTCATGTTCTTCTTCTTCCCGTCCGGCCTGGTGCTGTACTGGGTGGTGAACAACGTGCTGTCGATCGGCCAGCAGTACGTGATCAGCAAGAAGTTCGCCCAGCCCGCAGCAGCGTGACGCAGCGGCCCGAACCTCGCTCCCGCGCACGCGGGAGCCCATGCTGAGTATCCGATGCCCGCATGTTGCCAAAAGCCCGCGCCCGCGCGGGCTTTTTCCATGGCGCGCTGTACCGTTCGCGCCCATCCCTTACAATCACCCCATGAAACTCGATTCCTCCCCCATCGCCGCCATCGCCACCGCACCAGGGCGTGGCGGCATCGGCGTCGTGCGCGCCTCCGGCAAGAATTTGCAGCCCCTGATTGCCGCCCTGTTCGGCGCCACCGCGCTGCAACCACGCCATGCCACCTACATCCCCTTCAGGCAGGCCGACGGCAGCGTGATCGACCAGGGCATCGCGATCTGGTTCAAGGGCCCCCACGCCTACACCGGCGAGGACGTGCTGGAACTGCAGGGCCACGGCGGCCCCATCGTGCTGCAAATCCTGCTGCAGCGCGTGCTGGAAGCCGGCGCGGAACTGGGCCTGCGGCTGGCCGAACCGGGCGAATTCACGCGCCGCGCCTACCTCAACGACAAGCTGGACTTGGCCCAGGCCGAAGCCGTGGCCGACCTGATCGACGCTTCCACCGAGGCCGCCGCCAAGTCGGCCTCGCAGTCGCTGTCCGGCGCGTTTTCGAAAACAGTGAACGCGCTGGTCGATGGCGTGACCAATTTGCGCATGCTGGTCGAGGCCACGCTGGACTTCCCCGAGGAGGAAATCGACTTCCTGGAAAAATCCGACGCGCGCGGCCAGCTGGCCGCCATCGTCAAGGCGCTGGACCAGGTGTTCCAGCAGGCGGCCCAGGGCGCGCTGCTGCGCGAGGGGCTGAACGTGGTGCTGGTGGGGCAGCCGAACGTGGGCAAGTCCTCGCTGCTGAACGCGCTGGCCGGGGCCGACGTGGCCATCGTCACGCCGATCGCGGGCACCACGCGCGACAAGGTCAGCGAGACTATCCAGATCGAAGGCATCCCGCTCAACATCATCGACACGGCCGGCATCCGCAGCAAGGACGAGGCGGTGGACGTGGTGGAGCGCATCGGCATCGAGCGCACCTGGGGCGAGGTCGGCAAGGCCGACGTCATCCTGCACCTGCTGGACGCCGACCACGGTCCGACCCGGGCCGACGAAAACATCATGGCGGCCTTCCCGGCCGGCGTGCCGGTGCTGCGCATCTGGAACAAGATCGACCTGTCCGGCCACAAGCCGGCGGTGGATGCCATGGAGGACGCCACCCATGTCTACCTGTCGGCGCACGAGCGGGTCGGCATCGACTTGCTGCGCGCCGAGCTGCTGCGCATCGCCGGCTGGCAGCAGACCGGCGAATCGCTGTACCTGGCGCGCGAGCGCCATTTGATCGCACTGAAGAACGCCGGCGCCCACCTGGCGCGCGCCGGGGAACACGCCTCGCGCGACGACCAGTCGCTGGACCTGTTTGCGGAGGAGCTGCGGCTGGCGCAGGTGCAGCTCTCCAGCATCACCGGCGCCTTCTCGTCGGATGATTTGCTGGGGGTGATCTTCAGCCGGTTCTGCATCGGCAAATAGCAGTTCTTCTTGACGGCGGTCATTTGTGTCGCGTAACGCTACGCGTTACAATGACTCATGATAAAGACATTTCAGCACAAGGGACTGAAGGCTTTTTTCGAGACCGGTAGCATGGCCGGCATCCAGGCGGCCCATGCCCCCAGGCTGGGCGCCATGCTGCGTCGTTTGAACGAGGCCACCTCTCCACAGGGAATGAACCTTCCCGGCTGGGCCCTGCACCCGCTCAAAGGCAAAGCACTCAAGGGACATTTTTCCGTCTCGGTGAATGGCAATTGGCGTCTCACCTTCAAGTTCGAAGGGATGGATGCCATTCTCGCGGATTATCAAGATTATCATTAGGGAAACGGTATGGCACGCATGTTCAATCCACCTCATCCAGGCCTCACGCTGCGCGATGACGTCCTGCCCGCGCTGGGCTTGTCCGTCACCGAGGCCGCGCAGCAGCTGGACGTCAATCGTGTCACCCTGTCCCGGGTGCTCAACGGCCACGCGGCGATTTCGCCGGAAATGGCCTTGCGGATCGAGGCCTGGCTGGGTGTGGAGCGTGGCGGCGAGGCGCGCCTGTGGCTGGCCGAGCAAAACGCCTATGACCTGTGGCAGGCCACGCAGCGCTTTGCCAACGATCCGCTGCGCGTGCAGCAAGCACCCCTGGCGGCTTGATCAACATGACTGAACCACTTACCCTGACCCTGCCCGAACTGGCCGCGCGCTGGAAGGTCACGCCGCGCCAGGTGCTGGAGTTTGCGCAGCAGCGCAGCCTGCCCATCTATTTTTATTTCGACGGCCTGGTGTTCGATTTTGCCGACAAATGGCACCGCGCCGGCGGCGAGACCCAGGATGCGCACGAGCTGGAAGCCAAACAGGAGCGCGCCGCCGCCATCCTGCTGGGCCTGCAGCGCCAGAATTTGCACAAGATGGGACTGCTCAAGCTCTCGCAGTGGGAAGATGAACTGAGCGAGCAAGCCATGCTGGACCAGCGCGCCGAGCTGGACCGCCTGACCGCCGCCGTGGAGGCGCTCAAGCAGCGCCTGGAGCAGCGCCAGCAGGAGCGTCAGCTGCGCGTGCGCAACGGCCCGCTGCGCGCCGCGCCGCGCACGCTGCAGGAGCTGGCCACCCGTGGCCGCGCCCGCTTCCCCCAGTTTGCCTACCTGCCCGAGACCGGCGACGGCCAGCTGGTGGCCCTGGAGGACGGCTTCCCCCTGCGCGACCAGCTGGGCATCGATGACACTTTTGCCAGCCTGCGCGACATCGAAACGGTGGAATCCACCGGCCTGCTGCCGCGCTGACCTGGCCGGCGCCGTCCGCGCATGCGGTTATGCAGTATCGGCCGGCGCGACATCGCCACCGCGCGCAATGTGGCCGATGTGGTCGGGCGGGTGACATTTCGATAGCGCGTGGCATCCGCGCCGCGCCCGTCATCGAGCGTCGCCCAGGTCGATGCCGCCCGAACGCCTATCGCCACGCCGCTTCCCATTGAAAAAAATATGCCCCGCAGATGGCCGTGAGGGACACGCGGCGCGCGCGACTTCTTTGTTATGATTGACCGGCGAACGGATGAATTCGGCGCCTCAGGCGTTTCCCTTGAGAATTCTCATGGCCGCTGTATTCCACTGAAGTAACCTTGCCAACGTTGACCCCGCCCATCGCTGCAAAGGAGAAGAATCTTGGAACCGATACAGGACAGCGCGCCGGACGCCGGCAGTCCGCCCCCGGCCCTGACGGCCGCCGCGCGCACGCGCCACAGCCTGCCGCCCAAGGGCTCGTGCTGGTATTGCGAAAAACCGCTGGATAATGTGCGCCGCTTTTGCGACAAGGAGTGCGCCGACGCTTTCGACGAAGAAAAGGAATACACCCGTTAGGGAAGTGCTTCCCTGGGCTCATAGCCTGGCGGACAGGATCTCCAGCGCGCCTTCGAAATCGAAGCGGTGCACGGCGGCCGCCACGTCCTCGTAGGTCGCTTTTCCCAGGCTGGCCGCCAGTTCGCCGCCAGATTCTTCCAGTACATCGATGGCGGCGCCGTCGCCTTCTTCCAGCAGGCAGGCCAGTTGCACCAGCAGTTTGCGCCCCGGCTGCGCGGTGGCAGTCGGCGTCCCCGGCGAGACGGACGGCTCCAGGGAGGCAGGCCGTTCAACCAGGGTATCGATGGCCGGCATCAGCAGCGCCAGGGCCTGCTCCAGCTGCCCCAGCACGAAGGGCGCCATCTGGTTGGCGCAGGCCGCTTCCACCATGGTGGCCAGATCGAATACGCGATGCGCCGCGATCATGCCGGCCGCGCCCTGCAGCGTGTGGGCCAGCCGCGCGGCGCCATCCCAGTCGCCATCGGCCACCAACTGGCGCAGGCGCGGCGCGCAATCCAGGTAGGTCTTGCGGAAGCGGCGCAGCATCTGCAGGTACAGGGCATGGTCGCCCATCAGCCGTTCCAGGCCTTCGGCCATGTCCAGGGGGGCGCTATCGCTGCTTGCGGTCATTGCTTTGCGGCATTGTTGGAAAACCCTTACGATAGCAGAGCTGCCGCGCCGTGCACGCCGCCACCGCTATTTTTTTACCAGCAGCGGTGGCTGGGCGCTTACTTCGTCGTGAACGACCAGTTGCGAGTCACGGGTGTGCCGTTGATGGAGCCGGCGAAGCTGACGTCGTACACCGTATTGCTGCTCAGTGTGGACAGCGGGATGATGGCGGCTGCAAAGCCCGGTGTATGGCTGTCGGTACTGCTGGTCAGCATCCGGGTGGCCAGCGCGCTGCCGCCGCGCGGCGCCACCGTGAAGCTGGTGACGACCATGGTGGGCACGGTGGCGCTGCTGTAATTGCCCTGCACGCTGATCGGGTAGCCGACCACGTTCTGGTTGGGCACCGGGTCCGGTTCCTCGGCGTCGCTCTGGAAACTGGTGTCGACCTGGGTCTGGCCGTTGTAGGGATAGACCGCCAGGGCGCCGGCCGCCAGCCCGCTGCCCAGGCCGTTGGCGGCCGCCAGGTTGGCCGTGAAATAGGTGTAGCCGCTGCTGGAGGTCACGGCGCCGGTGCCGATCTCCTTGAACGTGGGTTCCAGCAGCACGAAGCGGTGGTAGATGGCCGTGATCAGCTGCTCCGCGTGGTAGAAGCCGGAGGTGCTGTTGGCGGCGGAGATCACTTCGCCCGACAGCGACAGCGAGGTATAGCCTGCCGCCGCCATGCGGGCCTGGGTATTGGCGCCGGTATAGCCGGTCTTGCCGGCCGTTTCCTCGTGCGCCACGACATTATTCAGGTACTGGTAGTTGGAGTGCGCCAGGGCCGCCTTGTCCAGGAAGCCGTTGCGGACCAGGGTGGGGACGCCGGCCTGGCCGCGCCGGTAATTGATCCAGGCCACGCTGTCGTAGGCCGTGTCGCCGGTCAGGGTGGGGGCGCCGGCCACCAGCACCGGGTTGCCGGTCGAGGCGGCCGGGGCAGTGCTGCTGCTGCCGCCGCCACCGCAGGCGCTCAGCAAGGCCGCCAGCAGGACGGCAGGCAGCAGGGTATGGCGACGCAGGGGTGTGGACATGGACGCGCTCCGACGGAATGGTTTAAAGGATTCTAAAAGAAAACTCACGGACCCGAGCATACCTTACCTCAAGGAATCATCAACTTGCGTACACTACGGAAAACCGTGCCGGAGTGGTAAGCTTGCCGCTTTATTGCCGCTTCATTGCCGTTTGCTTCCCGGCCGGCGTTGCGCTTTTGAGACTGTTTCCAGTGAATCCTACCCCTTCCACGCGCCTGCAGCGCGCCAAATTTGCCCTGCCCAGCATGGTCACCCTGCTGTCGATTGCGTGCGGCTTCGGCAGCATCGTCATCTCGGTCGACAACGCCACCGTCGGCAGCGCGCAGGATTACCGGCTGGCCGCCGTGCTGCTGGTGCTGGCCGGCGTGTTCGACGCGCTGGACGGCCTGGGGGGGGGGGAAAGAAAAAA
>NZ_JBKFEH010000029.1:0-12604 GCF_053572355.1 Duganella kummerowiae
TGTTCCCCCCCCCCCCCAACACCAGCTCGGAATTCGGCATGCAGCTGGACTCGATTGCCGACGTGATGAATTTCGGCTGCGCCCCCGCCATGCTGCTGTACTGTTATGGTTTTGTGCTGCTGGGGGCGGAGCACGCCACCCTGCTGCGCCTGGGCGGCATTGCCAGCTTCTTCTTCGTGGCCTGCGGGGCGCTGCGCCTGGCGCGCTTCAATGTCAACGTGGGCCGCACCGACCCGCGCTACTTCGTCGGCATGCCGATCACGGCCGGCGCGGCCTGCGTCGCTTCGGTGGTGGTGGCCTGGCCCGATCCGCCGTCCAGCACCGTACACGCCGGGCTGGTGGTAGCACTGTTGTTCGTGGTGGGCAGCCTGATGGTGTCCACCGTGCGCTTCCCCAGCTCCAAGCAAAAGAAAAGCTGGGCCGCCCTGGCGGTGCTGCTGGTGATGGCCGGTCTGCTGGCCTGGCTGCGCGAGGTGTTCTTCGTGCTGTTCTTCGCGGTCTACATTGCCGCCACCCTGGCCCTCAACCTGGCCTGGCGCGCCGGCTGGCGCGGCATCGCGCCGCCCATCGTGTACAGGGACGAGGACTAGCGTCCCGGCCTGGCCGCGCCGGGCCGTGCCCGGCGCCCTGGACTATGCGCCCGCACGGCAAGGAGCCGCGCCGGCGCCCTGCGCGTGACTGAACGGACCTCAGGCCACCTCGTGGCCGCGGGCGGCGCGCAGGATCTCGAACCACTGGCTGCGGCTCAGGCTGATGCTGGCGGCCTGCACCGCCTCGCGCACGGCCTCGATGCGGCCACTGCCGGTCAGCGGCGCCGGACGGCAGGGCAGCTGCATGATCCAGGCGAACACCACGCTGCCGAATGGCTGCTGCAGCTCGCCGGCGATGCGCTGGACCACGGCGCGCACGTGCACGGCGGCCTCGTCGTTGCTGCTGAACAGGCGGCCGCCGCCCAGCGGCGACCAGATCATGGGCGCCACGCCCAGGTCCTGCAGGCCGTCGAAGGTCTGGTCGAACATGGGCGCCGTGTACAGCGGCGAGAATTCCACCTGGTTGGTGGCCAGCGCGATGCGGCGGTTCAGGCTCTCGAACTGGTGGCGGCTGAAGTTGGACACGCCGAAATGCAGCACCTTGCCACTGGCGCGCAGGGCCTGGAAGGCGGCCGCGATCTCGTCGAAGTTCATCAGCGGATCGGGACGGTGTATCAGCAGCAGGTCCAGGTGGTCGGTGCCCAGCTGGCGCAGCGAATTCTCGGCCGAGGCGATGATGTGGCTGGCCGAGGTGTCGTAATGCTGGATGGCGTGCCCGGGCCGGGCCGGCGACACCAGCTTGATGCCGCACTTGCTGACCAGCTGCATGCGCTGGCGCAGCCCCGGCCGCAGGGCCAGCGCCTCGCCGAAGGCTGCCTCCACGCCGTAGCCGCCGTAGATGTCCGCATGGTCGAAGCTGGTCACGCCCAGCTCCAGGCACTGCTCGATGAAAGCCAGGCGCTGCTGCGGCGCCATGTTCCACTCGTTCAGGCGCCACATGCCGGCTACGATGCGCGACAGGACGGGGCCCCCGGCGCTGGTGGCGAGCGCGGGGCAGGGCGGCGTGGCGGTAGGTAGGCTCATGGCCTTACTTGAGCCACAAACGCACGGAGTCCCATGCGCGGCCGAAGATGGAAGCCTGGTCCACCGTCTCCAGCGCCACCACCGGCAGTTCCAGCAGCGGCTTGCCGTCCACCACCATCTGCAGGGTGCCGACGCGGCTGTTCTGGGCCAGCGGCGCGACCAGCGGGTCGTTACGCTTGAGCACGGGCTTCATCTTGCCGGCCACGCCCTTGGGCACGGTCACCAGCACGTCGTTGGGGAAGCCTATCTTCACGGTGCCGGACGAACCCTTCCAGATTTCCGGCGTCGCGATGGCCTGGCCCTTGGAGTACAGGCGCACCGTGTCGAAGTTCTGGAAGCCCCAGTTCAACAGCTTCTGGCTTTCCTGGGTGCGGGCCGAGTCCGAGGAGGTGCCCAGCACCACGGAAATCAGGCGGCGGTCCAGGGTGCCGTTGGGACGGTGGGCCGAGGCGATCATGCAATAGCCGGCCGCTTCGGTGTGGCCGGTCTTCATGCCGTCCACGGTCGGGTCCAGCCACAGCAGGCGGTTGCGGTTCTGCTGGGTGATCTTGTTGTAGGTGAAGCTCTTGACCGAGTCGATCTTGTAGAACTCGGGGAAGTCCTGGATCACGTGCCTGGCCAGCACCGACAGGTCCTGGGCGGTCGAATAGTTTTCCGGGCTGGGCAGGCCGTGCGGGTTGGCGAAATGGGTCTGGGTCAGGCCCATGCGCTGGGCCTCGCGGTTCATCAGCACCACGAAGGCGGATTCGTCGCCGGCCACGGCTTCGGCCAGGGCCACGGCCGCGTCATTGCCGGACTGGACCATCAAGCCGTACAGCAGGTCGTTGATGGAGACCGGGGTGGCCGGGTCGATGAACATCTTGGAGCTGCTGGAATCGACCTTCCAGGCCTTGGTCGAGACATTGACCATCTGCTTGAGGTCGATCTTCTTGTCGCGCAGGGCCTGGAAGGTGACGTAGGCCGTCATGACCTTGGTCAGCGAGGCCGGCTCGATGCGGGCGTTCGGGTCCTGGGAGGCGATGATCTGGCCGCTGGTGGCATCCAGCAGCAGCCAGGATTTTGCAGCAACGGTCGGAGGAGGCAGGGTTTGCGCGACGGCGGCGGACATCAACAACACACTGGTAGCCAGTGCCGCTATGAATTTTTTCATGAGACGTGTTCGGGGTGGTGAATAAAAATGCGGTTAATTATAGGGCGTCAGTCGGCGTCTGTGCCGTCCGGTTCGGCCGCCGCACCGCGCCACAGCTGGCTCACCCAGCTCTTGATGTGGCCCAGCTTGCGGTGGAAGAAGTGGTCGGCGCCGGGGATCACCAGCACCGGCACGTCCTGCGGACGGGCCCAGTCCAGCACATCCTTGAGCGGAATGGTCTCGTCGTTTTCGCCGTGGATCAGGATGGTATTGGGCTGGATGTCGGCCATTTCCCATTTGCCGGCGGCGGCGCCCACCAGCACCAGGCGCTCGGCCGGGGTGCCGGCCGCGATCAGGCGCTGCTGCAGCTGGGACTGCACGTAGGTGCCGAACGAAAAGCCGGACAGGGCCACCGGCAGGCCGGGGAATTGCTGCACCATGTGGGCGTGCAGCAGGCCCATGTCGTCGGTCTCGCCATGGCCGTGGTCGTGCACGCCTTCGGAGGCGCCGACGCCGCGGAAGTTCATGCGCGCCGTTACGTAGCCGAGGCCGACGAAGGTGCGGGCCAGGGTCACGGCCACCTTGTTGTCCATGGTGCCGCCGTATAGCGGATGCGGGTGCGCCACCAGGGCCACGCCGCGCGGCGCGCCTTCCGGATGGTCGAGGACGGCCTCGATCTGGCCGGCGCCGCCGGCCAGGGTGAATTTTTCGGAATTCTTGTTCATGTCGGTAGAGTCTCGGATGCGGATCAGATTTTCAGGCGGTCCACGACCTTGCCCTGCACCAGGTGGCTGTCGACGATTTCATCGATATCGTGGGTGTCCACGTAGGTGTACCACGTGCCTTCCGGGTAGACCACCAGCACCGGGCCTTCCTCGCAGCGGTCCAGGCAGCCGGCCTGGTTGATGCGGACCTTGCCGTGGCCATTCAGGTTGAGTTCCTTGCAGCGCTTCTTGGCATGCTTTTGCGCGATTTCCGCGCCGTGCGCGCCGCAGCTGTCGCGGCCGTCATCACGCTTGTTCATGCAGAAGAACACGTGGTGCTTGAAATAAGGGGTATCGCTCATGGCAGTCTCGGGTAGTCTGGCGTAGCCGCCATCATACTCGCCTTGGGCGCTCGCTGTCGCTGGCCGCCCGGTTCAATTGATGCGAGGGCAGCCACAGGAACCAGACCGCGAAGAAGGGCCACAGCAGGGCCAGGAACTGGGCCGCGCCATTGAAATTCAGGAATTTTCCTTGTACCCAGCTCTGCAGGGTGGCCACGAAATACGGGTTGGCCGGGGTGGTGTTGATGATGGCCAGGGCCAGCATCAGGGTCAGCGCGCCCAGCCGGCGCTGGGCCGCGTGCGGCGCGAAGCAGAGGCCCGCCAGCATGATGACGCCGATCAAAAAGCCGCCCTCGGCGCCCGGCGTGACCCAGACGAAGGCATTGTCGGGCGAGAACAGCAGGGCCGTGGCCAAGCCCTTGACCACGATGGCGGCGCCGATCAGGGCGCACAGCAGCAGGCCGCGCGGGGCCGGGCGGCGCAGCAGGCACAGCAGCGTGAGGCCGGCGCCCACCATGCCGCAAGCCGTCAAGATGGTTTCGGACAGCCAGTATTGTTCCACGGTCAGCACGGTATCGGGCCGTATCATGGCGCCCAGGTCGATTTCCGTGTCCAGCAGCTGGCCCAGCCAGTCGGACAGGATGGGCAGGATCTGGCCCAGGCCGAACAAAAAGCTTTGCGGATAGATCTGCGCCAGCGGCCACAGCGCCAGCAGCACCAGGCCCTGGCTGGCATGCGGCGCGAACCACAGCTCGCGCAGGTGGTTCAGGTGGTTGTGCTCGAGCAGCTTGCGGGCGGTGGCCACGCCGATCACGGCGCCCATGGCGCAGCCCGCGGCGTTGGTGTAGAAGTCCAGGTTGGACGAGACCCGGCTGGGCAAAAAGGTCTGCACCGCCTCCATGGTGCCGGACACCAGCAGGCCGGCCACGGTGGCGGCGGCGAAGGCGGCCAGGCGCTGCCAGCGCGGGTAGAGCGAATACACGATCAGGGTCCCGAACGGCACGTAGCCAACCACGTTGATGATGGCGTCGAACTTGGTCCAGTAGCGCGGCATCTGTGCGTGCTCCAGGAAGATGAACGGCGACAGGCCCTGGTTGTGCCAGCCCGAGAACGGGAACCAGCTGGCGTACACGATCAGCAGCAGATAGGCCAGCAGGGACGCGCGCGCCACCGGCGAGGCGCGCGGCCGAAGCGCGGGCTTGGCAGCGGCGGCTGGTGGCGCGCCGCCTGCGCTGGCGGTGGGTGCGGAAGGGACATTCGCCGTGGCGGCTGGCGCGGCCGGCGCAGCGCCCAGGCCAGGAGTTGGGGCGGCCCCGGCGGCAGCCGCGGCGTTCGCTATCGGCGCCGATGGGACGTTTGCCGCCGCAGCTGGCGCACCGGGCGCCGCGTCCGGGACGGGAACCGGCGCCCGCGCCGGCTGCGGCGTGGATTCGGGCGTGGCGCTGTCGGTCATCGCTGCAGCGGCAGGCTGCCCAGCCAGGCCAGCAGGTCGGCCGCGATCAGGTCGGTGGCGTCGGCCAGCGCGCGTGCGCCGCCGGCCGCGTCGGCGCTGGGGGCCGGGCTGCTGCGGGTGAAGGTTTTCTGGTCCACCAGCTTGCGGTTGTTGAACACCGAGGCGCGCAGCACGATCTGGCCGCTGCTGCTGGTGGCGCTGTCGAAGTTCTGGGCGAAGTCGTCCACCTCCATGCGCAGCAGGTTGCCGCTGGCGGCCGTGTCGCTGGAGGACAGCACCTTGATGCCGGATTGCGCGATGCGCGCCTTGATGCGCTGGGTCAGCAGCTGCAGCGGGGTGGCGCTCCACTCGTTGTAGGCGTAGGGGCGGGCCTGGCGGGCGTCGGCGTACAGCAGGCGGTAGTGCATCCTTTCGCTGTCCAGCGAGGCCGGGCCGCTGATGTCGGTCACCACGATGGCCGGCAGCGCCGGCGCCGGCGCGCTCACCACGCTGGCGCCGGAGGGCTGCAGCGGGCCGAAATCGTAATGGACGGTGGACGGGCCCTTGCCGCCGCTGGCGCAGCCGCCCAGCAGCAGGGCCAGCGCGCTGGCGGTGGAGACGAGGGCGGTGGTGCGGCGGAGTGACGTCATCGCGCTATCCTTATTTGGTCGGGGCCACGAAGCCTTCTTCGCCGGGGCCGGGCTGGATGCCGGGAGCGCCGAAGATCAGGCTTTGCGGACGGTCGTTAATCTTGTTCATGGTGTGGCGCAGGGCGCGCATCGAGGAGCGCGTCTCGTCGCTGAGCGAATTGACGTGCGGCAGGGTTTCCATTTCCACGTTGCTGACCACGCCCTCGACCGAGCTGCCGACCCGGTCCACGGTGGCCGTCACGCGCTCCAGCGGGCCGCCCGGCGCCTGCAGGCTGCCGGTCAGGCGCTTGACGTCGCCGGCCGCTGCCGATAGCGAGTCCAGCGTGGTCCCGGCCTTGTCGGCCAGGGCCGGCAGCTTGGCTATGGTGGGGCTCAATTGGTCCGGCAGCGCGCGCCAGGCCTGGGCGGTGGCGGCGATGTCGGTCACGGCGGCCGACAGGGCCTGGCGGTTGTCGTCGTTGAGCAGGTCGTTCACGCGCCGCGTGGCTTCCTCGGCCTGGGCCAGGATGCGCTTGCCGCGCTTGTCCAGTTCATCCAGGAAGCCGGGCCGCAGCGGGATCTGGGCCGCCTGGTATTCCGTGCTCACCAGGCGCGGCGAGCCAGGCTGCTCGTCGTCCAGCTGGATGTAGGCGATCCCGGTCACGCCCTGGTAGCCCAGGGTGGCGTAGGTGCTGCGGGTGATGGGCGCGTCCTTGTTGATGTTCAGGGTGATCAGGATCTGGCCGGTGATGACCGGGTTGAAGGTGATGCTGCCCACCTTGCCCACTTCCAGCCCGCGGTAGCGCACCGGCGCCTGCAGGTTCAGGCCCGGTATGGCCTGGTTGGTGGCGATCAGGTAGGGCACGCGCTCGGTGCGGTCGCGGTTGAACCACAGGCCGAACAGCACCGCCGCGATCAGCAGGGTAATCGTGAAAAAGCCTGTGGTGAGGGCATAGGATCGGTTTTCCATCAGTGCTCCGGTACGGGTTCGGCGTGGTTGGGTGTCGATGGGGCGGGGGCCTGGTCCAGCGCCTCCAGCGCGCGGCGGCCCCGGTCGCCCAGGAAGAATTCCTTGATGAAGGGATGGTCTATCTTCAGCAGGTCGCGCGTGGGCCCGACCGCGATCACGTGCTTTTCGGCCAGCACCGCGATGCGGGTCGACAGCGCAAACAAGGTGTCCAGGTCGTGCGTGACCATTACCACCGTCAGGCCCAGCTCGCGGTGCAGCGACTGTATCAGCGCCACGAAGCTTTCCGACAGGTCGGGGTCCAGGCCGGCCGTGGGCTCGTCCAGGAACAGCAGCTTGGGTTCCAGCGCCAGGGCGCGCGCCAGGGCCACGCGCTTGATCATGCCGCCGGACAGGTCGGACGGCATCTTCATCGCATGCTCGGGCCCCAGGCCCACCATGTTCATCTTCAGCAGCACCGCGTCCCTGATCAAAGCCTCGGGCAGCTTGCGCAGCTCGCGCATGGGCTGTGCGATGTTGTCGAACACGGTCAGCGCCGAATACAGGGCGCCCTGCTGGAACAGCATGCCCCAGTGGTTGCGCAGCTGCTGCAGCTGGCCCGACTTCACTTCGCTGATGTCCTCGCCGAAGATGCGCACGCAGCCGCGCGAGGGCCGCTCCAGGCCCAGCATCTGGCGCAGCAGGACGGTCTTGCCGGTGCCGGAGCCGCCCACGATGGACATGATCTCGCCGCGCTGTATGGACAGGTTGAGGTCCTGGTGCACCACGGTGCGGCCGAACTTGGTCCACAGCCCGGTGATCTCGACCACCGGCACGCTGCCGTCCAGGGTCAGCTGGCCGCTACCGTTGCCACCCGTGCCGCATGCGCTGCCGTTGACGTCCTGGTCGTCCATCAGTACCCCACGCCGTTGAAGATGATGGCGAAGACGGCGTCCGCCAGTATCACCACCGTGATGGCCGACACCACCGAGGTGGTGGTGCCGCGTCCCAGGCTTTCCGTGTTCGGCTTGATGCGTAGGCCGAAGTGGCAGGACACCAGCGCGATCAGGATGCCGAACACGCAGCCCTTGCCCAGGCCGATGATGTAGTTCGCCAGCGGCACCGCGTCCGGCAGCTTGAGGATGAAGTATTGCGGCGACAGGTTGAGCTGCACATTGGCTGCCATCATGCCGCCGATCAGGGCCATGGTGTCGGTCCAGATCACCAGCAGCGGCATGGAAATGGCCAGGGCCAGCACCTTGGGCATGATCAGGCGGAAGCCGTGCGAGATGCCCATCACCAGCATGGCGTCCAGCTCCTCGGTGACCCGCATCACGCCCAGCTGCGCCGTGATCGAGGAGCCCGAGCGGCCGGCCACCAGGATGGCTGCCAGCAGCGGCCCCAGTTCGCGGATCACGCTCATGCCCAGCAGGTTGACCAGGTAGACGTCGCCGCCGAAGTTGCGCAGCTGCTGGGCCGACAGGTAGGACAGCACCACGCCGATCAGGAAGCCCACCAGCGCCGTGATGCCCAGCGCCTGGAAGCCGGCATGGAAAATATTGGCCGAGATTTCCCGCCACGGCCCGCGCAGCGGCGCGCGCAGGAAACGCCACAGGTCCTGTATCACCAGCCCGACCAGGCTGACCAGCCCGAGTACGTGCTCGAAGAAGGTCAGCATGGCGAAGCCCAGCTTCATCACCAGGGTCAGGCGCTGGGCGCGCGGGCGCTGCAGCTCCAGCTTGCCGGTGGCTTCGAAGCGCTTGAAGAATTCCTCCTGCCCCGGGGCCAGCTGCAGCGACTCGGGACGCTGCCTGCCCCAGGCATTCCAGAATACCTGGGCGCCGATGTGGTCCATGCCGGCGATGGCGGACAGGTCCCAGTGCAGGTCGCGCCGCTTCTTGAGGGGCTTGAGCTGGGCCGTGATGGTCTTCATGGCCTTGCCCTGGGCTAGCGCGTGTACCTGCCAGGTGCCGCCGGCGGTGACGGCCGGTCCCGGCGCGGTGCCGGAACTGAGAGTGAGGGTAGGCTCTTGGACGGTAGGCATCCCGTCAGTGTAAGGGAGAATGGGCGTGACCGCCACCGCCGTTCGTCCAGGGTGACGGCCGGAGGTGAAGCTGCTCACATACCGCGTCAGGCCGCCAGGTGGCGCGCCTGGCGCGAGGGGGCGGCCGTCTCGGCGCGTGCGGCTGGCGCTGGCGTGCCGGCCGGCTTGATTCTGGAGCCGGACTCGTTCTTGCCGGCGTAGTCGCTGGCCAGCAGCTGGTCGGCGGCCTGCTTGTCCATGCCGCGCGCCTGCAGCCAGCGCGACACCATGGCCGCCAGCCGGTCCAGCGCGATGCGGTGGGTGGCGTCCGTGTTGGCATATAGCCAGTCGGAAAAGGCCATGAAATTGCCGAAGGCGTCCTCGCCCAGCAGCACCGGCAGCGTATTGCCGAAGCGGCCGGAATTGGCCACCAGGTCCCAGTAGCGCGCGAAGCGCACCAGGCGCTGCATGGTGGCGAAGCCGATATCCTTGTTGGCCAGGATGGTGTAGGGCGGGTAGGCGTCGTACACCATGCCGTAGTCCTGGGTGTGGCGGATGATGGGCGTGCCACGCAGCCGCTTGAGGATGCCGAACTGGATCTCGTGCGGTTGCAGGGCCCACAGCTTGTTGAAGCCGGCCGCGAAGCTTTCCACGGTCTCTCCGGGCAGGCCGGCGATCAGGTCCACGTGCATGTGGGCGTGCGAGGCGGTGGTCAGCCAGCGGATGTTGTCGGCGGCCTTCTGGTTGTCCTGGCGGCGGCTGACCAGGGTTTGCACTTCCGGATTGAAGCTCTGGATGCCGATCTCGAACTGCAGCGCGCCGGGCGGGAACTTGCTGATGCCCTCTTTCAGTGCATCCGGCAGGTGGTCCGGCACCAGCTCGAAGTGGGCGTACACCGGATCGTCCGGATTGGCCTCCAGCTTATCGAGGAAGAACTGCATGATCTTCAGGCTGGTCTTGACGTTCAGGTTGAAGGTGCGGTCGACGAACTTGAACAGGCGGGCGCCGCGCGCGTACAGCGCTTCCATCTCGGCCAGGAAGTCGTCCAGTGGGTACGGCCAGGCAGTCTTGTCCAGGGCGGACAGGCAGAATTCGCACTTGAACGGGCAGCCGCGCGAGGCTTCCACGTACAGGGTGCGGTTCTTGATGTCGTCGTCCGTGTACAGGGAGTAGGGCAGCTTGAGCTCGGCCAGCGGCGGCTGCACGCCGGCGTGGATTTTCATCAGCGGCTTGGGGCCGTTGAGGATTTCGCCGCACAGCTTGGGGAAGGTGACGTCGCCCCAGCCGGTGATCAGGTAGTCGGCCAGCTTGACGATCTCCTGCTCGCCCGGCTCGTGCGAGACCTCGGGGCCGCCCAGCACCACGGTGACGTGCGGCGCCACGCGCTTGAGCATGGCCACCACCCGGGTGCTTTCCTCCACGTTCCAGATATAGATGCCGAAACCGACGATGCGTGGCTGGTGCGCCAGGATGCGCTCGACGATTTCGGTGGTCTTGGCGCCGATCACGAACTCCTGCAAGCGGGTCTGCGCCTGCAGCTCGCCCATGTTCGCCAGCAGGTAGCGCAGGCCCAGCGAGGCGTGGGTGTAGCGGGCGTTGAGGGTGGTAAGCAGGATGGTCATGACGGCAAACTAGCGGGAAAAGCGCTATTTTACGCGTCCTTGAACAGCAGCTGGATGAAGTCCTCGGCGGTGGCCATCAGTTCCTCGGGCCCGTGGTAGATGCGCTCCATGACCACGTTCCCGCGTGTGAAGGTCAGCAGCAGGCGCGCACTCTGCGCGGGTGGCAGGCGCAAGCGCGGTGCGGCGTCGGGCTGCGCCAGGCGCGCTTCCAGCTCCCCGGCCAGGCCGGCCAACATGCCGCGCAGGGCGGCGCGCACGTCCTCGTCCATGGCGGTTTCGTCGGTGGCGATCTTGGTCGTCAGGCAGCCGCGCGTGGCGGAAGAGGGCGTGTCATCCAGTTGCATGACCGGCTCGCGCATGGAGGCGATCACATAGGCGAAGTAGGCGCGCAGGGCCTGGGCGGCGTCTGGCGCCTGCAGCAGTTCATGCACTTTTTCTATGTATAGCCTGTGGTAGCGCGCGTACGCCAGCAGGAAGATGGCGCGCTTGTCGCCATAGGCGTGATAGAGGGAGCCGCGCAGCACGCCCGTGGCATTGGCCAGGTCCTGCATCGAGGTCGCGGCATAGCCGCGCTGCCAGAACACGTGCATGGCGTGCTCCAGCGCCTGGTCTTCGTTGAATTGTTTTATGCCTGCCATGGAGACGATTATCTGCATGTTTGACATTGGTGTCAAGTTTGACTATGCTGTCAAACATGGTTCGGACCTCTTTGAAGGGATAGCAATGGACACCACCGAAACACCAGGCGCCACCGCGCGCGCCATCTTTGCCGGGCTGTGCGCCAGCCTGGTCGGCATCGGACTGGCGCGCTTCGCCTACACCCCGCTGATACCGCCCATGATAGAAGCGCACTGGTTTGCCGCCAGCGACGTGATCTTCCTGGGCGCGGCCAACCTGGTGGGATATCTGGTGGGCGCCCTGGGCGGGCGGCCGCTGGCGCGCCACTTCGGTGCGCGCCGCACCCTGCAGTTCATGATGCTGCTGGCGTCGGCGGCTTTCTTTGCCTGCGCCTTCCCGCTCTCGACCGGCTGGTTCTTTGGCTGGCGGCTGCTGTCCGGCGTCTCCGGCGGCATCATCATGGTGCTGGCCGCATCCACCATCCTGCCGCACGTGCCGGCCGAGCGGCGCGGCATGGCCAGCGGCGCCATCTTCCTGGGCGTGGGCTTGGGAATCGCGGCTTCCGGCACCATCGTGCCGCTGCTGCTGGACGTGGGCGTGCGCGCCACCTGGCTGGGCGTGGGCGTGCTGGCGCTGGTGCTCAGCATCGCCAGCTGGCCGTGCTGGCCGCACGCCATGCACACCCACCCGCCGGTGGGCGGACAGGCCGCCGGCGCCAGGGCCGCGGTGCGCCTGGATATGAACCTGCTGTATATGCAGTACGCCTTGATGGCGGTCGGGCTGGTGCCCATGATGATGTTCCTGGTCGATTATGTGGCGCGCGGCCTGGGCTGGGGCAGCCATACGGCGGCGCTGTTCTGGATCGTGTACGGCGTGGGCGCGACCATGGGACCGATGGTGTATGGCGCCATGTCGGACCGCATAGGCGCGGCGCCGGCCAACCGCGCGACCCTGTTCCTGCAGATTGCCGTCATTATCGTGATGATGTACTCGGCGAATCACGTGGCGCTGCTGGCGGCCACCCTGATTATCGGCTCCTTTCCGCCCGGGATAGTGCCGGTCACGCTGAACCGCGTGCAGCAGATACTGCATGAGGATGCGCACGCCCAGAATCTGGCGTGGAGCAAGGCGACCACCATGTTCGCGCTGTTCCAGGCGCTGGCCGGATATGGCTATTCTTATATATTTGCCCACAGTGGCGGCGATTACCATCTGCTGATGGCGATAGCCGCCGGCGCCCTGGCGGTGGCGCTGGCGGCGGACGGCTTACGGAAAGTCCTTGCCAGACCGGCTGTGGCTTTGCTATAGTTACGTCCCTCGCAAACAGCAACACGTTAGCGAGAAAAATGAGGGGTTGACGAGTTATACGAAACACGACATAATCTCGCTTCTCTGCTGAACGAACACAACGCTTCGTCAGCGATGCAGGACCAAGAAGTTCTTTAACAATTTACAGTCGATAAGTGTGGGCGTTTGATGAAGTGCACGCGCAGTCTACGGATGGCGCGAAACTTAAAAAATCAAATGTTCACAAAAAGTATTGAAGT
>NZ_JBKFEH010000030.1:0-21472 GCF_053572355.1 Duganella kummerowiae
ACAGGACCGTGAAACGACTTTGCGCCGATGATAGTGCTGCAACCAGTGTGAAAGTAGGTTATCGTCAGGCTAGTTATACCCAAAGGGGCCCGCTCAGTGATCTGTGCGGGCCTTTTTGCATTTTCAAATCGGAAAACGCTCGATAATCTGGCGCAGCCGTACCAGCACGGTGCGCAGTTCGTGCGCCGGCACGGAACTCAGTCCCAGGCGCAGCGCATGTGGCACGTGGCGTGTCACCGCATACGCCTCCGCCTTGGAGACCGCGATGCCCTGTTCGGCCAGCGCCGTAGCGATGCGGTCCATGCGCAAGTCCTCGGGCAGCCGCAGCCACACCCACAGCGCGCCCGGATGGGCGGTGATGTCCATCCCGGCCAGCACTTCCCGCGCGATCGCCTGGCGCTGTGCGGCTTGCCGGCGTCCCAGCGCCTCCTGGCGGCTCACCGTACCGTCGGCTATCCAGCGCGTGGCCATGGCGGTGATCACACTGGGCAGGCTCCAGTAGCTGGCGCGTATCACGGCCTTGATACGTGCCGCCATGCTATCGGGCGCGACGACGTAGCCAAATCGCAAGCCACTGGCCAGGCTCTTGGACAGGCTGGCGACCAGCACCGTGCGCTCAGGCGCCAGGGCCGCCAGCGGAGGCGGCGCATCGGCTGCCAGGAAGGCATAGGAGACGTCTTCGATCAGCAGGCAGTCATGGCGCCGCGCGATCCCGGCCAGCCGGTTTCTCTGCCCCAGCGTCAACACCCAGCCCAGGGGATTGTGCAGCGTAGGCATCACATACAGGGCGCGGATTTTGCGCTTGCCGCACAGCGCCTCCAGCGCGTCGAGGTCGGGGCCATGCTCCAAGGCTGGAACCGGCGCCAGCGTCCATCCCTGCAACCCGGCCAGCATTTTGAAGCCGGGATAGGTAAGCGCGTCCACCGCCACCGTGTCGCCAGGCCGCAGCAGCGCGCGGGTGGCGATATCCAGGCCCTGCTGCGCGCCGTTGACCAGGAAAATGCATTCCGCGTCCGCCCGTATGCCGCGCTCGCGCGCCAGGAAGCGCGCCACGATACGGCGTTCATGCAGTCGTCCACCTGGCGGCTGCTGGTGCATCAGCGCCGCCAGGTCGCCGCCGGCGGCCAGCTCGCGCAGCATGGAGCGCAGCAGCTCCGCCTGACCCGGCCACGCCGGATGGTTGAACGACAGGTCGGCCGCACTGCCGCTCAGGCGTGCCTCGTCGCCGCCATCCCACACCCGCCCGGGCGGCCGGTCGCGCACGAACGTGCCGCGACCCGTTTCGCCGACCACCAGTCCCATCTCCTTGAGCCGCGAGTACACCTTGCTGGCCGAGGCGATCGCCATGCCGTGTTTCGCCGCCAGTTGGCGGTGGGTGGGCAGGGCCGCGCCGGGGGCCAGCCTGCCGCTGAGGATATCGGCTTCCAGCCGGGCTACCATGAGGGCAACGGGAGACTCTGTCATGCAGCGTATCTAGGACAATTCTTTGATTGTTCCAGTGTAGCGCGTCAGACTGGTGGCAGAAAGGAGTTTCCATGCACCTGTCCGTACTCGATTACCTGCAACGCCAGCTGGCCGGTACGCTGGCCGATGACGACCGTACCCACATGCGCTATCCCACCGCGATCTCCACGCTGCTGGAGTTCCGCCTGGCCGATATCGGCGAGGCCACGGCCGTGCTGGAGCTGGATGCCGACCCGGCCCGCCACGGCAACCAGCAAGGCACGGTGCACGGCGGCCTGCTGTGCGAACTGGCCGACGCCGCCATCGGCACCGCCCACTCCACCCTGATGGCGCAAGGCGAAAGCTTCACCAGCATAGACCTGAAGGCCACTTTTTTGCGCCCGGTCTGGCAATCGCGCCTGCGCGCCCATGCCCGGGCCACGCACCGCGGCCGCAGCATCAGCCACTACCAGTGCGACATCGCGCGCGAGGATGGCAAGCTGGTGGCCACCATCACCAGCGCCGTCATGACCTTGCGCGGCCGGGAAGCGCAAGGACGCTGAGCGGCGGAGATCCTGTCATGGCCCTGTCATGAGCGTATGAGACATTAAAAGTTTGCTCATACTATTATTGGGGATACATCATGTCCGTCTCACTCCGGCCGGCCCGCCTGGCGCTCCTGGTCGCCGCCGCCTTCCCATTGGCTGCCTCCGCCGCCAGCTTCACGTTCAATAACACGAACAGCACCAGCGCCCAGACGCTGGGCGCCGGCAGCAACCAGGCCGGAACCATCAGCGCGAACTCCTCGCTGGTGGTGAGCGGCTCCACCAATGCCATCACCATCTCCGGCAACAACGCCACCCTCACCAACCTGGGCGCCATCAAGCAGACCGGCACCGGCCGCGCGGTGCGCGACAACACTGGTGTGGCCAGCTTTGTCTTCACCAACGGCAGCGGCACCAACAGCACGGCGCTGGTGCAGACCACCACCGGAGACGTGATCCAGATGAACGTGGCCAAGAGCAGCGTGATACTGAATAACTACGGCACCCTGGAATCGCTGAACACCGGCGGCGGCGGCAACCAGGCCGTGGACTTCGCGGCCATCGGCGCCAGCGGCGCCAATACCTTGAACAATTACGCGACCGGCGTGATCAAGGCCACCGATGCCGACGCGGTGCGTCCTGGCGTCAACGGCTATGTGTACAACGCCGGCAAGATCCAGTCCCTGGTGGGCATCAAGGCCAGCGACAGCGCCGACGGCGTGGACCTGCAAACCAACAGCGGCGTGGTGGTCCTGAACGATGCCACCGGCATCATCGACGGCTCCCGCCACGGCATCACCGGCGGCCCCGACACCGATACCGCGTTCACCTTCACCCTGACCAACAACGCCGGCGGCATCGTCCGGGGCAGCAATGGCTCGGGCATCAACTTCGATGGTTTCAGCAGCAAGCAGACTGCCACCATCACCAACCATGGCCTGATCTCCGGTAACGGCGTGACCGGCGACGGCGACGGCATAGACGTGGATGGCGTGGCCACCATCACCAACACCAAGGACGCCGTCATCCGCTCGGTCAATGCCTATAGCCCGGCCGGATCGGGACTGGCCTACAGCGAGGGCATTTCGATCGGCGGCGGCAGCGTCACCAACGCCGGCCTGATCGAAGGCCTGGTCTCGGCCGGCAATACCAACGCGGTGGGACGCGGCATCACCCTGGCCGGTAACGACATCAGCAGCGGTCCCCTGGCGGGCACCCGTGAAGGCCTGTACGCGAATGCCACCATCACCAACCTGGCGGGCGGCGTGATACGCGGCCAGAGCGACTCTGCCATCGTGGTGGTGGGCGCCGCCAACAGCGCCATCGTCACCATCGTCAACAACTCCGGCGCCTCCATCATCGGCGGCGGCGCCAACGCGGCCATTCTTGGCAACAGCAACCGGACCGTCATCACCAATGCCGGCACCATCGACGGCAGCAGCAGCGGCAAGGCCATCGAACTGGGTGCGGGCGTGAACAGCGTGACCATCTCGGGCGGCAACGCCGTGGTCCTGGGCAGCATCAACGGCGGCAGCGGTGGCCAGAACACCCTGGCCATCGCGCCGGGCGCCGGCAACAGCTTCGCGTATGCCGGGTCGATCTCGAATTTCAGCCGCGTGGAATACCAGGCCGGCACCACCACCCTGAGCGGCGTGAGCACCTACGACGGCGCCACCCTGATAAGCGGCGGCACGCTGGAACTGGTGGGCGCCAACCGCCTGTCGTCGGGTAGCGCCCTGCAGCTGGCTGGCGGCACGCTGCGCCTGCTGAACGCCGGCAGTGCAGGCCAGACTTTCGCCAGCCTGTCGCTGAGCGCCAATTCGGCCATCGACCTGGGCCTGAGCGCCATCACCTTCTCCACCTTTGGCGCCTACAGCGCGGGCAGCACCCTGGCCGTGAGCGAGGCCGGCGGCGCCTATGCCTTCCGGGTGCAGGGCGACTGGACCGGCAACGCCAGCTTCCTGGCCCTGGTGGGCGGCACCACCATCGACGGCAAGGCCGCCGTGCTGCGCTTCGACGGTGTCTACACCGACGTTTCCGCCGTACCGGAACCGGCCAGCTACGGCATGATGCTGGCTGGCCTGGCCATGGTGGGCGCCATGGCCCGCCGCCGCCAGCGCGGCTGACTCAATCGCCGCCGCCGCCCTTGCTGATGTTCTCTCCGTCGCTGCGCTTGAGCGACCAGAACGACAGCGAGGACAGGATGGTGATGGCGGCCAGCGTCAGGAATGCCGCGTGCAGGGCTGACGTCAACACCACGCGGTCGCTCTGCGGCACGCCGCCCAGGAACCAGCCCGTGAGCAGCGACCCGAAGGCCAGGCCGAAGCTGGCCGACAGCTGCTGCATGGAGCTGGCGATGGTGCTGGCCATGCTGGAGTCCGGGCCTTCGACATCGGCATAGGCCACGCTGTTCATGCTGGAGAACTGCAGGGAATTGAAGAAGCCCTGGAACAGGCCTATCGCCACGATGGCGTACAGCGGCGTGCCCGCATGAACCAGCGAGAACATGCTGATGGTGACCCCCAGCAGCAGGGTGTTGACGATCAGTACCTGGCGGTAGCCGAAGCGCGCCAGCACCCTGGACGCCATGAATTTCATGCCCATGGCCGAGGCGGCGGCCGGCATCATCAGCATGCCGGACTGCCAGGCCGGCAGGCCCAATCCCAGCTGGTACAGCAGCGGCAGCAGGAAAGGCATGCCGCCCACGCCCAGCCGCGTCACGAAGCCGCCCATCACCGAGACCCGGAAGGTGCGCACCTTGAACAGCGTGAGCCGCAGCAGCGGGTAGGCCACTTCGCGCGAGTGCCAGGCGTAGGCCGCCAGCAGGCTGCAGGCGATCAGCAGCAGCACCATGGCCGACGTGGCGTCCATGGTATGTTCGCCGAACACCTCCAGCAGCCATGACAGCAGGGCGATGCCGGTGCCGAACAGCACCAGCCCGATCAGGTCCAGCGGCCGCGTGCTTTCACCGTGATAGTCCGGCATGTGGCAGTGCGCCAGGTACATGGCCACCAGCCCGACCGGGACGTTGATGAAGAAGATCTCGCGCCACGACATCCAGTGCACGATCAGCCCGCCCACGGTGGGGCCCAGCAGGGGGCCGATCAGGGCCGGGATGATGACGAAGTTCATGGCCGCCAGCAGTTCGGACTTGGGGAAGGTGCGGATGATGGTGAGCCGCCCGACCGGCATCATCATGGCCGCGCCCACGCCCTGCAGCAAACGCGCCGCCACCAGCATGGGGGAATTGAGCGACAGGCCGCACAGCACCGAGGCCAGGGTGAAGATGGCGATCGCGCTCATGAACACGCGCCGGGTGCCATAGCGGTCCGCCATCCAGCCGCTGATGGGGATGCAGACCGCCAGGCTGAGGATGTAGCTGGTCACCACCGCCTTCAGGCTCAGGGGCGTCACATGCAGGCTGGCGGCCATGCTGGGAATGGCGGTGTTGACGATGGTGGAGTCGAGCTGTTCCATGAACAGCGCGGTGGCCACCACCCATGGCAGGTAGCGTTTGGCGGCGGGTGTTGTCATCTTGCTTGGTATTCCTCGTGGTCTGGTCGGCGCCGGAGCCGATACCGATTGTCACATAAAAGCGCCGGCGTGTCCGTCCCGCTACGGAGGGAGGCCGTGTCATGGTGGCGTAACCTGGACAGCGTACCTTGCGGGCATCGCAACGCCGACGGGAGTCGCCATGGATGGCCAGTTCTTGTTACCGCCGCAGCCCGCACCGGAAGCCGGGGCCGAGTTCGGGCCTGAAAACCAGCCGGGCCGGCGCGGCTTCATGCGCCAGGTCGGTTCGGCCATGCTGCTGGGCACGGGAGCGCTGTCGCTGCAGGGCTGCGGCAGCACTCTGGCTGGCGCCGGCGACGCGGCTGGCGCCGATTTCCTGCACGGCGTGGCCAGTGGCGATCCGCTGGCGGACCGGGTGATCCTGTGGACCCGCGTCACCCCGCGCGGCGCCGATCATACCCGGGACATTGCCGTCCAGTGGCGCATGTGCACCGACCAGGCCATGCAGAATGTGGTGGCCTCCGGCAGCGTCGCCACCTCGGCGCAGCGCGACTATACGGTGAAGGCGGACGCCGCCGGCCTCTTGCCGGGCCATGTCTATTACTACCAGTTCGCGGTCAACGAGGTGCGCTCGGCCGTGGGCCGCACCAAGACCCTGCCGCGCAGCGATGTGCGCCAGGTGCGGCTGGCGGTGTTCTCCTGCTCGAACTATCCGGCCGGCTACTTCAACGTGTACGCGGATGCGGCGCGCCAGGACGGCATCGACGCCGGCCTGCACATCGGCGACTACATCTACGAATATGAGCGCAACGGCTATGCCTGCGAACGCGCGGCCCAGCTGGGGCGCCTGTCGGAACCGGCCGGCGTGCTGCTGCACCTGGACGATTACCGCCGCCGCTATGCGCAATACCGCTCCGACCCGGACCTGCAGGCGGTGCACGCCGCCATGCCCTTCCTCACCGTGTGGGACGACCATGAATTTGCCGATGACACCTGGCGCGACGGGGCGGTCGACCACAAGTGCAGCCTGTATGGGCCGTTCTCGCTGCGGCGGGAAGCGGCGCTGACGGCCTACCACGAGTGGATGCCGCTGCGCCTGCCCGAACCTTCCGCGCCGGACAGGATCTACCGTTCCTTCGACTTCGGCGCCGTGCTGTCGCTGCACATGCTGGACACGCGGCTGATCGGCCGCGACCAGCAGCTCATGCTGTCCTCCTACTTCGACGCGCACAAGCACTTCGACGAAGCCAAGTACCGCGCCGACCTGTGTTCCGAGCGGCGCCAGATGATGGGCCAGGAGCAGATGGCCTGGCTGGAAAACCAGGTCGGCAAGTCGCACGCCCGCTGGCAGGTGCTGGGCCAGCAGGTGCTGATGGCGCGCATGGAGCATCCGATGCCGGTGGTGATGGGCCAGTGCAGCCGCACCGATTTCGCGGCGCTGAAAACCCGGGCCGCCAAGGACCCCGCTTGCGTGAAGCCGCATGAGCAGGCCTGGCTGGCGGCCCGCCCGCTGCCCTGCTACCTGGATTCCTGGGACGGCTACCAGCACGACCGTGAACAGGTGTTCGGCATGATGCGCAAGCACCGCAAGAACCTGGTGGTGCTGGCCGGCGACACCCACAATGCCTGGGCCAGCGACCTGCTGGACGCCGAAGGGCGCCAGATTGGCGTCGAATTCGCCACCGCCTCGGTCACCTCGCCCGGCATGGAAGGCGCCTACCGTGACCGCGATCCCGACGACGTGGCCAACATGATGATGGAGTTGATCGCACCCCTGTACTATGCCCAGACCAGCAAGCGCGGCTACATGATCGTCACCGCCAGCCATGAGGAAGTTCGCTGCGACTGGCGCTTCGTCAGCACGGTGCACAGCCGCGAATTCACGGCGGCCACGGAGCGCAGCTTGCGCACGCTGGCGGGACCGGGCAAGCGCTGCATCACCGAGTGCGGCACGGCTTAGGCGGGCTGCTGGCCCCAGCTGTTCTCGAACAGGATCTCGCCGATGGCGCGGCGGCTGTCCCAGCGCTCCAGTTCCAGCATGGGCGCGGTATAGAACTCCTCGACCTGGCCCACGCACAGCACGGCGATGGGCTGGCTGCCTTCCGGCATGCCGCACAGTTCGCGCAGGCGCTGCGGGTCGAACATCGAGACCCAGCCCGCGCCTATGCCCTCGGCGCGCGCCGCCAGCCAGAAGTTCTGCAGCGCGCAGGAAGCCGAGGCCAGGTCCATTTCCGGCATGGTGCGGCGGCCGAAGATATAGTTCTCGCGGCGTTCCATCAGGCCCACCACCAGCACTTCCGCACACTGCAATATGCCTTCCACCTTGAGGCGCATGAAGTCCTCGGCGCGCTGGCCCAGGGCTTGCGCCGTCAGCAGGCGTTCCTCGTTGACGTGGGCGTGGATGCGGCGCCGCAGGCCGCCGTCGGTAATGCGGATGAAGCGCCAGGGCTGCATCAGGCCGACGCTGGGACCGTTGTGCGCGGCCGTGAGAAAGCGCTCCAGCTGTCCCGCTTCCAGCGGCCCCGGCTTGAAGTGGCGCACGTCGCGCCGTTCGCGGATGGCGCGGTACACGCCGTCGATCTCGGCCTGCGGATAGGCGTGCGGGCTGCTCACCGGGGCGCCTCCGCCGTGGGCAGGGCCAGCAGCGCGTCCAGCAGCGGCCGGGTGGCCTCGGCAATGCGTTCCAGGCTGGCGTCGCGCAGCTGGGCGGTATCGACAACGCTGTCGCTGCGCAGGCCGGCCCAGTGCAGCACGGCGGCGCAGGCGTCCGGCGTGTCGAACAGGCCATGCAGATAGGTGCCCATGATCTGGCCATCTTCCGACAGCGCGCCCTCGTTGCGGCCATCGATGAGGAAGGCGGGCCGCCACAGTGCGGGGCCGCGTGATTGGCCCATGTGGATCTCGTAGCCGCTCACGCTGGCGTCGGCAAAGGTGCACGTGCCGCTGACCAGTTCCAGGCGCTTGTAGGCCGCCATTTCGGTACTCATGTCCAGCAGGCCCAGGGCGGGCGTGGAGCCGGCATGGCCTTCCATGCCCAGCGGGTCGCTCACCTCCTTGCCCAGCATCTGGAAGCCGCCGCAAATGCCCAGCAGTTTGCCCCCGTAGCGCAGGTGGCGCGCGATGTGGGCCGGCCAGCCCTGGGCGCGCAGCCAGTCCAGGTCACCGCGCGTGTTCTTGCTGCCGGGGACGATGATGAGGTCCGCCGCCGGCACCGGTTCGCCCTGGCGCACGAAGCGCAGGTCGACGTCGGGATGGGCGCGCAGTGCGTCGAAATCGGTGTGGTTGCTCATGCGGGGCAGGCTGGGCACCACCACGCGGTAGGCGCCGCGCGCGGCCTGCACCGCCTGTACGGCATCCTCGGCATCGAGGAACAGGCCGTGCACATAGGGCAGCACGGCCAGCACCGGCTTGCCGGTCTGCCGCTCCAGCCATTCCAGTCCCGGTTCCAGCAGCTTGATGTCGCCGCGGAAGCGGTTGATGACGAAGCCCTTGACCCGCGCCCGTTCGCTGTCGGACAGGCAGGACAGGGTGCCGACCAGGTGGGCGAACACGCCGCCCCGGTCGATGTCGGCCACGATGATGACCGGGCAGTCGACCGCCTCGGCAAAGCCCATGTTGGCGATGTCGCGCTCGCGCAGGTTGATCTCGGCCGGGCTGCCAGCGCCTTCCACCAGCACGCAGTCGTACTGCGCGCGCAGGCGCTGGTGCGATTCCAGCACGGCTTGCATGGCGACGGTCTTGTACTGGTGGTAGTCGCGCGCATTCATTTCGGCGCGGGCGCGGCCGTGGATGATGACCTGGGCGCCGGTGTCGCTCGAGGGCTTGAGCAATACCGGGTTCATGTCGGTGTGCGGCGCCAGCCCGGCCGCGATGGCCTGCAGCGCCTGGGCGCGGCCGATTTCGCCGCCATCCTCGGTGACGGCGCTGTTGAGCGCCATGTTCTGCGGCTTGAAGGGCGCGACGCGCACGCCCGCGTTGCGGAGCAGGCGGCACAGGGCCGCCACCACGGTGCTCTTGCCGGCGTCCGAGGTGGTGCCCTGCACCATCAGGGTGGGATAGGGGAAGTTCATCTCAGTTCTTGCGGCGCTGGCGCGCCAGTTCCAGTTTCTCGCACAGCAGGGCGGCGCCCTGCGCCATGCGCGGGCCGGCGCGGTTCAGCAGTTCGCCGTCCAGGGTGAACAGGTTGTCGGCGCGTACCGCGCGCATATTGGTGTATTGGCGCCACAGACTGACGCCGCCGTAGTTCTTTTCCGCGGTGCCGAAGATGGCTTCGGGATCGGCCTGCAGCACGGCTTCGATGCTGACCACCGGCGCCGTCACTTTCAGGTCGGCGAAGATGTTGACGCCGCCGCACAGGCGGATCGCGTCGCTGACGATGTGGGCGCCGTTCAGGGTGTACAGCGGCTTGTCCCACACCTGGTAGAACATGCGCACCGGCGGCCGGTTGGCGTACTGCCTGGCCAGGCCGTCGAATTTCTGGCGCAAGTCGGCGGCGGCGGCCCGGGCGGCCGGTTCGGTGCCCATCAGCTGGCCCAGGCGCTCGATGCTGTCCGGGATCTCGTTCAGCTTTTGCGGTTCGCTGTGGTACAGCGGCACGCCCAGCTTGCGCAGGCCGTCGATCTGGCGCTCGAAGCTGCCGTGCATCCAGATCACGATCAGGTCCGGCTTCATGGCGATCACGCGCTCCATGTCGATCTGGCGGTTGTCGCCCACGCGCGGGATTTTCTTGGCCGCTTCCGGATAGTCGCTGTAGGTGACGGCGCCCACGATCTTGTCCGCGCCGCCGGCCGCGAACAGCAGTTCGGTGGCGTGCGGCGACATGGCGATCACGCGCTGGGCCGGCTTTTGCAGGGTGACGGTATTGCCATCGTCATCGCGCACGGTGATGGCCGCGTGGGCCTGCAGGCTGGCGGCGCAGAGGGCCAGGGTGGTGATTGCATGCGCGAGTTTCATCGTTGGCTCCATTCCTTGAGTGCTAGTTGCAGGCGCAGCCAGCCTGCTTCGTCGGGCGGCAGGCCGAGGCGGATGCCGCGCGCCGCGTGTTTGAATAATCGTACCCAGATGCCGCGTTCGGCCATATGGCGCCAGCAGGCTTCCGCTTGCGGTTCCGGCCACCACTGGAACAGGGCGGTGCCGCCGGACTGTATGCCGTGCTGCGCCAGCAGGGCGCGCAGCCGTTCGCCGCTGGCGGCCAGTTGCGTGCGCGTGCTGTGCTGCCAGGCGCTGTCGGCCAGGGCGGCCAGGGCGATCTGCTGGGCCGGGCCGCTGATCGTCCACGGTCCCAACAAGTCCTCCAGCTGGCGCAGCAGGTCCTGGTGGGCGGCGACAAAACCCAGCCGTATGCCGGCCAGCCCGAAGAATTTTCCGACCGAGCGCAGCACGATCAGGCCGGGCTGGCGGCTGTGGGCCGCCACGCTGTTGTGCTGGGCGGTGTCGCCAAAGGCTTCATCCACCACCAGCCAGCCGCCGCGTGCGGCCAGCTGCGCGGCCCAGTCCAGCAGCTGCGCTGCCGGTATCGTGGCGCCGGTCGGGTTGTTGGGGTTGACCACCACCACCACGTCGCTGTGCGGCACGGCCGCAGCCAGCTGGCCGTAGTCGGATTGTGTGAGCGTGTGGCCGTGCCCCTGCCAGTGGTGCGCGTGCTCGGCGTACGACGGTGCGGATACCGTGACGCGCGAGGGGGCGCGCAGCCGGGGCAGGGCCTGGATGGCGGCCTGGGTGCCGGCCACCGGCAGCATCAGCGGCGCGCCGTAGTAGGCTGCGGCGGCACGCGCCAGCGCCGGATCGGGCTCGGGCAGGCGATGCCAGGCGTTGTCTGCGACCTGCGGCGCCGGATACCAGCGCGGGTTGATGCCGGTCGACAGGTCCAGCCAGTCGTCGCGGCCAAAATGGAGCGCCGCATCGCGCAGATTGCCGCCGTGTTCAAGCATGCAGGTACTCCCTCAGTGCGGGCAGCACCAGCACTGCGGCGGCGGCGCAGGCGCACATCAGCCACAGCACGGTGGTGGCCAGCACCAGGTGCCAGGCGCGCGCGATGTCGGTTCCGCGCGCCGGCTGGCCCAGGCCCAGCGGCGGGCGCTGTTCCAGTTTGCCGTCGTACACGGCCGGGCCGCCCAGCTGCACGCCCAGCGCGCCGGCGCCGCTGGACATCACCGGGCCGCCGTTCGGGCTGCTCCATGCAGCGGCCTGGCTGCGCCAGCAGGCCCAGGCGCGGCGCTTGGCCAGCCAGCCCGGCGCCAGCAGCACGTAGGACAGGGCGGTCAGGCGCGCCGGCACGTAATTCATGGCGTCGTCCATGCGAGCGGCGCAGCAGCCGAATTGCAGCAGGCGTGGAGTGCGGTAGCCCCACATGGCATCCAGGGTGTTCGCCAGCCGGAACAGCACGGCGCCCGGACCGCCCGCCACGATGAACCAGAACAGGGTGCCGAATACGGCGTCGTTGCCGTTTTCCAGCAGCGATTCGGCGCTGGCCTTGGTCAGGTCGTTCTCGCTGGCGTTCCCGGTATCGCGGCTGACGATGCGGGCGGTCAGCAGGCGCGCCTGCGCCAGGTCGCCGCGCGCCAGCGCCCGCGCGATCGGCAGGTTGTGCTCGCGCAGGCTGCGCAGGCCGAGGCAGAAGTACAGCAGCACGGCGTGGAGCGCCAGCGCGGCCATGCCGTTGATCTGGCACAGCAGCCAGGCGCAGGCGGTCAACGGCGCTACCGCCAGCAGCCAGGCCAGCACACCGCGCCAGAACCTGGCCTGTCCCCGGTTCAGGCGCCGTTCCAGCGCCGAGGCCAGGTTGCCGAAGCCGGCCAGCGGATGCCAGCGGCGCGCCTCGCCCAGCAGCAGGTCCAGCGCGACGCCGGCCACCATCAGCAGCGCCAGCGCGGGAAAGGACAGGCCGGTCAGCATGGCGCCCCTTTCAGCACCAGCGGCAAACCGGCGGCAATGAAGCGAGCATTTTCGCACAGGGCGGCGGCGGCCTGGTTCAGGCGTCCGGCTTCGTCGGCAAAGCAGCGCGAGATGGCGCCGTAGGGCACGATGCCCAGGCCGACTTCGTTGGACACCAAAATGACGTCATCGGCGCAATCCTGCAGCGCCGCCAGGAAGTCGGCGCGTTCGCGCTGGAAGGCGGGCGGCAGCGGGATCTGGCCCACGTCCGGGTAGTCGGCCTGTTCGCTGAACAGCAAATTGGTCAGCCACAGGGTCAGGCAGTCGACCAGCAGCACGCGGTGGGGCGCGGCCCAGTGGCGCAGCGTGGCGCCCAGCGCCACCGGTTCCTCCACCGTGGTCCAGTGCGCGGGACGCTGCTGGCGGTGATGGGCGATGCGGCCCGCCATCTCGCCGTCGCCCGCGTGGGCGGTGGCGATGTAGATTACTTCCTTGCCGCTGGCGCCGGCCAGCTGTTCGGCGTGGGCACTCTTGCCGCTGCGCGAACCGCCCAGTATCAGGGTGCGGCTCATGGTTGGGCGCCCCGCAGGAACAGCGCCGCCGTGGCGGCCGGATTCGAGGGGAAGTAGGCGTGGAAGTAGGACGCCGTCAGCGAGCCGTGGCGGTACACCGCCTCGCCCTGGGCGCCGGTGGAGTGCTTGACGGTGTGCGTGTGCGGCGCCAGCGGCGTCTCCAGCCTGGAGTAATGGAAGGTATGGCCGCGCAGCTCGCCCTGCGGCCGCTGCAGCGCCTGCGGTCCCAGGCCGGCCAGGCGCTGCTGCATGGCCACCGCGCCGGGCAGCACGCCGGCCATGGCATGGCTGGCCCCGGACTGGTCGGTCAGCGTGGTGGCCAGCGCCATCATGCCGCCGCATTCGGCGTAGATAGGCAGCCCGGCGGCGTGGGCGGCGCGCACCGATGCCCGCCAGTTTGCGGCGTTCGACAGCGTGTGCGCATGCAGTTCCGGGTAGCCGCCGGGCAGGTACAGGGCGTCCGCCCCGGCGGGGATGGCCTCGTCGGCCAGCGGCGAGAACCACGCCAGCGTGGCGCCCAGTTCGCGCAGCGTGGCCAGGTTGGCCGGGTAAATGAACATGAAGGCGGCATCGCGCGCGATCGCGATGGTTTTTCCAGCCAGTAGAGATGTAACGGCGCTGGCCTGCGGTGGTGTGGCGATGGCGGCAGCCGGCAGCGCATCCCAGGCTGCCTGGTCGAATTCCAGCTGGTCCGCCAGCTCATCCAGCAGCGTGTCGATGTCCTGCACCTCGCCCGGCAGCACCAGCCCCAGGTGGCGCTCCGGCAGCGAGCGCGCCTGGCGCGGCAGCGTGGCGAACAGTGGTATGCCGCGCAGTGAAGCGGCGACCATGTTTGCGTGGTTGGCGCTGGCGACGCGGTTGGCGATCACGCCGGCCATGCGCACCGGGCCATAGTCGCGCAGGCCATGCACCAGGGCGCCGGCCGTCTGCGCCATGGCCGAGGCGTCGATCACCGCCAGCACCGGGATGCCGAAGGTGTTGGCGAGGTCGGCGCTGGACGGCGTGCCGTCGTACAGGCCCATCACGCCTTCCACCAGGATGGCGTCCGCCTCGGCGGCGGCTTGCGCCAGCTGGCGCCGGCACGGATCTTCGCCCACCATCCACAAGTCCAGCGAACCGACCGGCGCGCCGCTGGCGCGTTCCAGCACCATGGGGTCGATGAAGTCCGGGCCGCACTTGAACACACGCACGCGCAAGCCCTGGCGCACCAGCTTGCGCGCCAGCGCGGCCGTCACCGTGGTCTTGCCCTGGCCAGAAGCGGCGGCCGCCACCAGCACGACCTTGGCGCTGCTTACCATTCCGTGCCCGCCTGCGCGCCTATGCCGGCCTTGAATGCATGCTTGACTACCGCCATTTCGGTGACGGTGTCGGCCACATCGATCAGCTCCTGCGGCGCACCGCGGCCGGTGATGACCACGTGCTGCATCTCGGGCCGGTCCAGCAGGTCGGCTATCACGGTATCCACGTCCAGGTAGCGGTATTTCAGGGCGATGTTCAGCTCATCGAGCAGCACCAGGCCGTACTGCGGATCGCGCAGGAATGCCTTGGCCTGTTCCCAGGCCAGGCGCGCCTTGGCGATATCGCGTTCGCGGTCCTGGGTCTCCCAGGTGTAGCCCTCGCCCATGGCGTGGAAGCTGACTTCCTCCGGGAAGCGGCGCAGGAACAGTTCCTCGCCGGTGGACATGGCGCCCTTGATGAACTGGACCACGCCCACCTTCATGCCGTGGCCCATGGCGCGGATTGCCATGCCGAAGCCGCTGGAGCTCTTGCCCTTGCCGTTGCCGGTGTTGACGATGATGATGCCGATCTGCTTGTCGGCGGCCTTGATCTTGGCGTCGATGATGGCTTTCTTGCGCTCCATGCGGGCGCGGTGGCGTTCATTGATGCCGGTGTCGTCGTGTTGTTCGCTCATGCGGTGTCCTCGGATGGAATGAAGATACGGCGTGCGCCGTGTTCGATGATGTCGATGGGGTGGCCCAGGAAGTCGCCCAGGATGGGCGCCTGCATCACCTGGTCCACCGGGCCGGCCAGCCACTGGCCGTCGCCTTTCAGCAGCAGGGCGTGGCTGGAGACGCCGTGCGCCAGGGTCAGGTCGTGGCCTATCATGACGGCGGTGCGGCCCTGCTGCCGGCACAGTTTCGCCAGCAGCGACATCACCGACACCTGGTGCGCGAGGTCCAGTGCATTGGCCGGCTCGTCCAGCAGCAGCAGCGGGGTGTCCTGTGCCAGCAGGGCGGCAATGGCGACGCGCTGGCGTTCGCCGCCGGACAGGGTGCGCACATCGCGTTCGGCCAGGTCGGCCACCTCCATTGCTTCCAGCGCGCGGATGGCGGCCGCGTGGTCGTCGCTGCCTTCCCAGTAGCGGTTGTCATGATAGGGATGGCGCGCCGTCAGCACGGTCTCGATGACCGTGTAGGCGAAGGCGTCGCTGCGGCTTTGCGCCAGGAAGGCGCGCTGGCGCGCCAGTTCGGCCAGCGGCCAGGCGGACAAGGCGCGGCCCTGCAGCCGCACTTCGCCCTGGTCGGCCGGACGCAGGCCGGCCAGGGTGCGCATCAGGGTGCTCTTGCCGGCGCCGTTGCGGCCTATGATGCTCCAGCACTGGCCTGCTTCGACCTGCCAGTCCAGCTTGCCGACCAGCAGGCGCGCGCCCATGCGCAGCGTGAGTTGGTGGGTGGAGAGCATCATTTGCGCAGCCGGTGCAATTGGTACAGGAACACCGGGGAGCCGATCAGCGCCGTCACCACGCCCACCGGCAGCTGCTGCGGTGCGATGGCGGTGCGGGCCAGGGTGTCGGCCAGCAGCAAAAAGGTGCCGCCGCCCAGGGTGGCGGCCGGGATCAGCACCCGGTGGTCGGGGCCGACGGCGTAGCGGCAGGCGTGCGGCATGATCAGGCCGACGAAGCCTATGCTGCCGGCCGTGGTCACGGCGCTGGCGGTGAGCAGGCCGGAAATGAAGAACAGCCCCTTGCGCAGGGCGCCCACGCGTATGCCCAGGGTGGCGGCGGCTTCCGCATGCAGCGCCATCACGTTCATGGCGCGCGCGTTGCGCAGCGCGTAGGCCAGGCCGACGGCCAGCATGGTCCACGGCAGCCAGCGCAGCGGCGATCCGGACAGGTCGCCTATCATCCAGAACACCATGCTGCGCAACCGGCTCTCGGGCGCGATCGACAGCATCAGCGTGATCAGGGCCATGCAGCCGGTGGACAGCACCACGCCGGTCAGCAGCAGCTGGGCGGTGCCGCCTTCGGCCGCCGTGCCGCCGCGCAGGTCGCGCCGCGCCAGCAAATACAGCATCATGGATACCGCCACCGCGCCGCCGAACGCCGCCGCGTCCACCATCCAGGCCGCGCACATGAACAGCAGCGCGGCCAGGGCGCCGACCGCGGCGCCGGCCGAGATGCCCAGCACATAGGGATCGGCCAGCGGGTTGCGCAGCAAGGCTTGCATCATCACGCCGGCCAGCGACAGCGCGGCGCCGGTGACGAAGGCGGTCAGGGCGCGGTTCACGCGCAGGTCGAGCAGGGTGGCGGCCAGGCTGTCGGTGGCGCGGCCGAGCAGCAGCTGGTCCAGCGCGCCGGGCAGGTCGGACAGCGGGATGGACACCGAGCCCGTCATGCCCGAGAACAGCAGGCTGGCGGCGGCCAGCAGCAGCAGGCCGCCCAGGGTCAGGGTGGCGCGGCGCCTCAGCTTACGGGAAAAGGTATGCATGCACAGCCTTCATCATTGAAACCGCCGGACGGCGGTCGCTCGTCCGGCAGGGTACACCATTACTTGTAGCCGTAGCGGATGCCGGCGAACACCTTGGAGCCGGCGGTGTTGTAGTAGCGCGCCAGCTCGTAGCGCTTGTCGGCGATGTTATTCCAGCGCACCAGCGCCGACCAGTCGGGCGTGATCTGGTAGGTGGCGTACAGGTTCACCAGGCCATAGCCGCCCAGGCGGTTCTTGTTGGCGGCATCGTCGTAGCGGTCGCCCGACAATTCCAGCTCGGCGCCGGCCTTGAGCGCGCCGATGGCGTAATCCAGTGCGACGTTGCCATGCTGTTTGGCGCGGCGCCCCAGGCGCTTGCCGGTGGTCTCGTCCTTGGGATCCTGCAGGTCGATGCTGCCGCTCAGGCCAAAGGCGCCCAGCTTGCTGCTGCCGGCCAGGGTCAGGCCTTCCAGCAGGGCGTGGTTGACGTTGTAGGCGCAGCTGCCGCCACCGCCCGGGCAAGGGGTGACCGAGACCAGCATGTCGGTCAGGCGGTTGTGGTAGTAGCTGGCGCTCAGGGCGTTCTTGCCGTCGTCATAGCGCAGGCCGAGTTCCGCGTTGCGGCCCTGTTCCGGCTTGTTGGTTTCCAGGCCGTAGCCGGGGTAGTACAGCTCATTGTAGGTCGGCGCGCGGAAGCTGGTGCCGTAGCTGGCGCTGGCGCGCAGCTGCTGGCTGAAGCTGTAGCCGTAGCCCAGCGAGCCGGTATTTTTCGAGCCGTACACCGAGTTGTCGCGGCGTGCGCTGGCGTTCAGCAGGTGGTTGCCACGGCGCGCGCTGTAGGCGGCGGCAAAGGAGTTGGTGCTGCGGTCGCGGTTCAGGGCTTGCGAGCCGTTGGTGTCCACGCTTTCCTTGCGGTGCTCGTACAGCAGCTGCAGCAGGTCGGCGCCGATGGCGATATCGTTCTGCCAGGTATAGTAGGTCTGGCGGGTGTTGATGCGCGTGTAGCCGGCAGCGAGGGCGCTGGTGTAGTTCTCACCCTCGTCGCGCGACTGCGATACCTGCAGCAGGCTGGTCCAGTTGGACAGGATGCGGTTGCGGGTGTAGACCGAGCCGGTTTCCAGTTTCTGTTCGCTGTGGGTGTCGTAGGCCGAGGCGCCGCTGTCGTACTGCGATTCCAGCTTGCTGTACATGAACAGCGCGCCCAGCTCCTGGCCCGGCGCCACCTGCAGGCTGAAGGCGCCGGCGGCATTGTCGCGGTCATAGCCGTCGCGGTCGGCGTTGTAGCTGCTGGTGCCGCTGCGGGTGGAAGAGAAGCCGTCCGATTTTTCCTTGCCGGCGCTGATGCTGTAGCTGAAGGCGTGTTCGCCGCCGGTGGCGCCGGACACGCTGGCGTCGGCTTCGCGGGTTTTATCGCTGCCGTAGCCGGCGAAGGCGGTCACGCTGGGTGCGCCCTTGCCCTTTTTGGTGAAGATCTGCACCACGCCGCCGACGGCATCGGCGCCGTACAGGGTGCTGAGCGGGCCGTAGGCGATTTCAATGTGGTCGATGGCGGTCAGCGGAATGGCCGACCAGTTGGCGGCGCCAGTGGTCGAGGAGCCGATGCGCACGCCATCGACCAGCACCACGGTCTGGTTCGAATTGGCTCCACGGATGTAGACGCTGGAGCTGGTGCCCGGGCCGCCGTTGCGGGCGATCTCGATGCCGCGCTGGCGCTGCAGCAAGTCGACGATGGAGCCGGCGCCGGAGGCGGCGATCTGCTCGGGGCCGATGCTGAGGGTGTCGCTGATGATCTCGCTGGCCGCTTGCGGTGCGCGGGTGGCGGTCACGGTCACGGTGGACGAACCGGTATCGGCTGCGGCAAATGGATGTGCGGCGGCCATGGCCATCGCCAGCGACGTCAGGGCCGCTGGACGGGAAATGCGTAAAGTCATGATGTGAGTCTGGTTAATTGCAACCGGCCGACGTCCCCGTGGGCCAGATTGAACAGAAAGCGCTTGCGCGCTTCCACCTGATTTGGCCGGTATCCGGGCTGGCAAGGGGACCGCCGTAACCTTCCCATGCGGTAGCACAGTGGTTGTGGGAGGCGGTTTGCCGCGATGTCACGCGGCGCTTGTTGACCGTTGCGGGGGCAGCACACGCTGGCCGGTGAGGGCTTCGTGTTTCCCGTTTAACTGCGCCACCGGGCGGCGGCGCGAGCACCAAAACCCCGACATTATACGGTCTAGTCGAGTATCAGTGTCTGGCCGTAGGCGATTTTGTGTGGTGTTTGCGCCGCCTGCAGCGCCATGTCGGGCGGGGGCAGGCCGGCGTGGCGGGCCGCCAGCAGGCGCATGGCGCCGGCGTGGCAGATGAGCAGGGCGTCCTGCTGCTGGCGCTGGAGATCGGCGTAAAACTCCGCCACGCGCTGCGCCATTTGGACCACGCTCTCGCCGCCGCCAGGGCGGTAATGCACCAGGTCGGCGGCCCAGGCGTCGATCTCGGCGCGCGGGATGTGGTCCCAGGCGCGCATCTCCCAGGCGCCGAAGTCCATTTCCATCAGGCGCGGGTCGGCCAGCGGCTCGGGGGAGAGCAGGGCGGCGAGCTCCGCGCAGCGGCGCAGCGGGCTGGTATGCAGCACTGTGTCCTGCTGCAGCCAAGGGCGCAGTTGCGCGGCGCTTGCTTGCAGCAGCCCGGCCGCCACCGGCAGGTCGGTGCGCCCGTAGCAAATGCCGGGCGCTACCTCGGGCTGCGGATGGCGGACCAGGACGATGCGCATCAGAACCAGGCCGCCAGCACGCCCAGGTAGAACACCACTTCCGTGACCTGCTGCACGGCGCCCAGGCAGTCGCCGGTATAGCCCTGGATGCGGGCCACGAATTTACGGGCCAGCCAGGTCGCCGCCATCGCCGCCGCCAGTGCGCCGGCGGCGATGCCGCACCACGGCAGCCACCCAATCCAGCCAGCCGCCAGCGCCGGCAGCAGGGCGCTGAGCGCGGCAATGGAAAATTCGGCGCCACTCATCTTCTGCGCCAATGGCTTGGCCTTGCCTTCGGCGCGCGCGTAGTCCAGGCGCCAGATCAGGGCGGTTGCCATCAGGCGCGAGAGCGGGTGCGCCACGAACAGCGCGGCAATCACGGTGGCGGGCGACAGCTGCGCCAGGGTAGCGCATTTGAGCATGAGCAGCAGCACGATGCCGATGGCGCCGTAGGCGCCTATGCGCGAATCCTTCATGATGTCCAGCACCCGCTCCGGCGTCATGCCGCCGCCGAAGCCGTCGCACACGTCGGCAAAGCCGTCTTCGTGGAAGGCGCCGGTGGCGTAAATGCCGGCGGCAGTGGACAGCAGCACCGCCACCGGCGCAGGGAACAGCCGTATCGCGAGCGTATACACGCCCGCCGTCATCGCCGCCACCACCAGTCCCACCAGCGGAAAGTAGCGCGCGGCCTGGTTCAGCCAGTGCGGCTCGAAACCCACCCAGCGCGGGATGGGCAGCCGGGTGAAGAACTGCAGGGCGGTGAAGAACAGGCGCAGCTGGTGCATGCTTATTCGGACTTCTCGCTGACCTGGGCCGATTCAAAGGTGGCCATCTGCTGCATGAAGTTGACTGCAGCTTGCAGCAGCGGCAGCGCCAGCGCGCAGCCGGTGCCTTCACCCAGGCGCAGGCCCAGCTGCAGCAGCGGTGTGGCGCCCAGCGCCGCCAGCATCTGTTTGTGGCCGCTTTCGTCCGAGCAGTGCGAGAACACGCAGTAGTCCAGGATGGACGGTTGCAGGCGGGCCGCGACCAGCAGCGCGCTTGTGACGATGAAGCCGTCGATCAGCAGTACCATGCGGCGCTCGGCCGCCTTCAGCATGGCGCCGGCCATCATGGCGATTTCCAGTCCGCCGAAGGTGGCCAGCACGTCCAGCGGCGCCTCGATGCCGGCGTGGTGCGCCACGGCCGCCTCGATCACGCGCTGCTTGTGCAGGATGCCGTCGGCGGAGAGGCCGGTGCCGGCGCCCACGCACTGCGCCACCGGGATGCCGGTCAGCTTGTGCATCAGGGCGGCGGCCGCCGTGGTGTTCCCTATGCCCATCTCGCCGAAGCCGACCACATTGCCGTCCAGTTCACCCGCCAGCGCCATGCCGGCCGCCAGGGCGGCCTCGCACTGTTCCCTGCTCATGGCGGGCTGGCGGGCGAAGTTGTGCGTGCCGTGGGCAATCTTGCGGTCCACCAGGCCGTCGCGCGGGCCGAAGTCGTGGTTGACGCCGGCGTCGATCACACGCAGGGTGCAGCCGTTCTGGCGCGCGAACACATTGATGGCGGCGCCACCGTCCAGAAAGTTCTCCACCATCTGCCAGGTCACGTCCTGCGGATAGGCGGACACGCCTTCCGCCACGATGCCGTGGTCGGCCGCGAATACCAGTATGGCAGGCTGCTGCAGTGTGATGGCGCTGGTAGCCTGTATCAGTCCGATTTGACTGGCCAGCGTTTCCAGCGCCCCCAGGCTGCCCAGTGGCTTGGTCTTGTTATTGATGGCGTGGGCCAGCTGGGCCGCCAGGGCATCGCTGGCGGTAGAGGAGATGGTGGGGAGTAACATGGATAAGTAGATAAGCTGAGTGTGGCGCGTATTTTACGCCTTGTGGAAGTCGCCGGGCTTTGCTATGATTCTGTCCCTCGCAAACGCAGCAGCGTAAGCGAGGCAAGCGAAAGAAAACGAAGTGGTTGACGAATTAAATCAAACGCTTCATAATCTCGCTTCTCTGCTGAACGAACACAACGCTTCGTCAGCGATGCAGGGCCAAGAAGTTCTTTAACAATTTACAGTCGATAAGTGTGGACGTTTGATGAGGTGCACGCGCAGTCTACGGATGGCGCGAAACT
>NZ_JBKFEH010000031.1:0-17992 GCF_053572355.1 Duganella kummerowiae
GATCGACTCGCTGCTGCCATTTCCGAACTCTACGCAGTCCTGATCCTGCTGAACAGGTGGGGCGGCTGGCCGCTTACGTTTGATCGTCACTGTAGATGAACGCATAAGCTGAGAAATCAGGGCCCATAAGTTGAGAAACTTATGGGCCCTTTGTGTTTTATTTAACTGGACTATCAATGCTGATTTTGAAGCTCTTCAGGGTGGCCCTTGGTATTGACAAGTTCACTTGGTCAAAAAGTGAATCACAGACTGGATTTCATCAAGCGTAGTTACGAACCACTCATCGCCCGGTGCATCCTCCTTCCACCGGCCCCAAGCCTTCAACACGGAGTGAATTGCATCCTCAACCTGCGCTACCCGCCTTACCCTCCACCTCCCTAGAATCTCCGGCCGCTCAAAGAAACCTGCACCCTTGCGCTGGTGTCTCAGCAGCAAACCCTGACGCTATACCGCATCTCCAAAGACAGCCCGTTCTAACACCTCATGCTGGCGGTGCCAATCCGGCATATGCCTCGCTACCAGCGCCCAAAACGTCTTGGTGTGGTTCTTTTCGACGGTATGGCACAGCTCGTGTACTAGGATGTAATCCTGCACACTCGCCGGTAGCTCCATTATCCGGGGGTGAAACTCCAGCACATTGTGCACATCACAGCTCGCCCAACGGCTCTGGAAATGACGGACGCGGGCGCTATGGGCCTGAAGGCCTGTTTCCCGCTCCCAGTGCCGTAGTCGCATCAGCAGCTTCTCGTGGGCACGCTCTCGGTAAAAACGCTCTAGAATTTGCGCCAGCTTGTCCTGCTCAATGCTGCAGCCGTCCGGATTTTCGATTACGAAGCGCGATGCGGTGAAGGCCAACTTTGGCTTCGCTAGCTCAGGTGCGTGCCGCACCTCGGTGAAATAGCTGCGCCCGCAATAACGAAGCCGACTGCCGGTCACAATTGGCTCATTGGACTGTGGCAGATTCACCAGAGCCAGTTTCTCGCGTATCCAGCGGGCGCGGCGACGCACCAGCGCCTCCTGCTCTGGCTCGCCGACCAACGGTCCACGCAGCAGCACGGGTCGACCGCGCTCCACGGTCACGTAGTGACGCTTGAGCTTGGCATCCGGTTGGAACTGCCACTCGATGGTGGTCTGGCCGTATTGCAGCAGTGGCATGGGTCAGTTCTTCAGCAAGATGGTCAGGATATGGCCGGCGTGGCCGCGAGCCACCGAGCGCTGCCAGCCGGCAAGCGGTACTAGCAAGCCACCAATCCGCTTTTTCATTTCCGGGTGTAGGTCGGGCATCTGCTTCCAGTTGCCCGATGCCATGGCGTGGCTCAGGTCGGCATCCTCGAAAAGCTTGGTAGTGGCAACGCGGGCCGCATCGCTGGCCAGATGCGATTCCAGATAGTGGAATACCGCCGAATGGGCGGGGTTGGCGAAGCCGGTGTTGTCTTTGTCCTTGATGCGCTGACCGAATAGGTCGAGCTGCTCAAGGAACTGCGCTTGCGAGATACGGCCGGCTTTCTCTTCCGCCAGTAGCTTTTCCAGCTCTTCAGCCAGTTTGTCGAAGAACGCAGGGTCTTTGTCGCGACCGGTGACGATGGTGTGCTTCAGCTGGTTCTTCATCACCAGCGCCTGACTACCGGGGCTGGCCAGCTTTTTCAGGCGAGCCATGTCGGCCGCATTGAGAATCGACACTTCCTTGCCCAACAAGCTCTTGGCTGGGCTGGCGGCAATGTATTCGTCCAACAATTGCTGCAGCAGCACCGATTCCAGCTTGGTGATGCGCTCGCGGTGGGTAGCGCCCGGCAGCTTGTCGCGCAGCATTAGGCGGATTTCGGCGAAGAGTGTGAAGTAGGGCTTGAATGGCAAGCCACGTACATCGGGCAGGATGATGTCGATGCTGCGATTGAATTGCTTTACCAGTTCCAGAAACTCCTCGACGGCGTCCAGCCGGTTGGCCGGGTCGAGATAGCGTTCGGCATCATCCTTGTAGTCTTCCCGCTGCTTCACTGGGTCATGCTTCGTGGGCAGCAGCTTCAAGATGCGGTTGAGAGTCGCCTGCAGCTTGGGTAGCTCGCTTTCCACCCCTTCCCAGACTTGGGTCGGCTGTACCTCGCCGCCGTAAATCTTCAGTGCATGGTCGAGGTGTTCGACAACGCCGTGGTAATCCACGATATAGCCGGCATTCTTGCCGGCCATGGTGCGGTTCACCCGCGCAATGGCTTGCAGCAGGGCATGTTCCTTGAGCGGCTTGTCGAGGTACATTGTGCCGACGATGGGCGCGTCCCATCCTGTTAGCAGCATGTCGGACACGATGATAAGGCCGACGTTGTTGGCATGGACCTGGCCATCCTTGGCCTTGGTTTCATCGCCATAGGGCAGCGGGAAAAGCTTGCTGACGAAGTTGGCAATCTGCTCAAACGGCATCGCCACCGGTTCCTCGCCAGCCTTGATTTCCGCCTTCACCCGTTCTTCGATAGACTGCACTTTATCCGGGCTGACCTTGTACTCGGCCGCGGCCTCCTGCACCGATGCGCCCGTGCGCGAGGCCGTCATGCTAGCCAGCGATACCACTACTCTGCTTTGGAAAGTGGGCAATCCCTGCGCAGCACGCTCGTCCATGATGTCGTCGAGCAAATCCTTGTAGCGCACCGCCATATCGCGGCCATCGCATACCAGCATGGCCTTCAGGCCCTTGGCCTGCACATTGGTCAGGAAGTGCTCGACCAGATGGTTGGCAACCTGCTCCATGCGGTCGCCGGCCTGGCGCCAGCGCGCCAGTAATTTCTTCTTCAGCGCATGCTGACGGGCTTCGCTCTCCTTGGCGAACTGGTCCTTGAAGGCTTGGTCCAGTTTGGCATTGGGTGCCAGCGCTACCCACGCGTCCTGATATTTGATGGGCAAGGTCGCGCCATCGGCCACGGCCTCGTGCAGCCGGTATTCGTCGATATAGCTGTCGCCGCCAAACTCACCCAGCGTGTGCTTGTCCTCATTCAGCAGCGGCGTGCCGGTGAAGGCAATGAACTTGGCGTTTGGCAGGCTGGCGCGCATGAAGGCTGCCAGGAAGTCGTACTGGCTGCGGTGAGCCTCATCAACCAGTACATAGAAGTTTGGCTTAGCGCTCAGTACCCGGAAATGCACCTTCTCACGGCGGACTTCCTCCCACTTGGCCGGTAACAACGTGCCATCAGCGTCGTGCAGGCCGAAGTGAGCGTTACGCTCCTCAACCATGAAGAAGTCCTTGTCCACCCGCACCCGCCGATAACGGGTGGTCTGGAAGGTATCGTCTTCCTCGTCGGTCGCGGCGATGGGGGGCGCTTCTGCCGACGATTCGCTCTCCTGGAATTTCTGCACCGTGCTGGTGAATACGCTGCCGTAATCGTTGGACAGCATCTTCACCAAACCATCGACCGACACAGCCTGGATGGCCTGGATGCCGACAGCGTGGAAGGTATCGAAGATTTGCTTGTCGAGGTCACGCCGGTCTGTGAGTACCAGCACGGTCGGGTTGTTGAGGCCGGTGCTTTCGGCGCGCAGCATACGGGCCAGCAGTGCCATGGTCAGCGACTTGCCGCTACCCTGGGTGTGCCAAACCACGCCACCGATGGGTTTGGGGACCGTCAAGCGCGCAATGGCCTTTCGGACGGCCCGCCACTGCTGGTAACGCGGCAGCTTCTTGACCGTCTTGCCGTCGCGGGTCTCGAACAGAACGAAATGAGTGATGAGCTCGAGGAAACGGGTGGGCTCGAACAAGGCCCACAGCAGCTCGTCCTGTTCGCTGGGTTCAGCCCCCAGCCGTTTGGCCACCTCGGCACGCTCACCGTCCTGCAGGCGGTAATGGGCGTAGAAAGCGGGTGGCGTGAAAATGGCGCCGTACAGCCCTTGGCGACGGTTCAGCCCTACGCTGACCTGGTTGAACACAAACTGGGCCGGGAAGGTTGCGCGATAGCCATCCAGCTGTGCTAGCGCCTCATCGAGCCGATGGTGGCTGGCCTTGCACTCGATGATGGCCATTGGCAGACCGTTCACGAACAACAACAGGTCGGGCCGGAACACATCGTCGCCGGCATTGCGGCCCACGTATTGGTCAACCACGTGGAAATCGTTGTTGGCGGCGGTGCGGGCATCGAAGAAGCGCACACTGCGCGGCTTGCCGTCGGCGTCCTTCACCTGAATGTCGGAGCGATGCACTACCTGTTCCCAGAAGGCCTTGTTGGCCGGCAGCAGTTCGTCGTTGACCCGCTTGTGTAGTTCTACCAATGCCGCGCTGACGCCACCCGGTGCCTTGGCCAACCATGGATTCAGCGACAGCAGCCGGGGCGTGAGGACATCTTCCAGCACCGGGGCGAGGTGGCGGTATTCAACCTGAATCTCGCTACCGGGTTGGTGGGTGTAGCCCAGCTTAACCAGCCATTCGATGGCTGGGGCTTCGACACCGGTCTTTTCTGCACTGCCCATTTGGACTTTCTCCTTCGTGTTCTTGTTGTGACGGCTATTTATGCGGTGACAGTTTCAGCTTCCAGCTTGACCCACCACTCGCCGGTCAGCAGCTTCTGCATCAGACCGCGCTTCAACGCGCCACATGCCGCTTGTTTCGAATCAAGCGTCCGGAGTTTGGTGTCAACGTCATCAAGAATCTGACTAATCTTCCGCTGCTCGGCGAGAGGCGGAAGCGGCGCAATGATGTTGGCCAACGCGCTTAACCCAAGTGTTTTGTTCCTTCCGGCGCCTCCCGGTGAGGCCAATGTAAGTGAGGCAATGCCGGCAGGTGTCGTCAGATACTTGAATAAAAAGGCGGTGTCAGCTTGGGTCGCATCCACGACGCAAGTAATATACCTATGCGAGCCATAGCGACCGTCGTCCTCGGGCCTGGCCACCGCAACTGCACCTTCCCATGCGAACACGTTGGAGAACAGTAGGTCGCCAGCCCTAATCTGGAATAGCCGTTTGTTGCCGACCTCGGAGCCCAAGAGCGCCGGCTTGTGAAAGGTTCCCTTGCCATAGGAGCGCAGCCCAAGCTCTGGGTAAATTGCGTCAGGGTCAATTTCAACGGGGCGCCTAATCAGTGGAGCAATATCGCCAAGCCGCTTAGGGTTCCATAGCGCAGGAACAGACTGTGACGATATGCGCTTGAATTCTGTATGCGATAGCCATTCACCGTTGGCATCTTGGGTGCCAACACCCCGGCTGAACAGGATTTGCATCAGCCCGCGTTTGAGGGTCTGGGTGGCTTCAATCTGGCGGGCAATAACGTCCAGCTTATCGTCCACAGCCGTGAGTATGGCGGCGATTTTTTGTTGTTCGGGGAGTGGTGTACGGGGAATCGGCAACGAGAGAACTGTCTCTTTCGATATGTTCTTCATGCTGTTGCTAGTTCCTGTTGCGCCGGCAGCAATTAACCGGCGCATGCCCGGATGCTGCAACCAGTAAGACAACCAACGTTGGGAGTGGGGTCGCTCGGATGGTTCGGTTTGCCACAAGCGGTCAGGGAGGAAAAGGTTGGGAGCGTCCTTATCTACATAACCTGATTCACCGACAAGCGCAGGCGTATTCATACGGCTGATAATGATTCGGTCGCCGACAACACTTGTTGCAACTCTATCCGCATCTTCAGGAATGACAACTTTGTGTTGTTCAGGCAGAAACTTACCTCGCAGTACCGCACTGGTCTTCAAAACACCAATTTCATTGCCAATGCAGCCGGTGTCGGTTTCGACTGCGTTGACACTCACTCCTGCTTGAAGCACAGCAACAAAGTCGCCAACCACCCCCATTTCCCACTCGGATGCGATTGGGCCAACCGGCGTATCTTGGAACGAATCGCCATCAGAACGAATCATGCGCAAACCTCCAGTAGCCCCAGTTCGGCTAGATAGCTATTCAATCGCGCATCAATCTGCGCTTCTTCTAAGGCCAGTGCCGCCAATTGGCACAAGGTGGCGGCCACATCAACGGTCTCTTCGGTTTCGCCGTTGTCGATGTAGCGGGCAATGTTGAGGTTGCAATCGTTGTTGCGGATTTCATCCAACGTTACCACCCTGCAGTAGTTCTCCACCTCCATCTGGCGCTCGAAGGCTGCTTTGTGCGTACTGGCAATACGAGCGATGTCCTCGGGGCGGAGCCTGTTCTGTACCTTGTCATCACCAAAGTCTGCACTTGCATCAATAATGATGACTTTCCTCTTGAGTGCGATGGGCTTTCGCTTGTTCAGAATCAGCACGCAGGCAGGGATGCTGGTGTTATAGAACAGGGCCGAGGGTAGGCCGATGATGGCCTCGATAAGGTCACCGGGCTGGTTACCGCTGGCAGCATCGGTGCCAAACAGCAATCCTTCGCGAATCTTGCCTTCTTCGCCGCCACGGAATAGCACACCATGCGGCAGGATGACACCCATGCGGCCGTCGGCCTTGAGACTGGCCAGCATGTGCTGGGCGAAGGCCAGGTCGGCATAACCACGGGGCGGGATGCCATAGACGAAGCGGCCATAGTGGTCGCTGACCTGTTTATAGTTCGGCGCCTTGGGCTTCTTGTCGCTTTCCTGCTCGGCCTCGTTGGCCAATTCCAGCGGGGCCCACCAGGCTTTAGCCGAGAACGGCGGGTTGGCAATCACTCGGTCGAAGGTCTTGAGGTAGTCGCCATCAAGATGCTTGGGCTCGACCAGGGTGTCACCGCGCTCAATCTCGGCCCGCATGTTATGCAGGTAGAGGTTGAGCTTGGCGATAGCCCAGGTGCCCAGGTTTTTTTCCTGGCCGTACAGCAGTACATTGGGCTTATCGCCCAGCAGCAGGCCGCCCGGCAGCTTGGCGATATGGTGGGCGCTTTCCACCAGCATGCCGCCACTACCACAAGTGGGGTCGTACACGCTCATGCCCGGCTGCGGGTCGAGGAGTTCCACCACCAGCTGAACTACGCCCTTAGGGGTGTAGAACTCGCCGCCCTTCTTTCCGGCATCGTCGGCGAACTGCTTAATGAGGTATTCGTAAGCATCGCCCAGCATGTCGGCCTTGTAGAGGTCGTCATTGCCGAGCTTGTACTGGTTAAAGTGGCGCAACAGCCGTTGGAGGGTATGGTCGGACAGCACGCGCTTGTCGCCATACTGGGTGGCGGTGAGCACATGTTGCAGGTCGTTGCCTTTCACCCCGGCTTCGATGTCGTGGAAGGCCTTGTCGAGCGCTTCGCCGATGTTCTCAGTACGGGTAATGAGCCATTCCCAGCGGGTGGTGACCGGAAAGGCGCCAATGTCGTCGCTGACTTCGGCATAGGCCTCTTCGCGGCTGATGCTTTCTTCCCTCATCAGCTTGGCCACGCGCTCTTCGAATACATCGTTGAAGCGCTTTAGGAACAGAAGGCCGAAGATGTAGTTCTTGAAGTCGGACGAGTCGATAGAACCGCGCAGGATGTTGGCGGATTCCCAGAGCCAGGATTCGAGGGTTTCGAGGGTAAGTGTATTGGCCATGATTTTTTTGCGACCTATTTAGGCCTAAATAATATTTGGTAAGGTTTTGTGTTCATGGTGTTTCGGCGCGCCTACGCTGCTAGCACCCACAAACTGCGCTGCTGCCAATCCGCGGGAAAGCCCATCCGCGTGGTATCAATCTCCGGGTGTACCGTAATTAGGTCGCGGACTTGCCGGCGCCAGGTATGGTTCGGGCTCATCAGGTCGAGCAGGTAAGCCAGCATGGTCAATGTGTTGTAGAGCAGCTGGGTTTCGCCAGGGTTAAACGCGGCCGCGATGTTTTTCGGCTTCTTGCTGGGGGGCGCAAAGCGGAATGCAAAGCGTCGGTTCCAAACCCGGCCGTGGTGCGCGCAGTGGTTGCGAACCACGGTAAGGTGGTGAGCAAACGAGACCAGAACGCGTTCATCCAGTCCATACGGATTAGCAATGCGCTGGCGGTCCTCAGCGTGCTTTAAGTTCTTGAGCCAGCGCGATAGATGACCCAACGTCATCAACTCGGCGGAAACCCATATGGGCGGCGTGCTGAGTTCTGGGTAACGGCTACGGTAGTGCTTGGCGAAGGTTTCACGGCTGCGCTGATATTCTTTGAGCAACTCACCCTTGCTAATACCCCAATCCTCTAGGTTGTTAAAAAGGGTTGGGTCATCATGCGCAAAGGCGCCATAGCGGTCAGCCAGATGCTGGGCTAGCGTGGTGCGCAGCGAGATTTCTACCCGTTCGATAGCATCCAGCAACAACAAACGCAGCTCGCGGTCGAACACATAGGTCGCCAGCACTGTCTCGAAGTTGGTGCCAGGCACGAAGGCGTGGTCGTCCCCGTTGTTCGGTTCGGTCTCGAACGGCAACCAGTAGGCCCGCAAGCGGTAATAGTTGATATGGCTGAGGTAGTGCTTGGCGCGAGCACGGTCAGGAACCGTCATGCCGCGCTTTTGCAGTAGGTCGATTTGCGCATCGACGCTGAGGGACGGCTTAGTGAATGCCATTTCCGTCCCCAGAAACGAGAAACCCGCCTGGTGCGCATCGTGGAGAGGCGTGGCGGGTGTTGTTGGTAGTATGGTACCCATTGAGTACGCAAATGTCTACCAGTCCCGCCGCTTTTCGCCGTAAGGTATTGTTTTTCTTCATTTCACTTGTTCCTCCAACATCTTCATCTTGTGCGCAGTGGGTCCCATCAGTGGGGCGACACCTGCCGCGGTATGGGCGTGATTCTTGTCGTTTCATACCATTGGTCTCTCAGCCTGCATCACCCGGCCAGCGTCGCCGAGCGATGTCCGTGATTTCTTCCTCTAGGTCGGCAATCTGCTGCTCTAGCTCGCACAGTCGCTCATAGTCATGTTGGATTTGCCTGCACTGCTCTACCGACGGTACCGGTATCGAGACAGCGCTTTGGAGCGTGTTGGGGCTAATGTGCGGTACCCCTGCGCCAACTTGCAGGCCAGCTAGCTGAGACTGACCGTGGGGTGACTTGAGATACATGACGAGCATCTCGGGTGACAGGTGTTTATCGCCCTGATTGGGATTCCGGCGTAATGCGAGACAGCTCTGCGACACCACGGTTGGCCGGTGCTGTGCAGACGAGCCCATCAGCGCGACTCGCCCGACCGAACCTTTGATGGCAATCACGACGTCCCCAGGCCTGACCAGCGCAGAATCCTTGGGGGCAGATTTCAGGTAAGTCGTCTTGGCGATGGCATGACTGATAGGCTGCCATTTATTCATGTCCGGCAGCCCCACTTCGACAACTTCGAACGGGCTGATATCTCTGGAAGTGGCTAACGGCCGCACTGCTTCGAAGAGGTCGCCAAGTTTGACTACCTCATCCCCCAGGTCAACGACTTTCCTCAGATAGCGCGAAGGGGCCAAGCTCAGCTCGTTTGCCCCGATTTCGTCGCGACTTACCTGCCGAGCCTTATCGGTTGTGCGCTGTTCAAGGATCATCTCGTGGGCCCCCGACAAGATATCCCCAGCCTCCTGGAGTAGACGGCGGCCGCTGACAAGGTCGGCCATAAAAACGGCATCAGTTGGCCCATCAGCGCTGAACGTGAGAATGGCACCGGGTATCGTCGTCGCGCCGAACGTGCCCGGCGGCAAGGCAATAACTGTATTGAGCGTGCTCGATGGACGTCTACGGTTTAGTAGATAGTCGCGCAAGCGCTGTTCTTGGCCTGTGGCGAACAAAACGCCTTGCGGTGCCACAAAAACCGCTCGCTGCTTGATGCGATTCACGAATTCAACCAACGCCCAGGATTCGCTACGCGTAAATTGCTGGTAGGGGCGAGTTCCTCTGATGTCCCAGCCCCACATCCGGTCGTCGTTTACCAGCACTCCAAATGGCGGAACGATGAGGCCATAGTCAGCAACCAGTGCTGGAGAGTCTGCCTCGCCACCGCCAAATTCCATCCGGACAGTTCGCGGCTGCGGGTCCCCTGTTTCAATCGTCAAAAGGAGCTGTTGGAACAGCGGATTGAATGCCATTGGCGAGGTTGCAAGAACTCGCCAGCCGCGACGCAGCGCCTCGATGGTCAACTGTCCCTTAACGTCGAATGGTATCCAGACTTCACTGTCCGGTGGTGCGCCAACCAAATCCAGTAACAAGGAAGACAGCTCCGGTATCAACGTGCCTTCTGCCTCGCCACGGCGACCTGATGATACGGAGAGGCAAGACAAGACATCCCAACACTGCTCGCCAAGTTCCCTGTCCAGCGCGGAAACGACCGCTACTGCTTGCCTATCGATGTCATGATTTAAAGCGGATTTCCGATTTACTTCGACAAGTTGATGGGCTTCCGTCGGAAATCCTGCTTCCAGCAACTTCAACCAAACTGCCGAATCGACGAGTTCTTCAATCGAAGAAATATCCCCAGCTTGTCGCAAGGTCACCATGCGCCCAGCGGCGAGCCAGGCTAGTGCGAACAGTTGGCTGTCGTAGACACCATCGAGACGTGTAAGGTCTGCGAGTTGCCAGAAAGCCCGTGCGGCTGGGGTATCGATTGAGGCCATCGTGCTGTCGAAAAGAAAGAAGTCCAGCACATAGTACCAACCATATACGGATATTGCAAGTCGTAGCGAGCTACGAAGTTTGTGCGCTAGGGCCCGTACTTTGGTGCGGGTGCATAAAGTGGCTACGGACCACACATATAGCGTGTAATTTGTAAGCCGCAATATTTCAGCTAGCGAGCCTAAGTCTTTGTATTGCTTGCTTGAAAGTCTTGAATCGCCCCGGGTTTGAAGGAGGCTTCGACATTTGAGAAAATGGAGCCACCATGAAGAAATCAGTCCGATATTTCCCGGAAGTGATGGAGCGCGCCGTGCGCATGGTCCAAGAGGCAGGCAGCGAGTACGAGTCGCACTGGGCGGCGATCACGTCCATCGCAGCCAAGATAGGCTGTAATGCTCCCGTACCCAACGCCGCAGGGTTTCCGGCGTAGAGCTGATCTTGTTGACGATGGACGTGATCGCCGCCCACTGCGAATCATGCTGGCTTGCCGATTCCTCGACCATACGTACAGCGCGCTCCATCACCTCAGGAGAATATCGTGCAGATTTCTTGTTCATGGCTCCATTCTCTCAAAGATTGGAGACTCCCAGATTTCCGGGCCGGTTCACCCTGACCGGGATCGACGAGGTCTAGATCAGCTCACAATCATCGCCGCAGGCCCGAAGCATGAGCAACTCATCATTAAAAAGCTCGTCCTGATTAGGGGCTCGCAAATAAGGCTCGGTTTTCGCCTCAATGACGACGGCGACATAGAAGCGTTCGCCTGTGACCTCATCGGCAACGTAGAACGCCTGAGTCATGGACGCGATCCTGTCAATCGCCGACTCCCGCGTGATCATCCACTGATTGTGAGTGTTGCCGATGTGGGTAATTTGCTCGTGGGGGTCGCGACGGTAGGGCCGACGGGGAAGCTTACGCACGCAGTTGATTTCGTACTCGGTCATTCGCGTCTCCTTGATGATAGATGAGACTCGGTGACCGGGCTTTCAGTTCCACAGCATTGCTGGCAGTGGCTGATACTAAAAAGAACCCGCCAGTGCCGATCAATAGTATGATGCCAAAAGGAAAACTACCAAAGGTCGTAGATGGAGTTCTACTGGGTGAACGTCGGCACCACGTACAGGACCGTAATTGATCAGCACTTCTTGTGGGCACCGGATAGCGCTGTATCGGGAAGCAAGCCCGTCACGCGTCTGCACTGGGACAACGTGCGGCAGGTAAAGGCGGGCGATATCATCTTCTGCTGGTACGACCAACGCATCAGCTTCTTGGCGGTCGCTACCGCAGACTCCTTCCGCGCAGCGCGGCCGCAGACCTCATCCTTCAACGAGTGGGAAAGCATAGGCTACCGGGTGGACGTGAACATCATCGAGTTCGACCGCAAGGTGCACCGCGACGAAATCTCGGCGGAGTTCATCAGGCGCTTCGACACGCGCACCCGGCCCTCCGTCTTCAACAGCAAGGCGACCCTGAACCAGATTTACATGGCGCATCTGCCCCAGGACGCCGCGCTATTCTTGCTGGAGACGGTGCAGCAATCTGGCTTGTTCGAACAAACGCTGATCGACGCGGCCGAAGCCGCACCGAAAAAACTTCCCGCAACCACGCGCACGGCGCTGGTACAAGCACGCATCGGCCAAGGCAAGTTCAGAGCAGACTTGATCCAGCGCTGGCAAGGGAAATGCGCGCTGACGGGGCTCAAAAATGTGGACCTCATGGTCGCCTCCCACATCGACGCGTGGGCGCTGTGCGACAACGTCGCGCGGCTGGATCCCGACAACGGCCTGCTGCTGGCGCCGCACATCGACCGCCTGTTCGATCGTGGCCTGATCAGCTTCTCGAACAGCGGCGCACTGCAGGTCAGCGAGCAGTTGGACAGCGAAGACCGCCGCATCTTCTCGCTGGATCGGTTCACGCACATCTACGCCCTCACCGAGGGCAATCAACAATACCTGGCCAAACACCGGACCCGCTTCAACTTCAACTAGCCATACGGCTTGTCATCAACCCGTTGCCGATGATGGCGACAAGTAGGCGTCGCCGGAGAAGTCGATGAAGCCCGTCACCTGGACGATGGCGGGCACGACGCCGGTGGTGTAGCCATCGGCTAAGTAATCATCGGGCAGCTGTATCAGGCCTTGCGCCATGTCAGCCTCCTTCACGCGGCAGGGAGCGCCCAGTCTGACACTCGACCACTGCCTACCGCCTGCCGGCAGCCGCCCCCCCCTGCTGCCTGTCAGCGAGTGATGCGATCCCAGCCCTCGCGCACGGCGTCCTTGAACTTGTCCCAGCTCGATTGCGGGTAGCTGCGCTCCCAGGTGCCGCGTAGGTCGTTTTCGGCGTCGTCCCAGGAGCGGCCCTGGTAGGCCGAGCTGCCAGCCATGCTGTGGCCGTAGCGGTAAGCGGGGTCGAATTCCTGGTAAGTGCCGCCGGCGTAGGAATAGGTCTTGTCCCAGTGCGAGCGGAAGTAGAGGTCGTCCTCGTCATTGAAGTCGCCGCCGCGCTGGATGGCCAGGCTGTCCTCGTTGGGCGCAGGCGGCACGCTGCTGCGCGGGTAGACGCGGCTGGTGCTGCGCTCGGTGCGCTGGCCGGCGCTGAGCGGGTCGTTCACGCCCAGGGCGTTGCCCAGGGTGCTTTCGCGCTGCAGCGAATCGGAGCTGGACAGGCCTTGCTGCGAGCGGCCCAGGTCGCCCTGCGGCTGCAGGGGCGCGCCTTGCGGCTGCAGCGGGGCGCTGGAGCTGGACGACTGCAGCGAGCTGCTTTGCTGCGCGCCCAGGCCGGCCTGGGACATGCCCACGCCGCTGCGCATGGCGTCGGCGCCGGTCCAGGCGCCGCTGCGCCAGTCGGTCTCGTGCTCGTCGATGTCCAGCGGGCTGAAGGCTTCGATGATGTCGGAGGCGCGATCGGCTTCATCCTCGGTGATGGTCTGCACGGTCAGGACCACGTGGCCGCGGCTGACGGCGCCGGCGTAGATATGGCGGTCCTCGTGCTCGTCGCCGAACAGCTTCTGGAAGAAGTGCTTGATACTACCGGTGATGGAGTCGTCGTCGTGCGTGCGCGACTCTGCGCTGGATGCCACGGTGGTGGAATCGCTCAGGCTGATGTCGTTGATGGCGAAGCCGCCGGACACCAGTTCGGCCTTGGCGCGCTCGGCGTCGGAGCGGGTTTCGAATACTGCTGCCAGAGTGTGGCTCATGGTGGTCTCCTTGTTGACGTTGGACTGCGATGGGAGGCCAGTGTACGTTTTCGCAAGGAGGCTCAGCGCGCGTTTGCCGCTGGGAAAAGATGCGGGGTCAGGCGCTGCTGAAGGTGCCGATGGTGGAGACCAGCGTGGCGCCGCAGCTGGTCTTGTCGCCGTGGTAGGCGACCTGTTTGCCGTTGATGGTGTGGCGGGCGTTGCCGCTGACGATGGTGCAGCCCTGGTGGCCCTGGATCGGGCAGCTGCAGCTGTCGCCGACCAGGGCCACCGGCTTGCCACTGACAGTGAAGTGCGGCGCGCCGGTGCTGGTGACGGCGCCGCCGTGGGTGGTGGGGTCGCCTAGGCGGATGATGTTTTTCATTTTGGTTTCTCACTTGATGGCCGAGACGGGGCGTACGCGGATGGAGCTGGTCAGCTTGTCCCATATTTGGATGGCTTCCTCGTCAGAGATGCTGGCCCGTACCGCACTCATTCGGTTTCCTCTCAGCCCGGTGTGCATTTCGACATCCAGCAATGGCAGCAGCGGATCTCCGGGCTTGCCTTGACTAACGAATCGAAATTCGTGCGATTCCTCTTCCTGTCCCGATTTGGGCTTGCGGAAGAGAAGCTCATAGCCATCCCATGCGCCGATAGAGCGTTTGCCGCGGCGTAGCGTCTTCACCCGGGAAAACCACGAGCCTTTACCTTCCAGACGCCAATTTTCTTCAGTGCGCTTGATCATATCCGGCAAGGCGTCTGATTGAACAAACTCACTTTTTTTCCGGACCGATATCGATAGATGTACATCCGAATACTCTTGCAAGCGAATACCTAATGTAACACCCTCCATGCCACCTTCTCGATTATCTGTGATAAACCCGCCATCGACACACAAGCCAGGGATAACCGGCACCTCATCATCAGTGCGACGCCTGAAGTTGAGACCGAACGTCCTCAAGTTGCTGACGACTTTCTCATAACTATTTTTTTTGGATGGGGAGTTCAACCAATACGAAAACAATTCTCCATCAAGTAGGATAAGAGACTCAATCTTATAATCAGACCCAATAGCATTGCTAACTCCGAATACGATTTTTTGGTAAGGTACAGATCCATCTATACTTTTGGCCAACATCGAATCCTCAGCCAGTAGCTCATCATAGGCCTTCCACCGATTATCTACGATTACACTAATCTTTTCAGAAATTATTTCTCCAATAGATCGTTTGTCGTGATCAAGCCTGGCAAAATAATAAGGAACGTGCGCGGGGCCAAACACGACAGTTGATTTGTTCGGCACGTCAACTAAAAACCTACCGAAACATACAGTCCTTGTTTCCCCAACCACGTTTATCTTAAATTCATGCATTGGTTTCTCCAGTCTGGCCGCGAATAATACGGAAGTAAGAACGGGAAATATAGACACCAGGATAATGGATTTCTTTCTAAACTGCATTATCCCACCTCATTTTAGCGATTATTTTAACAATCGAATAAAACGTAGAATGTAGCGCATCACTATTACTGTAGCTATCCTGATGATCGTAACCGAGCTGGCGAAAAATTCCGGAGAATTTTCCACTAGTGAGCTGAGACTCTGCAGAACGCAATGGAACTGTTTGATCGCCTGCACCACGGCTTTTTCCTAATTTCGCTTTCAAAAGCATTTCGTTTACGCCAAGGCGACCTGGCAGCCGAGGCCGACATTCTGGATCAATCATGGTGATTTCCGTTTGGCCTTCAAAAATAATCACTAGACGATCTGATGCTACGATATCAAATCTTTCATTCACCTCCCAAACAATCTTTTCCCAAGATCGTTGACCTGGATCGGCTCCGTAGTGTGCATAGCTTACTGGATGGTAACTAGATCGTATTAGTTCGTGAAATTTTTTTGCCTGCTCGAGTAAATTCAAGGTGTTTTCAAATCCTATGCCTGGGAGCTCAGCCGGGTTTATCCATTTTTCCCGAAGTAGACCGTACCACCTTCCACGCAGTGAATATATTTCTCCGTAAGGATCGCCCTTTTTTGGCAAAGATCTAAGGAGGACTCCATTTTTCCTTATCTCCAACCAATCATTTCCGTAGTCAGAAGTGGGCAATAGCTCAAGCCCGCCTGGAGAATTTGCTAGAACGGCCGTCACCTCGCTTCCAAAGTTACCTAGTATTTTGGGCGCGGGGTTAGCGTGGATGAGCGCCTCCTCGAACCCACACCGGATTCTCCTGTACGCGGCAGGGGCGCCTATCGCTGGCATAACGCCATGAACCACACCAAGCACTAAATCCTTTATATTGCCGATACCGGGATGAACAACACCTCGCGCTACCAGTCCCCCCATCGAGTGCGTCACCAAAATGACTTTCTCGCATTGATATCCTTCAGATTTGTACTGGCTAACTAATCTCTTGATTCTAATTGCAATTTGTTTTGCCGAATCACGGTTGGACTTTAGCCAGTTATAACCCATGGCATGCACAGGAAAAAAGCAATCCTTTAACGCAGCTTGCTTCTCGGACCTACTCAATGGACGCAAGAGCGGTAACGGGGCCGCACCAAAGGTCGCTGGGTCTGTATCCACAATATGTTGCCAATCCCACTCAAAATCTCTATTGAGTATGGTCTCGCAATTTTCCAGCAACTTACGGTAGCTGCTAAAGTAAATTTCGCCCCAACCCCTCGACATCGCTTTTTGCTCTTTTGATTTTCCATCACGCTGAGTTAGCAAGTCATCAGTTAACAATGGGGTATTTCCTGCAGCACTTAGACCTACGCGTAACGAAGAGTTCATATGCCTTTCCGCTGCCGTTTCAGACGAGCCGGTAAGATTTTTGACTGGATCATAAACATCAACTTCGGCTTCATTTGGATCCAGCCGCAACTGCCTCTCCGCAGGGGATTCATTTATGGTCATCCCTGTTGCCAACGCCCTATCCGGACGCCAAGCTATGTTATCTTTCTTATTTAGCTGTTTTTGCCTGCTTTCGGAGATGATCAAATTGCTACCCATTATCCCTGGCAGGAAGACGATCGGTAGGACCTTTTTAGGTGGCACATGAACTTTCTGTGGAGTTCGATCCTCCTTTGGCGTACAACATCCTTCCGCGGTTAGTCCGTCGTTGGTCCGTTTTGGTTGAATCGTCGCACCCATGACACCTCCTAATCCAAGATCGTTATCTTGAAAGATGCAAAAGGCATCTTGGAAGAAAAGCGTTCTGTTAGCCCAGCCTCATCTGTTTCTCCCTCAATCACACTGCCATCCTCGATCTCTATCCTGTATTTTCTTTTTGGCAGTGGCTCCTCGGTCTTCAGGTCAACTACGAGAACGCGTTGATCATGCTCTACATTGGACACCGGGAATTTCAGTTCGTCCATACTGCTGTCACTACCGCCTTCATGAATAAAATTCGAGGATTTAATGATATGGTTGCCGCTACTTTTTTGCTCAATAACTCCGTCCGCGTACCTAACTGAACAGCCGGAAGCAATCAGATCAATTTGCGGAGCCTGAATTTCAATCCCGGCGCTAGCGATCAGCTTTATTTTCCCTAGAGAAATAATTTCGATGTCGCCGTCTTGTGACTGAATTTTTACGTTACCTGACGCGGCAATAATCTTTATTCCGATCTTGAAGGCAAATATGCTGATACCTCGCATTGCCCTCATAAAGATGTTATGTGAGGCTGATGTGATCACATTTTTCCCAACAAATTTAGAGCTATCTTTTGCGCATACCGAAAGAGATTTCTGGCTTCCTATAAATGCTCCTTGCGAAGCGCTCACACCAACGATTCCAGCCACCTCCTCGCCACTTGGCATGCCCCACGCCTGAAACTTCGGCAGTAAATCGTGATCTATTTCCTCAGCTTTCTGATCAAGATGTTTTTCCTCCAAGTTCGACAATTGCTGTACCAACATTTCGCCGAATTCTGCAGTATCCAGAAGTTCGTTCCTTTCAAGCAGGGTCTGGTCCTTAAAGTTCTTGCCTGCAGAAATTAATACTCCCTGCGCACCGCGAAGTACACTCGACGCATCACTACGTAACTCTGCCCCCTCGCCTCGGAATTTGCCGTTTCCCTTGCCTCTCGCCTCTGTCAGCAAACCGACATTCAACTCGCTCCGAGCATGATCGCTAGCCAACTGCACACTTATCTCCCCCGGCGTATCATCAAACCGAAGCTGATTGGCCCGGCCGCCATTCACCTCGCGGCTTTTCATGCCGGACAGGTAGCGGTTCTCCGGCAGCTCGCCCTGGCCTAGCGCCGGCGGCAGTCCCGCACCGTTGTACAGCTGGCCGACGATCACCGGCTTGTCCGGATCGCCGCCCATGAAGGCCACCAGCACCTCGGTGCCCACGCGCGGCAGGCCCAGGAAGCC
>NZ_JBKFEH010000032.1:0-15492 GCF_053572355.1 Duganella kummerowiae
TGTGAAAGTAGGTTATCGTCAGGCTAGTTATACCCAAAGGGGCCCGCTCAGTGATCTGTGCGGGCCTTTTTGCATTTCAACGCGGCGCGTGCGTGCACTTAAGGAACGCGTCCCACGCTACCGCCTGGTGCGCACGCCGCACCATGGCAGTGCCTCGCGACGCGGGCAGGCCACAGCTTCCCTGTGTTGACCCGATGGCATGACGTTTGCTTAATGTGCTTCATCTTGTATGCAAGAATGAACACATGATGACTACCGCGTACCCTGATCTTGGTTGTGCCAGCCTGCAGCGCCGCTACCTGTCCGGCGACTACAGCCCCAGCGCCTGCGTGGCGGACGTGAACAGCCGCATCGCTGCCGCCGAACGGCCGGAAGTGTGGATCAGCTTTGCCGAACCCGGTCTGCTGGCCGAGCAGGCCGGGTTCCTGGAGCAGGAACTCGCGCGCCTGGGCGAGGGCGTGCTGGCGCGCTATCCGCTATTCGGCCTGCCGTTTGCCGTGAAGGACAATATCGACGTGGCGGGCATGGCCACCACGGCGGCCTGCCCCGGCTTCTCCTACGTGGCGCAACAATCGGCCCACGTGGTCAAGCGCCTGCAGGATGCCGGCGCGCTATTGATCGGCAAGACCAACCTCGACCAGTTCGCCACCGGCCTGGTCGGCACACGCTCGCCCTACGGTGCGGTGCACAATGCGCTCAATCCGGCCTATGTGTCGGGAGGGTCCAGTTCCGGCTCGGCGGTGGCGGTGGCGCTGGGGCTGGTGAGTTTCGCACTCGGCACCGACACCGCCGGATCGGGTCGCGTGCCGGCCGGCTTCAACCACATCGTCGGCCTCAAGCCCACACCAGGGCTGATCAGCACCAGCGGCGTGGTGCCGGCCTGCCGCAGCCTCGATTGCGTGTCCATTTTCGCCGCCAGTGTGCAGGATGCCTGGCTGGTGACCAGCGCCGCCGCCGGCTACGACGACCTCGATCCCTATTCGCGCAAGGTCACCATGCTGGGTGTGAAGCGGCGCGGCTATCACATTGCCGTGCCCGAGCAGCTGGAATTCTTTGGCGATGCGCAGGCCGAGCAAGCCTTCCGCGCCAGCCTTGAAGTGCTGCGCGCCATGCCCGGCGTGAAGATCGGCAACATCCGCTACCAGCCCTTTGCCGACGCCGCCAGCCTGCTGTACGACGGCCCCTGGGTGGCCGAGCGGCGCGCCGCGGTGGGCGATTTTTTCGAGCAGCCGGCCGTAGCCATGGATCCGACCGTGCACAGCATCATAGGCCAGGCCAGCAGGTTCTCCGCGGTCGACGCCTTCCATGGACAGTACCGGCTGGCGGCCCTGAAGCGCGCGGCCGAGGCCCAGCTGGCGCACTACGACTTCCTGCTGGTGCCGACCACGCCCACCATGCCCACCCTGGATGCCGTCGCCGCCGCGCCGGTGGCGCGCAATAGCGAATTGGGCTACTACACCAACTTCGTCAACTTTTTCGGCATGGCCGCCCTGGCGCTGCCGGGACCGTGGCGCGCCGATGGCCTGCCGGCCGGGATCACGGTGATCGGCGCAGGCGGCGCCGACCAGCTGCTGGCGGCCTTCGGCCAGCAGTGGCAGGCCGCCTGCGGCGACCAGCCGCACGCCGACAGCATCGCCTTCCAGCCCTTGCCAGCCAGCGAACCCACCATCCAGGTGGCCGTGGTGGGCGCCCACCTGGAGGGCCAGCCGCTCAACTGGCAGCTGGCCGAGCGCGGCGCGCGCAAGCTGGCGGCCACCACCACCAGCGCCAACTACCGCTTGTATGCGCTGGCCGATACCAGCCCGCCCAAGCCTGGCCTCCAGCGCGTGGCGCAGGACGGCGCCGCCATCGCCATCGAAGTATGGGAGCTGCCGCTGCGCCGCTTCGGCGAACTGGTGGCCCAGGTGCCGGCGCCGCTGGGCATAGGCTCGCTGGAGCTGGCCGACGGCCGCTGGGTGCATGGCTTCATCTGCGAACCGTGGGCGCTGGAGCAGGCCCAGGACATCACCGCATACGGCGGCTGGCGCGCCTACCTGAGCCGTTAATCCTTGTCATTCATCCACCATCAACCAACTATAAAAGGAAATCGTCATGAGCTCATCGAATCGCCGCACCTTCCTCAAACAGGCTGGCGCCGCCGCCGCGATCGCGGCGGGCCTGCTGCCGGCCGAAGTGGCGCTGGCGGCGGACGGCAAGCTGGTGGTGGGCGTGATCTATGTCGGCCCGCGCGGCGACTTCGGCTATAACCAGGCCCAGGCCCAGGCCGTGGCCGCCGTCAAGAAGATCTCCGGCGTGAAAATCGTCGAGGAGGAAAAGGTGCCGGAAACGGTGGCGGTGCAGAAGACCATGGAAGCCATGATAGAACAGGATGGCGCCACCCTGATCTTCGCCACCTCCTTCGGCTACTTCGATCCGCACGTGCTCAAGATGGCGGCCAAGTATCCCAAGGTGCGCTTCGCCCACTGCGGCGGCATGTGGACCGCCGGCAAGCACCCGACCAACGTGGGCAGCTTCTTCGGCTACATCGACGAATGCCAGTACCTGAACGGCGTGGTGGCGGGCCACATGAGCAAGTCGAAGAAGCTGGGCTTCGTCGCGGCCAAGCCGATACCCCAGGTGCTGCGCAACATTAACTCGTTCACGCTGGGCGCGCAATCGGTCGATCCTTCCATCACCACCCACGTCATCTTCACCGGCGACTGGTCGCAGCCGGTCAAGGAGGCGGAAGCCGCCAACAGCCTGCTGGACCAGGGCTGCGACGTGCTGACCTGCCATGTCGACGGTCCCAAGGTGATCGTGGAAACAGCCGAGAAGCGCGGCAAGATGAGCTGCGGCTACCACTGCAGCCAGGCGCAGCTCGCGCCCAAGGGCTATTTGACCGGCGCCGAATGGGACTGGTCCACGCCCTACACGCTGCTGATCAAGACCGCGCAGGAGGGCAAGCCCATGAACAACTTCGTGCGCGGCGGCTTGAAAGAGGGCTTCGTCAGGATGTCGCCCTATGGCGCCAGCGTCAGCGCCGCCGCCAGGGCCAAGGCCGATGCCGTCAAGGCCGACATGGTCAAGGGCAGCTTCGCCATCTTCAAGGGGCCGATCAAGGACAACAAGGGCAAGGTGGTGATCCCGGCCGGGACCACCCAGGTGCAAACCGCGCCCGAGCTGGAAGCCATGAACTACCTGGTGGCCGGCGTGGTCGGACAGGTCTGAAGCCATGAACGCGCGCCCCGACATGATAGGGCAGCCACCGGCGCCAAGTCCGCTGCCGGCCTGGCCTGCCGCGCTGGCCCTGCGCCTGCTGCCGGCCCTGCCCACGGCGGCGGCCCTGCTGGGCGCCCTGCTGCTGTTCGCGCTGTTCCTGGCAGTACAGGGCGTGGCGGCCGGCGAGGCGCTGGGCCTGATCGTCAAGGGCGCCTTCGGTTCCGCCTTCGCCTGGCAGAACACCCTGCAGCGCGCCGCGCCGCTGATGCTGACCGCGCTGTGCGTGGCGCTGCCGGCGCGGGCGGGACTGGTCATCATCGGCGGCGAGGGCGCGCTGGCGCTGGGCGGGCTGGCGGCGGCAGTGCTGCCGCCGCTGTTGCCGCATGCTCCGCCGCTGGCGCTGCTAACTGCCATGGCCGGCGCCGGCGTGCTGGCCGGCGGCGCCTGGATCGCCTTGTCGGGCTGGCTACGACAGGCGTGCGGCGTCAACGAAACCATCGGCAGCCTGCTGCTGTCGTATATCGCCATCGCCCTGTTCAAGCACCTGGTCGAAGGGCCGCTGCGCGATCCCGGCAGCTTGAACAAGCCATCCACCCTGCCGCTGCCGGAGGCCCTGATGATAGGCCCGCTGCCCGGCATGGAGGTGCATTGGGGCCTGCTGTGGGGCGTGCTGGCCTGCCTGGCGGCATGGGTCATGGTGCGCCACAGCGCGGCCGGGTTTGCGCTCTCCATCGTGGGCGGCAATGTGCGCGCGGCGCAGCTGGTCGGGCTGCCGGTGCGGCGCCTGGTGCTGGGCGCCTGCTTTTTCGGCGGCGCGGCGGCCGGACTGGCCGGCATGCTGGAGGTGGCCGCCGTGCATGGCAGCGCCAATGCTTCCCTGCTGGCCGGCTATGGCTATGGCGGCATCCTGGTGGCCTTCGCCGCGCGCCAGCATCCGCTGGCCATCGTCGCCGCAGCGCTGCTGATCGGCGGGATCGAATCGAGCGGCGGCCTGCTGCAGCGCCGCCTGGACGTGCCGGACGCCACCACGCAGGTGCTGCAAGGCCTGCTGCTCATCAACCTGCTGGCCTGGGAAGCCCTGGGCGGACGCCTGGCCGCGTGGACGGCCTGGCTGGAACAGCGCCGCGCCGGGAGCCAGCCATGATTGCACACTTCGACCTGGCCGGACTGCTGCTGGCCTTACTGGCGGGCGCCATCCGTGTTGGCACGCCCTTCCTGTTCGTCAGCCTGGGCGAGTGCCTGACCGAGAAGGGCGGGCGCGTTAACCTGGGCCTGGAGGGCATCCTGGTGATGGGCGCCATGTGTGGCTACGCGGTGGCGCTGATGACGGGATCGCCGTGGCTGGGCGTGCTGGGGGCCGGCCTGTCAGGACTGGTGCTGGGCGCCTTCCACGGAGTCATGTGCTCGCTGCCGCGCGTGAACGACATCGCCTTCGGCATCGCGCTGATGCTGTTCGGGACCGGGCTGGCGTTCTATCTCGGCAAACCGTATATCCAGCCGCAGGCGCCCATGCTGCCCTCGCTGTCCCTGGGCGACTGGAGCGACAACCCCCAGCTGCGCAGCGCGCTGCAGATCAACGGCCTGTTCCTGGCAGGCGTCGCGCTGGCCGTGCTGCTGCAGTGGGGCCTGGCCAGCACGCGCTGGGGCCTGGCGCTGCGGCTGGTGGGCGATCATGCCGAGACGGCGCGGGCGCTGGGCTACCGGCTGGCGCCCATCCGCATCGCCGCCACCGCCATCGGTGGTTTCCTGGCGGCGGTGGGGGGCGCCAACCTGTCGCTGTACTACCCGGGCAGCTGGAACGAGGGCTTGTCCAGCGGCCAGGGGCTGATGGCGGTGGCGTTGGTGATCTTCGCGCGCTGGCAGCCGCTGCGCTGCCTGTGGGCCGCCATGCTGTTCGGCGCCGCCGGCGCGCTGGGACCGGCCCTGCAGTCGCTGGGCATCAGCGCCGGCTACTACCTGTTCAGCGCCGCGCCGTATGCGCTGACGCTGGCCATCATGATCATCACCTGCCGCCCCGGCCGTACCCTGGCGGGCGCGCCCGGAGAGTTAAGCCTGACCCGTTGAGCCTGACCCGCTGAGTCCGACACCTGAGGAGTCCACCATGAGCACCGCCATCCACCTCGATTCCACGCCCTATCCCTGGCCCTACGACGGCCAGTTGCGGCCCGACAATACGGCCCTGATCATCATCGACATGCAGACCGATTTCTGCGGCAAGGGCGGCTACGTCGACAAGATGGGCTACGACCTGTCGCTGACGCGCGCGCCGATAGAACCGATCAAGTCGGTGCTGGCGCTGATGCGCGGCCTGGGCGCCACCATCATCCACACCCGCGAGGGGCATCGCCCCGACCTGTCCGACCTGCCGGCCAACAAGCGCTGGCGCTCACAGCGCATCGGCGCCGGCATCGGCGATCCCGGTCCCTGCGGCCGCATCCTGGTACGCGGCGAGCCGGGCTGGGAGATTATCGAGGAACTGGCGCCGCTGCCGGGTGAGGTGGTGATTGACAAGCCGGGCAAGGGCTCGTTCTATGCCACCGACCTGGAACTGGTGCTGCACACGCGCGGCATCCGCAACATCATCCTGACCGGCATCACCACCGACGTGTGCGTGCACACCACCATGCGCGACGCCAACGACCGCGGCTTCGAGTGCGTGCTGCTGTCCGACTGCTGCGGGGCCACCGACCATGGGAACCACCTGGCCGCGCTCAACATGATCAAGATGCAGGGCGGGGTGTTCGGCGCCGTGGCCGACAGCGCCGCGCTGATCGCCGCCTGGAGCCGCTGATGGGCGCCGCCCTCAGCCTGGAGGTCGTCGGCGCCGGCAAATCGTTCGGCGCCTTCCGCGCGCTGGACGACGTGTCGCTGCGGGTGGCGGCCGGCAGCGTGCACGCCCTGCTGGGCGAGAACGGGGCCGGCAAGAGCACCCTGGTCAAGGGCTTGATCGGCTACAGCCGCCTGGACCAGGGCAGCGTGCTGGTGGACGGCCGCGAGCGCGAGCTGCACAGCCCGCGCGCCGCCCATGCGCTGGGCATAGGCATGGTGTACCAGCACTTCACGCTGGCGCCCGGCATGACGGTGGCGGAAAACCTGCTGCTCACGCGCGGCCAACTGCCGTGGAAGCTGGACTGGGCCAGGGAGCGCGCGCAGCTGCACGCGTTCATGGACAGCATGCCCTTCGGCCTCGATCCGGCGCGCCTGGTCAGCGGCCTGGCTGCCGGCGAAAAGCAGAAGCTAGAAATCCTCAAGCAGCTGTACCTGCAGCGGCGCTTCCTGATCCTGGACGAGCCGACCTCGGTGCTGACGCCGCAGGAGGCCCAGGACGTGCTGGGCATGCTGCACGGCCTGGCCCGCGCCGGCGAGCTGACGGTGTTGATGATCACCCACAAATTCCATGAAGTGAGCGCATTCGCCGACGACGTCACGGTGCTGCGCAAGGGCCGCCGGGTAGGCGGCGCGCGCGTCGCCGAGACCAGTCCCGGCGAGCTGGCGGCCTGGATGATGGGCGAAGCGGGTACCGGCAACCGCGCCGCGCAGGCCGAAACGGCGCCGCGCAAGCCGGTGCCGCAGACTGCGCCGGTCGGCCTGGAGGTGCAGGCGCTGGCGGTGGACAGCGACCGCGGCACCCGCGCCGTGCGCCAGCTGTCGCTGCAGGTCAGGCGCGGCGAGATCGTCGGCCTGGCCGGCATTTCCGGTAACGGCCAGAAGGAGCTGGTGGAAGCCTTGCTGGGCCAGCGCACCATTGCCGCCGGATCGGTGGCGGTCAACGGCCAGCCTTACGGCGCCAGCCGGCGCGAGATGCAGCGGCAGCGCGTCTTCAGCCTGCCCGAGGAACCGCTGCGCAACGCCTGCGTGGCGGGATTGAGCGTGGCCGAGAACATGGCCCTGCGCGATTTCGACCATGCGCCGCTGCGCAGGCAGGGCTGGCGCATCGACCGCGCCGCCATGGCGGCCCGCGCCCGTGAGCTGATCGCGGCCTTCAACGTCAAGCCGCCGCTGCCGCAGCGCGCCATAGGCACGCTCTCGGGCGGCAATGTGCAGCGCGCCGTGCTGGCGCGCGAACTGGCCGAGCAGGTCACGGTGCTAATTGCAGCCAACCCCGTGTTCGGCCTGGACTTCGCCGCCGTGGCCGACATCCACGCCCGCATCGTGGCGGTGCGCGAGCAGGGTGGCGCCGTGCTGCTGATCAGCGAGGACCTGGACGAGCTGCTGGAACTGTCGGACCGCATCCTGGTGATGGAGGGCGGCGCCATCGTATATGAAACGCCGGCCGGCATCGCCGACCGCGCCACATTGGGACAACACATGGCCGGCCACGCCCGGTCGCAACTGGAGGCGGCAGCATGAGCACCCGCAGCGTCAAGGCACTACCCTATGAGTACAGCTATGATCCCGAACGCACGGCCCTGGTGGTGATCGACATGCAGCGCGATTTCGTCGAGCCGGGCGGCTTCGGCGCCGCGCTGGGCAACGACGTCACGCCGCTGGCCGACATCATCCCCACGGTAGCCAGCCTGCTGGCGCTGGCCCGCCGCCAGGGCATGCTGGTGGTGCACACGCGCGAATCGCATCTGCCGGATTTGTCGGACTGCCCACCGGCCAAGCGCGGGCGCGGCAATCCCAGCGTGCGCATCGGCGACCAGGGGCCGATGGGGCGCATCCTGGTGCGCGGCGAACCGGGCAACGACATCGTGCCGGCGCTGCAGCCGCTGCCGGATGAACTGGTGATCGACAAGCCGGGCAAGGGCGCCTTTTACGGCACCGGGCTGCACGACCGGCTGCGGCGGCGCGGCATCACCCACCTGCTGTTTGCCGGCGTCACCACCGAAGTGTGCGTGCAGACCTCCATGCGCGAAGCCAACGACCGTGGTTACGAATGCCTGCTGGTGGAGGACGCCACCGCCAGCTACTTCCCCGAGTTCAAGGACAGCACGCTGGCCATGTTGCGCGCCCAGGGCGGCATCGTCGGCTGGACCGCGCCGCTGGCGGCGCTGGAGCAGGCGGCGCCAGTGGAGGCCCCTGCGCAGCCCAAAGCCGCCCCGGCGCCGCTGGCCGGCGCCGTCAACCTGCCGCACGTGGTGGCCGAGGTGCGCGCCGCCTTCGACGCCTACGAGGCGGCCCTGCTGCGCCATGACGTGGCCAGGCTGGACGAATTCTTCTGGTATGATCCCCAGACCGTGCGCTACGGGGTGGCCGAGAACCTGTACGGCGGGGAAACCATCCGCCAGTACCGCATGGCCTGCGCCCCGGTGCATCCGCAGCGCCGCATAGCCCGCCTGGTGATCACCACCTTCGGCGAACATGCCGCCACGGCGGCGGCCGAATTCAGCGCGCCGGACACGGACGCCAACGGCCGCCAGATGCAGACCTGGGTCCGTTTCCCGCAAGGCTGGCGGGTGGTGGCCGCCCACGTCAGCGTCATCTAGGACCACAGGAGCTATACAGGAGCTATACAGGAGATACATGGCGAGACCGACAGCCAATGCGCTCGCGGAGCAGGTATATGCAAGGCTGAAGAGTGACATCTTCGATTTCCGCATGCTGCCCGGCGACCGCTTCACCGAGACGGCCATGGCCGAACTGTACGAGGTTTCGCGCACGCCGCTGCGCGATGCCTTGTACCGGCTGCAGCGCGAGGGTTTCCTGGAAGTGGAATTCCGGCGCGGCTGGCAGGTGCGCAACCTGGACTTCGCCTATTTCGACAACCTGTATGACCTGCGCATCGTGCTGGAGACGGCCGCCCTGGAGCGTATCTGCCAGCTGGACGACACCACGGCCGCGCTGCAGGCGCTGGTGGCCGTGTGGCTGGTGCCGGAGTCCGGGCGCGAGAGCGACGGCCGCCGCGTGGCCGAACTGGACGAGCAATTCCATACCGGCCTGGTGCGCGCCGCCGGCAATGCCGAGATGACCCGCGTGCATGTCGACCTGACCGAAAAAATCCGTATCATCCGCCGGCTCGACTTCACCCAGGGCAAGCGGGTGGATGCCACCTACCAGGAGCATGCCAAGCTGCTCAAGCTGCTGTTGCGCCGCAAGTCCACCGAAGCGGCCATGCTGCTGCGCTCGCATATCCAGGAAAGCAAGCTGGAAGTGCGTAAAATCACCCTGCATAAATTGCACGAGGCCCAGCAAACACGTTGAAGTTTGATTTCCCAATAAAAAGTATATTTGTATCTGGGTAACACTGTGCGAGAATAGCCGGGATCTGAAAGGCTACCCATGCTGGCTTGCGTCCGCCATTTGCTATATTGCTGCCAGCTGCTGGCGGCCCTGTGCCTCGTCCACGGCGCGGCGGCGGCCCCGCTCAGCCTGCGCTTCCAGCACCTGGGCGTGGAGGAGGGACTGGCGCAGGAATCGGTCAACTGCATGCTGCAGGACCGCCACGGCTACATGTGGTTCGGCACCCAGGCCGGCTTGAGCCGCTACGACGGCTACCGCATGGCGGTCTTCAAGAACGATTTGTCGCGTCCTGCCAGCCTGCTCGACAACTATGTCCAGGCCTTGTACGAGGATGGCCAGGGCCGCTTGTGGGTGGGCGGCAAGGGCGGGCTGGACCGCTACGATCCCGTTACCGAGTCCTTCGTCCATTACCTGCCGCCCGGAGGCCGCGCCGTGCTGGCGGTGACCGGCGATGGCGGCCTCGGCCTGTGGGTGGCCACCGCGGCCGGCCTGCATCACTTCGATACCGCCACCGGCCGGTTCCAGCCGCTGCGCCATGATGAGGCCGATCCGGGCAGCATAGGCGACGACCGCATCAACACGCTGCTGCGCGACCGCCATGGCGCGCTATGGGTGGGCACCGCCAGCGGCGTGGAGCTGCTGGCCCCAGGCGCCAGCGCCTTCCGCCATTACGCGAAGGCCGGGGTAGGCGATGCTGCCGTGCTGTCACTGTCGATGGCGCCCGATGGCGTGCTGTGGGCCGGTACCCGGGACGGCGTGCTGGCGCTGGCAGCCGGCGCCGCCGGCCTGGACCGCCCGGATGGCGAGGCGCTGGCGGGCCACGCCGTACCTGCGCTGCTGCATGACGCCGACGGTGGGCTGTGGGCCGCCACCGGGAGAGACGGCCTGCGCCGGCGCGACGCCGCCAGCGGCCACTGGCACGCCTACCGCCACGACCCGCAGGACCGGCACGCGCTGGCCGACAACCGCGTCATGGCCCTGTACCAGGACCGCAGCGGCACCCTGTGGAGCGGCACCATGTACAGCGGCGCCGAGCGGGTCGACCTGGCCAGTGGCGGCTTCGAGCGCTACACGGACAGTGCAACAGCCCAGCCCGCCATTGGCGGCAGCAAGGTGCGCGGTATCACCGGCGCGGTCGGGCGCAGCGTCTGGCTGGCCATGCATGAGGGCTTGACCCTGCTCGATCCCGAGCGCGGCACGGCGCGCACCTGGCGCGCCGGGGCGGACGGACTGCCGTATGGGGAGCTGGTGTCGCTGGCCACCGACCGCCGCAACCGCCTGTGGATAGGCGCCGTGAACGGACTGGCATGGCGCGATCCGGACAGCGGGGCCTACACCACGCTGGCGCTCCCCGGCGATGATCCACAGCTGCGTTATGTGCAGCGCATCGTGGTGGACCGCAATGGCGAGATCTGGGCCGCCGCGCGCGGCGGGCTGCACCGCATCGATGCTTCCGGTGCGCTGGTGCGCAGCTATCTGCACGACAGCGCCGATCCGGCCAGCCTGGTGGATGGCCGCATCTATACGGTACTGGAGGATAGCCGCCGCAATTTCTGGGTGGCGGGGGAGCATGGGCTGGACCGCATGGACCGCGCCGCCGGCACCTTCCGCCATTACCGGCACGATGCGTCCCGGCCGGACAGCCTGTGCCAGGACCGCGTGCACGCCCTGCTGGAGGACAGCAAGGGCAGGCTGTGGCTGGGCACCGCCGGCGGCCTGTGCGGCGCGGTGCTGGACGCCGACGGCGAGCCGCGCTTCCGCTTCTATCCGCGCGGCGCCGGGGTGCCGGAACCGGTAGGGGCCATCATGGAGGACGAGGCCGGGATGCTGTGGATCAGCACCACCTCCGGCCTGCTGCGCTTCGATCCGGCCAGCGGCATCTTTCGGGCCTACAGCGCGCGCGATGGTTTGATCGACGGCTCCTATTTCATCGGCGCCGGCCACCGCGGGCCGGAGGGCAGGCTGTATTTCGGCGGGGCCTCCGGGCTGACCGCGTTCCAGCCACGGGCCATCCGCGACAATCCGTACCCGCCCATGGTGATGCTGACCGATTTCTCCATCCTCAACCAGTCCATCGTCAGCGGCCCGGCCCGTCCGGACGTGCTCAAGGCCGGGCCGCTGTACGCGGCGCGCAGCCTCACCCTGTCCTATCTGGACAGCGTGTTCACGATAGAATTCGCGGCTCCGCACCAGGCCGACCCGCAGCGCAACCGCTACGCCTACCAGCTGGTGGGCTTCGACGACCATTGGGTGATGGCGGACGCCGGCAAGCGCTACGCGACCTATACCAACCTCGATCCGGGCCGCTATCTGTTCCGGGTGCGCGCGGCCAACAAGGATGGCGTGTGGAATGGCGAGCCGGCCGAGGTGGAGATCTTGATCGCACCGCCGTTCTGGAAAACCTGGTGGTTCCGCATCCTGGCCGTCTCGCTGGCGCTGGCCAGCGTGTATGGGGTGTTCCGCATCCGCGTCCGCCTGCTGGTGCAGCAGAAGCGCGAGCTGGAGCAGCAGGTCGGCATGCGTACCCGCGAGCTGCAGCAGCAGAAGGAATCGGTGGAGCGCCAGAAGGAGCACCTGGAGCAGGCTCACCGCAATATCTCGCTGCTGTCCGAAATCGGCCGCCAGATCACGGCCAACCTGGACAGCGAGGCCATCATGGCCACGCTGTACTCGCAGGTCAACGAGCTGATGGACGCCAGCGTGTTCGGCATCGGCATCCACCGTCCCGAGCTGGAGCTCATCGAATATCCGTTCGCCATGGAGCGCGGGCGGCGCTACATCAATTACACGCGCAGCATGCGCGAACCGAACCAGTTCGCCGTCTGGTGCATACGCCATGGACACGATGTGTTCATCAACGACCTGCACGGCGAGTACCGGCGCTACATCGACAACCTGGACCTGGTGGTGGTGGACGCTGACCACATGGGCACCCTGGAGGATGGATCCCTGCCGCGCGCGCCGGCCTCGCTGATCTATGTGCCGATCACCGTGTCTGGCCAGGTGCGCGGCGTGATCACCGTGCACAGCTACCGGGTTCACGCCTACCAGCGCGTGCACCTGGACATGCTGCATACGCTGGCATCCTATGTCGCGGTGGCGTTCGAGAACGCCGACACCTACCGCAAGCTGCAGGACGCCCAGCAGCAGCTGGTGGCGCGCGAAAAGCTGGCCGCCCTGGGCGCCCTGGTGGCCGGCGTGGCGCACGAGCTGAACACGCCGATCGGTAACAGCCTGGTGATCGCCAGCACGCTGGAGGACAAGACGGCGGAGATCGCCTCCAAAAGCGAAGGCGCGGGCCTGCGCCGATCCGACCTGAAGAACTTCATTGACGCGGCCAGGGAAGCGTCGGCCCTGCTGATGCGCAGCCTGCGCAACGCGGCCGAGCTGGTGAACAGTTTCAAGCAGGTGGCGGTGGACCAGGCCAGCGCCCACCGGCGCCTGTTCAACCTGTGCCAGGCCAGCCAGGAAATCACGGCCACCATGATGAACCGCATCCGCAAGAGCGGCCACCGGCTGGAGCTGGACATACCGGGCGATATCGAGGTGGACAGTTTCCCGGGGCCGTATGGCCAGGTTATCATCAACTTCATCAACAACGCCCTGCTGCATGCCTTCGAGCGGCGCGAGGGCGGCCTGATGCGGCTCTACGCGACGCGGCTGGGCAAGGACCGGGTGCGCATCGTGTTCCAGGACGATGGCGCCGGGATCGCGGGCGAACACCTGGACCGCATCTTCGATCCCTTCTTTACGACCAAGCTGGGGCAGGGCGGGAGCGGGCTGGGCTTGAGCGTCACCTACAACATCGTGACCTCGCTGCTGGGCGGACAGATACGCGTCGAGAGCACGGTCGGTGTCGGCACCGTGTTTACCCTGGAGCTGCCATTGATGGCAACCCGTGCCGGCACGGCTTAAAAACTCAGCCGAACGCCGGCCGAGACCAGCGTCACCTTGCTCTTGGTGAGGTACAGCGTTTCCAGTTGCGCCGACCAGTTGCGGTTGAAGGCGTAGCCCAGGCCCACGCCGGCCGAGCCGTCGGCCTCGTTCTTGTCTTCCAGCGTGCTACGGGTGCCTTTCATGCGGGTGCTGCCGATGCCGGCCCGCCCGTAGAAACTGAAATGCTCGTCCAGCGGCGCCGTCGCCACCAGGGCGATGCCGTAATGTTGGTCCGGGTAATAGCCTGCATTGGCCAGGACGCCGCGGAACGGGTCCACGCTCAGGCTGCGGGTATACACTTCAACGCCGACGTTGCGGTTGTACTGGTAGCCGGCGGCGGCGCCCAGGGTGATGTCGTTGCTGTTGTCGGCGTAGTCGGAGCTGACCGAGGCGCGCCCGGCGTGGACGCTGACATAGGCGCCCGGTTCGTCGCCCGCCGCCAGCGCGGAGCCGGCGGCGCAGCACAGGGCCAGGGTGAGGAGGGGATGTCGCATGCGATTCCTTTTTCAATAGTAGGAAGTTGGTTTATTTGTAACGCTTTGCACGCGATGGTAGCCGCTAATTATCTTTAAAGCAACCTGGCGGGTGCCTCGGCCGGCTTCAGCGTCAAAAGCCGCTTCATGGCGCTGGCTTCCTCGCCGGGGCTGCGGCCGAAGAAGCGCTTGAATTCGCGGCTGAACTGTGACGGACTTTCATAGCCGACCAGGGCGGATGCGGCCTGGGCAGTCATGTCGCTGCGTATCATCAGCAAGCGGGCCTGGTGCAGGCGGGCCGACTTCAGGTACTGGATAGGGGAGCAGTGCGTCACCGACTTGAAGTGCACATGGAAGGCGGGCACGCTCATGTTGGCTTCGGCTGCCAGCACGCCCACGTCCAACTCAGCCGCGTAATCCGCATGGATGCGCCGCAATGCCTTGGCGATGCGGCCGAACTGGCCCTGGCTGGTGAGAGCGGCGCGCATGGCGGCGCCCTGCTCGCCCATCAGGGCACGGTAGCAGATCTCGCGCACGATGGCTGGACCGAGTACGCGCGCCTCCAGCGGCGCCGCCAGCGCTTCCAGCAGGCGCAGCACGGCGTCGGCCATGCGTCCGTCCAGGGCGGTGGTCATGATGCCGCGCGGAGCGGCCGCCACTTCGCTGCGGGTCTGGTCGATGGCGAACATCAGGTCTGCCAGGGTGGTGCGGTCTATGCTGATGATCAGGCCCAGGTAGGGCTCCTCCTCGCTGGCCTCGGTGGTGCTGGCAAAAGGCATGGGAACGGCAACCACCAGGTAATGCAGGGGGTCGAAGGTGTACACCTCGTCGCCCACGTAGGCCCGCTTGCGTCCTTGCAGGACGATGGCGATGCAAGGATCGTACAGGGCGGGAGTCTTGGTGACCACCTGGTTGGCGCGCGCCAGGCGCACATCGTCCAGGGCGGTCAGGGTGATGCCTTCAGATGGCGCCAGCTGTTTGTGCAATGCAATCAAGCGTTCCACTGTGCTTCCTTCAAGGTATGCGGTAGGGAATAGGAATGATCCATGATTCCCGCTCCGGCTACCACTACTGCACTTCAGGTCTATAGGAATAGGCAAGAAGTCCATAGGAGTGTGCATTCGCAGCATGGCAACGCTTCCGTAAGATGCATGCTCGGTTAAAAGCTAGGAAAGGAGCGCGTCATGACGAATACAGCCCGCAAAGTCATCCTGATTGCCGGCGCCAGCAAGGGGAGCGGACCCGCCACCGCACGCCAGCTGGCCAGCGAAGGACATCACGTGGTGCTCGGTGCGCCGCGCTCCAGCAAGGTGCATGCGCTGGTGACGGAAATCCGCAGCAGCGGCGGCTCTGCCGAATGGTTTGCCCTTGATGCCAACCAGCCGGACGAAATGCGCGAATTCCTGGCCTTTGGCGAGGATGTGCACAAGCGCGTGGATGCGTTGATTAATGTGTAACATTGAATGCGCTTGCGCGGCTGGCAGATATACGTTATAGTTCTGTCCCTCGCGAAACAACGCAGTGAACTACGAAGTAAGCGAGGGGTTGACGAGATAAAAGAAACGCTGCATACTCTCGCTTCTCTGCTGAACGAACACAACGCTTCGTCAGCGACGCAGGACCAAGAAGTTCTTTAACAATTTACAGTCGATAAGTGTGGACGTTTGATGAAGTGCACGCGCAGTCTACGGATGGCGCGAAA
>NZ_JBKFEH010000033.1:0-13791 GCF_053572355.1 Duganella kummerowiae
CCCATCCCGAACAGGACCGTGAAACGACTCTGCGCCGATGATAGTGCTGCAACCAGTGTGAAAGTAGGTTATCGTCAAGCTAGTTATAAGAAAGAAGCCCCGTACAGGTGATCCTGGCGGGGTTTTTTTTCGTCTGTATTTTGTCTGTCATACGGGCGTAACGCCAACTCCTTAGACTTCCCGGTTTAAAAACGATATTCAAACCACAAGGGGATCACATGAAATACGCTCCACAACTCTCGCTGCTGACTCTGGCTGTCTGTACCGTGCTGGCCGGCTGCGGCGGCAGTGACAATGACCCCGCCAAAGCGCCGGTCACCGGCGTGTTCCTGGACGGCGCCGTGGAAAACCTGGACTATGTGGCCGGCAGCGCCGCCAAGTCCGCCACCAACGCCAAGGGTGAGTTCACCTGCTACGCCGGCGACACCGTCACGTTCAGCGTGGGCGGCATCAACCTGGGCAGCGCCGCTTGCGCCGCCACCATCACCCCACTGCAGCTGGCCGCCAGCACCGACGTCAAGGACAGCAAGGTGGTGAACCGCCTGCTGGCCCTGCAGCTGCTGGACGAGGACAGCGATCCATCCAATGGCATCAAGCTGGCCGCCGACGTGAAGACCGCATTGGCCGCGAAAACCGCCGACTTCGGCGCCGCCGCCGACGCCTTCAATACCTCGCTGACCGCCACCCTGGGCGCAGCAGGCGCCAAGTACGCCGCCCGTACCATCGACGACAGCCGCCGCGCCCTGGTGCGCGAGCACTTCGAGGACACCCTGGCCTCCAAGGTCGGCACGCCGGTCAACGAAGCCTTTACTCAGACCACGCCGCTGGGTTCAGTGGCCGTCACTGTGACGCGCTACCAGATACAGGCCGCCGCCAGCTTCTATATCCCATACGAAGGCAGCAACGCCAAGGTCAAGGAAGACTTCCCGCTGGGCTTTCTGCCCTCGTTCGGCTCCTCGCTGGCCTACAAGGGCACCAATGCCGCCGGCGAGCTGGAATTCTACGGCCTGACCGACCGTGGCCCCAACGGCGACGGCCCCAATTTGCCCGCCCTGAGCGGCAGCGGCGTCACCGGGGCCAAGATATTCCCTTCGCCCAGCTTCACGCCGTCCATCGGAGTGATCACGGTCGGCAAATCGGGCGCGGTGCTGAGTTCCGTCCTGCCGATCAAGGTCTCGGCCACGGTCAACAGCTCCGGCCTGCCGGTCGCTCCCGGCTCGGTCGGCAATTCGGCCGAGCTGCCGGTGATGGACGCCATGAAATACGATGCCGCCAGCAAAGCCACCTTCAACGCCGGCGGCCTCGATTCCGAAGCCATCGTGGTGGACAAGAAGCGCAACGTGCTGTGGGTGTCGGACGAATACGGCCCCTTCATTGTCAAGATCGATCCGGCCACCGGCATCATCCTGAACAAATACGCGCCGGGCAGCGGCCTGCCGGACCTGTTCCTGAAGCGCCGCGCCAACCGCGGCATGGAAGGCATGGCGCTGGACACCAGCACCGACAAGCTGCACGCCTTCCTGCAAAGCCCCCTGTCCGATGGCAGCGCGACCTATGCCGTGACCGGCAAGAATGAACTGGTGGAACGCTACGCGCGCTTCACGCGCTGGGTGGAATTCGATCCCGCCACCGGCACCTCCGGCAAGATGTACGCCTATCCGCTGGATCCGGCCGACTACCAGGATGGCCGCACCGGCAACGCCAAGCTGGGCGACGTGGTCGCCCTGGGCAACGGCAAGTTCATCGTGATCGAGCAGGGCGCTGCCCCCAGCGGCAAGGTGTTCAACAAGCTGATGCTGGTGGAAATCGGCAGCGCCACCAATATCGCGGCCGCCGCCTACAACGCCGCCACGTCCGACCTGGAGAAAAGCAGCATGAGCGGCGCCGCCGTCAATGGCGCCGACTGGAAGTCCGTGGTCACCCTGAAGAAAACGCTGCTGCTGGACTTGAACGCGGTCGGCTGGCTGGCCGAGAAGGCCGAGGGCCTGTCCGTGGTGGACGCCAACACCCTGGCGCTGGCCAACGATAACGACTTCGGCCTGGAGACCAAGATCTTCAACGCGGCCGGCGTGGCGCTGGAAGATGCCGATGTCACCAAGTGCAATGTCAACGCGGCCGGTGTGATTATCACCAGCAGCTCGGCCGGCTGCGACGCCGCCAACACCATCCGCGTGGCGCGCGGCGAGGACCGTGAACGTCCCAGCCGTTTGTGGCTGCTCAAGTTCGGCAAGGCGCTGACGGCCTATTGAGGCGTCAAGCGGCGGCGCGCTGCAGGCTGAGTATGAAGCTGACGCCGCCCGCCACATTGTGGGCGGCGATGGTGCCGCCCATTTTTGCCATATAGGTCTTGGCGACAAACAGGCCCTGGCCCCGGTTGCCGTTGGCGCCGGAGTCGGCCTGGTCCGACACCCCGTATTCGAAGATCCGGCCCAGCATCTCCACGGGAATGTGCGGACCCTGGTTGCGGATGTGGATGGTGGCCACGCTCTCGCTGGCGTCCAGCGTGATAACGATGGGCGTGCCGCGCACACGGTAGCGCTCCGCGTTGCCCAGCACATGGGTTACGACATCCTCCAGCGAATATTCGTCGGCGCGCGCTAGCAGCGGCTGTCCCAGGTCTTCGAATTCTACCCGCTCCATGCCCATGCAGGCCACGTTGCGCAGGAAGGCGTTCAGGTCGACTTCTTCCAGCTCCAGCACCGATGACTGGAAGGCCTCGCTGGGCGAAGCCTGGCCGTACAGCACGCGCACCGCCTGCTGCATGCGGCTGATGTAGCGGTGGCTCTGGCTGTCGCCGGCGCCGTGCAGCGACATCAGCGACTGCAGCGGCGACATGATCTCGTGCCCCACCGCGTGCCACATGTCGCGCTCCTGTTCCGCGCGTATGTTTTCACGCTCGACGTCCTCGCGCACCCGGCGCAGCAGGTCGTGCAGGCCGGTGGCCAGCACGCCCAGCTCGTCCTCGCCGCGCAGGTCGGCCAGGTCGGCTTCCGAGAAGCCGCTCTTGTTCCTGACCTTTTCCCCCACTGCGTCGGCACGCCGCACCAGCACCCGGATGCGGCTGATGATGCCGATCTCGATCACCAGCCAGGCCAGCAGCAGGGCCGCCAGCATGGCGCCCACGAACCAGCTCAAACGGCTGGCGACCACGCTCAGGCTTTTGCTGACGCTGCGCACGTCGCCCTGCAGCGTGACCTGGTAGCTGCCGGCCGGGGTGGCGATGATCTCGCTGGCCTCCAGCGGCGCGTCGTAGGTGTCCACCGGCAGGTGGCGTATCAGGGTGGTCAGCACATGCCAGGACTGCTGCTCGTCATCGACAGTGCCTACCAGGCTGGCGATTTGCCGGCCGTCCGCGCGGCGTATCGTCAGCGTCTCGCCCGGCAGCAGCATGGGTTGCAAGTCCTTGAGAGAGAATGGCTGGGAGCTGCGGCCGGCGGCGCTGTCCAGCAGCGGCTTGCCGCCGCCGGGCGGCAGGATGGCGATGGCGACCTGGATGCGATCCAGGTCGGCCGGCGGCCAGACCGGCTTGCGGCTGCTGAACAGCTCATCCTGCAGGGCGGCGATGGGCAGGCGCAGTGAAAAGAAGGTGCTGCGCAGGCAGTCTTCCCCGTCGCTGCCCGGGTTGCAATTGGGCGATTGCCAGATCCAGCCGCGGAAGTCCTTCACGGCCCGTGCCTTGCCGCGCCCGATGTCGCTGCGGGAGAAGCCGGTGAGCCGGCCCTGCAGGCCGATGCGGCGGTTGCCTGCGATTTCACCCGGCGTGGTCTCGAAGGGTGCGATCCAGTCGTAGCGCTGGCCGCGCAGGCTGACGCCGACCACGGCGCGGTGCGACTGGCTCACATCCTTGTCGCCGCGCTGGTGCGCGGCCAGGCGGGCGCTGTTGAAGCTGCCCGCTACATACACATAGCCGCCGGCCCAGGGCGTGTTGCCGATGCCGACGCACAGCGAACCGTCGGCGCCGTATTGCGCCAGGCAGCCGGACATCGCGACTGCTTGCTGCACCTTCTGCTGGTCGTCGAAGTCCAGCGCCGCGAAGGGCAGCAGCAGTGGATGCAGCTGTGCCCCAGGCTGGCCGGGATTGAGCAGCGCCAATTGGCCGCTGGGATGGCGCAGGGTGGCCGCCACCTGCTCGCGCGTCTTCTGGAAGCTGCCCTGGTAGTTTTTGTAGCTGAGCTGCTTCTCCTGCTGCAGCATGGAGATGGCCAGGCCGACCGTGGCCAGCTTCAGGAACACAAAGGCGGCCCGCAGCAGCAGGCGCAAACGGTAAGGGACGAGGCGTGGCAGGCGCATGGTCAGGACGCGTCGGTCCAGCGGAAGCCGCGCATCGGTACGTTCTCGATGCAGGCGAAGGCCGGGTCGATTTCGCGGAATGCGTCGCGGATGGTGGAGATATGCTTGCGGATGTTGTCGCGGTTGCGGCCGCTCTTGACCACCTCGAACAGCTCGTCGTAGGACACCACCTCGCCGCGCCGCGCAAACAGGGCCGCCAGGATGCGCTGCGCCGTCAGCGGCAGGTTGATGCGCTGACCGCGCCAGGTGGGCGAGCGCTGGCGCAGCGGATCCAGCGCCAGCTCGCTGGCCGGCGCGGCCGGCTTGTCCTTGTCCGCGCCGTGACGCTCGCGCGCCGAGCGCAGGATGTCGAGGAAGGTGTCGATGAAGTCGGCTTCCTCGAAGGTGGTTTTCTGCAGGTAGTCCCAGGCGTCCAGCGCCTTCATGATGCTGCGGTAGATGGCGGCCGGCATGGCCGACACCACCAGCACCGGCGTGCCGTGCTTTTTGTTGATGGCGTTGATGATGGCCACGCCGGCGTGGCGCTCGCGTCCCAGTTCGATGTCCAGCACGATCAGGTCGTAGCGTTCGCGCGCGATGGCCGCCTCGGCGTCGTCGCGGCTGAACCACTGGTCCACCACGATGCCGGGACGGGCCGATTCTATCCACGCGCGCAGCTGGTTGCTGGTCGGGAGGTCGTCCTCGATGACGGCGACTTTTGCCATGTGTACTCCTCTTGCTTGCATGGGTCGAGTATCCACGCTTTTGGCTGAAAAGTCACAGCCCGGCTGTGAGCTTTTCTTCACGCCGGTGAACGATCGCGGCTGGCGCCGGCATTGATACTTCCGCAACGCCGGGCGCACCATGCGTGTCAGGGAAATGGCCCTGTCAACGATGAAGGTGAGTCTCATGTCAGTTCGGATCAAAGCGATAGTTCAAGCGATACGTGCCCGCTTCGCAGGCGCCATCCAGGTTGGCGCCGGGGCCGGCAGCGACAGCACGGTTGGAATACGCCGCAGTGGACGGATGCTGCTGGGCGCGGCCGTGGTGGCCGGCCTGGGCTGGTGGCTGGTCCAGCATCCGCCGCTGCGCAAGGTGGCGCCGGGTTACCTGGGCATACGCATCAACCAGATGACGGGCGCCACCACCGCCGTGCGCGACGGCGCCGTGCTGATGGTGCCCGGCGTGCACGAGCTGCGCCAGCTGTCGCTGCTGGACCAGGTGTACCGTCCGGCGCATGCCGATAACACGCCATTCCAGTCGGCCGAGGGCCTGGCGCTGGGCGCCGACCTGACCGTGCGCTATGCGCTGGATCCGGTGCGCATGGTGGGCAAGGCGGCTACCTTGCCGCCCGATATCAACAGCGCGGTGGTCGATCCCGCCGTGCAGGGCGTGATCTACAAGGTATTCACACGCTACACGGTGCGCGAAATTTTCTCGACCAAGCGCGCCGAAATCCAGCAAGCCATCGAGGCCGAGCTCAAACCCAAGCTGTGGGCCGATGGCGTGGTGCTGCGCGGGATCACCATCGGCAAGATCACGCTGCCGGAGGACTACCGCGCCGGCATGGAAAAGCTGCTGGCCGAGGAACTGCAAACCGAGAAAATGCGCTACACGCTGGAGCTCAAGGAGAAGCAGGTGCGCCAGAGCGCACTGGAGGCGGACGCCGAGAAGGTGCGCCGCGAGAAGGAGGCGGAAGCGGCCGGCAATGAGCAGATCATCGCCGCCCGCGCCCAGGAGCAGGCCATGCAGCATGTGCTGCCGTTCAAGGAAAAACAGATCGAGCAGCGCCGCCTGGAGGCCGAAGCGGAGAAGGCGGCCCGCATCAAGGCATCCGAGGGCAACGCCCAGGCGCGCGTGATCGAGGCGCAGGGCGAGGCCGAAGCGCGCCGCAAGCTGGCCGATGCCGAAGCCTATCGCCAGGAATCGCTGGGCAAAGTGGCCACCGCGCAGATGGAGCGCGACGGCGAGCTGATCACCCGCCATCCGCTGCTGATCCAGAAAACCATGGCGGACAAGCTGTCGGACAAGGTCTCGGTCATCATCGCGCCGCCGGGCGAGGGCTTCATCGGCGCCAATCTGCTGGCACAGGGACATGGCGCGCGCCAGCAGCCGGAGCGCGCGGCAGCCACTGGCGGGGAGCAGTAAGCATGGCCGCCATTGCCAGTGTGACGGCCGCCGCCTGGCTGGCCATCGTGGTGCAGGACCAGGCCGCCCTGCGCGCCGCGCCGCGCGACTCGGCCCAGCAGCAGGCCGTCCTGTGGCAGGGCGACAGCCTGGAGATACGGGGCCAGAAGCAGGACTTCCTGCAGGTGTACGACCATCGCCGCGAACGCGCCGGCTACATCCGCGCCACGCAGGTGCGCAAGGTGTCGCTGGCGCCGGACAGTGCGCCGGAGCTGCTTTCCGTGCTGCGCTTCCTGCGCGACACCCCGGGTTCCGAGGCGCTGGGCATCAGCTATGCGGCGGCCTATCTGCGCGCGGCGCCGGCCCAGGCCAATTATGCCGAGGCCTTTGATGCGCTGGGCGGCATGGCCGAGCGGCTGGCGCGCCGGGCCTCCGCGCGCCAGGGCAAGCAGGGCGACAACGTCACTTCGGCCCAGCTGGAGGTGGTGGCCAACTACGGCGTGGCGATCCGCAGCTTCGAGCGCGACGGCCGCATTCAGCTGTGCTACGACGGCGAGGCCTACCGCCGTGTGCTGGCGCTCCAGTCCGATGCCCAGCAGCGCGCCAACGCCGCCCTGGGCCTCACGCGCCAGGAGTGCGTGGACCCCGACCTGCGTCCCGGCGCCCGCCTGGCCCTGGACGAGTGGCGCGCCCAGGTGCTGGAGATGGCGCCGCTGGCCGACCTGCCGGTCCATGTGCGCAACCGCATCCACGTGCGGCGTGCGGCGGTATGGTCGTCGCTGGCCTACGCCCAGGCGCGTAAGGGAGAGCCGGCGCTGGCCCAGGCGCAGCGCGCGCTGGCGGAGCTGGGCGCGGTGGAGCCGGCCGAACTGACCGAGGACGATGCCTCCGCCTACGCCGAAGCCGGCGTGCGGGTGGGCGCGATACGCTGGGCTGCCGAATCCGCACTGCCGGCCGCACCAGCTGTGGCCAATGCCGACGCTGCCGGCGCCAGGGCTGTTGCCGCGCCCACGCCCGCGCCCGCCGCGCTGAGCGTGGCCACGCTGCCGGGACAGCCCGGCGAAACCTGCGTGCTGCTGCTGGATGCGAAGCAGGACCGCCAGCACCCGCTGGCCAAACGCTGCAGCTATGGCGTGGTGTGGCCGGCGTCGGCCCGGGCCCATCCGCAGGGCATGGCGCTGACGCTGGCGGTCCAGCCCATGGATGGCTGGCGCGAGATGTGGCTGTTCCACCGCACGGATCAGGGCTGGGTGGCCGACGTGCTGCCTCCCGCAGCCGCCGATCCGGATCTGGGCTATGCGGAATTCGCTGGCTGGGTGCCGGGCGGCGCCAACCTGCTGGTGGCGCGCGAGGCCCGCATCGACGGACGCTACAAGCGCAGCTTCGAGCTGGTCGACATGGCCACCCTGGCGGTGCTCAAGAGCGCCGACCAGCCCAGTTCCCTGAGTGCGTTCTACCGCTGGCAGGATCCGGCCTGGAAGCGCCAGACCGTCGCCCTGCGCTAGCCAGGAAACCAGCTACTGGAACTGGTAGCGCGCCGAGACGCCGACTATCCAGTTGCGTCCCGGCGCCGCCTCGTAATAGCGCTTGTTGGTGTCGCCCACGATGACTGAACCCACATACTGCTTGTCCAGCAGGTTGTTGAGGCGGGCGTACTGCTGGAACTGCCACCCATGCCACTGCTGGCTGGCGTTGACCCGTGCATGCAGCACGCCATAGCCGGGCGCCGGCTGGTCGCTGTTGCTGTCCTCCGCGTAGAGCTTGCTGCTGGCGGTGGCTTCCAGCGCGGCGCCGAAGCGCTGCTCTTTGTCCTTCCACGCCAGCTCGGCATACAGGTTGGCATTCGGTACCCCGGGCAGGCGGCTGCCTTCCAGTACGCTGCCGAAGGCGCTGTCGTACACGGCGCGCAGGCCTGTCAGCGCCACGCGTGTGCTCAAATCATGACTGAAGGCCGATTCCAGCGACAATTCCCCGCCCTGGCGCAGGGTCTTGCCGGCGTTGCGGTAGCTGGTGCGGCCGCCGCTGGAACTGTCCACCACCAGTTCATCGCTGGTGCGGGTCTGGAACAGGGCGGCGTTGATGCGGGTATGGGCGTCCAGCCGCGCCTTCACGCCCGCTTCCAGCTGGGTGCTCAGGGCGGGGCGCAGCTGGAAGTTGAAGCCGGCGCCGCTGCCGGAGTAAAACAGTTCGTTCAGCGTGGGCGTCTCGAATGCGCGCGCCGCGCTGGCGTAGAGGTTCAGCGCTGGCGCCACCTTGTACAGCACACCGATCACCGGTGTCGTGTGGCGGTATTCCAGCCCGCCGCTGTCATTGCCGTTGGCGAGGTAGCGGTCGCCCACGGCGAATCGCACCCGGCTATGGCGCAGGCCGCCGCTCAGCATCCAGGGCCCCGATTCCCATTCCATTTGCAGGTAGGGGTCGAGGTTGGACACGGTATCGTTCTCGTCGCGCCGCAGCACGCCCTGTACGCCGAACGTCGTGCCGATGAAATTCTCGTAGCCGCGCCGGTCGTCGCTGGAGCGGCCGTATTCCGCGCCCACAGTGGTGCTGAGGCGTCCGCCCGCCAGCTGGTTCACGTGCAGCCAGTTCAGGTCCAGGCCATAAAAGTCGCGGTCGAAATCGACCACGCCGCCGGAATGCGTCACGGGGGCCTGGAAAGCCTTGGAAAACGCCTGGTACTGTATCACCTGGCGGTTGCCGCCATAGGTCGAGAGGCGCAGGCGGCCGTCGCCCAGGCGCTGCTCCCATGCAGCGCCAATCTGCTGGTGGTCTATGCTCTTGCGCGTGTTGTAGCGGTCGGCCAGGGTGCGCTTGGGCGTCTGGGTGTCGCTGGCGTCGGTCTCGCCGGCGCGCGGGTCGCGCTGGTAGGTGGCCCAGGTCACGCCCAGCGGGTCCTGGGTGTCGTCCTGGCGCAGCCCGTTGGCGACGATGGTCAGGCTGGCGCCCTCCAGCGGCGACAGGGTCAGCTTGGCGTAGGCCTGGTCGCGGGTGGCGGCGCTGTGGGCGCGGTAGCCGTCGGTCTCGAAGCGGGAGGCGTCCAGCAGGTAGCCGACGCCGCCCTGCTTGCCGCCGGCGTTGAGGTCGGCCTTGCGGCTGCCGTACCTGCCCGCGCTCAGTTTGAATTCAACCGAGGCCGGCGCCTGCGGTTCGCGGGTGAACAGCTGGATTACACCGCCAGCATGATTACCGTAGATGGCGGAGAACGGCCCGCGCAGCACCTCGATGCGCTCGGCCATGTCAAGGTTGAAAGTAGCGGCCTGGCCCTGGCCGTCCGGCATCGAGGCCGGGATGCCGTCCGCAATCAGGCGCACGCCGCGCACGCCGAATGCGGAGCGGGCGCCGAAGCCGCGCGAGGAGATCTGCAGGTCCTGCGCATAGTTCTGCCGGTTCTGCGCCACCAGTCCAGGTACGGCGGCCAGCGCTTCGGAGGCGTTGACGCGCGGCAGAGCCGCGTCCATGCGTTCGGCGTCGATAACGTCTATCGCGGCAGGCATGTCGTCGCTGGGGTGGCCGACGCGGGTGGCGCTGACCACCACCACATTGGCCGGTTGCGCCGGCGCTGCATCGTCTGGCGCGGCCAGGGCGGCGCCGGACACGCACAGGGCGGCGGCGGCGTTCAGGCGGTATCGGTATTGCTTCATGAAGTCTCCATACGGGCAGACTGCAATATACCCGGCATCGCCGCCGTGTGTGCACACACCTGTGTCAAAACTGAACACTGTTCCGCCGCTGGGACAGCTGGGCGCACGCTTCTCGCCCTTGGCGCGGGCTGGCACGCCGTTTGCAAAACCAGTCATACCCATAACCACAGTAGAAAGAGGATGACATGAATCTCGCGGATATCAGCAAACTGGGCGTCGCCAATCCCTTCAAGCAGCGCTATGACAACTACATCGGCGGCAAGTACGTCGCGCCGGTCAAGGGCGAATACTTCGGCAACGTCACTCCCATCACCGGCCAGGTATTCTGTGAAGTGGCGCGCTCCAGCGCCGAGGATGTGGAGCTGGCGCTGGATGCCGCCCACGCCGCCAAGGACGCCTGGGGCAAGACCTCGCCGGCCGAGCGCGCCGGCATCCTGAACCGCATCGCCGACCGCATGGAGCAGAACCTGGCCTTGCTGGCCACCGCCGAAACCATCGACAATGGCAAGCCGATACGCGAAACCACGGCGGCCGACATTCCGCTGGCGATCGACCATTTCCGCTACTTCGCCTCCTGCATCCGCACCCAGGAAGGCTCCATCGCCCAGATCGACGCCGACACCTATGCCTACCACTTCCACGAACCGCTGGGCGTGGTGGGCCAGATCATCCCCTGGAACTTCCCCATCCTGATGGCGGTGTGGAAGCTGGCGCCGGCGCTGGCGGCCGGCAACTGCGTGGTGCTCAAACCGGCCGAGCAGACGCCTGCCTCCATCATGGTGCTGATGGAACTGGTGGCGGACCTGCTGCCACCGGGCGTGGTCAACGTGGTCAACGGCTATGGCCTGGAGGCGGGCAAGCCGCTGGCGTCCAGCACCCGCATCGCCAAGATCGCGTTCACCGGCGAGACCGGCACCGGCCGTTTGATCATGCAATACGCCGCGCAGAACCTGATTCCGGTGACGCTGGAACTGGGCGGCAAATCGCCCAACATCTTCTTCGAGGATGTGATGAACGCGGACGACGCCTATTTCGACAAGTGCCTGGAAGGCTTCGCCATGTTCGCGCTGAACCAGGGCGAGGTCTGCACCTGCCCCTCGCGCGTGCTGGTCCAGGAATCGATCTACGAGAAGTTCATCGAGCGTGCGCTGGCGCGGGTGGCCGCCATCAAGCAGGGCAACCCGCTGGACGCCGGCACCATGCTGGGCGCGCAGGCCTCGCGGGAACAGCTGGAGAAAATCCTGTCCTATATCGACATCGGCAAGAACGAGGGCGCGCAGCTGCTGGCCGGTGGTGGACGCCTGCAGCAGCAGGGCGAACTGGGCGAGGGCTATTACATCCGTCCCACGGTCTTCAAGGGCGACAACAGTATGCGCATCTTCCAGGAGGAGATCTTTGGTCCGGTGGTGTCGGTGACCACCTTTAAGGATGAAGAGGAGGCGCTGCGCATCGCCAACGACAGCCTGTATGGCTTGGGTGCCGGCTTGTGGACGCGCGACGGTGCGCGTGCCTTCCGCGTGGGGCGTGCCATCCAGGCCGGGCGCGTGTGGACCAATTGCTACCACCTGTATCCGGCCCATGCGGCCTTTGGCGGCTACAAGCAGTCCGGCATCGGGCGCGAGAACCACAAGATGATGCTGGACCACTACCAGCAGACCAAGAACCTGCTGGTCAGCTACAACCCCAACCCGCTCGGCTTCTTCTAAGCCCGCTGGTAGGCCCTCTAATTGCGCAGGCGGCGGTACACCGTATTGCGCGACACCCCCAGCGCGCGGGCGGCGGCGGAGACATTGCCGCCGTGCGCGTCCAGCGCCTGCTGGATGGCCGATTGCGCGATCTGCTCCATGTTGGCGCTGGCGGGCTGCGGCTGTGCTGGGGCCAGGTCGTCCAGGAAGTCGTCCGGCATGTGGCGCAGGCAGATTTCGCGCTCTTCGCCGGCCATCACCTGCGCCGTACGCAACAGGTTGCTGAGCTGGCGCAGGTTGCCGGGCCAGCGGTGCTGGCGGAACTGGCGCAGCAGCTGCGGCGAGATGTTGTGGCGGCCCCCGAGGAGGCTGTGCACCAATTGGTCGATGTCGCTGCGTTCGCGCAGCGGCGGCAGCTTGGCCACCAGGCCGTTGAGGCGGTAGTACAGGTCTTCGCGGAACAGGCCCTGGGCGATGCGTTCGCGCAGCGGCTGGTTGGTGGCGCACACCAGTTGCACGTCAACCGGAATGGCCCTGGCGCCGCCCAGCGGCGTCACGCTGCGCTCCTGCAGCACGCGCAGCAGGCGTGCCTGCAGGCTTAATGGCATATCGCCTATCTCGTCCAGGAACAGGGTGCCGCCATTGGCCTGCAGGATGCGCCCCGATGCCCCTTTGCGGCGAGCGCCGGTGAAGGCGCCATCTTCATAGCCGAACAGTTCGGACTCGATCAGTGTCTCCGGTATGGCCGCGCAGTTCACCGCTACAAAGGGCCGCGCCGCGCGCGCGGAGTCCTGGTGGATGGCCTGGGCCAGCAGCTCCTTGCCGGTGCCGGTCTCGCCCATGATCATGATGGGGATGTCGTGGTCCAGCACGCGCGCCACCTTGTCCAGCATCTGCGCCAGCTGAGGGTCGCCGGTGCGCAGTTTATCCAGGCCGGATGCGGCTTTGATGCGGCGCGCAACCGGCGCCTGCACTTGCGCTTGCTGGAATACTGGATGCGCCAGCCGTATCTCGACGCGGCCATAGACGCGCACCCCGCTTTGCAGGTGCAGCTCCAGCAGTCCGGGCGCCGCGGCGCGGTGATGTTCATACAGTTCCGAGACCGGCAACCCGAACAGGGAACTGAAACTATGGCCGCGCAGCGCTGCCGGCTGCAACCCAAGCTGGAACTGGCCGTTGCGGTTGGCCGCCAGGAAGCGGCCGTCGGGGCTGAAGGATGCGATACCCTCCATCAGGGTGCCGATGAATTCCGGGCGCGCGTGGAAGTGCAGGGTGATGGCGTCCTCGAAGGCGGCCGTGAACAGCCGGTTCTCTATCATCAGCGCCGACATGCGCACCAGCGCCATGGTGTGGTGGTGGAAGCTGCGCTGGTCGCCCGAGACATCGAGCACGCCCACCACCTTGCCCAGGTGGTCGGAGATGGGCGCGGCGGAGCAGGTCAGGAAGTGGTTGGCCGCCAGGTAGTGCTGGTCGGCGTGCACTAGTGCGGGCGCGCATTCGGCGATGGCGGTGCCGATGGCGTTGGTGCCCTTGCTTTGCTCCGACCAGGTGACGCCGGGGCGCAGGGCGACGCGGTCGGCCTTTTCCAGGAAATCGTCGTCTCCCAGGGTGTGGACGATGACGCCGCTGGCGTCGGTCAGTATCACCATGTTGTGGGTGTTGACTATTTGCTGGTACAGCGCTTCCATGGCCGGGACGGCGTGCGTGTGCAGCAGGTGGTTCTGTTCTATCAGGGCAGACAGGTCGCTGCGGGACGCCGGGCTGCAATCGACCCGTTCATTGCGGCGCAGGCCGTACAGGCGCGAGCGCTGGTGGGAACTCTCTATCAGAGGATTCATGTGTGGTCTCCGTTGGCCGTTTTCGAGGGCGGCTCTGTGGACGACAAATGTAGCACGTCCGTGGCTTGCCACGGCGGCTGGCGTTTGCTATAGTTCCGTCCCTCGCAAGACAACGCAGCAAAACGCGAAGTTGAACGGGGTTGACGAGATAAAGGAAACGCTGCATAATCTCGCTTCTCTGCTGAACGAACACAACGCTTCGTCAGCGACGCAGGACCGAAGTTCTTTAAC
>NZ_JBKFEH010000034.1:0-13104 GCF_053572355.1 Duganella kummerowiae
CGTCCGCCAGCAGCGCCAGCTCGCCGATGCGCGCCTGCGGCCGGGCCACGATGGAACGCAGCAGCTGCTCGAAGTTGGCCGCCATTCGGCGCGCGCTGTCGGCGCTGAACAGGGCCGCGTTGTAAGTCCAGGTAAGGTACAGCTTGCCGTTCGCATCGGTGATATCCAGCTCCAGGTCGAACTTGTTCACGGACGGGTTCTGGCCCATTTTCTCCAGCGCCAGGCCATGGAAGCCGGCGCCGCCGCCGGCATTGTTCTGCAGGATCAGCATCACCTGGAAGAACGGGCTGGCGCCGCCGCGGGCCGGATTGAGCTCCTCCACCATGAGCGGGAACGGCAGTTGCTGATGCGCGAATGCATCCAATATCATGGCACGGTTGCGTCCGGCGAGCTCCACGAATCCGGGATTCCCCGACAGGTCGCTGCGCAGCACCACGGTGTTGACGAAGAAGCCGATCAAGCCCTCGGTCTCGCCCTGGCTGCGTCCCGCAACGGCAGTGCCGATCGGGATGTCGGTATCGCCGGTGTAGCGCGCCAGCAGCACCGCCAGCGCGCTTTGCATGAACATGAACAAAGTGACGTTGTGCTGCTTGCAGAAGCCGTGCACCTGGGCCGCCAGACCGGCATCGGCGACCTGCTGCACCTCGCCTCGCCGGAAGGCGCCGGCGCCCTCGCGTGGCTGGTCATAGGGCAGGTTCAAGCCCGGCGCCAGCCCGTCGAGCTGAGTCCGCCAATAGCCTAGCAGTTGCTGCAGCGCCGGCCCGTCGAGCATGGCGCGCTGCCACACGGCATAGTCGCGGTACTGGATGCGCATGGGGGGCAGCGGGTCCGGTTCGCCGCGCACGGCGGCGTTGTACCATGCCGCCAGCTCGCCCATGAAGATACCCAGGCTCCAACCGTCGGACACGATGTGGTGGGTATTGATCATCAGCACGTGCTCGTCCTCCGCGATCAGCGCTACCGTGATACGGGCCAGCACGTCGCGTGCGATATCGAAGCGGCGCGCCGCGTCCTCGTTGGCCAATGCGATCACCGCACTGTCCGCCTGCGCCGCGCCGCGCAGGTCCACCACCGTGTAGGGCAGTTCGGCGCCCCCGGCAGCCTCCAGGTAGGGTACGCCGTCCTGTTCGCGGAAATGCGAACGCAGCACCTGGTGCCGCTGCAGCACGGTGCCGAAGGCGGCGCGCAACGCCTCCAGGTCGAGCGCCCCGCGTACCCGGTACACCAGCGGGATGTTGTAGTTGTTCCTGCCGCCGCTGAGCTGGTCGAGGAACATCAGCTGCTCCTGCCCGTAGGACGGACGCACCGGCCCTTGCCCCGGCGCCGGTTCGACAGGCGCCAGCGCCGGACCGGCCTTCGCCCTCAGCGCGGCCAGCTGCTCCAGGTAGCCGATCAGCGCGGCCTTGTGCCGCGCCAGCAGCTCACGCATCTGCTGGTCCATGGCGCCCGGGTCGGCGCGGTAGCGCAGGCGGCCTTGCTCCAGGTACAGCCGGATGCCGCGCTGCGCCGCCTGGTCGTGTATAAGTGCGATGCTCACTAGATTTCTCCATCTTCAAATGCGGTGGCGTCCTCGCTGATGGCGCTCATGCTGCGGTCGGCGTGCCAGATCGAAGCGGCGGCGCTGATCAGGTCCGAGATCCCTTCGATCGAAGGGCTGTGGAACATGCTGGCCAACGTCAGCGTGTCGGCGCGTTCGCCGAATTCGGCGCGTATCCTGGCCAACAGGCGCGCCAGCAGCAGCGAATCGCCTCCCAGCTCGAAGAAGTTGTCGCGTATGCCCACTTGCGCCATGCCGAACAGATCGCGCCAGATACCCAGCAGGGCCTCGTCGATGCCGTTGCGCCCGTTGTCCGGCACAGGCAGGAGCGCGCCGTCCGCGGCCGCCACAGCCTCCTGCGGCGGCGCCGCTTCCGGCTGCGCCGGCCCGGCCCGCTCTATCCAGCGGCGATGGCGCGCTTCCAGGCCGGTGGTCGAGCACACCAACTGCGGCGCATGGCCGATGCGCAACGCCTGCGACAGCGCCGCCACGGCGTCCGCGCCCGGGATATGGTTTTCGTGCAGCATGTCGAAGAACTTGTCCTCGGCGGTCTGGGCGAAGTTCCAGCCGTCCCAATTCACGCTCAGCCAGCGCCGGTCGCCGCTGCGGTGCTTCTCGTGGCAGAAGGTGTCCATGTAGATGTTGCTGCCGGCATAGACGCCGAAGCCGATGCCGCCCAGGATGGCGGACAGCGACGACATCGCCATGCAGAAGCCGACCTCGCGTTCGCGCAGCAGCTCGTCCAGCACCAGCAGGCCGCCGGCCTTGGGCAGGAACTGGCGCAGGCAGTCCGCCTCGCTGATGGTTTCCAGCGGTTCGATGGCGTCGGCGACATCGCCCGCGCAATGGATAATGCCGTCGATGCGGCCGAACTCGCGCTCGGCGGCGTCCAACGCGGCCGCCATGGCGTCGCGCTCGGCGGCGTCGGCCTGCACCAGGCGTATCCGTCCGCCCTGCGCGCTGCAGGCGTCGATGCGGGCCAGCCTGGCCGCGCCGGCGGCGTCATCGGCCGAGGGCAGGCTGCGACCGGCCAGCACCACGTCGGCGTGGAAGCGCTCGCACAACTGCTGCGCCAGCGCCAGTCCTATACGCCCCAGTCCACCGGTGATGAAGTACACGCCGCCCTCGACGAAAGCATGCGCGGCAGCCGCGGGATGCGCCGCCAGCGGCTCGAACACCCGGTGCCAGCGGGCCCCGGCGCGCAGCGCCACCAGGCGCTCCGGCTGGCGCAGCGACAGCTCGGCGGCGATGCGTCCGGCCAGCGCGGCGCGCAGCGCCAGTTCGGAGGCAGCGTGCGGCGTCAGGGCCAGGTCCAGGTGGCAGCAGGCCACCTGCGGGTACTCCTGCGGGATGCTGTTGCAGATGCCGGCGATGGTGGATTGGGCCGGCATTAGCACTTCGTTGCCCAGTACATCGAACAGGTCGTTGGTCACCACGTGCAGGCCGAGCTGGGCGGATGGCACCGAGCGGGTCCAGTGGCGCACCAGGTAGACCAGGCTGAGCAGGCCGCTGTGCTGGGCTTGCAGGAAGTCCTGGTAGCGTGGCGCTGCGGCGGGCAGGGCCAGGCTGCCCATGTGCACCACGCGCTCCGGCACCTGCCCGCGCACCGCCAGCACCGCAAACAAGGCCTGGTAGTCCTCCTCGCAATGGCTGCGGATGGTGCACGAGGAACCGGAGACCACGAAGTTGGGGCCGAAGCCTACCCGCACCACCGCCTGTTGCGCCGCCTCCAGCGCCGCCACCAGCTGGTCGCCTATGCCGTAGCGATCGGTGAACACCAGCCAGCAGCCGCGCTGCGCGGCCAGGTCGATGCGCTCCGGCGGAGCACCGGCGGCGCGCTTCCACGCCACGCCGCTGAACCAGTCCGCCAGCGGCTTGCGGCCGGCAGCCAGCGGCGCCTCCGGTGCCCTGCGCACCAGCTTGCGCTCGACCCAGTGGCGTTCGCGCTGCAGCGGGTAGGCCGGCAGCGGTACGCGGCGGCGCGCCTGCCCGGCATGCAGCAGCGGCCAGGCGATATCCACCTGGGCCAGGTCGACCTCGCCTGCCGCCTTGAGCAGGAAGCGCAGGTCGCCCTCGGCCAGGTTGCGGTGCCGCAGCGTGGAGACGAAGCGCTGGCGCGCATAATTGCCGCCCTTGCGTCCCAGCGAGGACAGCGTGTTGCCCGGACCGATTTCCAGGAACAGCCCATCGTAGCGCTGCAGCAGGGTATCGATGCCGGCCGCGAAATTGACCGTCTGCAGCAGATGCCGCACCCAGTAGGCGGGATCACGCACCTGACCGGGGTCGCACGGCGCGCCGCTCAGGTTGGAAATGAAGGGTAGCTGCGGGGCACCCAGTTCCATGCCGTCGAACAGTTGCGCGAATTGGGCGGCGATGGGCTCCATCATGCGCGAGTGGAAGGCGTGGGTGGTGGGCAGCAGTGCATGCTCCACGCCGCGCTCGCGCAGCACCTCGGCCAGGCCGGCGATGATATCGCGCTCGCCTGCCAGCACGCAGTTGCGCGGGCTGTTGATGGCGGCCACGCAGCAGCCGGTTTCCAGCGCCAGGCCGGCGGCGTCCTGCGCTCCCAGCGCCACCGACAGCATGGCGCCACCAGGCAGGCCCTGCATCAGGCGGCCGCGCGCGGCCACCAGCTTGAGCGCGTCGTCCAGGCTGAACACCCCCGCCAGGCAGGCGGCCACGTATTCGCCTATGCTGTGCCCTATCATCGCCGCCGGTTCCAGGCCCAGCGCTTTCCACATCATGGCCAGGGCGTACTCGGTCACGAACAGCGCCGGCTGCACCACTTCGGTGCGCGACAGCTGGGCCTGGACCTGGTCCGGGTCGGCGCCGTGCAGGTGCGGCAGGAGGATGGGTCCGAGATCCAGCGCCAGGTGCGGGGCCAGCTTGTCCAGGCAGGTGTCCACCCACTGGCGGAACACCGGCTGGGCGTCATACAGGCCGCAGGCCATGCCGGCATACTGGCTGCCCTGCCCCGGGAACATGAACACTACCGGCACCGAGCGGCCGGCTCCGGCGCTGCGCGCCACCTCGCGCCGCTCCACCGCGGCCTCCAGCCTGGCAATGGCTTCCTCGCGGCCTTGCGCCACCAGGTAGTGGTTGTACTCATGGCGCCGGCGGCCTGCCTGCAGCGTATAAGCCACGTCGGCCAGGGACACGGCGGGATGGCTGGCCAGGTGGGCGGCCAGATCGCCGCACATGCGTAGCACGGCGGCCTCGCTGCGGCCCGACACGCGCAGCAGCTGCGGGGCGTCGGCGGCGCCGGCGGGCGGCGGCGGCGGCGCCTGCTCGACCACGACGTGGGCGTTGGTGCCGCCTATGCCGAACGAGCTGACTCCGGCACGGCGCGGAACCCCGCCCTGGTCCCACTCGCGCAGCGCGGCGTTGACGAAGAAGGGGCTGGCGCCGAAATCGATTTGCGGATTGGCCTGGCGGTAGTGCAGCGAGGCGGGAATCCTGGCCCGCTTGACGCATTCCAGGGTCTTGATCAGGCCGGCAATGCCGGCCGCCGTGTTGAGGTGGCCGATATTGGTCTTGACCGACCCGATGGCGCAATACGGGCGTCCGGCGGCGCCGCCGAAGGCACTGGCGAGGGCGGCGATCTCGATCGGGTCGCCGATGCGGGTGCCGGTGCCATGCGCCTCCACATAGCCGATGCTGGTTGGCGCCACGCCCGCCGCGGCGTGCGCGCGGCGTATGCAATCGGCCTGGCCGCCGACGCTGGGGGCGGTGTAGCCGACCTTGGCCGCGCCATCGTTATTGATGGCGGACCCCGTGATCAGGCCATGAATGGTATCGCCGTCGGCCAGTGCGGCGGACAGGGGCTTGAGCAGCACCAGCCCGGCGCCGCTGCCCAGGCGGGTGCCTGCGGCCTGCTGGTCGAAGGCGCGGCAGTGGCCGTCCGGCGACATCACATCGCCCTCGCTGTACAGGTAGCCCTGGGCCGCCAGCAGCGAGATATCGGCGCCGCCGGCCAGGGCCATGCCGCACTCGCCCAGCCACAGGCTCTTGCAGGCTTCATGCACCGCCACCAGGGATGAGGAGCAGGCCGTGTTGATGTTCACGCTGGGCCCGGTCAGGTTGAATTTGTACGACAACCGGGTAGCCGCGCCATCGCGGCTGTTGGCGTTGCGGATGGCCAGCGCGCCAACCGCGTCGAACAATTCCGGATTGCTGTGGATGTTCTCCGTAAGGTAGCGGCTGTCCGCGACCGAGACGAACACACCGACGTGCTGGTGCCGGTCCCAGCGGCCGTAGCCGGCCTGCTCAAGGGCCGCCAGCGTGCACTCGAACAGCAGGCGCTGCTGCGGGTCCATGATCTGGGCCTCGCGCGGCGTCAGTCCGAAATAGCCGGCGTCGAACTGGTCCAGGTCCTCCAGCAGCACGCCGCGCTTGACGTAGCCGGGGTGGTTGATCAGCTGCTCCGGCACGCCGGCGGCGGCCAGCTGCTGGTCCGAAAACTGGTCGATGGACTCGGCGCCCTCTGCCAGGTTGCGCCACAGCGCCTCGATATCGCGCGCGCCCGGGAAACGGCCCGCCATCCCGATCACGGCTACCGGTTCGACACGCGCGCGCGGCGGCGCGGCCGTCTCTGGCACGGCCGCCGTTCCGCCCTCGCGCTGCAGCAGGTGGCGGGTCAGGTCGGCGATGGTCGGGTAGGCGAACAGGTCGGCGATGCCTACCTCGCGCCCGGTGGCCCTGGCGATGCGCCGCTGCAGCTGCATCACCAGCAGCGAGCTGCCGCCGGCCTCGAAGAAGTTGTCGGTCACGCCGATCCCGCCGCGCTTGAGCACCTCCTGCCAGATAGCGCACAGCTGGCGCTCCAGTTCGAACCGCGGCGCCACGTGCCCGGCGCCGTCCTCGCGGACATCCTCGGGCGCCGGCAACGCCTGCAGGTCGACCTTGCCGTTGGCGTTCAGCGGCAGTGCCGCCAGCGCCACCAGGGCGGACGGAATCATGTACTCCGGCAGCGCCGCCTTGAGCTGCTGGCGGCAGGCGGCCGCCAGCCCGGCGGCAGCGTCCACCGCACCCGAGCGCGGCACGATGTAGGCAACCATGCGGCGGCCGCCGAGGCCGTCCGCCACCACCCGCACCAGGCTTTCCCTGATGTCCGGCAGCGCGGCCAGCGCCGCCTCCACCTCCGGCAATTCGATGCGGAAGCCATTGATCTTGACCTGGCGGTCGACCCGGCCCAGGAATTCGATCTGCCCGTCCGCCAGCCAGCGCACCATGTCGCCGGTGGCGTAGATGCGCTGCCCGGCCGCCGCGCCATAGGGATGGGGCAGGAAGCGCTGCGCGCTCAGCTCCGGCCGCGCCAGGTAGCCGCGCGCCACCCCGGCGCCGCCGATATACAGCTCGCCCCTGGCGCCAACCGGGGCCAGGCCCTCGTTGCCGACCACGTACAGCTCCATGTTCTCCATCGGCCGCCCGATCGGGATCGGCCGCGCCGCGCCATAGCTACCCTCCAGGCGCGCATAGCTGGCAAAGGTGGTGGTTTCGGTCGGCCCGTACACATGGACCAGACGCAGCGCCGGGCAGTGGCTCAGCACCTGCGCCACCGCGGCATAGTTCACTTCTTCGCCGCCAAACAGCAGGGTGCGCAGCGGCGCCAGGCAGTCCGGCATTTCCGAGGCGATCCGGTTCACCAGCGCGGTGGTCATGAACATGGTGGTCACGCCCTGCCCGCGCAGGAAGGCGGCCAGCGCTTCCGCGTTCAGCAGGCAGTCGCGCTGCAGGGTGGCCAGCCGCGCGCCGCGGGTGAGCGCGGTCCAGATCTCGAAGGTCGCGGCGTCAAACGACACGCTGGAAGCCTGGGCGATCACGGCCTCCTCGCCGGCCTCGATGTAGCTGGTGTCCGACACCAGGGACACGATGTTGGCGTGTTCCACCATCACGCCCTTCGGATTGCCGGTCGATCCGGAGGTGTAGATCACATAGGCCAGCGCGCTGCCGGCCTCCCCGTCCAGGGGCGGCAGGTCGGCGCCATCGAGCGCCGACAGGGCGGCTGCCGTGTCCGGCGCGTCGATGCCGACCACGCGCAGGCCGCCGCGCGCCGGCAGGCAGTGCGCCAGCCGTTCGGCGCCGACCACCACCCGGGCCTGGCTGTCCTCCAGCATGAAGGCGATGCGGGCGGCCGGGTAGCCGGCGTCGATCGGCACATAGGCGGCGCCTGCCTTGAGGATCCCAAGCATGGCGACCAGCATGTCCAGGTCGCGCTCGACCAGCATACCGACCAGCTGGTCGCGCCCCACGCCCAGGCTGCGCAGGTACCGCGCCAGCTGGTTGGCGCGCTGGTTCAGGCGCCCATAGGTGATGCTGGCGTCACCGCAGGTGGCCGCGATGCGCGCCGGTGCGCGCGCCGCCTGGGCCTCGAACAGGGCGTGCACCGATACCCCGCGCGGGTAGGGCGCCGGGTTGCGGCTCCAGCGCTCTTGCAGCAGATCCGCTTCGCGCGCGGTGAGCAGCGGCGCGGCGCGGTGCTCGGCATGGACATCGTGCAGCATGCGCTCCAGGGCGATCAGATAGCGCTCGGCGGCCTGTTCCACCATGTCGTCATCGTAGCAGTCCGGCCGGTACTTGATCTCCATCGCGATCCGGTCATCCGGGCTGCGGTGGAAGCTGACATGGAAATCGAAATCGGTCTGTTCGATGAAAGCGCGGCCGCTCAGCAGCGAGCCGCCCGCCTCCCGGTAGGCATGGAAGTGGGTATAGTTGAACAGGGTCTCGGACAGGCACGCCGGCAGGCCCGACAGCGGATAGTGGCGGTGTTCCATGGCGGCGCCCATGGCGCCGTCCACCGCCGCCACCAGCGTGCTCCAGCTGCCGCCGCCCACGCTGGCGGCCAGCGGCGCGGCGTTGACGAACAGGCCCAGCGCATCTGCCGCGGCGGAGGTTTCGGGACGGCCGGACAGTCCGATGGTGGTGACCACCTCGGTCCTGTTGGAGAGCGCCGCCAGCACCTTGAAGTGGGCCGCCAGCAGCACGCTCTGCATCGGCACCCCCAGCGACCTGGCCAGCGCGATCAGCCGTCCGGACAGGGCCGTCACGGCCGGCACCGCCAGCGTGCGCTGGGAGGCCGGCGCGGCCGGATCGCCAGCCCCGGCCTTGCGCGGGAGCTGGTAGCCGTCGGCCCGCTCCAGCACCGCCTGCCAGTACGCGCGGCTGTCCGCATTGCCATGCGCGGCCTGCTGCAGGGCGGCATGCTCGCGCACCCCGTGGTTGACCGGCGCCGCCGCCAGAGCGGCGCCTGCCAGCCGCTGCCGGTAGGCCTGCAACAGGCTGGCGGTGAATACCGAGGCGCTCCAGCCATCCATGATCGCATGGTGGAAGCTGATGCCGTAATCGAATTCCTCCGCGCCATCCGGCGCGGCGAACACGCGCAGCAGCGGCGCCTGGCCGGCGTGGAACGGCCGGGCGTGCTCGGCGGCGACCAGCTCCGCCAGGCGCGCCTGCCGCGCTGCCGCCGGCATGGCCGTGACATCCGCCACGCTCAGCGCCAGCTGCGCCTGCGCGTGCACCAGCTGCAGCGGGCGCGCGCCCTCGAAGTCGAACGAGGTGCGCAGCGCCGGATGCCGCGCCGCCAGATGCGCCAGCGCCTCGCGGAACAGCGCCTCGTCCCAGCGCGCCCGGACCCGGAAGCTGAACACGTCGTGGTACAGGCCGGGATGGCGCTGGGACTGCACGATGATGCCAACCTGGGCCGGCGAGGCCGGATAGGCGTCCTCGATGCCGGCCGCGATGGCCTCCCGCTCCGGTGCTTCCAGCAGGGCGAATGGTTGCAGATCACCGGCCCCGGCCGGGGCATCGCCGCCGGCCCGGGCCAGGCGTTCCACCGTCTTGTGTTCGAACACGTCCTTGACCGACAGCGCGATACCGGCCTGGCGCGCCTGCGCCACCATGGCGATCGACAGGATGGAGTCGCCGCCCAGGGCGAAGAAACTGTCCGTCACGCCGACCTGCTCCAGCTCCAGCACGCGCTGCCACACCTGGCACAGCAGCCGTTCGCGTTCCGTGCGCGGGGCGCGGTAGCCGGCCGTGCCCAGGTCGGCGGCCGACGGCTCGGGCAGGGCCTTGCGGTCCACCTTGCGGTTGGAAGTCAGCGGGAAGGCCGCCATGAACACATAGGTTTCCGGCACCATGAAGTCCGGCAGGGACTGGCCCAGGTGGCGCCGGCAGCGCTCCACCCATTCCAGTTTCTGCGCCTCCAGCGCGGGCCCCGGCGGCGCCATGGGCACGGCCGGCTCGACGTAAGCCACCAGGCGCAGGCCCTCGCCGCCCAGCGGCTTGGCCAGGACCACGGTGTTGCGCACCAGTTCCAGCGTGGACAAGCGGGTTTCGATCTCGCCGGTCTCGATGCGGAAGCCGCGTATCTTGACCTGGTGGTCGATGCGCGACAGGTATTCGAGCTTGCCTTGCGCATTCCAGCGCACCAGGTCGCCGGTGCGGTACAGGCGCGCGCCCGGCTGGAACGGATGTGGGACGAAGCGCTCGCCGGTCAGCTCGGGGCGGTTCCAGTAGCCGCGCGCCAGGCCTGCGCCGCCAATGTGCAATTCGCCCACGCCGCCGGTCGGGGCCAGATTGCCATGCCGATCGAGGACATACAGTTCCGTGTTGGCGACCGCCTGGCCCATGGAGACGGCCAGGTCGTCCGCCCCCACCTGATCGATGGTGGACCAGATGGTGGTCTCGGTGGGACCGTAGACATTCCAGACCGACCTGACCTTGCCCTGCAGGCGGCGGTTCAGTGCCACGCTCCAGGCCTCGCCGCCGCACAGCACGGCCAGGCCGGGCGCTCCCTGCCAGCCGCCGTCCAGCAGCAGGCGCCAGGTGGCTGGCGTGGCCTGCATGATGGTGATGCCGCGCTCGGCCACCAGGGCCTGCAGCGCATCGCTGTCGCGGGTGGCGGCGCGGCTGGCCACATGCAGCTGGGCGCCGCATATCAGCGGCAGGAACAGCTCCAGCGCGGCGATGTCGAAACAGATCGAGGTCACCGCCAGCAGCCGGTCGGCCGCGCTGGCGCCCGGACGCAAGGCCATCGAGCGCAGCAGGTTGGCCAGCGCCAAATGCTCGATGCAGACCCCCTTGGGCAGGCCGGTCGAACCGGAGGTGTAGATGACGTAGGCCAGCTGCTCCGGCCGCACCGGTACCGGCACGTTGGACGTATCCATGGCCAGCAGCGCCGCGCGCACATGGTGCTCGTCCAGGCAGATGGTGCGCGCGCCCTCGGCGGGCAGCGCATCCAGGCTGGCGCTGCCCGCCAGTACCAGTTCGACGCCGGCGTCCTCCAGCATGAAGGCCAGGCGCGCGGCCGGATACTCCGGATCGAGCGGCACGTAGGCGGCGCCGGCCTTGAGGATGGCCAGCAGGCCGACCACCATGGCGGCCGAGCGTTCCATGCACAGGCCCACCAGGCCGCCGTCGGCCACGCCTTGCGCGCGCAGGTAGTGCGCCAGGCGGTTGGCGCGCGCATTGAGTTCGGCATAGCTGAGCGTTTCCGCCTCATCCCGCAGGGCCGTGGCATCGGGTGTGGCGGCCGCCTGCGCCTCGAACAGGGCCGGCAGCGTGGCGGGCCCGCCGAAGACGGCGCCGGAGTCGTTCCAGCCGTGCAGCAGGGTCTCGCGCTCGGCGTCCGCCAGCAGCGCCAGCTCGCCGATGCGCGCCTGCGGCCGGGCCACGATGGAACGCAGCAGCTGCTCGAAGTTGTTCGCCATGCGCGCCACGCTGGCCTGCTCGAACAGGTCGGTGTTGTAGACCCAGTCGATGTACAGCTGGCCGCCGTGCACCGACGCGGTCAGCTCCAGGTCGCACTTGATGGTGTCGTGGCTGCCCGCCTTCCCGTCCAGCGACAGCCCCCGCAGCGCCAGCTGGTGCTGCTCGTTGTTGTGCAGCGTCAGCATCACCTGGTACAGCGGGCTGTAGCTCAGGCTGCGCTCCGGACGCAGTTCCTCCACCAGCATTTCGAACGGCACGTGCTGGTGCTCGTAGGCGCCCAGTATCATTTGCCGGTTGCGCGCCAGCAGCGCCTCGAACGCCGGATTGTCCGACAGGTCGCTGCGCAGCACCAGGCTGTTGACGAACAGGCCGACCAGCCCTTCCACCTCGGCGTGCGCGCGGCCCGCGATCGGCGAGCCGATCACGATGTCGGACTCCCCGCTGTAGCGCTGCAGCAGCACCGCCAGCGCCGTCTGCAGGAACATGAACAGCGTCGCCTGCCCGCGCCGGCAATACGCCTCTATCCCTTCCAGCAGCCCGGCATCGATGCCTTGCGCCAGCGTGCGCGCGTGGAAGCGCTGCTGGGCCGGACGCGGCTTGTCCAGCGGCAGGCCGTGCACGGCGGGCAGTCCCGCCAGCTGCCCGCGCCAGTAGCCCAGCTGGCGTTCCAGCCCGGCCCCCTGCAGCCAGCCGCGCTGCCACGCCGCATAGTCGGCGTACTGCACCGGCAGCGGCGCCAGCGCCGGCTCCCGGCCCTGGCTGTAGGCGTCGTACAGCGTGTTCAATTCGCGCAGCAGCACCCCCATCGACCAGCCGTCGGCCGCGATATGGTGCAGCGTCAGCAGCAGCACCTGGCGCTCCTGCTCCAGCCGCACCAGGCGCGCGCGCAGCAGCACGTCGCGCGCCAGGTCGAACGGGCGCGCCGCTTCTTCCCGGGCCAGCCGCGCATGGGCCTGCTCCCGCTGCGCCGGCTCCAGCGCCCGCAGGTCGTCGATGGCGAAACCGGCGGCGGCCCCGGCCCGCACCAGCTGGCGCGCCCTGCCCTCGTCGCTGACGATGGCCGTGCGCAGCACCTCGTGCCGCGCGACGATGGCCTGCAGCGAGCGTTCCAGCGCGCCGGCGTCCATGGGGCCGGTGAACGCCAGGCGCAGCGGCAGGTTGTATTCCGTGCTGCCGCCCTCCAGCTGGTCGATGAACCACAGGCGCTGCTGGGCGAACGACAGCGGCAGCGGCAGCGAACGGTCGGCCTGGCCTATCGGCTCCAGCAGCGCCCCCTGGTAGGCGCAGGACTGTCCGGCCAGCTCCCCGGCCAGCGCGGCAATGGTCGGGTGCTCGAACAGCGCACGCAGCGGCAGCTCCACGCCCAGCGCCTGGCGGATCCGGCTCAGCAGCCGGGTGGCCAGCAGCGAATGGCCGCCCGATTCGAAGAAGTTGTCCTCGATGCCGACCCGCTCCAGCTTCAGGATGTCCTGCCACAGACCGCACAGCACCGCTTCGGTCTCGTTGCGCGGGGCCGCGTACGCCTGCCTCTGCAGGTCGGCCGCCGCCGGCGCCGGCAGGGCCTTGCGGTCCACCTTGCCGGTGCGGGTCAGCGGCAGCGCCTCCAGCGCCACGAACACCTCCGGCACCATGTAGTCCGGCAGCACCTGGCGCAGGGACTTGCGCAGCCCGGCGCTATCGGGCGCCGCGCCGCCGCCGGGCACGATATAGGCGACAAGCGAGGCCGCCGGCGAGACCGCCTCGCCGTCCCGGCCGACCAGCGCGGACGCGCTCACCACGGCCTCCTTCACGCCGGGCAGCCGGCGCAGCTGCGCCTCCACCTCGCCGGCCTCGATGCGCATGCCGCGCAGCTTGAT
>NZ_JBKFEH010000035.1:0-10608 GCF_053572355.1 Duganella kummerowiae
TTTTGCCTGCTGGATTGAATTGGAGACCTGACGCAATTCCAAGGCGGGGAATTTCTGGTGCTGCAAGGTACAATCATGAGGCAGCACAGCAGCGGCCTTGGCCGTCCAATTGAAAGCGGAATTCGATGTCAACTACTGGTTACGTTTATCTTACACTTGCCCAGCTGCAAGCCATTTCTCTGTCCCACCTGATTTCGGGGATGGACGAGGATGGCGATCCGCATGTGCCTGAAGCGGCCGTGGCCACCGCCATCACCGGCTATACCGAATGGGTGGCCGGCGGCAAGCCTACCATCACCATTGGCTGGGACTGGCAAATGCTGCGCGACGGCGGCGCCGTGCGCCTGCGCCGCGTGAGCGACCCTGCCAGCAACGTGATGCTGCAAAGCCCCGCAGGGGCCGACCTCGGCCCCGGCAAGAGCGCCGCCCTGCTGGGTGCCTTTGTCGACGGCATCGACTGGCAAAGCACCACCCTCGATTACCTGAACGCGCGCTATTGCGGCAGCACCCCGCAGCGCTAGCCGCCGCGCGCCCAACAGGCCCGATAATAAAACAGGCCCGATAAAAAACAGGCCGGATAAACGGGCCGGACGGGGATGCCCTGTCCGGCCCGCTTGCGCATGGGGCCGCCGCCGCGACGCTCAGGCCGCACGCGCCATCGCCGCTGCGGCAGCCTCGCGGGTCAGCAGCACGGCGGTCAGCACCGAGCTGTCGCCCAGGAAGTCGAAATACACCTCGTGTTCCTGCCCTGGCCCCAGCCGCTCGCCCAGCTGCTGTACACAGCGCAGCTGGATGCGGCCGTGCTGCTCGTCGAAGCCCACCACCTTGACCGCGTCGAAGTCGAAATAGCGTCCCACCAGCGGGAAGGCGGCCTTGAAGAAGCTTTCCTTGGCGGAGAACACCAGCGTCAGCAGGCTGTCGATGTCCAACGCGCCCACCTGCATGCGCAGGAAGCGCAGCTCCTCGGCGCACACCACCAGTTCCGTCATGGCCTGGCGCGCCTCGCTGGCGATGATGGTTTCAATGTCGATGCCGATGCCGGCAATGTCCCTGCCCTCGCAGGCGATGGCGGCCGCGTAGTGGCCGCTATGCGTGATGCTGCCGATGAAGCCCTGCGGCCATAGCGGCTCGCGGTGCTGGCCCACGGCCACCACATGGCGGCCGTGCCCGTAGTTTTCCAGGATGGCGCGGGCGCACAGGCGGCCGGCGAAGAACTCGGCCTGCCGCTTGAGCACGCTCTTGCGTATGTGCGGCGGAAAATCAATGCCATAGGTCTGGAATAATTCGGGGGCAAAACGGTCGGCCCGGAACAGGGCCAGGTAGTACGGCAGCGCCCTGCTGCCACGCGGCAGCACGCCGGCGGCGCCGGCGAAGAACTGACCGTCCTGCTCGTGGCACAGGGGCGGCAGCAGGCGCTGCCGGCCGCCGGGCGGGGCGAGCGGCCCCTCGGTTGCCTTATCTGCCATCGGTATTCCTTTCCAGGGGGAGAGCCTTCAATGCTTTCTTGTCGATCTTGCGGCTGTGCGTCAGCGGGAATCGCTCCAGGATGACGATATGGGCCGGGACCATGAATTGCGGCACGCTGGCGGCCAGCGACTTGCGGATCGCGGCCTCGCCCAGCCCGGAACGTGCCAGCACCAGGTAGGCTGCCAGGCACTTCTCGGTGCTGTCGCCGTTGGCGGCCGCCGTCTCGCGCACCAGCACCACCGCGCGGTCCACGCCCTCGATCCGTTCCAGGTGGGCCTCGACCTCCTCCAGCTCGACGCGCAGGCCGCGGATCTTGACCTGCTGGTCGCGCCGGCCGATGAAGTCCAGGTTGCCGTCCGGCAGCCAGCGCACCAGGTCCCCGGAACGGTACAGCCTTCCCTGCCCGCCGCAGGGGTCGGGGATGAATTTCTGCGCCGTCAGTCCCGGCTGGTTCAGGTAGCCGCGCGTGACGCCGGCCCCGCCTATGCACAGTTCGCCCACCGCGCCCGGCGCCACCAGCCGCGCCTTGTGGTCCAGCACGTAGGCGCGTACATTGTGGATGGGGCGGCCGATGTTCATGGCGCTGCCGTCGAACAGCGACTGCGAGGTGTGCACTGTGTTTTCCGTGGGCCCATAGCCGTTCGACAGGGTACGCCCAGCGGCCCAGGTGCGGGCCGTCTCCAGCGGTGTGCTCTCCCCCACCACCTGCAGTTGCCGCACGCTGCCGAATTTCTCGCGCGATAAATACTTCAGCAGCACCGGCGGCAGGATGGCATGGCTCAGTCCATGCCGCGCCACCAGGTCCGACAGCAGGTCCGGCGCCAGCCGCTGCTGGTGGCTGGCCACGTACAGGGTGGCGCCGCGCACGAAGGTGATGAACATCTCGGCGATCGAGGCGTCGAAGGTCAGCGAGGCGAACTGCAGTACGCGGCTGTCCGCCTCCACCCGCAGCTCGGCGCTGATGGCGTAGGCCAGGTTGATCACGCCGGCGTGCTCGACCAGCACACCCTTGGGGTTGCCCGTACTGCCCGAAGTGTAAATCACATAGGCCAGGTGGCTAGGGCCGCAGCCGGGGCCGCGTTCGGCCGGGGCCTGCCAGTCCACCGTCTCCAGGGCCAGTGCGTGGGCGCGGGCCGGGCCGGGCAGGCGCGGCGCCAGGTGCTCCTGGGTGACGATGGTGGACAGGTCCGCGTCGCCGATGATGTAGGCCAGCCTGGCCTCGGGAAAATCGGTGTCCAGCGGCACGAAGGCGCCGCCAGCCTTGAGGATGGCCAGCACCGTGACCACCATGGCCACCGAGCGCTCCACGAACACGCCCACCATGACGTCCGGCCCCACGCCGCGCGCGCGCAGGCGCTGGGCCAGCACATCGGCGCGGCGGTCCAGCTCGGCATAACTGAGCGCCTCGTCCTCATAGACCACGGCCGTGGCCTGCGGCGTGAGCGCCACCTGGCGCTCTATCATCTGGTGCACGCAGCAGTGCGGGATACCGTCCCGCGCCACGCCGGCCAGCGGACCCAGCAAGTATTTGCGCTGGGCCGGCGACACCATCTCCAGGTCCTCGACGGCGGCCGCGCCGGCGCTGTCCAGCAGCGCCCCCAGCAGGGTGGCCAGGCTGTCCAGCAGCTCCGGCGCCAGGGCCGCATCGAGGTCGGGTTCCTGCCATTCCAGCCGCAGCAGCAGCCCGCCGGCATCGTCCGCCACCAGGCCCAGGCGTGGCACGAACTCGCCGCGGTAAGGCAGCGGGTGGCGCCGCACCGGGCCCAGGCCGTAGCCGGCGTCGGCCGCCCGCTCGTAGTAGACGGCCAGGTCGAACAGCCTGCTTTCGTGCTCCTTGCGGCTGTCGGCCACATCGATCAGGCGGTCCTGCGGGTGCAGGCGGTGCTGGCGCCCACGCCGCACGGCCGCCGCCACCCGGTCGGCCAGCGCGGCGAAGGCCTCGTCGCCGCGCACCTCGGCCGCCAAGGGCACGTTGTCGTACGCGATGCCGGCCCATGCGCCGTCCAGGCAAAGCCGGCCGCGCGCCTGGGCCAGTCCCACCGACACCGTCTCCGAGCCGCTGTAGCGGTGCAGGAAAACCAGCATCAGGGCGGCCAGCATGCTGTCCTCGTCCATGCCCAGGGCGGCCGCCAGCGCCGTATAGCGCGCGGCCCAGCCTCGCGGCAGCGCCTGCTCGGCGGTATGGGCCCGGGCCGGGTCGGCGGCGGGTCCACGCGGCAGGTTGAGGCCGGCATGGTCGGCCGCCGCCGCGCTCCAGTAGGCCTGGCCAGCCGCGCAGGCCGGCGACTCCAGGTAATCCAGCCGGGCCTCCCAGGACGCCGTGTCCGGCGCCAGCGCCGCCAGGCGGCCGGCGCCCCCGGGCTGGCCCAGTGCCTGGTACAAGCGGCCGGCCAGGGCATACAGGCTTTCGCAGCCGCGCGCCTCGGCCACCAGCACGTGGCAGCTGAGCAGCCACCAGTGCTCGTCCGGGGCCAGCGCCACCAGGGTGCTGCGCACGAGCATCTGGTCGCGCACGCCGAAGGCGCGGTCGGCCTCCTCTGCCACCAGGCGCGCGGCCTGGGCGCGCGGGTCATCCGACCCTGCCAGGCTGACCAGCCGTGTCTCCAGCAGCGCATGGACGCCGGGGCGCAGCAGCAGCGCGCCATCCTGGTCGGCCACGGCGCAGCCCAGCTGCGGCGCCAGCGCCGGCAGCAGCGCCACCGCGCGCACCAGGCGGCCTGGGTCCAGCCCGCCACGCAGGATGAAGCAGGCGCTGGCCTGGTTGGCCGCGTGGCCTTGCTTGCGCCGGCCCAGGCAGGACAGGGTCTCGAAAGTCGAGAGCGGATGCGATCTAGGCATGTTCGGGGTGTACATAAGCGGACCTTGTGGGCAGGTGGCGCTCAGGCGGCCAGGGGCGCGCGCTGCTCGATGGCCTTGAGGGAGCCGTTTTCCATCTTGATCAGCTGGTCGGCCAGGTGGAAGTAACGGTCGTCATGGGTAATGACGATGACGATCTTGCCCCGCTCGCGCAGTTGGAACAGGATGGTGCTGTAGAAGAATTCCTTGAATTGCGGATCCTGGTCGGCGGCCCATTCGTCGAACACATAGACGTCGCGGTCCTCCAGGTAGCTGACCAGCAGCGCGATGCGCTTGCGCTGGCCGTCCGACAGTCCCAGTGTGGAAAACCTGCCGTCCTCCAGGCTGACGCGCTGGTCCAGCTTGAGTTCCTGCATGTAGTGCGGGATATTGGCGGCCTCGCCCTCGGCCACGTCGTACAGGCGCGGGAACAGGTGAAAGTCGGTGAAGATGGCGGAAATGTTCTGGCGCATGCTGCCGCGGTTGTCGTCCGTGACGCGCTCGTCGTTGATCAGCACGGAGCCGGCCGAGGGCAGGTAGTGCAGCGACAGCAGCTTGCCCAGCGTGGACTTGCCGGAGCCATTTCCGCCAGTGATGAAACTGACCTGGCCGCGCCGGAAAATGGCGCTGACCGGACCCACCCTGAACTGGAAGTCGCCCTGCTCCTTGACCTGGTAGGCGTACTCCAGGTTATATGCCTGGATTTTGTGCACCGGCGCCCTGTGCGCTGCCACGTGGTCGGACTCGGCGCGCAGCTGGCGCAGGCACTTGCGCACGGCAAACACGGAGATACGGGCCGGGATCAGGCTGCTCAGGCATTCGACGATGCCCATCATGGGCTCGGCCAGGTACAGCAATATCATCACGATGGACACCAGGGCGTCTGCCGACAGGCTGAAGAAGTTGCTCATCACAAAAGCCACCAGGCCGATCACCAGCATGTTCATCATGCCGGCAAACTGCGAGCCGACCAGGAACAGGGTGCCGCCGCGCAGCTGCAGGCGGCGCTGGCGGTCCTCCAGCTGGTGCAGCTCGGCGATGTAGGCGTCGCGCTTGCGGCGGTTGAGCTTGAGCTCCTTGGAGCCGTAGATCAGTCCGCGGTTGAACTCCAGGACCTGGTTGACGCACTGTCGTGCGCGGCCCAGCGCGCGTCCACCCAGGATGGAAAACGGCTGGTACAGCGCAATGCCCACGGCGGCGCTGGCCAGGATGAAGAGGGTCACGCCCGGGTTCAGGTAGGTCAGCATGGCCACCACCCCGCCGATCACGATGACGTAGTTGAGGATGATGGGTATCATGCGGGCACCCGTGGCCAGCTTGTCCACATCCGTGGTCAGCGCGGCCATCAGGGCGCCGAAGCCGACCTGCTCCAGGTCCTGCACCGGGGCGCACGACACCTTGCTGTAGATGAAACGCTTGAGGTCCAGGCTGAGCCGGGTAACCACCTCGTTCATCAGCCTCCCGGAGGTCGCGCGCAGCACCAGGATGGCCAGGCAGGCGGCGAAGAAGCAGGCCGCAAAGCGTGGCGCGTCCAGGCGGATGCCCCACGCTTCCCAGGCGCCGCCGTATTCGATGCCAGGCGCGATGGCGCTGGCCTGGATGTTGAACGACATCACCAAGAGCGGGATCAGCGCCACCTGCAGCAAGCCGGCCAGCGAACTCAGCAAAATGCTGATAAAGACCTTGTTGGGCGCGTTCTTGACCAGCAGCCCATACAGGCCGGTATTCATAATATTGTGTTTCATCATGCCACCCCTATTCAGGTTTGCCCGGCAGCGCGGTCAAGGTCAGGGCCTGCGTGCCCTCAAGCGGCGCGCCAAAGCCTGGAGCGCGCAGGGCGATGGCGCCGGCGTGCTTCAGGTAGTCGTCGTAGCGCGGGCTGAGCACGTTGCCCGATTGCCCCGTGCTAAGCAGGAAACGGGCGCCGCCATCCGCGCCCAGGTCGATCACCTGCAGGTAATCGCTGCCGGCCAGGCGCCGGTAGCCGCCATCCCTGGCTGCCACGGCCGGCGCCGCGCCGGCCACGCCATAGCCGTCGCCGATGGCCGGCCCGCGCCGGTCCAGCAGGCCAGCGGCCAGCGAGTCCGGCTCGGCCGCCGGGTTGCGGTAGGCGGCCTGCTGCACGGCGTCCCAGCGCCAGCCCGCCATGTCATGGCCCACGGCCAGGCGTAGTTGCTGCAGCGCAGCTTGCAGGCTGCGCGCCAGCAGTTCGCCGCAGGCCCCGGCCCGGCCGGGCGCGGTGCACCAGTCGCCACGCCCGGCGCCCAGGGCGGTGTCCAGGAAGCGCACCCTGGCTTCGGCAGGATAGCTGTCCAGCAGGGGGCGCACGGCCAGGCGGTCGGCCGCGTTGGCGTACACCAGGTCGCGGAACAGACAGTCCACCCACACGTTGTAGATGGAGGCCGCCACGCTGTCCGGCGCGGCACGGCCATCCCAGCGGCGCAGGTAGTCGAGCGCCTGGCGCTGGCGCGCGTCGGCGGCCGGGGTGGCCAACAGCAGCGGCGCCAGGGTTTCGGCGCCCAGGCTGCGGTCGTCACGCTGGATGCCCAGCAGCGCGCTGCTGTCGCTACGGGCCGCGCCAGTGGCGCCCAGCAGGGCGGCGATGCGATCGGCGCGTTCCTGGTTACCGGCCTGCAACACGATGCCGCCGGGCGGGTTGAAGCTTTCCGGCAGCAATCCATAGGCGATGTCGCCGCGCCCGCCGCCGGGCAGCGCCAGGCCGGGCGCCTCGCTGCCATAGGGCAGTCGGGCGGCCGCCTTGGCGCCGATATTACCGGCGCGGTCGGCATACACCATCACCAGCGCCGGGCTGGCGTGGCCGCTCAAGGCGGCCTTGAACTGGCCCCAGTCGCGCGCCTGGTTCAGCGCCAGCAGGGCGTCGAAGCTGCGGTCCTGCGGTGCCAGGCCCGGCAGCGCCAGGCTGTAGGCGGCACCGGCTCCCGCCAGGTCGCTGACCACCGGGCCGCGCACCGTGCTGCGCACGGTCAGGCGCAGCGGCCGGATCCCGCCGCGCAGGTAGGACGGAAATTCGCCCTTGACGCGGATGATTTCGACCCGGCTGTCCATGCGGCGCCATTGGCCGCCATCGCGGTAGCGGTCGCTGTCCAGCGGATCGGTCTGCTCGGCCGCCAATCGCGGGCTGTAGGCGCGCAGCACGCTGGGGCCCCAGGAAATGCTGTCGTTACGCCCGGCAAAGAACAGCGGCAAGCCGGGAATGGTGGCGCCGGCCAGGTGGGTGGCGCCGCCGGCCAGCTCGCTCACATACCACTTGGACGGAATCAGGCTGACGGCGTGCAGATCATTGACCAGCGCCGGCTTGCCGCTGGCCGTGTAGCGGCCATCCACGGCCCAGGCGCTGGAACCGGGGTCCACCGCGCCGACGCCGAACTCGGCGTGCAGGCGCGTGGCGGCCTGTTCCAACTGTCGCAGCAGTTCGCCGTCCGGCTCGGGCCCGCCGGCGCCTGCCGCCAGGGAACGTCCGCCATCGGCGCGCAGCAGCTGGGCCGCGCGTGCGCCGCCCAGTTGGCGCACCAGGGCCGCCTGCCGGCGCAGTTCGATGCCGCTGTCGTCGAGGCTTATCTGCAGCAGCTTGAGCTGCAGCAGCGAATCGGCCGCCGTCCACGGCTCCGGCTGGCGGCCGTTCAGGTAGTATTCCGGCGCCAGCGGGCGCCGTTCGGCGATGCGCGCATTAACCCCGCGCACATAGGCTTCCAGCAGGGCGCGCGCGCGCGGCGAGAGCTGGGCCAGGGCTTGTTCGGCAGCCTGGCGCAATCCCAGCGTGCGCAGGTAGCGGTCCAGCGCCAGGGTGGCGGCGCCGCGCAACTCGCTCAGGCGCCCCTGGCCGATCAGCTTCTGGTATTCCATCTGCCACAGGCGGTCGCGGGCATGGGCATAGCCCAGCGCGAAATAGGCATCCGGCTCGCTGGCAGCCTCGATGCGCGGCACGGCACCTGCGCCGCTCTCGAGGCGCACCGCGCCGCTGTCGCCACGCAGGGTCAGCAAGCCGCCATCGTCCGGCACGCTTTGCCTCAGTTGGCCGTAGCCGGCCGCCGCCGCGAGGCCCAGCGGCGCGCAGACGAACAGCAGGAACCTGGCCAGGATGGGGCTGGTTTCGTTAATGCGTTTCCACATGGGATGTCCTTTCCGGATCAATAAATGCCCTGCGGCAGGTTCTCTTCGACGTTGCGCACCTTGAGCTTGCGGAAGTTGGTCACGCGGATATTCATCATGACCTGGGGCGAGGGATCGTCGAAGAAGGCGATATCCTCGGCCGACATCTTGCGGCGGTGCAGCCTCTCGGCCAGCCGCCCCACCCACTTGGACAGCCGCTCGTCATACGGCGACAGCCAGCGGCTCTTGCCAAGGAAGCGCAGGCCCGTCACATACTTCTTGAGTTCGCTGCGACTATTGCTGTCGGTGAAAATGAACTTGCTGATCACGTCGATCTTGCCCTGCCATACCATGAAGAACACCAGCATGGCATTTCGGCTGTAGGTCTCCAGCGCGCCGGAGGAAACGAAGATGGGGAAGTTCCTGGGTTCTTTCTCGCGGTTCTTCCAGAACACCCGGCAGCATTCGGCCACCACCATCAGGTGCACGTTCTGCTCCTTGTGGTGGCCATAATGCAGCGGCGAGCTGTTGGACGCCTCCACGCTGTAGGGCCGGGTGGCGTCGTGGAAGCCGTGCCAGCGCATCACGAACAGGTAGCTGCGCACGCCCGAGGACAGGAACACGGTGAACAGGATGCCGCCCAGGATGGGATGCAGCCAGGCCACGGCCAGGAACACGGCATTGCCCAGGATGTAGCCACGCAGGAACAGGCGCAGGAACTTGGTGCGCTTCATGGCACGGAAATAGGCGATCACCTCCAGCGGGATCAGGCTGATGAACAGGGAATACCAGGTGCAGGCCTTGATGAAGTCGATGAAGCTGGTCTGGTCGTAGCGCAGCGTGGATTGATAGTCGGCCGGGCCGTTGTCCTCCACATGGTGGATGCCGGTATGGGTGCAGTAGTAATAGTCGGGGGTCCAGAACTGCAGCGGCCAGGCCACGTACTTGCGCAGGAATTCCAGCGCCACGTAGCAATAGTCCTTGACGCAGCTGGCTTTCTCGGCCCGCACCACGCGTCCGGCCGCGTGCGAGCACAGGTGCTCGATATGCTCCTTGTCGGTGAACAGGGTGGCCTGCAGCAGCACCACCAGGGGCGCGTAGTACAGCCAGCCCTGGTGCAGGAACAGGGTCAGGAACACCAGGTTGTAGACGATGTGCAGGGTCAGGAAGGATGCCGCCACCAGCGAGCCGCGCGAGTACTTGCTGTCGACCAGGTGCTCGGACACATTGCGCGCAGCCTCGGCGAACACGTCGCGCGTCAGGCACTTGCCCATGGGCGGCGCGGCCTGGATGTTGTTGGCAAAGCAGATGATTTCGCCCAGCGCCAGCCCCACCACCAGCAGCACCGCGGCCCAGGCCGCGCGCACCAGCTGGCCGGATTCCGGCGCCAGCAGCAGGTGCAGATAGGCGGCCGGCAGGAGCAGCATGTACAGGGCCGTCATGGCCAGCGTCCTGCCACGGCTGACGTTGCGCACGTCGCCAATGAGCTTGACGGCGGGATAGCCTATCAGGTTGATCGCCCACAGCAGGAAGGGCCGTATCAGATACAGATTGGCGACATTGAGCAGGAACACCGGTATGCAGAAGATCAAATCAAAGTTAGTCAGGAGGAAAATCGGCGTCGGCTTGCCGTTCCTCGCCTTCACTTGTATCGTTTTCATGGCTGCCCTATCTAGCAAGTATTGGGTTCAAAACACTTTACGGACGCCCCGCAACGCGGAGCGGTACATCAATTCATGTAGCGGCCCTGTATGTGCCGCAGGGTGATCAGCTGCCACTGGAAGCGGTCGAGGTAGGCCGCCAGCGCCAGCGCCGTGCCAGCCGGGCCGAGCGCGCCGCCATCGGCGCCGCACAGGGCCAGGTTGCTGGCCGGGCCGCCCACCCGCCGCAGGGTGACGATGGCGTCGGCCGCCAGCATTTCCCAGTCCCAGCCGATGGTGATGCGGTCCCGGCCTATCCATTCCGTGTACCCCGTGATGCAGGTGGCCAGCGCGCCCTCCCCGCAGTCCGGCTCGCCCTCCTCGTCCAGGCCCGAGACCAGGTGGATCAGGTGCAGCTGCGCCAGCTGATCCAGCGGCACGCGTACGGCGCCAGTGTCTGTATTGCTCATGTGGTTGCCGGGCCGGGCACAGGGTCCGGCCACTGTCCTATTCCGGTTACTCGGGGCGTCCCTCCAGCTCGATCCAGCAGGCGAAG
>NZ_JBKFEH010000036.1:0-6118 GCF_053572355.1 Duganella kummerowiae
TTGTTGCGCGCGGCGATGCGCATGGCCGTCACCACGAATTCGCGCTCCTGCGGCGGATGGCGGTCGATCTCGGGATGGCCCTCCAGCGTGAAGTATTCGCCCGCGCACAGATCGCGCACGCTGCCTTCGCCGTGGAAGCACTTGGTCTCGAACTCGTGGCTGGTGATCAGTTCGCGCGGGATGCGCAGGATGTCGACCAGGTCGATATCGCATTCCATTCGCTCCTCCGCTTTTTCGAAAATGAATAGCGATGGTGGCATCCGGGAAAATCGATGCTTGACCTTAGACAATTTCCGGCGAAATGGTGGCTCTACTAAACGCTGCTGAAGGTAGCGATGGTGGAGACCAGGTTGGCGCCGCAGCTGGTCTTGTCGCCTTGGTAGGCGACTGTTTGCCTTTGATGGTGTGGCGGGCGTTGCCGCTGACGATGGTGCAGCCCTGGTGGCCCCGGATCGGGCAGCTGCAGCTGTCGCCAACCAGGGCGACCGGCTTGCCGCTGACGGTGAAGTGCGGCGCGCCGGTGCTGGTGACGGCGCCGCCGTGGGTGGTGGGGTCGCCTAGGCGGATGATGTTTTTCATGCTGTTCTCACGGGTTGTCTCGGGCCCACCGCAGGGCGTTGTTCTCGCTGTTTGGTCCCGTCCATCCTGGAACCTCTCGTTCAGGCAGGGACTCATAAGTGCCAGCCACCCTGGCTTTGTTGGTTTCATACCATCCCACCGGGGTACCGTTGGTGGGCTGATTGAATGGGTCGTCTTTATCGATTTGGCTGACTTCTTCAACCGCCCTTGGCCAAATGCATTTTCGGCAGGTCTTTAGCGTGATGTATCTGCAAATACCCATCGATATAAATAATGGCATGAATGCTATTCTAAAGGCAGCAGACGAGTTAAATCCGCCATCCACCAGCATACAGTTGATGATCGATCCCAATAAATTCTCATCCTGGCTCATGAAAAGCATAGGCGGCGGAAGGTTTTCCGGGCCTTGATTCATGTACATGCACCAGTAGTTCCACTGACCAAGGAGCTCTTCCATGCCTTCAGCATGATGCCATGTACGTCCCATGGCAAAAGTTCGAACAATTTCTCCTTTATCATTCAATTGATAGCATCGGATGTGATAGGAGTTTTCCTCATCGAATTTTTCTGATCCTCTATGGATGCAAAAAAATGTAGATTCATCCCATGGCACTTCCCAGACTATATCGCCCTTATCTCTTGATGTGAAAAACCGCCTGTGTCTGAGTGCATAAATCTTTTTTTCTCTCCTATTAAACCTAATAGGACGAGTACGTAGAGAAAATATCTCGTCTCTCCATATCTTGAGAATTATGAATCGTGTGAGAAGGAATATTGAAACCACTCCAACTGTCGGTGCGAAGAGATATGAAAAACTGATTTCAGCAATAGTTCTAAACATGTATACGACGACATAACCCATCCCTCCTACCCCGATGATATTGCTCAGCAGCGCGAATGCTAAGCGTTGTCGTTCCATGTGAGGCTGTTCTGTTACGTCCATGAATGTCGAGTTTATGCAATATGTTGCACCTGTATCCTTCACCTTAGGCCCCACACATTGGCTCGTAGGCAGTCGATGCAAAAGATCCCAATCAGGAATCTCATTTCCAGTCTTGAACTTAAATATCCTTTCATCCATTTAGTCCTCCATAGCATCGTTAAAAGCTGCCACCTCTTTTTCCACACTCCCATAGCGTTGACTCTCTAAAGAAAGCGAGAAATAACAATGGAATATCCATTTCTGAAGCTTGGGCCTGCTCAACATCGCGATCAAAATTGGTAAAGCTAAGGCAGCAACAAAGAATTGCCACGCTACTACAATGGTGGTTGCAAAAGAAATATAAGCAAGCGAGAATCCTAGCCCAGCACTAGCGCCATATAGACCAGCTCGAACAGATTGACCGTCGCTCCAGGCGCTGTAGGCAGAAAAAAGATCTGAAATTGCGCTGATAGCAGATCCCAAGGCCGCCACGCCTTTGCCTGTTGCCACAATCATTTGTGCCTTTTTCTGGTTGATAACCCAGTGCGATTTGATCACTTCAGAAATCGGATGGGTAGCTGCCTTCTCTAGCATCGTACCAACACCTTCAATTACTGCGCCGAGTAGGTTGCAGCCCGCAGCAGTTAGTTTCACAAGCGCCTTTCGCTGTTCGAACTGATCAGCATTTTTGAAATTTTGTAGCGCGAAGGACGTTGTCACAATATTGAGTATCGCCGCCACCGTACCTAGCTGAAACTCCTTGGAGCTGAGCCAAGTCACGGTTGTTCTGTAACCAGGTATTTCTACTTTTTTAAGCGAATCGCCCGTTATTCGGAGGTCCCGCCTGAGCTCTTCCATGTCCAGTTCATAGGCACAGACCGCCTGGACCGAACGCGCTTTATAGAGAAATTTTCGGGTCTCTAACTGGACGCGCCTCCTCTCTGCTCGGGTTTCAATTTCCACCCCATGCTCTTTAGCCTGAGTGATAATCCAATTTCCCACTTCCACGGCATTTAGATTGCTAGGTCTGATATGTACTCTTCCCAAGAGCGAAAGGCTGAGCAATGCCACATTACGCATCACAGTGGAGCTGGCCTGCCCTAGCGCCCTGGCCAGCAAGCCTGAGGTGGTGAGCGCCAAAGTGTCCATCCTTGTAAGAGGAAGACTCCCCTTGGCCTTTTTCAGCGCCGCCTTGTAGATGCTGAGCACGCTGGTGATCTTGAAATCCGAGCCTTTGAACTGATGCTGTGCAGCTTTGATGACCTCGTCATGATTGAACAGCAGCGCCCGCGCGTACAAATTCCGCGTGTTCTCCACATCGCCCTTCTTCAGCCATGCAGTCAGCAGGTCGTTGCACGGCTCAGTTCCCGCAGCCTTGCCGATACATTGCGTCAGCGATTCCCGATAGCTGAACCCGCTGTCCAGGTCGGCATCATCGTGTACCCCGTGCATCCAGCCCGCCAGCTGCTCCGAGTCCAGCCACAGCCCATGACACAGGGCCAGGCTGATGCCCACCGGCTCATAAGCCTTCCGTGCCTGCTCGAATTGACGCGGCAATGCGCTGCGCCGCGCAGTATCGAGCAGCGGCTTGCCATCCTCGGTGATCAGCTCATTCCAGGCGTTTTCCTCCGCAGCCTTGCGACGTCCACCGACATCCTTGCCATACTGCCTTTCCTGCTCCTTGCGCCGCTTTTCGTAGTTGTTGACGCCGCCGGCCTTCAGCACCTCCCAGCTCTGTCTCATCTGGGTGTAGGTCAGGCCGTCCGCAGGCATGCTTTCATCGGCCTGCGCTATCCGTTCGGCCGCGTCGAACTTCGCTGCCGCCTGCGCCTTCACCGCTTCTTCGGCAGACGAGAGCAACTGGTCAACAATGTGGGCATGGTAGATCGTTGGATCGAATCCGGAATGCTGGGTCGGCACGGTCAACTCGGCCAGATCATTGGTCATGCCCACCGGATCATCGACCGCAACGATATAGGCTTTGCGGTGGGGCTCCTGCATGGAGAATGCCTTCAACATATCCGGAGCCCAGCGCCGTCTGCGTATCTCGTGGTTGATAGGCGTATTGCTGAAGCCGAAGGCCTTTGCCATTGCGGGCACATCGCAGGAAAAGTGCGCTATGGAACGGTAGCCGCTTGCGAATTCCTGGGTATGCGTAGCTTGGCCGGAGAGCATCAACGGGACGTTCACACATCGCATGTGGCCTTCGCGCCAACCTGCGCTATCCACCTTGCGCAGTAATGCCGCAGTCCAGGGCGTGTTCGACCAGCCGATCCAGAGATTCGTCGCAGGGTCTTTCGCCGTGTGCGTGATGTCCACGCAAAGCGACAAGGTCCCATCCACCGGATCGATGCAGCTGTATGGTAAGGGCACGGCGGGTGGCGGCGGCAGATCGATGGGGAACTGCCATAACCGGCCTCGGTCCATCACGATGTATCCCTTGAGCCGGCGGCGTTTCTCGTCGTATGTATAGAGGAAGCCGGTACGTACGGCGCGCAGTGTATATTTCGCTGGCCTCACATGCGCAGGCGCTCCCTCGATGAGAAAATTTCCTTGCAGCCCAGGCACGCCGTCTGCGCCAGCCGGGCAGGCTAGCGCATACCGCACCGGATAAATCAGCAGTCCCTTGCGGCCACAATATGAGCAGTGTTCCCTCGGCATGTCATTCTCCTGTCAGCGCAGCATTCATGCGTTCCAGATCGCGTGCATACAGTTGATCCAGCAATGCCGGCCAGCTGATTTGTCCGCGCTCCAGCGCGCTCCACGCATCATCGAGCTTGTAGTGATAGCGGAATGCGCGGCCATAGCGCGTGCACCAGCTTGCGAATTCCGCCAGGTCCTCGTCGGAGAGGTGCAGCCTGGCCGCCCCTTCCATGAGATATCCGAGCACGGTGCCCTGTCGTCCCAGCAGGTCCGGCGCAAGATTCTCCAGCTCCATCCTGGACAACACGCTGGTAAGCATCCGCGTATGCTTGAGGTACTGCCAATGCGTCTTGTCCGGCCATACCTGTTCGTAAAGCGAGAGCGCATCCTTGCTGTCGGCCGTGCGCTCCAGGCGCCACCAGCGCCGGCACCATGCGAAGTCCCAGGATTGGATAGGCGCCAGTAACGCGTTGATCTGCTCCGCGCTGTAGATCCTGGGCAGAAGAGACAGTACCCGAGGGTCGAAATAGCGCCACAACACCTGTTCGCCTTCCGGGCCTGCACCGATCAAAAACCTTGACAGGTGGCGGGCGAGATTCTGCGGCGCCAGTGCCGATATCAGATGGCCACAGATGGATGGCGGCGAACCGCCCTCCATCTGATCGCAAAAGAGATCCGCCAGCTCGGCCCTTTGTTCGGGCGACAGCTCATCCAGGTAGATCAGGCATGGCATGAGGTGCTCGACATTCGTCAATCCTGGTGGGGAGCAGCGCTCCAGCCTGGGCATCGCTACGCCCAAGCTCTTGGGAAAGGTCGCCATATCCACCAACAGGTAGCCCGCCGCGCAGTCCACATTTGGCTTGCTGATGCAGCGCATCGACGCGGCCTTCATGCCAGTGGCACCGATGCATCGCCACCTTGGGCGGCGGTGGTGGCCTGCGTCGGGCACGCTTTGGTGTCCTGGAATTGCAGGGACTTGCTGCTGCCTTCCTTGAAGTGATGTCCCGACGCGCGCATCTCGTGCTCGCCGGAGGTGCATCCTTTGATGCCATCGGCGCTCAGCACCAATTCCGCGCCGCCGCCATTGATGCGCACTCCCTGCTTTGCACTGATCGTTATCCAGTCAGTCGTGCTCAGTATTTCCACCACCTTCTTGGCGAGCAGCGAAAGCGCTTCGGTTTGTGCCTGCACCTCGACCTTGCCAGTGGTGGCGGTCAACTTGAGCTCTTTCTGGTAGGCGAACAGGTTCAGGCTCTCCGCTGCGTGCAACGCCACCTTGGCAGCGGACGAGATGTGGAGATCGCCACCGCTGCTGATGCCGGTTTCCGTCGCCGCCCCAAGCAGGAGACTCCTGCCGCTTGCGATGGCCACTCCTTCCGGCCCATCGACGGCGACCAACGGCACACCGTCTTCCAATTGTTTGATCTGATTGAGGAGCTCCTCCAAGCCTTCCCCTATTGCTTCTTCCTTGGCGAATTGTTGGGCCAGACGAGCCAATTGCCTGGTCACCGTTTGCAGCTTGGTCACAGTGCCGCTGAATTCTTCACGCGACAACAGCTTGCCGCGAACGCCGCCACCAGGGCTGGCCGAAATCAATACGCCATCGGCGCCCCGGACCACAGCGTGGAAATCGCTCCTGAGCTCAGCACCCTCGCCCCTGCTCCCACTTTTGCTATTGGGATCACGTTCGGTCAGCCATCCCAAATTGAGCTGGGAAGCGCCATGATCGCTGGCCAACTGCGCACTAATCTCCCCCGGCGTATCATCAAACCGCAACTGATTGGCCCGCCCACCGTTGACTTCGCGGCTCTTCATGCCGGACAAATAGCGGTTCTCGGGCAGCTCGCCCCGGCCGAGCGCGGGCGGCAGGCCTGCACCGTTGTACAGCTGGCCGACAATCACCGGCTTGTCCGGATCGCCGCCCATGAAGGCCACCAGCACCTCGGTGCCCACGCGCGGCAGGCCCAGGAAGCC
>NZ_JBKFEH010000037.1:0-3468 GCF_053572355.1 Duganella kummerowiae
GCGCGCATCCATTGCAGGCGGTTGGCGATGGCGCGGTGCGGCATCAGCACCGCCTTCGGCGTGCCGGTCGAGCCGGAGGTGTAGATGGCGCAGGCGGGCGCCTCGCCATCGTCGTGGCGCGGCGGGTTGGCGTCGCTGCCGGCGGCCAGTATCTGGTCCAGCTGGGCGCCGTCCAGGCAGATGGCGCGTACGCCCTGCTCCGGCAGCAGCGCCAGGTGGGCGCCACGGGTCAGTATCAGCCGCAGGCCAGCGTCGCGCACCATGAGCTCCAGCCGCGCGGCCGGCAGGCCGGGATCCAGCGGCAGATAGGCGCCGCCCGCCTTGAGGATGGCCAGCATGGCCGCCACCATGGTGGCCGAACGGTCCATGCACAGCCCGACCAGTCCCCCTTGCGCCAGGCCTTGCGCGCGCAAGTGGTGGGCGATGCGGTTGGCGATGGCGTTCAGCACGCCGTAGCTGAGTTCCTCGCCTGCGCCGCGCACGGCCAGGGCCTGCGGCGTGGCCGCCGCCTGCGCCTCGAACAGCGCCGGTACCGTGGCCGGGCCGCCCTGTACGGCGGCGGTGCGGTTCCAGCCATGCAGCAGGGTCTCGCGCTCGGCATCGGCCAGTAACGGCAGCGCGCCTATCGGTGTCTCCGGCTGCGCCACGATGGCATGCAGCAGCTGCTCGAAATTGCTGGCCAGGCGCGTCATGCTGGCTTGCTCGAACAGGTCGATGTTGTAGGACCAGTCCACGTGCAACTGGCCGCCGCCTGCGGTGGCGGTCAGCTCCAGGTCGCACTTGATGGCGCCATGGCTGCCGGCCTGGCGCACAATGTCCAGCCCCGCCAGCGCCATCTGGCGCTGCTCGGTGTTATGCAAGGTGAACATCACCTGGTACAGCGGACTGTGGCTCAGGCTGCGTTCCGGCCGCAGTTCTTCCACCAGCATCTCGAACGGCACGTGCTGGTGTTCGTAGGCGCCCAATATCATCTGCTTGCTGCGGCGTAGCAGCACCGGGAAGGTGGGGTCGCCGGCCAGGTCGTTGCGCAGCACCAGGCTGTTGACAAACAGACCGATCAGGTCTTCCACGTCGCTGTGCACGCGGCCGGCGGTGGGCGATCCGATCACGATGTCCGCTGCGCCGCTGTAGCGCCCCAGCAGTACCGCCAAAGCGGTCTGCAGGAACATGAACAGCGTCACCTGCTCGCGCTGGCAATAGGACTGGATGGCCCCGACCAGCCCGGCGTCCAGGGTTTGCGCCAGGGTGCGGCCAAGGAAGCGCTGGCGCGCCGGACGCGGCTGGTCCAGCGGCAGGCCGTGCACGGCGGGCAGCCCGGCCAGCCGGCCGCGCCAGTAGCCCAGCTGGCGTTCCAGTTCGCCGCCGCGCAGCCAGCCGCGCTGCCATTGGGCATAGTCGGCGTACTGCACCGGAAGCGGCGCCAGCGCCGGCTCCCGCCCCTGGCGGTAGGCGTCATACAGGGTGCCGAGCTCGCGCATCAGGATGGCCATGGACCAGCCGTCGGCGGCGATATGGTGCAGGTTCAGCAGCAATACGTGGCGCTCTTCTTCCAGCCGCACCAGGTGCGCCCGCAGCAGCACGTCGCGCGCCAGGTCGAACGGGCGCGCCTCGTCCTGCGCCGCCAGGCGCGCCAGGGCCAGGCGCCGCGCGTCCGGCGCCAGGGTGCGCAGGTCCATGGTTTGCAGCGCTGGCGCGGCGCCGTGCCGGACCACCTGGCGCGCCTGTCCGTCCTCGCTGACGATGGCGGTACGCAGCACCTCGTGACGATCCACGATGGCCTGCAGCGCGCGTTCAAGCGCGGCGCCATCCAGCGGCCCGCACAGCTCATGGCGCGACTGCAGGTGGTATTCGGCGCCGCCCTGCTGCAGCTGGTCCACGAACCACAGGCGCTGCTGGGCGAAAGACAGGGCCAGCGGCTGGCTGCGGTCCGCCAGCGGAATCGCTGCATCCTCCGGCGCGTCGCCGCCAGCCGGGCGGTACGCGGACAGGAAAGCGACCAAGGCCGGCTTGTGCTCCTTGAGCAGCGCGATCAGCCCGGACGACACTGCGGATTTTTTCCCCTGGATCCGTAAATCGCCATCGGCCACGCTCAGGCCGATGCCATTTCGTTTGCACAGTTCGAGCAGTTCTGTAAGCGCCATAACGTAGTTCCTTCCCCATGTCGTCCCGGCCGGCGGACGGCCGGCCCGGTCATGGCATTAGACGCTTGTGGCGGATGAAACATAACTGTCAACATTTGCAGTGCCGCCGGGCGCGGCAGGGATGGTGCGCAGCGTGGCAAACGGCGGCGGCCAGACGGCCAGCGCAGGCGGTCCGGCAGGGCGCGGCGGCGGAAGTATCCTAGAGCAGGCGCAGCATGATGGCCTTGGCGACACAGGCGGTCTTGTTGGCCGTGCCCAGCTTCTCCAGGGAGTTATTGACGTGGAAGTTGACGGTGCGCTCGGAGATATTCATGATCTCGCCCACTTCGCTGGAGGTCTTGCCGTCGGCGGTCCAGCGCAGCACTTCGATCTCGCGGCTGGTGAGAATGGCGGACGGCTCCTGCAGCTGCTGGGCGGCGATCAGGTTGGCCATGCCCTGGTGGGCGCACTGCACCAGCCAGGCCAGGCGCGAGGCGTTCTGGCGCAGCTCGGCGGCGCCCAGCGCTTCGCCGGAACGCGCCAGGGTCAGCAGGCTGGCAGTGCCGCTGGCGTCGAACGAGGACTGGGCCCAGCCCACCTTGAGGCCGTGGGCGCGCGCATCTTCCCAGAACTCCGGACTGGCCTGGAACAGCGCCTCCGACCACACCAGCGGCTGCACCGAACGCACCGCGTGCGCCACGGTCGGGTCGATCGCGACATAATTGGCTTGCAGGTAGCGCCGCTGCCATTCCGCTGAATAATTATTCACCATGTAGACCTTGGGACTGGTCAACGGCACCGGCGACCGCCGGCCATACGCGCAGTATTCGAAGCCCAGCTCGCTGGCCAGCCGGACCAGCACCGTGAAAAAGTCCTGCTCGGTCGCGGCGGAGAGGAGGGAATCGGCGCCTTCGGCCTGCCATGCATTGTTGTCACTCAAGATACGCTCCCGAAAGCAAGGTACGACGCCACATCGTGATACGCCCTGTCTTGCCCAGCCCTTGCACCGAGGTCAACAATTAGAATAAAAATATCATTTTGATTAAGGCGCGTCAATTTCTATCTGGCCCGATTGTGGTTAAAAATACAGCACCCTCCCCTTGCTGCAGGTTCTGACAGTGTCGCCCCGGGCCGCATGGGTGTTCAATGCAGTCATCGACAACCTGTTGTATTACACGAGGGGATGGGAATGAACGTTACCGCAGGCCAGACCGGGGTGCTGTCCGAAACGCTGTTTTCGGCAGTCGCGCGTTATCGCCACAAAGTGTTTGTCGAGACCCTGGGCTGGGAACTGACAACCCAGAACGGCGAGGAACTGGACCAGTTCGACCGCCCCGACACCGTGTAC
>NZ_JBKFEH010000038.1:0-3300 GCF_053572355.1 Duganella kummerowiae
GGGGGATTAGCTCAGCTGGGAGAGCACCTGCTTTGCAAGCAGGGGGTCGTCGGTTCGATCCCGTCATCCTCCACCAAGAGTGCAAACGTAAGCAGATAGCTGTTTAGGTTTGATCTTTTAGGGATCAAGTGCTGTATGTTCTTTAACAATCTGGAAGAAGTAAAGTTTTATTAAGCGCACACTGTAAAAGGTGTGTACTTAGGGTAGTAGTAAAAACTCATCAAACACAGTAGTAAATGCTTAACCTATAGCCGTCAAGGTTATAGGGACAAGTGAATAAGTGCACATGGCGGATGCCTTGGCGATTACAGGCGATGAAGGACGTAGTAGCTTGCGATAAGCTGCGGGGAGCTAGCAAACAAGCTTTGATCCGCAGATTTCCGAATGGGGAAACCCGGCCTTTTAGGTCATCGTACACTGAATACATAGGTGTACGAAGCGAACGCGGCGAACTGAAACATCTAAGTAGCTGCAGGAAAAGAAATCAACCGAGATTCCCAAAGTAGTGGCGAGCGAAATGGGAAGAGCCTGCACGTGATAGTCGGACTGGTAGTGGAACAGATTGGAAACTCTGGCCATAGCGGGTGATAGCCCCGTACACGAAACCAGACCGGTGGTACTAAGCGTGCGACAAGTAGGGCGGGACACGAGAAATCCTGTCTGAAGATGGGGGGACCATCCTCCAAGGCTAAATACTCGTAATCGACCGATAGTGAACCAGTACCGTGAGGGAAAGGCGAAAAGAACCCCGGGAGGGGAGTGAAATAGATCCTGAAACCGTGTGCATACAAACAGTAGGAGCCTCGTAAGGGGTGACTGCGTACCTTTTGTATAATGGGTCAGCGACTTACATTCAGTGGCAAGGTTAACCGGATAGGGAAGCCGTAGAGAAATCGAGTCCGAACAGGGCGCCAGTCGCTGGGTGTAGACCCGAAACCAAGTGATCTACCCATGGCCAGGTTGAAGGTGCGGTAACACGCACTGGAGGACCGAACCCACTAATGTTGAAAAATTAGGGGATGAGCTGTGGGTAGGGGTGAAAGGCTAAACAAACTTGGAAATAGCTGGTTCTCTCCGAAAACTATTTAGGTAGTGCCTCAAGTATCACCAACGGGGGTAGAGCACTGTTATGGCTAGGGGGTCATCGCGACTTACCAAACCATTGCAAACTCCGAATACCGTTGAGTGCGAGCTTGGGAGACAGACGTCGGGTGCTAACGTCCGGCGTCAAGAGGGAAACAACCCAGACCGCCAGCTAAGGTCCCAAAGATTGGCTAAGTGGAAAACGAAGTGGGAAGGCTAAAACAGTCAGGATGTTGGCTTAGAAGCAGCCATCATTTAAAGAAAGCGTAATAGCTCACTGATCGAGTCGTCCTGCGCGGAAGATGTAACGGGGCTAAGCCAGTCACCGAAGCTGCGGATATGCGTAAGCATATGGTAGGAGAGCGTTCTGTAAGCCTGCGAAGGTGTCTTGTAAAGGATGCTGGAGGTATCAGAAGTGCGAATGCTGACATGAGTAGCGATAATGGGGGTGAAAAGCCCCCACGCCGTAAGCCCAAGGTTTCCTGTTCAACGTTCATCGGAGCAGGGTGAGTCGGCCCCTAAGGCGAGGCAGAGATGCGTAGCTGATGGGAAGCAGGTTAATATTCCTGCACCGTCGTATGATGCGATGGGGGGACGGATCGCGGAAGGTTGTCTGACTGTTGGAATAGTCAGTTCCTGGTTCATAGAAGGCGCTTAGGCAAATCCGGGCGCGAAATTCAAGGGATCGGGACGAAGAACTTTTAGTTCTGTAGCAATCGGAAGTGGTTCCAAGAAAAGCCTCTAAGCTTCAGTCATACGAGACCGTACCGCAAACCGACACAGGTGGGCGAGATGAGTATTCTAAGGCGCTTGAGAGAACTCGGGAGAAGGAACTCGGCAAATTGGTACCGTAACTTCGGGAAAAGGTACGCCTCGGTAGCTTGACTGCTTTACTGCAGAAGGGCGAAAAGGTTGCAATAAACTGGTGGCTGCGACTGTTTAATAAAAACACAGCACTCTGCAAACACGAAAGTGGACGTATAGGGTGTGACGCCTGCCCGGTGCTGGAAGATTAAATGATGGGGTGCAAGCTCTTGATTGAAGTCCCAGTAAACGGCGGCCGTAACTATAACGGTCCTAAGGTAGCGAAATTCCTTGTCGGGTAAGTTCCGACCTGCACGAATGGCGTAACGATGGCCACACTGTCTCCTCCCGAGACTCAGCGAAGTTGAAGTGTTTGTGATGATGCAATCTACCCGCGGCTAGACGGAAAGACCCCATGAACCTTTACTGTAGCTTTGCATTGGACTTTGAACCAATCTGTGTAGGATAGGTGGGAGGCTTTGAAGCGGGGACGCCAGTTCTCGTGGAGCCAACCTTGAAATACCACCCTGGTTTGTTTGAGGTTCTAACCTTGGTCCGTTATCCGGATCGGGGACAGTGCATGGTAGGCAGTTTGACTGGGGCGGTCTCCTCCTAAAGTGTAACGGAGGAGTTCGAAGGTACGCTAGGTACGGTCGGACATCGTGCTAATAGTGCAATGGCATAAGCGTGCTTAACTGCGAGACTGACAAGTCGAGCAGGTACGAAAGTAGGACATAGTGATCCGGTGGTTCTGTATGGAAGGGCCATCGCTCAACGGATAAAAGGTACTCTGGGGATAACAGGCTGATTCCTCCCAAGAGTTCATATCGACGGGGGAGTTTGGCACCTCGATGTCGGCTCATCACATCCTGGGGCTGTAGCCGGTCCCAAGGGTATGGCTGTTCGCCATTTAAAGTGGTACGTGAGCTGGGTTTAAAACGTCGTGAGACAGTTTGGTCCCTATCTGCCGTGGGCGTTGGAAATTTGAAGGGGGCTGCTCCTAGTACGAGAGGACCGGAGTGGACGAACCTCTGGTGTACCGGTTGTCACGCCAGTGGCATTGCCGGGTAGCTAAGTTCGGAAGAGATAACCGCTGAAAGCATCTAAGCGGGAAACTTGCCTTAAGATGAGATTTCCCGGAGCCTTGAGCTCCTTGAAGGGTCGTTCGAGACCAGGACGTTGATAGGTCAGGTGTGGAAGTGCAGTAATGCATTAAGCTAACTGATACTAATTGCCCGTACGGCTTGTCCCTATAACCTTGATGGTTATCATTTACTCGTGTTTGAGTAACCCTAACTCTACTTCTTCCGGATTCTGCCTGCAGCACACGCTGCAGGCGTACAAGTCAATGCCTGATGACCATAGCAAGTCGGTCCCACCCCTTCCCATCCCGAACAGGACCGTGAAACGACT
>NZ_JBKFEH010000039.1:0-2705 GCF_053572355.1 Duganella kummerowiae
AGTAGCTCAGTTGGTAGAGCGCAACCTTGCCAAGGTTGAGGTCGAGAGTTCGAGACTCTTCTCCCGCTCCAGAATTCGGATTGCAGCACATAACCGGGCTGTAATTCATGTCGTTTCCTCAGGCGAGGTAGCAAAGCGGTTATGCAGCGGCCTGCAAAGCCGTCTAGACGGGTTCGACTCCCGTCCTCGCCTCCATCCATTCAATGACTTAGCAAAGTTTGGGCTGTCTCAAGGTGGCGGTATACCACGCGAAAAGTGTGGTTGGCCACGCGTGAGACGGCCAATTTGCCGTTGATGTCCGCCGCTGGGCCCATTCCCGGTCCATGGCTTCCTTCTTTACTCCCTCCAGCGGTAGTCTGTTACCCAGGGCGCTGTATGCGACCTTTTACACGGGCGAGCAGGCCCGTGCATAGTAAGCGCCCGCCCACGGCCGTATTGATGCCAGCGCCGAATTGCTAGATGATTGCATCACACCGCTGGGAAGCGGCGTGTTTTTCAGGCAGTGGCCATCTGCCCGGCGCAATGCCAGGGCAGTAACTCGTCAATCCGATTGACGGGATGATCGGCGATGTGGGCTAGCACATGGTGCAACCAGGCTTCGGGGTCGATACCGTTAAGCTTGGCCGTACCGATCAGCGAGTAGATGGCGGCGGCACGGATGCCGCCCGAGTCGGCGCCGGCGAACAGGTAGTTGCGGCGGCCGAGGGCAACACCGCGCAAGGCGCGTTCGGCAGCGGAATTGTCGATTTCCAGCGCGCCATCGTCGCAGTAGCGTGTCAGTGCCTGCCACAAGTTCAGCGAGTACTGGATGGCGGCCGCTGTCTCGGACTTGCGCGACAGCTTCGTGAGCGACGTGCGCAGCCAGAGTTCAAGGTCGTCGAGCAAGGGCCTGGCGCGGGCTTGGCGCGCCTGAAGGCGCAGGTCCGGCGGTTTGCCACGGACGTCCGCTTCAATGACGTAAAGCTCGGCGATCCTGCGCAGCGCTTCAGTTGTCAGGGCTGAAGGCCGGGCTTCGTGCAAGTCGTAGAATTTTCTCCTGGCGTGCGCCCAGCAAGCCGCTTCCTGGATGGTGCCGCCATCGTAAAGCGCGTTAAAGCCTGCGTATGCATCGGCCTGCAGCACGCCGCTGAAATTAGCGAGATGGGTTTGTGGATGGATGCCCTTGCGGTCGGGCGAGTAGGCGAACCAGACGGCAGCAGGCGCGGTGTCGCCGCTGTTCCGGTCGTCACGCACGTAAGTCCACAGCCGCGCCGTCTTGGTCTTACCATTGCCCGGCGCCAGTACCGGGATGGGCGTGTCGTCTGCGTGCAGCTTGCTCGCGGCCAGCACATGGCGGCCGATGGCCTCGACCAGCGGCTGCAACAAGGCGCTGGCGGCGCCGACCCAACTTGCAAGCAGTGCGCGGTCGAGGTCAACGCCCTCACGCGCATACATCACGCTCTGCCGGTACAGCGGCAAGTGGTCGGCGAACTTCGCCACCAGGACATGGGCCAGTAGACCAGGACCCGGAATGCCGCGTTCGATCGGACGGCTCGGTGCAGGTGCCTGCACAATGGCGTCGCAGCAACTGCAAGCCAGTTTCGGACGCACATGGCGAATCACACGGAAGCTGGCCGGGACATACTCAAGCTGTTCGGCCACGTCTTCGCCCAAGTGGCGCAGGCCGCCGCCACAGGCGGGGCACGCATCGGCGGCCGGCAGGTACACTTTTTCATCACGCGGCAGATGATCTGGCAGCGGTTTGCGCGCCGGCTTATTGCGCGGTGCAGGGGCGCTCGCCGGTGGCGCCTTGAGCACTTCGCCCTCATCGGTCTCCAGATCTTCGAGTTGCAGTTCCAGCTGCTCGATCTGATGGTCAAGCTTTTCGGATTTGCGGCCGAACTGCATGCGCCGCAGCTTGGCGATCCACAGCTTGAGGTGCTCGATCTCGGCGGCACGCGTGTTCAACTGCGCTTCCAGGCCCGCCACTTGCTCGTCGCGTTCCTGGACACGGCGCTCGCTGGCCAATAACAATGCCTTCAAGGCTACGATGTCATCGGGGAGGTCGGCGGCGGTCAGCATGGGCCGAGTTTACGCGAGGCGAAGCACGTTTACAAGGCCGACCCGGGCCGCCACGCACGCTTTGCAGTACCAGCTGGAGCAGTGCGGCATCGACTCCAGCGTTGACACGGATGGTGGCGTCGGCAATGGTGATCTCAATGGTGCTCGACCTCATCACTCCAGTGGCCAATTTCGTCGGCGTGGCAGACGGCTTCAGCACAACCGGCAGGAGTTGTGCGCCTTCCAAGGCAGGTCCGACCAGCCGACCGGCGCGCAGATCGCGGCGCCATTTGAAAAGCATGTTGGTGTTGATGCCGTGCTCGTACGCCAGCTTGGACACCGACACCCCAGGAGCACAGGCCGCCACGGCCAATTGGTGCTTGAACTCAGCCGAATAATTCGGGCGCCCCTTGCGACTGCCCGACTCCACTTCAGTATCCACAATAGTTCCCGCTAAAAAGTGACGGGAACTACTTTGGCAGAGTGTGCTCGTTAAAAACAGACGGTGCTGGGCGAGCGCTTACGCGGTGCATATGTTCAAAACCTCTAGAAAAAAATATTGTGGTCTGCTATCATTCGGCTCCGCACGCGGGAGTAGCTCAGTTGGTAGAGCGCAACCTTGCCAAGGTTGAGGTCGAGAGTTCGAGACTCTTCTCCCGCTCCAG
>NZ_JBKFEH010000040.1:0-2320 GCF_053572355.1 Duganella kummerowiae
GTAAGCGGCCAGCCGCCCCACCTGTTCAGCAGGATCAGGACTGCGTAGAGTTCGGAAATGGCAGCAGCGAGTCGATCTGGCTGTTGGGGCACGTCGGGAGACGTTCCAATACATCAGCCAGCCAGCGGGCCGGATCAAGTCCGTTGAGCTTGGCGGTCGCGAACAAGCTCTGGATGGCGGCGGCCCGGCGGCCCGCGCGTTCGGAGCCGGTAAACAGCCAGTTCTTTTTGCCGATGGCGATGGGACGGATGGCGTTTTCGATAGCATTGTTATCGATCGGCAGCGTGCCCGAGCCGGCATAGCGTTCGAGCGCCGGCCAGCGCTTGAGCGCGTGCTCGACGGCCTTGGCCGTGCCGCTGCCGGTGGCCACGGTGCGTTCAGTGGCCAGCAACCAGGCGTGCAGTTCGGCCAGTACTGGTACGGCAAGGCGTTGACGCAGCGCCTGGCGCTGCGGTGGGTCGAGTCCTGCACCTTGCTGCTCGATCGCGTACAACGCGCCGATGCGCCGCAGCGCCTCGTCGGCGACCGGGCTGCCGCTGGCGGCGTGTGCGTCGAAGAATTTGCGCCGGATATGGGCCAGGCAAGCCAGTTCGGTAGGGCCGTCGGCAAACAGGGCTTTGTAGCCGGCGTAATCGTCCACCATCAGATGGCCGTGCCAGCCCTGCAGGAAAGCGCGCGCATGGGCGCCGGCGCGGCTGGTCTGGTAATCGAAGACGACGATGGGCGGGCCATCGTCGTGTACCCCGGAACGGTAGGCCCACAGGTAGGCGTGGCGGGTTTTGCCGCTGCCAGGATCGAGCTGGCGCACGGGTGTTTCGTCGGCGTGCAGGCAGGCATGTCGGCGCAGCAGTTCGGCAAGCCGGTCGGCCAGCGGCTGCAAGGCCACGCCAATGCGGCCTATCCACTCGGCCAGCGTCGAGCGTGCCAGTGGCACGCCCTGGCGGGCGGCGATCTGCTCGATCCGGTACAGCGGCAGATGGTCGAGATATTTGCTGGCCGCGACCCACGCCAGTAGGCCTACGGCGGCCATGCCGCCGTCGATGATGGCAGCCGGGATCGGCGCGGCCGTCATCGTCTCGCAAGGCCGGCATGCATACTGCGGACGGATGTGGCGATGCACGAAGAAGCGTGCCGGCTCGACATCGAGCTGCTCGCTGACGTCCTCGCCGATCTTGACCAGGTCGGCGCCGCACTGTCCGCACTGGCACGATTGCGGCTCATGGCGGTGCTCGATGCGCGGCAGCTCGGGTGGCAGCGGCTGGCGGCCTGCGCGCTTGCGTGGGCGCTTGGCCGGCGCCTGGCCTTCGAGCTCCTCCTCAATGGCGGCCAGGTCCATATCGACCGTTTCCTCGAACAGCAGGCGCTGCTCGCCCACGAGCGCCTCGCTGGCCTTACCGAAGCGGATGCGCCGGTAGTAGGCCAGTTCATGCGTCAGCGCGGTGATCTTGAACTCCTTTTCGGCCAGCTTGGCCTGCTGCTGCGCGAACAGCGCCTGCACCTGCGCCAGTAGCGCTGGGTCGATGTCGGTGCGGGCAAGGTCGTCGAGCGGGTTCATACTGCGCAGTTTACAGGTGACGGCGCAGGTTTACAATCGCCAGTGACGACGAGATCACAAGCGCCACTGCGCCGGCGCGCTCGCCGACAGGCGCTGCCAGTCCACGCCCGCGACCAGCCAGCGCCATTGCTCGGCGCTGATCTGCCAGCACGCATCGTCGGCCTGCGGCCAGACGAACTGGCCACGGTGCAGGCGGCGCAGGCACATCCAGACACCGGTGCCGTCCCAGCACACCAGCTTGAGGCGCGTGCGGCGGCGGTTGGCGAACACGTAAGCCGTACCGTCGCACGGCGGGCGGCCCAGGGCCTGCTGCACATGCAGCGATAGCCCATCAATGCCGGTGCGCATGTCCACCGCCGCTGTCGCCAGCCAGATCGCATCGGCCGACAGTTCCATCACAGCGCCCGCATCAATTCCGCCAGCCAGACGGCCGGGACGTCACTGGGCAAGCGCAACGTCCAGCCGCGCTCGTTGATCAGGCTAATCGCTACAGGCGCCGGCGGCACCGGCGTTACCTGCACCGGCAACAGCCCCGGCGCGGCCGGCGACCGGGTCAGCCGGCGAACCCAATAACCCACCTGACGTATGGGGTAGCCCTCTTGCAGTGCGAAGGCGCGCTGCGATAGTCCGCTTGCTCGCCAGCGCTCAACACGCTCCTGCCAAACTGCTTCGCGTTCCGTGTTCACCATTCTCATCTCCAGCTAAAAATGCGGAGTTTGGACTGGGGCTACATGGATTCATAGGTGGATGCGCTGGCCGCTTACG
>NZ_JBKFEH010000041.1:0-2289 GCF_053572355.1 Duganella kummerowiae
GTTCACGCTCCAGCGCACCTTTGGCGCGTGCCAGCTCCTGCAGGCGGTTCTGTTGTTCCAGCAGCGCGTCCTGCTGCATCTGGAGTTGGGCCTCGGATACGAAGCGCTCATCCACCAGCTTTCGATAGCGCTCAACTGCCGCGCTGGCGTTGTTGACGCGCTGCTGCTGCGTGGCCATTTGCGAGGCTAAGGTACCGATTTCCTCGATGGTGCTGCGTATCTGGGCCGCGATGCTGTCGCGGTCAATCCGATTGATTGATCCCTGTTTAAGGAGGCTGGTTTTCAGCAGGACCCGACGGCGCTCCAGCGTCTGCAGCGCCAGCGCCTCCGCGCTTGCGGCGTCAGCTACCGCGTGATCGGAACTGATCGTATACAACCGTGCGCCGCGCCGCACGACGTCGCCTTCGGCAACATAGCGCGCCTGCACGATCCCGGCTTGTGGAGCAGCGACCGTGATCAGGCCCAGGTCAGGAACCAGATATCCAGACACGTGCTCGTGGCGTGTGTACTGGGCGGCGCAGGCATAGATCAGCAGCGCTGCGGTCAATCCGGCCACGCTATAAGTGCACACGCGCCAAGAAATAGGACGAATCATTAGCGCCTCGCCCAAGTGTTTGTCTTGCTGTGCCGCCAAGGCCTCGGCCCTAAATAGAGATTTAGACATTAGTTGCCTTTACAGATGATGGTGTAAGACCTTGAGAGCCAGCCTGGCCGTGATGCCCTTCATTGGTGATTAGCGAAAATACTGCAGTTCTGTTTTTTTAAGCGCTACGAAATTTTTAGATTCGGCTGATGCTAATTATTGCTTCGTAAAAATTTAGTTGTTTGTTCTGCATCAAATAATGTGCCGATATTTTCTCGTTTGGCAGGAACTTTAGTTAATATATTCCTGCCATCGCCTCTTTGTGAAGGCGCCAGGCAGCGTTGGGTTATGGCCGGGGCACTATTGTGTATGATTTTTTAAGGAGATGAGAGTGGAAGCAATCACACTGGAAGAAATGGATGCCGTATCGGGTGGCGCGGGAGATAGATCATGGATCTATTCTATTGGGCGAACAATCGGTAATATCTTGGGCGCAGGTATAGCGACGCAATATACGGTTGATGCCCAAGATAATTTCATGCTCAGCGCGCTTCAATACGGTGCCTGATGCGTTTCGATAATTATCGTATAGGGGTAAATATGGAGCAGCTAAATACCACTGAGGTAGATCTCGTTTCTGGTGGAGGAAAAGCAGGCGGAGCTGTCAAGGGGATTTATTTCGTAGGATACGTCATCGAGTTCCTCCAAGGGGTATACGACGGTGCCAAAGAAACCTACCGTCCCCCACCTCAGCCTGAGCAGCAGGCCAAGTAAGTTTTTGTGCTCCCGCCCATGTGTGCGGGGGCGTTTGGAGGAATAGTCCGATGAAACATCAACTTCCCAGTTGTCGCCGCACCGATGCTTCATGCGCCGTGGAGGAGCTACCGCCAATCCTTATTCCAGGGCTGAAAGCGGATCCGACCATCGGCAAAGCAGCAATTGTTGGTGCACTGTTTTGTTTTTTTTCAGTTCCGTTGGTCATCGCCTATACGCTGTTAGAGTCCCATTTTTCGCCCAAAGAATCGCCTATAGACCCTGCGAATTGGCCTTTATATGCAGTTCTCGCAATCTTTTTGGCGCCATGGCTGGAAACTGCATTTTTTCAGCGTTTCGTGATGGAGGGGATTGGTTATGTTAGCCGCATACGGCGATTTATGGGCGTAGCAATCAGTGCTACGCTATTTGCTGCTGGTCACCTCAGTTATAACGCACCGCTACTTCACCTGGTGGCTGGGATTATGTTTTCGTGCATTTATTTATGGAGCAGGGGGGCGGGGAAAGGCATCGCGACCGCTGCCACTGCATCAGCGCATTTAGCGCACAATACCGTACTCGTTGTACTTGTAACTTGGGACCCGTTTTAGTCGAGCTGTCGTAGCATTCTGCAATTTGCCTGACGATGGCATAACAGGTATTTGACGACTTGGAAGAAATGCTCGACCTTGGCCCGCAGGCTGGCCTTGGTGTCGCACAGAAGTGGATTAATGCCATCATTGTGCCAGCGCGGCGCCGCGGCGGGACAGTAGGGATACGAATAAATCAGCGTGTCCTCAGCTGTCAAGTGGATGGCGTCCCCAGAAGTGGTGTATGAGATGTGATTCTCGAGGGCTGGGTCTCCGATCAGTTAATTGTCCAGTCCCGTCTGTTCATAAACCCGTTTTACAAATAGGTCGGGTTTCTGTTGCTGCCATAGTTTGAGCGCCTGA
>NZ_JBKFEH010000042.1:0-1011 GCF_053572355.1 Duganella kummerowiae
GGATTCCTTCCATGTCAAGGGTAGGTAAGGTTTTTCGCGTTGCATCGAATTAATCCACATCATCCACCGCTTGTGCGGGTCCCCGTCAATTCCTTTGAGTTTTAATCTTGCGACCGTACTCCCCAGGCGGTCTACTTCACGCGTTAGCTGCGTTACCAAGTCAATTAAGACCCGACAACTAGTAGACATCGTTTAGGGCGTGGACTACCAGGGTATCTAATCCTGTTTGCTCCCCACGCTTTCGTGCATGAGCGTCAATCTTAGCCCAGGGGGCTGCCTTCGCCATCGGTGTTCCTCCACATATCTACGCATTTCACTGCTACACGTGGAATTCTACCCCCCTCTGCCAGATTCCAGCCTTGCAGTCTCCAACGCAATTCCCAGGTTAAGCCCGGGGATTTCACGTCAGACTTACAAAACCGCCTGCGCACGCTTTACGCCCAGTAATTCCGATTAACGCTTGCACCCTACGTATTACCGCGGCTGCTGGCACGTAGTTAGCCGGTGCTTATTCTTCAGGTACCGTCATTAAGAATGGATATTAGCCACTCCCGTTTCTTCCCTGACAAAAGAGCTTTACAACCCGAAGGCCTTCTTCACTCACGCGGCATTGCTGGATCAGGGTTGCCCCCATTGTCCAAAATTCCCCACTGCTGCCTCCCGTAGGAGTCTGGACCGTGTCTCAGTTCCAGTGTGGCTGGTCGTCCTCTCAGACCAGCTACTGATCGTTGCCTTGGTAGGCCTTTACCCCACCAACTAGCTAATCAGATATCGGCCGCTCCAGGAGCACAAGGCCCGAAGGTCCCCTGCTTTCATCCTTGGATCGTATGCGGTATTAGCGTAACTTTCGCTACGTTATCCCCCACTCCAGGGTACGTTCCGATATATTACTCACCCGTTCGCCACTCGCCACCAGACCGAAGTCCGTGCTGCCGTTCGACTTGCATGTGTAAGGCATGCCGCCAGCGTTCAATCTGAGCCAGGATCAAACTCTTCAGTTTAATCTCTGTT
>NZ_JBKFEH010000043.1:0-941 GCF_053572355.1 Duganella kummerowiae
GTGGCCGCCCTGGAAACCCTGGACCTGGCCCAGATCAAGACCGCCGCCATCGCCGCCCTGTCGACCGCGCAAGTGGCGGCCCTGAGCACCGAGGCCGTGAACACCCTGGCAACCGCCTCGCTGGTGGCCATCACCACCGCCGGCATCGCTGCCCTGACCACCGACCAGGCCGTGGCCCTGACGTCCTCGCAAGTGGGCGCCCTGACCACCGCCCAGACCGCCGCGCTGTCGAGCAAGGCCCTGGGCGCCATCGACGTGGCCGACCTGGCCGGCCTGAGCACCAGCCAGGTTGCCGTGCTGAAGACCTCGCAGCTGGTGGGCCTGACAACCGACCAGGTGGCCGCCCTGTCCAGCACCCAGATCACGGCGCTGTCCACCGCCGCCTTTGCCGGTGGCTTGTCCACCGACCAGATCGTGGCCCTGACCACGCTGCAGGCCGCCAACCTGACCTCGGCCCAGATCGCCGCCCTGTCCACCCGCAACCTGGCTGCGCTGGAAACCGAAGACTTCGCCCAGCTGTCGACCTCGGCAGTGGTCGGCCTGAGCGTGGCCCAGATCAAGGCCCTGACCAGCGGCCAGGTGATCGCCCTGACCACTGCGGAAGCCTCGGCCCTGTCGACCGCGCAAGTGGCCGCCTTCAACACCGCGGCCATCGGCGCGCTGGAAACGGCTGACCTGGCCGCCATCAAGACGGCCGCCATTGCCGCCTTGGGCACCGCACAAGTGGCCGCCCTGAGCACCGATGCCATCAACACCCTGGCCACCGCTTCGCTGGTAGCCATCAGCAGCGCCGGTATCGCCTCGCTGACCACCGACCAGGCCGTGGCCCTGACGTCCTCGCAAGTGGGCGCCCTGACCACTGCCCAGACTGCCGCCCTGTCCAGCAAGGCCATCGCCGCCATCGACGTGGCCGACCTGGCCGGCCTGACCACCAGCCAGGT
>NZ_JBKFEH010000044.1:0-919 GCF_053572355.1 Duganella kummerowiae
TGTTTAGTTCCGTGCGATCATATCCCTCGTCGTAGCTGGCCTTTGTTTCGCGCCAAGGTCATACTGGAGGAACTGATCGCAGACCTGTCGCCGCGATCATCGCGCCCCCGCAAGATCGCACTGGAGACATCGAGAGCATGACTATGCGCATTCACCCACAAGCCCGTACCACTCCCAAAATCCGCCAGGAGATCAAGGACTCCGGGCTGTCAGACCGGCAGGCGGCCAAGGTCTTCAACGTCACGCGATCCACGGCAGCCAAATGGCTTAAGCGTGACGATGTTCAAGACCGCTCCCATCGTGCCCATACCCTGCATACGACCTTGAGCGAAGCGCAGGAGGCCATTGTGCTATCGCTGCGCCAAACGCTGTACTTGCCGCTCGACGACCTGGTCTACATCACCAAGCAGTACATCAACGCCGACGCCTCGCGCTCCGGCATCGCCCGCCTGCTCAAACGCGAAGGCATGGCGCGTCTGGAGGACGTCATTCCCAAGGCCGAGGGAGAAACGATCTCGGCCAAGAAGACCTTCAAGGACTACGAACCAGGCTTCGTTCACATCGACATCAAGTACCTGCCGCAGATGCCCGATGAAACCTCGCGCCGCTATTTGTTCGTGGCCATCGACCGCGCCACGCGCTGGGTCTTCCTGCACATCTATCACGACATGAGCGACACCAGCAGCATCGATTTTCTACGGCGGTTGAAGCAGGCCTCACCCATCAAAATCGCCAAGATCCTGACCGACAACGGCTCGCAGTTTACGGACCGCTTCACGACCAAGGACAAGAAACCCAGCGGCCGGCATGTGTTCGATAAGGTCTGCGCCGGCATGGGTATTGAACACCGCCTGGCGCCACCTCGTCATCCACAAACCAACGGCATGGTCGAGCGCTTCAATGGCCGTATCAACGAGCT
>NZ_JBKFEH010000045.1:0-806 GCF_053572355.1 Duganella kummerowiae
TCCGGCTCGACCGGCACGCCGAAGGCGGTGCTGATGCCGCACCGCGCCATCGCCAACCGCCTGCAATGGATGCGCGCCACCTACCCGGCGGGGCCGGACGAGGTGTACTGCCAGAAGACCTCGCTGAACTTCGTGGACCACGTGGCCGAGGTGTTCCAGCCGCTGGCCGAGGGCGCGCCGCTGGTGGTGATCGCCGACGAGGCGGTGCGCGACCTCGACCTGCTGGTGGCGACCCTGGCCGAACACCGGATCAGCCGCATCACGCTGGTGCCGTCGCTGCTGGAGGCGCTGGCCGGACATCCGGGCCTGGGCGCCCTGGCGCTGCGCCAGGTGGCCAGCAGCGGCGAGGCGCTGGGCGCGGAACTGGCGGCGCGCGTGCGGGCCGCGCTGCCGGGAGCGCGCCTGCTCAACATCTACGGCTCGACCGAGGTGGGGGCCGACGTCACCTGGGATGAGTACAGCGCCGAGGGCGGGGTGGCGATCGGACGGCCGATCGCCAACAGCCGCGCCTACGTGCTGGACGAACAGGGCGGGCTGCTGCCGCAGGGCGCGGTGGGCGAACTGTACATCGGCGGAGCGGGCCTGGCGCTGGGCTACCTGCACCAGCCGGAACTGAGCGCGCAGCGCTTCGTCGACGATCCGTTCCAGCCCGGCCAGCGGCTGTACCGCAGCGGCGACCTGGCGCGCTGGCTGCCGGACGGGCGCCTCAGCTACCAGGGCCGGCGCGACCACCAGATCAAGCTGCGCGGCATGCGCATCGAGGCCGGCGAGGTGGAGGCGCAGCTGCGCCGGCTGCCCGGCGTGAA
>NZ_JBKFEH010000046.1:0-790 GCF_053572355.1 Duganella kummerowiae
CTATTCATGTCCAGCTCGTGGCCGTGGTAGCTTGCAATCATCGCGAGGCAGGCCAGGCCGCATTCGGCAGCTTCATCCTGCAGGATGAGCGGGAGATGCCGCCCACCGCCCCAATGAAAAAGACGCTCCATATTAGCCCTTGCGCAGCGAGTAGAGCGGATCCAGCAGCCATTCCAGCAGTGATCGCCGGTCCACGGCAATGTCAGCGCTCAGCAGCATGCCGGCTTGGAGCGCGACGGGCGCACCGTAGGCGCTCACATGCTGGCTCCCCAGCAGCACGGTCGCGCGGTACACCGGTTCATTGATACGCAGCGGCATGCCCGGCAGATCGCGTGTCAGTATCGTACGATCCACCTGCACCACGCGTCCTGAATAACTGCCGAAGCGTTGGTAAGGAAAGGCGTCATAGCGTAGCGAAACCGGCTGTTCCCGGCGGACGAAACCCACTGCGCGGCTCGGTATAAGCAATTGCGCGGTTAGCGCTGAGCCGGCCGGTAGGATGGATAGCAAAGGCTGTGCCGTCTCCACGCGCTGGCCTGGCTCCAGCAAGACCGCAGTGACCTTGCCGTCGCTGGGCGCGGTAACCACTGCGCTCCGGCGCGCCTGGTATTCGGCCATTTGCTGGTCCAGCGCTTGCATTTCTCCTTCCAGCGCGGTCTCCGAGTTGGCGCCGCGGTAGTCCGACGAAGCGAGCGTGTGCTTGAGTGTGCCAAGTTCACGCTCCAGCGCACCTTTGGCGCGTGCCAGCTCCTGCAGGCGGTTCTGTTGTTCCAGCAGCGCGTCCTGCTGC
>NZ_JBKFEH010000047.1:0-668 GCF_053572355.1 Duganella kummerowiae
TTGGTGGGTCTGGTTGGGCTCGAACCAACGACCCCCGCGTTATCAACACGGTGCTCTAACCAGCTGAGCTACAGACCCGATGCTGTTCTTCTTCTCTACAGTCGATAAGTGTGAACGCTTGATGTGATCCGAAGATCAGTGCCACTCTAGAAAGGAGGTGATCCAGCCGCACCTTCCGATACGGCTACCTTGTTACGACTTCACCCCAGTCACGAATCCTACCGTGGTAAGCGCCCTCCTTGCGGTTAAGCTACCTACTTCTGGTAAAACCCGCTCCCATGGTGTGACGGGCGGTGTGTACAAGACCCGGGAACGTATTCACCGCGACATGCTGATCCGCGATTACTAGCGATTCCAACTTCATGCAGTCGAGTTGCAGACTACAATCCGGACTACGATACACTTTCTGGGATTAGCTCCCCCTCGCGGGTTGGCGGCCCTCTGTATGTACCATTGTATGACGTGTGAAGCCCTACCCATAAGGGCCATGAGGACTTGACGTCATCCCCACCTTCCTCCGGTTTGTCACCGGCAGTCTCATTAGAGTGCCCTTTCGTAGCAACTAATGACAAGGGTTGCGCTCGTTGCGGGACTTAACCCAACATCTCACGACACGAGCTGACGACAGCCATGCAGCACCTGTGTAAAGGTTCCCTTTCGGGCACTCC
>NZ_JBKFEH010000048.1:0-545 GCF_053572355.1 Duganella kummerowiae
CATCCCGAGATCGACCGCCATCCGCCGCAGGAGCGCGAATTCGTGGTGACGGCCATGCGCATCGCCGCGCGCAACAACCTGCTCACGGCGCTGGCCGAGCGCGTCGAACGGTTGTTCCTGCGCAGCCGCTGGAGCGAACCGGAGGCTGCGCTGGCCGAGCGCGTGGCCAAGGGCCCGCTGCGCACCCAGGTGCAGTTCACGGCGGTACGGCGTGGCATTCCCATCGTGGCCGCCTACGACGCGCTCACCGACCTGCCGCCGGTGCAGATGCAAAGCGCCATCGTGGTCGGGCCCCAGGGCGAGGAGGTGTATTGCGATGACCTGGGCCGGGTCAAAATCCGCTTCCCGGGCACGCGCCCGGAAGACCACAGCAACGGCCGCGGCGCGGCCGACAGCGCCGAGGATTCGGCCTGGGTGCGGGTAGCGACCAGCTGGGCCGGGAATGGCCCCGGCAGCGATGGCCAATGCGGCTTCCTGGGCCTGCCGCGCGTGGGCACCGAGGTGCTGGTGGCCTTCATGGGCGGCGATCCGGACAAGCCGGTGAT